>JBBRQD010000091.1:0-21525 GCA_038227045.1 Planctomycetota bacterium
AACTCGGAGGTTTCCCGGGCCGCAAAGGGGATGGGGATCCCGGATGGCAAACGATCTGGCGAGGCTGGCAGCGTCTCGTGTTACTCACCGAAGGTTATTCTTTGCGCGAAGAATGGTAAGATGTGGGTAAAGACAAGACCTGAAGGTGGTGGCAAGCAACGCATTACTTTCAATTTGTGTATTACGGATATGCGACCGAAATTTTTTGGATTTCTTTCGGATTTTTGGAATAAAATTGGGTGGTTACGCGTCTAATATAAGGGTAATGATAGGATTTTCTTTTTGATATAATATATAATTTTTAGGCAAGATTTGTGCTCATTGTGCAACTTATGTAACGGAAAAGGCAGGCCTTGGGTGGATAAATTGTTGATCGACGACGCAATGTGCAACTTTGGAAACGGGTAACGGTTGGATCGGTTCGTCCGATTTACTTAAATTCGATGCGCAGGTTGGCGAGATGATGGCGCCGCAATGTGCATCTTTTGTAACGGGAGAGGAGGTTTAGCGGTCGATTTTTGGGATTGGGTTTTTGAGAAGTCTTGAGGAGGCTGGTTCGCTTGAGAATTTCATGCTGAGTTTGCCATTTTTTCAAGTATAATGCGCGACTGACGTGGCCGTTAAATCGCATTAAGGAATCGTCTCTTGGACCCCAAGCTCGTTGCCCAGTTTCCCGAACGCTCTCGCAAACTCGTTGAATTGCTCAAACAGCGCATTGTGATCATCGACGGCGCGATGGGGACGACTATTCGCAGTTACGGAATGACGGAAGCGGACATTCGCGGCGAACGATTCCCGAATGCGAAAGTCGGCGTTCTCAACAATGGCGATCTTTTTTCGTTAACGCAACCCGCGATGATTTGTGACATTCACCGCCGTTTTCTCGAGGCGGGCGCAGATATTATAGAGACCAACACGTTTTCAGCGACAAGCATTGGACAGAGCGAATTCTTTTCACATCACGAGGGCCGTAAAGATTCGGCGTTCTATCAAACCGTTATCGAAGACAAATTTCTCTCCGAGCTTGCCTGGGAGATCAACAGCACCTCCGCACGACAATGCCGAGATTGCGCCGATCAGGTTGCAGCCGCCACGGGAAAACCGCGCTTTGTTGCCGCCGCAATCGGCCCATTAACCGTATCGTTGTCCAATATGGCTGATGCGGATAATCCCGAATGGCGACCGGTTACGTTTGATCAAGTGCGGGAAGTATACCGGCAACAAATACGCGCATTACTCACAGGCAATCCGGATTTATTGTTGGTTGAAACCATCTTCGATTCACTTAACGCAAAGGCCGCATTGGTCGCGATTCAGGAAGTTTTTAATGAGGACAAGGTTTGTCTTCCGATCATGATTTCGGCTGCTGTGGATAAGGCCGGCGGAACGATGATTTCCGCGCAGACCGTCGAAGCATACTTGAACGCAGTTGCGCATGTTCACCCTCTTATTGTCGGGTTGAATTGCTCGATTGGCCCGGATTTAATGCGCCCATTTCTTGAAGAACTGTCAACAAGATGCGACACGTATGTATCGGCGTATCCCAACGCCGGTCTGCCCAATGGATTGGCACCGACTGGCTTCGATTTGCTTCCTTGCGACATGGCCTGTGCGCTCACTGACTTTGCTCGTTCTGGAATGATCAACATCGCCGGTGGCTGTTGCGGAAACACGCCCGAACATATTGCGGCGATTGCTAAGGCTGTCGAAAAATTTCCGCCCCGCGTGATTCCGGTCATCGAACCGAAATTGCGCTTGAGCGGTTCGCAACCGTTCACGCACGACGAACGCAATTTCCTGATGATCGGCGAACGCGCCAACGTGACGGGGTCACCGAAGTTTGCGAAGCTCATTAAAGAGGGCAAGCTTGAAGAAGCCGTGGCCATCGCGCGGCAGCAAGTTGACAACGGCGCCAACGTCATCGACATCAACATGGACGAGGGTCTGATCGATTCGGAAGCGATGATGACGCGCTTCCTGCATTTGATTCAGGTCGAACCGGATATCGCCAAAGTTCCGATCATGATTGACAGCTCCAAGTGGTCGGTCATCGAAGCGGGTTTGAAGTGCATTCAGGGCAAGGGCATCGTCAACTCGATCAGCTTGAAGGAAGGCGAGGCGAAGTTTCTTGAGCAGGCGCGGCTTGTGCGGCGCTATGGCGCGGCTGCGGTTGTCATGGCGTTCGATGAAAAAGGCCAGGCTGACAATCTCGAACGGCGGAAGGAAATCTGCCGGCGCGCGTATGACCTGCTGACTCAAAAGGCCGACTTTCCGCCGCAGGACATCATCTTCGATCCCAACATTTTGACCGTCGCGACGGGCATGGAGGAGCACGCCAATTACGCGGTCGATTTCATCAACGCGACGAAGTGGATCAAGGAAAATCTGCCGTTCGCGAAAGTCAGCGGCGGCGTGAGCAACATTTCGTTCAGCTTCCGCGGCAACAACACCGTGCGCGAAGCGATGCACTCGGCGTTCCTGTACCACGCGATCAAAGCCGGGATGGACATGGGCATTGTCAACGCGGGGATGCTGGAAGTGTACGAGGAGATTCCGAAGGATTTGCTGGAACTCGTCGAAGACGTGTTGCTGAACCGCAAGCCCGACGCGACCGACCGCCTGCTCGCCTTCGCCGACAACGTGAAGAAGAAAGGCAAAGCCGAAATCGTCGAAGAGGCCTGGCGCAAGGACACGATTGAGAAGCGCATGGCGCATGCGCTGGTCAAAGGCATCGACACGTACATCGAGAAGGACACGCTTGAAGCGCTTGAGAAAATCAAGAAGCCGCTGGCGGTCATCGAAGGGCCGTTGATGGACGGCATGAGCATCGTCGGCGATTTGTTTGGCGCGGGCAAAATGTTTTTGCCGCAAGTCGTCAAAAGCGCGCGCGTGATGAAGAAAGCCGTGGCGGTGCTCGAGCCTTACATTCTCGCTGAGAAGAAAGCCGGCGGTGGAAAAGCGCAGGGCAAAATCCTGCTCGCGACCGTGAAAGGCGATGTTCACGACATCGGCAAGAACATCGTCGGCGTGGTCTTAAGCTGCAATAATTTCGAAGTGCTCGACATGGGCGTGATGGTGCCGTGCGAAAAAATACTGGCGAAGGCGCGCGAATTCGGCGCCGACATCATTGGACTCAGCGGGCTGATCACGCCGTCGCTGGAAGAGATGGCGCACGTCGCCCGCGAAATGGAGCGCGAAGGCTTCACGGTTCCGCTGCTGATCGGCGGCGCGACGACCAGCAAAGCTCACACGGCGATCAAGATCGCGCAGTTCTACAAAAATCCGGTGGTCCACGTGCTGGATGCGTCGCGCGCGGTGGGCGTCGTTGGCGCCTTGTTGAGCGACGAGCAGAAGCCGGGATTCGACACCGAAAATCGCGCGGATCAGGAACGCGCGCGCGTCGAGTACCGCAACAAAAACGCGGAACGCGTCATGCTGCCATTGGCCGAAGCGCGCAAGCGCGCGTTCAAGACGGACTGGAAGAGCGTCGATATTCCGACGCCGTCTTTCACAAGCCTGCGCGTACTGCGTGACGTGCCGCTCGACGAACTGATTCCGTACATCGACTGGACTCCGTTCTTCAGCGCGTGGGAACTGACCGGAAAATACCCGAAAATATTCGAGGATCCACTGGTCGGCGAACAGGCACGCAAGACGTTTGACGAAGGCCAGGCGCTGCTGAAAGCGATCTGCGCGGAGAAGCTTTTCACGGCGAGCGGCGTGTACGGATTCTTTCCCGCGAACAGCGTCGGCGACGACATCGAGCTTTATACGGACGCGTCTCGCACGACCGTGCTCACGACGTTCCGCATGTTGCGCCAGCAAGCCGAGAAGCCGCCAAAGGCGGAGGACAAGTCGCTCTACTCGCTCGCCGATTTCATCGCTCCGAAGACAAGCGGGCGCGGGGATTGGCTGGGCGCATTTGCCGTCACGGCGGGCGACGGCGTGGATGCGTTGTCGAAGAAATTCAAAGCCGTGCACGACGATTATAACGCGATCATGGCCGCAGCGCTTTCGGACCGGCTGGCCGAAGCGTTCGCTGAATATGTCCATAAAAAAGCGCGTGACGATTGGGGTTTCGGCCGCACGGAAAATCTGGATACGGACGGCTTGATCGCGGAAAAATACCGCGGCATCCGCCCCGCGCACGGTTACCCGGCGTGCCCGGATCACACGGAAAAGCCGGTGCTGTTCAAACTCCTGGACGCCGAGAAGAACACGGGCATTACGTTGACGGAGAATTTTGCGATGTGGCCGGCGAGTTCGGTCAGCGGGTTGTTCTTCGCTCATCCGGAATCGAAGTACATCGCGATCGGAAAAATCGACCGCGACCAAGTCGCCGATTACGCCGCGCGCAAAGGAATGAGCGTACCCGAAGCGCAAAAGTGGCTCGCGCCAAACTTGGGATACGAGGCGTGAACTTTAGGGAGTGTTTCAAAACCGAACGCGGCGTAAGACGGCGCTTTTTGTCCGGCTCTTAGTTCGAGCCCGCCGCGCAATACACGGGCTGGAGGATTTTTGAAGCATTGAGTCTAGCCGCATACGTTCGCGCGGCTTGAAATCCGCCGCTGTGCCCGGGGGTGCCGTCGATGTATTCGACATGATTGCCAATGCCGTTGGTGCTCGATTGCGTGCCGCGGTATTCGATGCCGACCTTGCGGCCGTTCTCGACGATCCAGCGAATCAGAATCACGCTGTGTCCCGACGAGCCGTGCCAGAGGCGCAGGAAGTCGCCCGGCTCCGCTTTCATCAACGGCACTTCGCGCCCGATGCCCAGCAGTTGGATCGCAAAGATCTGCTGCTTCTCTTTCGCTTCAGGCGTTGTGGCGTACCAGTGCTGCTGGAAGCGCCGAATCTGCCGTACCGATTTTTCGCGCAGCAGTCCGTTTTCGGCGGCGGTTTTCATCGCCACCGCGAACGTGAATCCGCAACAGTACGTTCCGTTTTTTGCTTTCGATAAAATGCGCACGCCTTTGAAGCGGATTTCATCCGGCGTGCCCGTTCCCGAATCCCAATTGAATCCGCCGCCGTTCGGATAGGAGTTCGCAACCTTTAACACTGGCGATTCGCTGTCGGCACTTGCAACGGATTGACGGCCAGCGCGCACATCGTCAGACACGAGAGGATGTGGTTGGCCTTGAGCCGGTTCACCGCGCGCGATTTTTCCGGACGTGGTCTGCGTTGGAACAGCCACCGTGCCGGCCGGGCGCACGGCGTCCGCGATTTTCGCAATTGGTGCTGCTTCGATTTTTTGATTTAGGAACGCCCTGGTTGCAATCGTTCCAGCCGCGATCACTGCAATGAGTATCGCGACAACGTGAGTCGACAAATTTCCGAGCATGGTATCCGCCTTTTTTTATGAGCTGCCATCCACTACATCGGCGGAAATCGAGGCGCGCTTGAAATTGATTGTGAAAAGAATTTAAGTCTCCGCGAGGGCAATCCGATAATCCGGTTGTCGAAACATTTTAAAAAACTTCGAGGCCCGTTTCTCCCGCTACGCGCGTGCAGATTGAGTCCGATAATAATTTATAAGTTGATATATGGTAATGACTTATAGTATATTATCTAGCACGCTCGGCGGTTCGATTGCTGCGGCTTGAAATGGGGTTTCACTACACGAGGTCATTGCCATGAAGCAGAATTTGACGCGGCTCGCCATGATGGCCACGCTCGCGATTTCAAGCATGTGGGCGAACTTTGCTTACGCCGCCGCGTGCTCCACATGACCGAACGCAAAGCCAAATCCGCCGGTCGGCGGATACGAAGTCAAGCCCAACGAGCAGTACACAATTCCGGCGCCGCAATACAATGCGCCCGTTGCACCCGTCGCGCCGCCGGCACCGGTTCAGCCCGCGCCGCAGCGGATTGAGCCGTCGTACAACTACAATCCGCCGGCTTACACGCCGCCGAAACGCACCGAACGCGCGGAGACGTATCAGCCGGAAGCGCCGAAGAAAGCGCCCGTTCGGCCGCGCGAAACCGTGCCGCAGGAAAATGTCGAAGACCGTTATGAGCGGAATCGGGCAGTGAAACCGCCGCAGTACAAAACGCCGCATCTGCAGGACGATTACGGCGACGATTCGGCGGTGCGCCCGTGGAACAAGCCGGTAGCCAAGGGAGTTCCGCCGTGCGCCGCGCCGAAGAGGGGATCGGTCTGTGCGCACACTGTCCAAGCCGGCGAAACGCTGTCGTCCATCGCACAGGAGCGCTACGGTTTCGGCGGACCGAAGACGGTCGCGAGAATCGTCGCGGTGAATCCGGGACTTCATCCGGATCGAATCTACATCGGCCAGGTGCTGTATATGCCGTGTTCGTGCGGGATGGCAGCCGTGCCGGAACGGGAGTCGGAACCGGAGACAAGTTATCGGTACGCGCCGTCAAACAGAATCTCCGCCGGCAGCGTACAGTTCATTCCGATCGTGGCGTATTAAGCAGTGATCGCAAAATATACAGAAAGAGCCGCGACCGCAACGAAGCGGCTCTTTTCGTTTTTTGGAAAGCGTTCAGTCGCACTCCAGAGCCGCGCACGTAAGTAAGCGGCTTTATCTTGCGTAAAGGGGCAGTCTTGGCCGCTTACTAACGTGCGCGGCTCTGGCGACACTGAGTTAACTCCGCAGCTCCGCGTCCTCTTGCGGTTAAAAATTCCCCTGATATTCTGGATACGTCAATTCATACGGGAAGAGCCTTTTGAACGCATCTGCTCCGCTTGAAAATAAACTGCCCGCCGCGCTTCTGGCTGCATTGCAAAATGCCGTCGGCGCGCCCAACGTCTTAAGCGGGCGCGACGAAACTTTGGTCTACGATTGCGATGGCATGACGCTGCACAAATCGCTGCCCGGCGCGGTCGTCTTTGTCAAAAATGCGGCGGAGATTTCCGCAGTCGTGAAAGCCTGCGTCGCGGCCAATTATCCGTTCATCGCGCGCGGCACGGGCACCGGCCTCAGCGGCGGAGCCATGGCGCTCAACAATGCCGTCGTGATCGAACTGGCGCGGATGAATCGCATCCTCGAAATCAATGCCGCGGACCGCTACGCCGTCGTCGAACCGGGCGTGATCAATCTGAATTTAACCAAGGCCTGCGCGGGCCACGCGCTGCATTTCGCGCCGGACCCGTCGAGCCAGGGCGCGTGCACCATCGGCGGAAACGTCGCGGAGAATTCCGGCGGGCCGCACACGCTTAAATACGGCGTCACGATCAATCACATCATCGGCGTCGAAGCCGTGCTGCCCAGCGGCGAGATCGTCACGTTGGGCGGCCCCGCGCCGCAGTCGCCCGGTTACGATTTGACGGGCCTTTTTGTTGGCAGCGAAGGCACATTCGGCATCGCCACCAAAATCTGGTGCCGGCTCACGCCGAATCCCGAAGCGGTCAAAACGCTGCTCGCCGTTTTTCCGACAGTGGACGCCGCCAGCCGCGGCGTCACCGGAATCATCGGCGCGGGCATCGTTCCCGCAGCGCTCGAACTGATCGACAAGCACATCATCCACGCCGTTGAAAACTGGCTGCACCTGGGTTTTCCGCTCGACGCCGGCGCGGTGCTGCTGATCGAACTCGACGGCCTGCGCGACGGACTCGATGCGCTCGCCGAACGCGTCATGGCCGTTTGCACCGAACACGGCTGCATCAGTGTCCGCGTGGCGAAGGACAACGCGGAGCGCCTCCTTCTATGGAAGGCGCGCAAGCAGGCGTTCGGCGCGATCGGCCGAATCTGTCCGAGTTTCTATATTCAGGACGGCGTGATTCCGCGCACGAAACTGCCGGCGATGCTGGCGAAAATCGACGTGCTCGGGCAGAAGTACAGCTTGACCGTCTGCAACGTGTTTCATGCGGGCGACGGCAATCTGCACCCGATTATTCTCTACGACGAAAAAAATCCAAAGCAGGTCGAAGACGCGCTGGCGTGCAATTCGGAGATCATGCGCGCAGTCGTGGAAATGGGCGGCGCGCTCAGCGGCGAACACGGCATCGGCCTCGAAAAACTCGAATTTATGCCGCTGGTGTACAACGAAGACGACCTCGAAGGCATGAGGCGCGTGCGCGACGTGTTCGATCCGAAGCGGCTGAGCAATCCGGGAAAAGCGGTGCCGAGTCGCTGCTGCTGGGAAGTGAAGGGGCATGAGCCGCCTTCGCTGGCGTTTGGGGTGCGGAAGGCGCATGGGTAATGGCTCATTTGTCATTGTTGATTTGTCAGTTGTGATTTGTCATTTGAACAGCAACGCTTCGAGTCATGGGATACAAGATGGGCGATTGGGTTCAACAATTTAAATCGCAGTTTGGTGACGCGGTTTGCACAGACGACGTTGTGCGTTGCGCCCATTCCGATCAGGATATCGTGCCCGTATGTGTGTGCATTCCCGAAAGCGAGGCACAGGCAGCTGCGATGATTTGTTTTGCGGAGGCGCACAAAATTCCGGTAGTGCCGTGCGGCAGCGGAGTGAGTGAAGGAAGTTGCGCGCCGCCCCCGTCGGAATTCCTCGCACTTTCAACAAAACGTCTGAATAAGCTTATTCACCACGAACCTGGCGACATGGTCGCCACGGTTCAAGCAGGAATGCCTTTCCATCAATTTAGCGACTCAATTGCAACAAAAGGTCAATGGCTACCGGTCGATGCCCCGCCGGAAGCAACAATTGGGGGTATCGTCGCGCAAAATACGCATGGCCCACGCTCGCTGGGATACGGCACGCTACGCGATATGATTCTAGGCATGACGGTCATCAACGGTGACGGCGTGATTCGAAAGTGCGGCGGAAAAGTTGTTAAAAACGTCACAGGCTATGCGCTTGATAAATTGTACATAGGGTCGTTCGGAACGCTGGGACTTATTTCCGAAGTGACATTCAAGCTCCGGCCACTGCCGGTCGACGGTATCTTTTACGATGTTTTTTTTGCGACGACAAACGAGAGCATTTCGGCGATGCACGCAATCGCCGCTAAAAATTTGCCGCTGGAAATACTGCAAGTTTTCAAATATTCCCGTTCCGATCCGCGTTTCTTTTTGCGTGTCGCCGCGACGGGGACACCGGCTGAATTGGCTCGAATCATCGAAGACTTGCGCCAATCGGTTCCAGAAAATGAGTTTTCGACATCTTCCAAAACGGATGTCGAAGAACGCCGATCAAACGGCGCCTCTGTAGCAGATATAAGCTGGACCAATGGAATTTTCGCTTACAGGGGGCGCCAATCCCTTCCCTTTTTGAATGGCGCGACGTTACATATTGGATACGTTTCGTCCAAACTTGATTCGGCGCTGAAAATTGTGGAACGGTACATTGATGGATATAGGTCAATCGGAATGACGGAGGCAGTGATTGATATTGACCCTCTTTCAGAAGTAGAAGCCGCACGCATCGCATCCGAATTCGAAAAACTCGGCGTCAACTTCGCGTTTGAAAACATCGTCGGCGTCAACATTCCGAATCGCTGGGGCACGCCGCGGCCGGAGTGGGCGATTATGAAACAGATCAAGGCGGCGCTCGATCCTCAGGGTATCATGAATCCTGGGCGGTTCGTCGTTTAGCGAGAGAAATTGAATTCATGTCATCGACGTCTGAAACAACTCAATTCGCGTTCCCCGAAATCGCGTCCGATCTGTTGCGCTCCTGCGTGCACTGCGGCCTGTGCATCGGCGTGTGCCCGACGTACCGCGAAGTCGGTGACGAGAACGATTCGCCGCGAGGGCGCTTGTACATTATGAAGGGGCTGAGCGACGGGCGGCTTGCTCCCGTTCCCGCGGTCACGAAGCATCTCGATTTGTGTCTCGATTGCCGCGCGTGCGAAACAGCGTGTCCCAGCGGCGTGCAGTATGGCCAGATTCTCGAGGGCACGCGCGAAGCGCTGACGAAGGCGCAGCCGCCCGGTTTTTTCGCGCGGGTACTGCGCTCGTTTTTCTTCAAGCACATCTTTTCGCGCCCGGCGATTCTCTCGATTGCGACGAAGGCGATCCGTTTTCAGCAGCGCAGCGGGTTGCGTTCGGCCGCAAAAAAACTCGGGCTGATGAATCTGCTGCCCAGGCGCTTGCGCGAACTTGAGGCGATGCAGCCTGAAATCAAAGAGCCCGCGTTTCTGGAAAACGCGCCGGAAATCTTTCCGGCGGAAGGCGGCGCGCCGAAGCTGCGGGTGGCGTTTTTCGCGGGCTGCGTCATGGATCAATTCATGGGCGGCATTCATCGCGCGACGATCAAAGTCTTGCAGGCGCACGGCGTCGAAGTGCTCTCCGTTCACGGGCAAGTGTGCTGCGGGGCGCTGATGGTTCACGCGGGCGAAGGCGATCTTGCGCGGGTGCTCGCGCGGCAGAATCTTCAGATCTTTCGCGGCCTCGGCGTGGATGCGATCGTCAACAATTCGGCGGGCTGCGGCGCGCAATTGAAGGACTACCACCATCTGCTGCCGGACGATCACGAGGCGCACGCATTCAGCCGACTGGTGAAAGACGTCTCCGAAATTCTTGCAGGGCTTCAGCCTGTCCGTCCGCTGAAGCCGCTGGAAAAAGCGCTCTGTTACGACGCGCCGTGCCACTTGATGCACGCGCAAAAAATCGCAGCGCAGCCCGTCGCGATCCTGCAGCGCATTCCCGGCATCAAATGGGTGCCGCTGCCCGATGCCGATTTCTGCTGCGGCGCGGCGGGCATCTACAATCTGACGCAGCCGGAGATGGCGGAAAAAATTCTCGCGCGCAAAATCGAGGCGATCAAGGGCACAGGCGCGGAGTTGGTGACGACGGGAAATCCGGGCTGCCTGATGCAAATCCGCAACGGCTGCAAAGCGGCGGGGCTGACGTGTGAAGTGCTTCACCCGATGGAATTGATCGCGCGGCAACTTGCGAATTAGCGGCTTACTTAATCGCTGATAAACGCCTGATAAACGCCGATTACCACAGATGGATTTTGTTTGAACTGCAATCTCGTGAATTGCGCGCTTTGATTAGAACACCCAGCCCGGTGCCAATCCGAGAAACAGCGTTCCGAGGCCCGCTGCGTAAATCAGCAGGTTGGTTGCCCAAGCGTATTGGCATGTCGCGGCTTCTTCGCCTTTTACATCCTCGTTGGCCGGTGACATGAACATTTTCACGACCACGCGCAGATAATAATAGAGCGACGCGACGCTGGTGAGAATGCCGAGGACCGCTGCGAGCACGTGACCTTCTTTGATCGCGCCTTTGAAGATCATGAACTTCGCGAAGAACCCGCCGAAGGGCGGCATGCCGGCCAGCGAGAGCATGAAGACCGTCATGCAAATCGCGATGGCGGGCTGCGTTTTCGCCAGCCCTTGAAAATCGCGGATGTCTTCCAGCGGCTGTCCATCCTTGCGCAGCAATCCCAGAACGCCGAACGCGCCCAGCGTCATCACGCCGTATGTGAGCAGGTAAAAACTCATCGAATGAAGATGCTCGACGACATTCAATTCCGAAATATTGACCAGCACGCCATTGACCATCTGAACGCGTTTGGCATCCTCCGGAGCGATCAGCAGCGCCAACATCAGATAGCCAGTGTGGGCGATCCCCGAGTACGCGAGCATCCGTTTGACGCTGTTCTGCGTCATTGCCAGGATGTTGCCCACAGCCATTGTGGCGACAGCGGCGATTTCAATTGCCGGCAGCCATTGCGCGCTCAATTCGCTCGCCGCAAATGTCTCGAAGAAAAAGCGCGCCACCACCGCGAACGCGGCGGCTTTGACGCCCACGGCCATCAGGCCCGTCACCGCGACCGGTGCGCCTTGGTACACGTCGGGAATCCAGAAATGAAACGGGGCCGCGCCAATCTTGAAGAGCGCGCCGATGAAAATCAATCCCATTCCCAATGTGACGAAAAACACGTTCGCGTTCGGACTAGATTGTCTGAGCGAAAAGCTGCCGGTGCCGCCGTAGAAAAAAGCGATGCCCATGAGCATGAACGCCGTACCGAACGCGCCGAGCACGAGATACTTGAGCGCCGCTTCGTTCGAACGCGATTCGTGGCGGTTGCTGCCGGTGAGAATGTATGTCGCAATGGACATGATCTCCAGGCTGATCAGCAGCGTCAGAAAATCGTGCGAGACGGCGAGAAACATCATTCCGGAAACCGCAAGCAAAATGAGTCCCTGAAATTCGCCCGTCGAAAGCGTCGATTCTTCTTCGTGATGCGCGGCCGAAAGCAGCGACAGCGCTCCCGCCATGCACGCGACCACCCAAATACCCAAACCGAAGCCGTCGATGGCGAACGCCCCGCCGAGGCGCAGCGTTTTGGCGCCGTCTTCGTGACTGCCGGAGAACCAGGCGGGGGCGTCCATCCTCAACGCCATCGCCAGCGCAATGCCGCAGCCCGCGACGCCAATCCACGGCAGCACGAAGCGGTCGGAGGGTTTCAACCACAAGTCGATCGCGACCACGGCCAGCGCGGCAAAAAGCACCACGCCCACCGGCAGCAATTGACTCAACTCAGACCAATCCATTCACTCGACTCCGCGTATAAACCACAGGAACAAAAAACCGAACCGTTCACTTCACCGGCGACACAGCTTGCAAATCAGGAGTTCCAATCGTCGCGGCCTTATCGGGCGGCGCGGCGCGCACGTCTTTGCCTGGGGCTGACGAATATTGAATGAACATATTCGCCGCCGGTTTGATGCGATCGAAGAACGGCGCGGGCATGACGCCCATGGCGAAGATCGCGAAAACGAGCGGCGCGAGCACCGCCAGTTCGCGGCCGTTCAAATCCGTCAGATGTTTCAATTCTTCGCGCCGGATCGTGCCGAAGAACATGCGCTTCACGGCATACAGCATATAGACGGCTCCGAGAATCACGCCCGTCGAGGCCAGCAAGCCCAGCCATGGACTGCGCAAGAATCCGCCGAACAGACAGGTGAATTCGCCGACGAATCCGTTGGTTAGCGGCAGGCCGATTGAGGAGAGCGTCACGATCACAAACGCAGTCGTGTACACGGGAACCGATTTCGCGATTCCGCCGTAGAAGGCGATCAGGCGCGTGTGCGTGCGCTCGTAGATCATGCCGATCAGCAGGAACAGCGCGCCGGTCGAAACACCGTGATTGAGCATCTGGAACACGCCGCCCTGCACACCGGTCGTCGTCAACGAAAAGATGCCCAACATGCACGTGCCCATGTGGGCAACGGAACTGTATGCAACGAGCTTTTTGATATCCGTTTGAACGAATGCCATCATCGAACCGTAGATGATTCCGATGACACACAGCACCATGAAAATGGGCGCGTAGAATTCCACCGCGACGGGAAAAAATGGGAAGACGATGCGCAGGAATCCGTAGCCGCCCATTTTCAGCAGAACGGCGGCCAGCACCACCGATCCGGGCGTGGGCGCCTGGACGTGTGCGTCCGGCAGCCAGGTGTGGACGGGAAAGAGCGGCACTTTGATCGCGAACGCCAGTGCGAACGCCCAGAAGCACCAGAATTCGGCGCGGTGCGACAGAAAGCCGGGGTCGGATTCCGGCAGTGTTCGCGCCTTGGCCAAGAGCGTCGTCAGGTGCACGACATCGAAACTTTCCGCGCCCGTCTTGAAATAGACAAAGAGCAGCGCGATGAACATCAGCAGGCTGCCGAACGCGGTGTAGATCACGAACTTCGTCGTCGCGTAAATCTTTTCGTCTCCGCCCCACACGCCAATGATGACGTACATCGGAATCAGGCTGGCTTCGAAGAATACATAGAAGAGAAACAAATCCGTTGCGCAGAACACCCCGATCATCGCCGTTTCGAGCAGCAGCATGGCGATGTAAAATTCCTTCTGGCGCTTTTGAATGTAATTCCAGGAACCCAGAATCGAGATCGGCATGATGAATGTCGTCAACAGAACGAGCAGCGACGAAATGCCGTCGACACCCAGATTGAAACCGATATTCAAGTAAATCTTGCCGGTCGAATCTTTCAGTTCCACCCACTTATGCGCCTCGGAAAATGCATAGCCGCCCAGCGCCGGGCTGAACGCGTACCACAGTGGCAGCGAGGCGGCGAACGCCGCCAGCGCAACCACGAAGGCCCACACTTTCAGCTCGCGAGCGTTCTGTTCGCGCGCCAGACACATCGGCAGCGCGCCCAAGACCGGCAACACGATCAACCACGTCAGCAACATCGAAGATCCTCATTGACTTCGTTAACTACTTGACGCCGGCGAACAGGTAGATCAAAAACACAACAGCGCCGGTCAGAATCGCAAACGCGTAGGTATTCATCAAACCGGTCTGAATACGCTTGAACAGCCCCGACAAATTCCTGACTATTTCCGCCGAACCGCAGACAATGCCGTCGATCAGGATCATGTCGAAACCCCAATGGAGCAACTCGGCGATCACGCTGAACGGAAATACAATCAGTATGTCGTAGATTTCATCGACATAGAATTTATTGAGGGACGCCTTGTAGAATATATTGGTCGATTTCTCCGGATTCGGCACGTTTCCGCCGGAGCCATAGCGCATGAAGGCGTAGCCAATTCCCAGCAACGCGGCCATTGCAGTTAAAATGAGATTGGGCACGTGCGCGCTGTGCAAGTTGTGCTCCGCGTGGAACGGCACGTTTCGAATATCAAGCGCCGCCAGCGCGTCCTTTTCTTCAACGAACGAATGGCCAAACAGAAACCCGCCCGTCAGCGAGAAAAACGCCAGCACGACAAGCGGCAAAACCATCGTCCACGGCGATTCGTGGATACGGCTCTTCACTTCTTCCGAGGCGCGATTTTCGCCGAAGAACGTCAGGAATATCAATCGGAATGTGTAAAACGCGGTGCAAAGCGCCCCCGTGATACCCATGATGTAATAGAGCAGATACAACGAATTATGGGTATCGATGTATCGGCCCAAAACAGTAGCAAGAATATTGTCTTTCGAAAACCATCCCGAAGTTCCGGGCACGCCGGCGAGCGCCATCGCTCCGATCAGCATCGTCGCGAACGTCCAGGGCAGTTTGGTTCTCAGCCCGCCCATCTTGCGCATATCCTGTTCGTTGGACATCGCATGAATCACCGATCCGGCGCCGAGGAACAACAGCGCCTTGAAGAATGCGTGCGTCAAGACGTGGAATATGCCCAGCGAAAACGCGCCCGCTCCCAGGCCGACGAACATGTAACCCAGTTGCGAGACGGTGGAATACGCCAGCACTTTTTTGATGTCGAGCTGCGTAAGTCCAATCAACGCGCTGAAGAGCGCAGTCGCCGCGCCCACCCCGGCAATCACAAGCAATGCCGTCTCGCTCAGGGCGAATAACGGGTGCAATCGGCAGACCATGTAGATACCCGCGGTCACCATCGTTGCGGCGTGGATCAGTGCGCTAACCGGAGTCGGTCCGGCCATGGCGTCGGGGAGCCAGACAAACAGCGGAATCTGCGCCGACTTTCCGGTCGCGCCAATGAACAGGCACAGACAGGCAAAGGTGATCAGCCATGCGAAGCCGGCTGTGTTGAAACTCTTCATTCCCGCCGCGAGCGACCCGCTCAATGTTTTTGTCGAATCGATTTTGATGTCCGAGATCTTGACCGAATCATCCGGAAGTTCGACCTTCAACGACGGCTCGCCGTGTTCGCCGTGCTCCGCTTCGGCTTTTTCTTCTTTACCGTACGTTAAGCGAATCGCGTCCATATAATCCAATAGGCCAGGCGTCGCGGGCATCGCGACCTTCTTTTCCGCAGATGTCGTGCGGGGTGTGACGCGTGTGCCATCTTTGTTTTCAACCACGGGCGACACATAATTGACCGTGCCGAAGAGCGCGATCAAGGTGAAGATACCCATCAAAAATCCAAGATCGCCGATACGATTGACGACGAACGCTTTCATGCCGGCTGCCGCGTTCTTGCTGTCTTCGTACCAGAATCCGATCAGCAAATAGCTGCACAATCCGACGCCTTCCCAACCGACGAACAGCATCAGCAGATTGTCGCCGAGCACCAGCAGAATCATCGCGAAGAGGAAGAGATTCAAATAGGCGAAGAAGCGCGGCACGCTGTTGTCGTGCGCCATGTAGCCCATGCTGTAGAGGTGGATCAATGTGCCGATGCCGGTTACGACCAGAATCATCACGGACGAGAGCTTGTCGATGTAGAGCCCAAACGAGCAGATGAAATCAGGCGTGGCAATCCATGTACCGTAACTGGCGTGCAGCGCGTCGCGGACGCCGCTGGAATTGGGAACGACACTGACGCATTGCAGCGCCACGATGAACGCGCACAGCGCCGCCAGCGTGCCGACAAGCCCGGCGAAGACTTTGCTGAAGTGCCGGCCGAAGAGGCCGTTCAGCAAAAATCCCAGCAACGGGAAGAGTGGAATCAGGTACAGCCGCGATTCCAGCAGTTCTCGCGAAGGCGAATGTAGTGCGATCCAATCCATCATTTCAATTCAGCGCTCAAAGTCAGAGATTCAACGACCACGGTCAACTGCATGACCTACTGCTTCAATTCATTCATATCGCGTGTGTCGACGGTTTCTTTGTTGCGGAAATAGGTAATGACGATCGCCAATCCCACCGCCGCTTCCGCCGCGGCCACGGCGATGATAAAGAGTGCGAAGATCTGTCCGTCTTCCCCCGCTGTCGCGTTACCGGCGGCGTGCGGCATGTTTGCGTGCATGCGCGCGAAACTGGCGAAGACGAGATTCACCGCGTTGAGCATCAATTCGAGCGAGACGAGCACGATCAGCACGTTGCGCCGCGCCACCACGCCCCATGCGCCAATGGAGAAAATGGCTCCGGCAAGGATCAGGCAGGCTTTGAGATTCATCAGCCCGCCAGCGTCCGCCAGCAAAATTGAAGGCAATTCAAACATGGTCAATCCAGTATGGTTGAAAGTTGAAGGTTGTTGTCTTGAATTTCTAAAAACTTCAACCTGCAACTTTCAAACCTTACAACCGCTTTATTTTAAATCTTCTTCTTCGACAACAACACCGCTCCGAGCGTCGCCACGACGATCAGCACAGATGCCAATTCGAATGGAATCATGTGCTTTTCGAACAGGGGGTATGCCAGGTTTTCAATGGAACCGAAAATCGAACCGTTTGCGCGCTCCACGACTTTGGACGCGAATTTCAGCTCCATGTCGCTGGTCGTGCCGCGCTGCGCAAAGAGGGCGATTATGGCCGCTAAAAAGCCCGCACCGAGACAGGAGAGAAACCACGAAACCATTGAGAAATCTTCGCGCAATTCCTCGGGCCGCAGGTTGATCAGCATGATCACGAAGAGAAACACAACCAGAATCGCGCCACCGTAGACGATCATCTGAATCGACGCCAGAAACGTTGCGCCGAGTAGCACGAAGAGCGTCGTCATTGCCAGAAAAAACGGCAGCATGAACACGACCGAATACACGGGATTTTTGCGTGACACAATCGTCGCGCCCGAAAGCACGCACACGACCGCCGCCACTATAAACGCAAAATCGATCATGTCCTGGCCTTCAAAAAGTCAGACACAACTCATGTTCTGTAAGTCAGGCAAGACGGACACCAACCCAGAAAAAAACGCTTCCACACGCGCTGTCATTTGTTCGGAATTACGAGCTAAAAGTAACCGCACTGCACATGGATTCAAGTAAAAGACGGAGCGAACTTTCGATTCGTTCGGATTTCAACGGCGCACCGTCTAAATCGTGAGCCAGTTCAATGATGCGCGTTCGACGCAGGCGTTGCGCCGGGCACGCCGTCGGGGCGATAGTGATGCCGGCTCAAGCTCAAGCCATAGTGTACGCCGTCGGCCAGCAGCCGGTCGCGGTTGTAGACTTTTTCTTCACGCGTGTTGGACACGACGTTGTAAGTGGGCGACAGCGCGATGGCGTCCACCGGACAGGCTTCCTCGCACATGCCGCAGTAGATGCAGCGGAGCATGTCGATCTCAAAGCGCTTCGGGTAGCGCTCGCGGTCTTTCCAATCGGCCGGAGTCGCCGCCCCTTCGATGTGAATACATTCCGACGGACAGGCTGCCGCGCACATGAAGCAGGCGACGCATTTGACGTGGCCGGCGTCGTCCTTCTTCAGGTAATGCTCGCCGCGATATCCGGCGCGCGGAATGTGGTTCTTCTTTTCGTTGCTTTTTTCAGTGCCGTCGTAATCGACCGTGAACGATTTTTTGAACACATGTTTCAGCGTGTGCACCAGCCCCTTGGCGATTTCGGGCAGGTAGAGTTTCTCGAGAAAAGTCTGCTTGCGCAACGGATCGCCGCCGCTCGACGCCTCGTGTCCGTGTCCGCCGCCTTTAGCATGTCCGTCGTCGTGTCCGTGCGCCACTTTTTGGGACTCCAGTCGAGAAATTCCGATTATACGTGCTCGTCTTCCGCCACTCTACCGAATTGCCACGGGTGCCGGTTTGGTTGCTTCCTTTTCGATCTTCGGTTGAGCCGGCAAATTGAGGTACGCGGTCAACAGCAAGTTTGCCAGCGCCAGCGGGACGATGCCTTTCCAGCCGATGCGCATCAATTGATCCCAGCGGAAGCGCGGCAGCGACCAGCGCACCCACATTGAAAATATGACGAACGAAAATGCTTTGAAACCGAAGGACGCCAGCCCCAGGAGCGCGGCGAAAATTCTCCAGTTGCTATCGAGCGCGGTGCCCGCGATCAGCCAGTTGTAGCCCGGATAATGCCAGCCGCCCAGGAACAGCGCCGCGATCATCGCGCCCATCGAGAGTATCGCGATGTATTCGCCCTGAAAGTACATGCCGAAGTGCATCGAATTGTATTCAGTATGATAGCCGCCCACCAGCTCGGCCTCGCACTCCGCCAGATCGAACGGCAGGCGGTTGTTCTCGGCGAACGCGCAGATCGTGAACAGAATGAACGCCAAGGGTTGATGCCAGATTCCCCAATGACACGTGCAATCGCTCGCGGCCTGATGATTCACCATTTCGCGCAACGACACCGACTGGTGCATCATGATCATGGAAAGGAGCACGATACCCATGCCAATTTCGTAGCTGACCATCTGCGCCATCGCGCGCACGCCGCCCAGCAGCGCGAATTTATTGTTGCTCGCCCAACCGCCGAAGGCCAGACCGTACGCGGACAAACTCGCCACGCCCAGAACCCAGAGAATGCCCACGTTCAAATCGGCGACTTGCAGCTTGATGTTCTGTCCGAACAATTCAAAATCCGGCCCCACCGGCATGACAATGAACGCCAGCAGCGGCGGCATCAAAGCGAAGAACGGCCCGAGCGCAAAGAGCAGCCGGTCGGCGCCTTCGGGCACGAAAGCCTCTTTGGTGATGAGCTTGACGGCATCGGGAAGCGACTGCAGGAACCCACCAAACCAGCGGCGCTTGCCGGTATTAATGCCCAGCATTTCAAACGGGCTATCAGGCCCGAAAAGACCGACGCGGGATGGGCCGTCGCGGTCTTGAATAAACGCGCAGACTTTGCGTTCCAGAAAAACCAGAAACGGCACGATCCCCAGCAGCCCGCCGAAGACAATCGCCACGGGTATCAGCTTCACGGCTATTTCGTCAGGCAGCCACAAAAACGCTATCGTGTTCATTTCTCTCCCGCCAGTTACTTAAATACTTTGAACCGCCGAATATTATCAAAACGACTAAGGTTTCGTTCCAACTATGGTCCCGCGTTCTCCAATCGTCTGATGCGTCATCCCCGCGAACTCCGGATATGTTTCGGCGATACGGCGGAATACTTCGCGCGCTGAAATCAGCTTTGAATCGGCGTTGCCCGCGGCCTTCGACACGCGTTGCAGAACGCTCAGATCGTCGTGGCCCTGGCCCAGCGGATCGATGGCGCGGCGCACGAGTTGTGCGCGGTTCTGCGCGTTGATGAAGACGCCGTCCTTTTCCGCATAGCTTGAGCCCGGCAATACGACATGCGCCGCGGCGGTCAACGGGCCGTTCAGCATATCCTGTACGACGAGCAATTCCAAGCCCCCCAGCACGTCTAGCAGTTCTTTCGGCGGCGTGTAATTCGGCATGTTGTTGACGATGTACAACGCCTTGATTTTTCCGGCCTTGATGCCGTCAATGATTTTTGCCGTCTGGCTCTCCACCGCTTCGCCGAAGACCCGTTTCGCTCCGGCGCGGTTGGGGTTCTTGTCGGCTTCGATTTTGAAGCCCGGGAACGTCTCCTCTTTGCCGGCGGCCTGCGCGATCAGCCCGACCTTCAAACTGCCCAAGGTGTCGGCAAACAGCGACTTGAACACATGCAGTTCTTCAACGGTCAGCCAGGCGCTGACGAGGCCCGCGACCGATTCGGGATCCTTCTTCGCGAATTGGGCGAGCTTTTCGCCAGCAGACTTGGTCACGCCGTGAATATCGAGACTGGCGTTGCCGTCGGCTTTGCACATCAGCACGCGGTTCGCGGCATTGATGTAATGGAAATCGTGGCGGCCGTAGTCGCACATCCACCAGCCGTTGACCTCAACATTCTCGCGCGGCTGCAAGCGCCGAACGTATTCCTTCTGCACTTCGACATTGATGTTGCAGCCCTTGGAACAATCCGGGCAGATGCTCTTGCTCGGGCGCAAATACCAGGCGCGGTATGTGAACATCAAGCTCTTGTCGATCAGCGCGCCGACGGGACAGATATCGACGATGTTGCCCTGCAACGGATTGTCGACCGGATGCCCCGGCGCAATGTCGATCTCGCTGCGGTCGCCGCGGTTGATGACGTACAGTTCGCTGGTCCCGGAGACTTCGTCGAGGAAACGCGTGCAGCGCGTGCAGGTGATGCAGCGGTCGGTCCAGAGCTTGATGGCGTGCGGGTCGTCGGCCTTGCCGAGTTCCTTCGGAGCCTTTTCGTTCTTGGCCTCCTGAAAGCGGCTGTCGGCGTTGCCGTGGTCGAACGAATTGTTCTGCAACATGCACTCGCCGGCCTTGTCGCAGACGGGGCAATCGAGCGGGTGGTTGATCAGCAAAAATTCCATGACCCAACTGCGCGCCTTGATCACGTCGGGCGTCTCGGTCTCGATGACCATGCCGCGCGGGTTGAGCGGCTCGCGGCACGAGATGATCGGCTTGGGATACATCTGGATCGGTTGGAACGTCAAATTCGGAGCCATCAGCGGCTTGCCGCTCATGACGTCGATCTGGTTGACGTAGCACATTCGGCAATTGCCATCCGGCGACAGTCCGGGGTGATAGCAGAAATGGGGCACGTCGTAACCGAGGTCGTGCAGCGCGCCGATCAGCGTCTTGTATTTCTTCGGATCGATGAAATGGTCCTTGCTGTTGACGCGCAAAGTCATCTGGCCGTCCGGGGCCTTTGGCAGAACGATCGCCGGCTGCGGCGGCACGGGCGGGCCACCGGCGGGAGGCGCGGGCGGAACCGGAGGCTTGGGAGCCTCTGCAACGGCGGTGGGTGCGGCGGGCTTCTTTTCGTCGCTCATTGAGTGGCCTTTAATCTGTAAAACAAAAAACTGCAAACTACGCTTCTTTTGCGTGGCGTCAATTATTGGCCCGCGCGTTTCTAAAGCGTCATTATCGCGCTGCGCCGGGCAAGTTGAACGAGGCGGTCGAGCAAAGGCGTATTGGGAAGATACGCCGTGCGAGACCAACGAAGTTCAACGCCGCCCGCCGCAAGCGAGAATGATGCTTTA
>JBBRQD010000092.1:0-21408 GCA_038227045.1 Planctomycetota bacterium
AGCGTTCCGATAAACGAGTCTTTTCCCAACAGAAAACGACTGAATAGCAGATTGCACGATCAACGACTTCATGCGTATTGTTTGTTTCGAGATTTGGCTTGCAATCGCATTACATAGCAGGGCCGACGCAGGTACTCCTGCTGCGGGGTGAGGGGTGGGCGCGGAATTATCCTGCAACCCACGATTTCCCCCAATTCCAGCACATCACGTTTCCATGCGCCAATAGAATTGAATAAATCCAATCACAAAGAAAATGCAATGTGGAATCAGCGGTGCCCAAACCGGCACTTTCAGGGAATGCGTAAACAGCGTGATCACCGTGCCGTCGACGCCTAATTTCTTCGCGGCTTCGCAAAAACCGTAGTAAAACGCCGCGATCAGGGTGCTGTACGCAATCGAGGTCACCGCGCTGCCGGCCGAATCGCTGAGCATCAGCGGCAGCGCCAGCCACAGCAGCAAAAAGCCCATCGCGAATTCACCGATGCGCCGGTACCAGTCCACCATCAGTTCCGGCTTGAATTCGCTGAGCTTCTTGAGTTCGTTCAGGCGCATGACTTTCGCGCCCAGTCGGTCGTTGTCGATATATTTCGGATCGACCGGCCCCTTCCAGAAATCGACCCGCGTCTTGTGCTTTGCGATGGACGGCATCGCACCGGGATTCGTATAGGTGGCTTTGAGATCCAGGTTGTCATCCTCGATGCGCTGGCCGCCAGGTTTCAGATCTTTCGACGCGGTCTCCGGCCCTTTATTCTTTTTAGCGTCCTTTTCCTTGTCTTTTTCTTTGTCTTTTCCGCCAAACGGTCCGGCGGCCTGTTCCAGCAGCTTCTGTTCCTGTACGGCCGGATCGGTGAACAACTCCCAACCTTCGCGCCCGGCGTTCCATTTGACCACGTCGGCGACCAATTGCGGAATGCGCCGGTTTTTCTGTTCGCCCAGCAGATACACATGCATGTCGCGGCCCTGTTTTGTCGCGAAATTGTAACTGCCCATTTCGAAGAGCAGCGGCTGCTTGTTTTCGTCAAGCGTGTACAGCGCCAGCGACGACGGCTGCGAATTGCGGTGGTAGACTTGTGGCTTGAGAAAATCGCGATGCAGCATCAATTCCGGCATCCACATTTCCCGCACGACGGTGACGCTGGCGCAGGCCAGAAATGCGAAAAGAATCGCCGGGCGCAAGGCGCGCTGCAATCTGACGCCGGAGGATTTGAGAATTAAATGTTCCTGATTGCGCACCAGCACCATCGCGCACATCATGCCAGCGATCAGCACTTCGAACGGCACGAGATCAAGCGAATAGTCGATCGCTTGAATGCCATAAAACGCAAACACATCCCGCAGCGCCTCCGCCTGCGTGCGAATGGGCAGGCTGCCCATCGGTTCCGTGCTGTGCCGGATGCCGTCAATGATTTCGGTTAAATGTTCGATCAGATCGAACGCCGTGACCAGCCCGGCGATGCTCAGTATCACGACCAGTAACGGCGCCAGAAACGTAGTCCCGATGTACCTGTCCGTGGTCCGGCGGAAGATGCTGACCGGCAGCCGCGCGATGATTCCGAAAAATCCAACGGGAGCCTGCCAGGCCACGCGGTAAGCAAGATCCATTACCGAGGAAAAAAAACCTGGGCCATCGGGATCTTCGCTGCGTGTGCGCCGCAAAAATGCCGGCATGTGAATCATGAACCCGTGCTCATACATGCGCCACAGGAAATAACCCCCAAGCAAGAAGAGTATATTGGGCAGATACTGGGGCGGACAAAACTTCGCCATCTTGTCCCAGTTGCCGGAACTCGAGAGCGTTTTGGCGACGATGGTCAGCGGATAATAAAGGAGCGCGTACAGCGACAGCCCCAGCAGAAAGCCGATCATGCGGTTGCTCTTGTTGACCAGCAACCCCAGGCCAATGCCGAGAAAAATCATCGAAATGGGCAGGGTGCTCAACGCGATCTTGCGGTGAAATTCAATGGTGTCCTGCCGCATGCGGTCCGTCGCGCCGCCTTGTCCGACGATGGATTCCATGTGCAGCTTGGTGTCGTTCCAGCCGTTTGAGATCAGCGCGGGCGCGGGGGCGTCGAGCGGCGAACCGGTCGCGGCCAGCGCCCCATAATCGGACGCGCGGCGCAGCATGAATTTCCAGCGCCGATGTTCGTCGTGCGCGATTTTTCGCGCATCATCCAGATTTTCGCGCCAGCTTTTCTGCCCGCGCGTGTTGCCGATCGGAATCAATGCGCCAATGTCCGGCAACTGAATACGCAAGGCAATTTCGTCGGCCGTGTTGAACTGATCGCCGTAGGTCTGCACGTTCGCGAGAAAAATGGAGAGCGCGTGGTCGGCCGTGTTCTTGGGATCCCCGCCGGCCACGTTGAATTGATGATCGTCGGCCAGCACCGTCTGCATGATCTTGCTGTTTAAAAAATCGACAATCTGGATTGGGCGCATTTCCTTTCCGTCGTTGCCGGTAATCTTGGGCAGCATGTTGATGCGCGTGAACTTGTTCGCGTCCGGATGGATGGACATGCTGCCGCCGGGTTTGTCAAGCGTCTTGATGAACGATTCGGGCTTGTTGAGCTGCAGCACGGATGTGCGAATCGTGTCGTTGCCCCAGCGCACGCCGGTATCTTGAAGCCACAGCGAGCAGATGGAAATCACCACGCTGCAAAAGAGCAGCGGCCAGACGTAACGGCGCAACGCGGCTCCGCCGGCCTGAGCGGCCAATATTTCGCTCTCGGCGCTCAAACGTCCGAAGACCATGATCGTGGCGATCATCGTCGCCGGCGGAAGCGCCAGCGTCAGCGCGCGCGGCAGAATGAACGGCGCGAGCATCAGCACTTGCGCGTAGCCCACGCCGAAATTATCGAGTTCCGCACCCATCTGAAACGCCACGAGCAGCAGCCAGAAAATCGTCATCGCCAGCAACGTCAGGGCAAACGACACGAAGAACTCGCGCTGCACGTACCACATCAAAGTATAGGCCGGCCGAAAAATCTTAAACATCAACTCCGTTCCAGAATACTGGGTTGAAAGGTTCAAATTCCGAACCCGAACTAAAAACCTTCAACCGTTATTTATTCCATCCGATCCAAAACGTGCGCGCAACTCGTCAAAACCATCTCCGGCTTCACCCAAATCAAACAGGCTCGGTCTACCCGTTCGCAGGTCGTCTTCCAGCACGGGTGGCAATCGACGCCGCCCGTCTGAACGCGGTGTCCGCTGCCATAAGCACCGTTGCGCAGCGGATCGGTGGCGCCGAAAATCGCCACGGTGCGGATCTGCAGCGCGACAGCCAGGTGCAGCGGACCCGTGTCGTTGCTCACGAACAGCGCGGCTTGCACCGTGAGCGCCGCGAGTTCGCGCAGATTTGTTTTCGGCGCGAGGAACGCGCCGCTATTCGGCCCGCCGGCGATCGACACGATGGTCTGCGCCGCTGTCAATTCCTCGTCGCCGGCCCACGTCACGATCACCGGCAGCTTGCGCTGCTCGACAAGCCCCTTCGCCACCTCGCCGAACATCTCCGGCGGATAGCGCTTGGTGAACCACGTCGCGCCCGGATTGATGATCGCGTATTTCAGCGCCGCGCCAGAATCGTCCAGAAGCGCGCACTCCTTTAGAAAGGGGCGCATCGACGCGATCTCGGCCGCGTAATTGGGCATGACCCATTCCGGCTTGTCCGGCAATGCGACACTCAGCGGTTTGAGCAGCGAAATATTTTTTTCGACGACATGCACCGCTTCTTCCGGCGGCCTGATGCGCTCGTTGGCAAACACCAGATTGAATTCGCGGCTGTCTTCGCCTTTGAAACCGATGCGCCGTTTCGCGCGGCTCCACCACGACACCAGCCCGCTCTTGGTCAGCCCCTGAAAATCGACGGCGATATCGTATTTTTGCGCGACCAGTTCTTTTCGAAATGCGCTCAAATCCTTCATGCCTTCCAGAATCTTGCTGTTGCCGAGTTTGAACGCATGGCGCGGAAAGACGTGAAACGTATTCACCAACGGGTGCCCTTGCATCACCGAATGTGACAGCTTCTCGATCGCCCAGCCGATGTGTGCCTCGGGGAATTTTCGCCGCAGGGCCACCAGTGACGGGACCGTATGCAAGCAATCGCCAAACGCGGATAACCGGACGATCAAAATACGTGGACTGCCAGCACTCACGGAGAATCCTCAATTCGTTTTATTGTTCAACGCCAATCAATTCCCGATACGCATTCGCCACGCCCTCGACCATTGCGTTGGCGGAAAAAAACGCGCGCGCCCGGACACGGGCATTGTCACCCATGCGTGTGCGGCGCGCGCTGTCTTCGCGCAGGGCCAGAATCGACTGGCTCAAAGTTTTCGTATCGCCGACGTTAAAGATAACACCAGTCTCGCCATCTTCAACGACTTCAATCATTCCGCCCGCGCGCGAGATCGCCGCGGGCAGGCCCGCGCCCTGTGATTCGATCAGCGCCGTGCACAGTCCTTCGGCCTCGCTGGCGTAAACAGCCATCGAAGCGGCCGCCCATAAAGGGCGCAGATCCGTCAGAAAACCCAGAAAATGAACGTGTGTGCCGAGACCCAGCTTTGCAGCGGATTGAGTCAACGGTTCCTGCAATGTTCCAATTCCGGCAAACGCAAGATGGACGCCCGGAAGCCCGCGTTCCTTCAGAGTTCGGTTGCACAAAACGAGCGCGTCGAGCATGTCGCCCTGGCGCTTCTCGGAAGTCAGCGCCGCGGCATGTGCGACGAGAAACGCGTCCGGCGGAATGCCGTGCCGTTCGCGAAACGCACGCACGTCCGGCGCGTCAGACGCGAGCGGTTCCGGAAAATCCATTCCGCTGTACACCACGCGGATTTTTTCCGAAGGTATGCCCGCGTTCAAAAGTTCGGTCTTCACCGCGCCGCTGATCGCAATTACGCGATCGATGCGCCCGCTGTACTTGCCGCGTCCTTTTAGTTTGAAAACGGTGCGGCGGTGCGCGACGACTTTCAAGTCCTTGAGCATCGAAAAGCGCGCGGCCATCTTACCCGGCAGCACGGCATGTCCGTCGTGAAGATGCAGAATCTCCGGGCGTTCAGTGCGCAGCAAGCCGGCAAGCTGCAACGCGCCAAAGACATCGAGCTCACCACGCACGCGCAGCGCCCGGGTTTCAATCTTCTCTGCCGCGCAGCGTTCCAGCAGCGGCGAGCCGGGCGGCGCCGCAACCAGAGCGCGCTGCCCTCGCACCCGCAGTCCGCGCGCAAGCAAATAAATCTGATTCTCGCCGCCGCGCCAGGTTCGCGCGGTGGATAAATGAATGCTGGTAATCATGGAATGGATATAGCGTAGGACGGGCTGCCAGCCCGTCCAGTCTCAAATCGCGAAGTATTATACTGGACGGACTGGCAGTCCGTCCTACGTACTTTACAAACCGCGCGTTTTTCGTAAAACGTCTCCATGCAAAAAAAGAAAAAGAAGCCGGACGTGCCCAAATCTGCGGAAAGCGCCGGCACTTCCGAAAACGTAGCACCGACACTCTCATCCGAAATCGGTGCGTCGGCCGCTGTTGTTGCCACTCAAAAAAACGATCCCGAGGACATCGCGGCATCATCGCCCGCGGCACCCCCCCCAGTCGTCGCCACGGGGACAGACGATCCCGAGGACAGCGGCCACGCCATGCTCGGCTCGGCATTTGTCGTCGGGTTGATGACCATCGTCAGCCGCCTGACCGGCCTCTGGCGCTTTCGCGTCATGGGATCGTTTTTCGGCGCATCGGGCGTGGCGGACGCGTTCAATTTTGCATTCATCTTTCCCAATCTCACGCGCCGGCTTTTTGGCGAAGGATTGCTGACCAGCGTCTTCGTGCCGGTTTTTTCCGATCGGCTGGCCAAAGGCGAAAAAGACGCCGCCAACCGCACCGCCTCGGTGCTGCTGATTCGTCTCACTTATTTCTTGAGCTTCATTTGTGTCGCCATTGTCGCAGTGTCGATGCTGGTGCGGCTAACGCTTGCGGGACCGATGGGGTTTTCAGAGAACACGCTGCTGGCGTTTAAACTCTTCGAAGCGCTGCTGCCGTATTGCGTGGTGATCAACGTCGCCGCCGTGCTAATGGCTATTCTCAATTCGCTCGGCCATTTCTGGATGCCGGCCTTCGCGCCGGTGCTGCTCAACGTTCTGGTGGTTGCGGCGTGTTATTTCGGCCTGCCGCTTTTCGGCACGCCTCCCGAATCGCAAATCTGGGCCGTGGTTATCGCCGTGCTGATCGGTGGCTTCGTGCAATTGTTCGTGCAGATTCCGCCCGCGCGCGCGGGTGGCTTTAAATTCACGTTCAAGAACGATCCGTCCGATCCCGGCTACCTCGAAGTAATGGCCAATTTCAAACCCGTGGTCCTGATGGTCGCCGTGTTTCAAGCGAACGTTCTGATGGACAATCTGATCGCGCAGTGGTTCATCCCCGGCAGCGGACCGGTGACGTACATGAACATGGGCACGAGCGTGTATCAAATGGCCTGGGCGATCATCGCGCTGGCCATTGGCGTCGCGGCGCTGCCGATGCTCTCGCGGCAGTGGGCGCAGGAAAAGACGAAGGAGTTTCATTCGACGCTCACCACCGCGCTGCGTTACGCGGTCTTCGCGTCGATTCCCTGCACGGTCGGCGCGCTGCTGCTTTCGGACGACATCGTCCGCTTTCTGTACGGCGCGGGTAAGTTTCTGGCCCACGACGGCGAGCCCGTCCGCCGCACCAGCGGGGTCGTGTTCTATTCGTGCCTGGGCCTCGTCTTTTACAGCGTCAATTCCATCCTCGTCCGAGCGCTCTATGCGATGAAAGACATGAAAACGCCCACGCGCACGCTGTTTCATTCCGTGCTCTTGAATCTCGGTCTGAATCTATTCTTCGTGTTGATCGCTCCGCGCATCGCGGAAGCGTTGCGCGGCACGGCTGAAAACTGGGTGAAATTGTCCGCAACCGACGCGGCACAAGCGGGGCCATCGACAGCCGTGACCCGGCTCTTCGCCATGGACGCGTACAATCTCGTCGGCGCATTCGGAAATTTAAGAGAAAGCGGCATCATTCTGGCCAGCACGATCAGCACCGCATGGCAGACCTGGGCGCTGGCCAAAGCCGTGCGCGCCCGTTTGACAGCCACTGCGACGCCGGCGTTGACTTCCGATTTCTCACTGAAAATCTTCGGCGTCGCCGCCTGTTCGGCGCTGCTGGGCCTGGCTGTCTACCGCTATTACGCGACCAAGGACAAAGACTCCGAAACGCTCTTCGCATTTGGTTACGGCGCGGCCGCGTTCCTCGCCCCGATGATCTTCATCGGCCAGGATTTTTGCGCGCGCCAATTCAAAGTCGTCCGCACGAAATTGGGATTGAACGAAGACGATCCGATTCCAGTCGACCAGATCCCCGAAGCACTGAAATTCCAGCACGCGCTGTTCACATCGCTTTCGGCCTCGGCCGTCATGGGCCTGATGGTCTGGGCGGTCCGCGACAGCCTGCCGCCGGAAGGGCGCACCGGCCTGCAAGTCGAGCAGCGCGCGCTCGCCCCGGTGGTGGCGGGAATCCTGGTCTATTCCATCGCCTCCAGCGCGCTCATGTCGCGCGAATACGAAGAACTTACCATGCTCTTCCGGCGCAAGTTCACTCGAGGAAAGTAGGAAAACTTTTCTCTCGCAAAGACGCAAAGGCGCAAAGAAAAGACAAGACGACGGGAGGCAAGTAGAAACGCGTGGACCCATGCGCCGCCTTGTCCCCAATAACTTTCCAACTGTCCCCATTTTTTCTTCGCCGTTCTTTGCGCCTTTGCGTCTTTGCGAGTGAATAAACACGATGCGGAACGAGCACATATTTTAAACTTTGTTTAGTGACTCTCGCCCCTGCGAACGTATCATACTATAGAAGGGTTTGGCGGTTCGCATACGCCCACCGGATCTTCGAACGCGCCGTGCTAATTTAAGGAGTCACCGAATATGATGCGGGCCGTCATTGCATTGGTCGTTGTCCTGGTTGTGGTTTCCGGGATTGTTGTGCTTGGAGCTAAAAACAGCGGCGGGGATACGACGCAGGTATCGCCACCCCCTGTGCCTCCAGAATCATTTGTCCGTCCGGAAACGCACGTCATCGACTGCGGCAAGCCGGATTATCTGGAAGATAAGTTCACCGATAAGGATGGCGTTGCCGTGACCGTTCTGGAAATCGGCAAATCCACCGAAGGCGAGGAAATTACGTTCCTGCATTCGCCGAAGTGGATCAATAAATGCATCCCGGACGAAAAAGAAAAAGAGAAACTCAACCCGCCCGGCAAATTGCCAGGACTGGCCGTCTACAAGTTCGACGTACAGCGCGACGACACGTATTATGTCTTCTTGAGCGCGAAATGGACCGATACGTGCGGTAATTCAGTCTACGTCTTGATGAACGGCCCTGAAAAGGGCGGGCATGGTGCTCCGGAAGAAAACTATGTTTACATCAAGGATCAGAATGGCTATAAGGCCGAAAAGGAATACCAACTGGCCTGGCATCCGTTGATCAAGGAAAATAAGCCGCTGCCATTCCATTTGACTAAAGGCCCGAATCGAATCGAATTGCACACGCGTCAAGACGGCCCTCGTTTCGATCAGTTGGTCATAACGACCGACGCCAACGCGCCGGCAGTGCCTCGAGTAAAAGCGAAGTAAGTATTTAAGAGGTGTGAATTGAGCGACGAAACAGGCAAAAAAAAGCGGATTCCCGCAAAGAACAAGATGCCTAAACCTGCAGCGGGTATCGTGGGCCTGGGGCTCGACGGCACGGATGGCCACACACGCATCACCACGGGCAAAAATTTCAAGCTGATCGGCGGGTCGAAAGACACGCACGAAGTCATGCAGGAAACAGCGCTCAAGATCAACGAAGAATTGGATCGCCGGCACAAGCGGCTTGAAGACATAACACCGCCGGAATTCGTGGAAATCCTGCGCAAAGCAAAGCCGGAGTGAGTTACCAAAAGCGAGGGGATATGAAGGGAACGCGTGTTCGCACGCCGTGGTGGTTTTTGGCCGCGTGTGTCGTTGGATCATTGGCTGGCGCGGAAGACGGCAAGCTGACGCTGCTTCATCAGATGCAGGCTCGGCACATTGCGATTCACGAACAGGTGACTCCTGCCGTTGTCGAAGTTCAAAGCTACGGTGAAAAAATCCGCGTCGATCGCCCGTGTTATGGCACCGGCGTGGTGATCTCCGCCGACGGCTTGGTGCTGACCTCCGTGACCGCCGTTCCCGACGTGGCCGAGTCGGTGAAAGTCACGTTTCCAAACGGGCAGATTCACACCGCGAATTTCGTCGATTACGATCCCGCGACCGAAGTGCGGCTGCTCCGCGTGTTGCCGCTCGCTGGCGCCGCCGATAAGAATTTCAAATTTGTCGAACTCGCCGATTCCACGCAGACCCGCGTGGGCGAATTGGCCTACACCGCGGGAAATCCATTTCAAACGATTGGCCGCGACAGGCAGGTGGCCTGGAGCGTCGGGACCGTCTCCGGCATCTACACGATCGCGAGCGCCGACGAATACGCGCACTACAAAGGCTTGATCTTCGAAACCGACGCCGCGGTCAATCCAGGCTCCGACGGCGGGCCGCTCTTCGATGCCAACGCCCGGCTGTTGGGCGTGTTGAGCTTGAGCTACTGCGAATCGCGCTGGCTGGGGACGGCGATTCCGGTTCATTTGATCAAGAAAGGCCTCGCCCGGCAATTGCAGCAGGTGCCAATGATCGACCCGCATATTTCGTTCAAGAGCGATTCGGTCGAGGGCGCCAAGGCGGCGCGTGATGTCATGGAAGGGCTGTCGATTTCGAGCCGGGCGGCTCAACTGGCCATGGTTAAGCTGATCGTCAAACGGCCGGAGAGCGCGCAGCCCAAACCGACTGCCGCCGATGGCGACAAGCGCTCGCTGCCCAACAACAAACGCCCCGAGGCCCCCGCGAGCGGTGTGATCTTCGATCCGCAAGGCTACATTCTGACCAGCGGTTTCAACGTCGAAGCCGACGATCCGAACGACAACGATAAAGTGCAGATCACGGCGATTCTCTCCAACGGCACGCGTCTGCCCGCCAAAGCGCTCGGGCGCCATTACGGTCAAGACGTCGCCGTGTTGAAAATCGAAGTGCCGAAGGGCTCGGTGATTCCACATATTCCGCTCGCGCCCGATCCCGAATTGCGCCTGGGCCGTTTCATTACGGTTTTGGGTTCCAGCGAGGAGGGCAGGGAACCGACGCGGACGATGGGGATCGTCAGCGCCGTGGACCGGCTCGATGGCGGCGTGGTCCAAACCGATGCGCTAATCAACTATGGAAACACCGGCGGCGCGGTGATCGATCTGCGCGGCCGGCTGGTCGGAATCGCCTCGCATTTGAAATTGAACAGCGATTGGAGCCAGCCGAATTCGGGCGTCGGATTCTTCGCGCAATCGGACCGGATTCTGCCCTATATGGAAGACATGAAACTGGGCCTCGATCTGCGCAGCCCCCAACGCAAAAACCCAGGGTACATCCCTGTTCAAAACATGCCCGAAATTCAAGGCGTGCTGGTCAAGGACATCAACCCGGGAGGCGTGGTCTGGCAGGCCCGTCTGCGCGACAACGACGTGATCGTCGCCGTTGACGGCATGGACACGCCCAACCCGTTGACGCTGGTCCAGGTGCTAAAAGCACACGCCCCCGGCGACAGCATCGACATCACCTGCATGCGCGGCGGAAAGGCCGTGCATGCGCAGGCGATCCTGACGCCGGATACGAAAAAATAGGTTAAGGCTCCATGTCCAAAACAATAAATCCAGAATCAATCGCACCAAAACCCCTCTCCCCCCGGGAGAGGGCCGACGAGCAGCCGTACCGCTCGCGTGGTGAGGGATTCCACGGTCTAATAATCGCTATCGCCTGTCTCTCCGTCTCCGCCTTCGCCGCCGCCGAATCCGACACCGAAGCGCTCAGCATGGCTCTGCGTGTCGAAGCCGAATTGACGAGCGTCATCGAAAAGACATCCAACGCGTTCGCCTTCGTGGGCGGCGGGTCGGCAATCGTCATTAGCCCGGACGGCTATATTCTGTCCAATCACCACGTCGCCGGCGACCGCAAGCAGTGGACCGTGCGTGTCTACGGGACCGGAAAGTTTTTCGTCTGCGATCTCGTCGGCACCGATCCGGTCGGCGATCTGTGTCTGCTCAAAGCGCGGGGCGCTGAAAATCTGCCCTTCGTCAAATTCGGCGATATTGCGGCGCTGAAAGTCGGCCAGCAGTGTTTGACAATCGGCGATCCGTTCAAGCTCGCCGATCCCTGGGACGGGCCGCCGTCGGTGAGTCTCGGAACCATCAGCGCGCTGCACCGCTTTCAGCAAAATTATTGCGACGCGATTCAAACGGATGCGGCCATCAATCCGGGCAATTCGGGCGGCCCGCTGGTGACGCTCGACGGTGAATTGATTGGCATCACCGGCCAGATCATGTCGCGCTTTCTGGCCAAAGCCAACACCGGAATCGGCTACTCGATTCCGATCGACCAGATCGCCCGCTTCATTCCGGCGTTGAAATCCGCCGGCGGAACTGCGGTCTACCACGGCACGATGCCGGAAGGCGTGCTGTTTACGCAGAGCAGCATCGACGACGTTCAAGCCGCGGTGGTGGAATCGGTCGAACCGGCCAGCGAGGCGGAGGTTCTGGATTTTCGAAAAGGCGACAAAGTGCTCCGAGTAAACGACAAACCGGTGCTGAACTTTTGGCGCTTAAAAGGCATCGTGCAAAGTTATCCGGAAGGGACGCAGGTCTCATTTTTCGTGGCGCGCGCGGGCAAGGAAGTCGAAATTAAATTCAAGCTGCCGCGCATGCCGCTGCCGCCCGCGCCCGCGTACATCGAAGCGCTGGGAATTCAGGTGGTGCCGACGCGCGCGGGCGACGGCTTGCTCGTCAAAATCGTGATGCCCGGCAGCGTGGCCGAAAAAACGGGATTGGCGAAGGACGATGTGATCCTGAAAATCGGCGGTCGGCAGCCGGTTTCAAATTGGCAGCAGGCTCTGCTGGCCAAGCGCGCTGGCGATCAGGTGCCGGTCGAAATCCGCCGCGCAACTGCGACGGGAACGGTGTCGCGCACGCTGACGATGGTGATCGAACAGCATTGATTTCACTTGCCGCTGCGGCCGCTGATGCTCCCGAAATCCATGTTGTTTGAAACCGAAAAATCGACCGGGGCCAGAGACTGGAACGGCACCCCGTCGAGCAGCATCGCCACCTGAATATTGCGCGGCGCCGATTTGCCTTTACTCACGTCCTGCGACTGCTGGCTGATGCCTTCCGTGTCGAAGCCCAAGCTAACCATCGCCTGGCTAAAGTACGTCACATTGATGCGCGCATCCTCGCCACCCACCGCGACATGGCCCTTCTTAATCTTCGTCGAGATTTTCAACGTCTTCAACACGGCCGGCGTTCCCGGCGCCAGGCCCTTGCCATGTTTGTCGATGGTCGTCTCGACGACGATATTGCCAATGGCGACCCAGAATTCGTGCGCGACGGACGGATCGTAACCGGCCGGAAGCTTGATCGTGCCGTTGTAAGTGACAGTGTCTTTTACCTTGGCCGAGAATGAAAATTTTCCTTTGATTGTCTTCGTCGTGATGCCGGTGCTTGCGTCTTTTGGCATGGACAGGATGTTCGTTTTAATGGAGGACGGCGTGGGCGTACCTTCGCCGGTTTCCGCTGTGCTGATCGGCAGCGTGATGCGCGCGACTCCAGACACTGCTTTCGTCGACTTGTTGGTGGCGGTCGCCTTGGCCACGAAGATTCCGTGATGCAGGAATGGATGAACCGGGTGGGGGCCTTTGACCGTGGCGGAACGGCCTGCAAGGTCGCCCCAATCGGTGCTGACGTCATAGGCGTTCGTGCGCGAAAGCGTCAGTTGTGAGTCGTCGATATTAAGTTGGATGACGCCTCCATCGCTGGCCATGACGCCGATGCTCAAGCCGCCAAGCGGTACTGTGGCCGGCGTTACGATCGGCGGCGCGCCCTGCAGGGTGTTGGGTACGTTGGCTCCGCCCGAAGCAGGCGCTGGCACGCTTTGAATGACTGTTTGTGTCACCGGTGTAAATCCGTCCGTCACGGTCAGCGAGACTGTGACACCAACTGTGTACGCAGCATAGACGTGGCTCACCGTCACCGTCGTTCCCTGCGCGAATGCTCCGGTCAAGTCCGGCGAGCCGTCTCCGAAATTGAATGTGTAGATCAGTATGTCCGTGTCGGCATCGGTCGCGGTAATCGAATAAGTGACGACCTGATTGAGGATTGCTGGATTTTCGTCCGATGATAAAGGGGGCACGACCGGCGCCTGGTTCGGCGATACTGTGATCACCAGCGTCTCCGAATCCGTGCCGCCGGCAACCGTCGCGGAGATGGCGGCATTGGTAATGCCGACGGTGCTTGGAATTCCGGTAATCTGCGCGGTTATTGGATCGAAACTAAGACCCGGAGGCAATCCTGATGCGTCGAACACAGCCAGTGCATTGTTTGCCGTCAGTTGATAGGAGAAAGGCAAGCCTGCAACGCCCGTGGCGGACAGCGCGCTGGTGATAAGCGACTGAAACGGATTGACGTGCAACGCAAGCATGTTGTCGGCGCTTGGGGTAAAATGAACGCCGCCGCTGTAAATTGCAAAAACTCTGTACGACCCCATAGGCGTGCCGCCAGGCACCACAAACGACACTGAAGCCGCCCCATTGCTCACGGTCGGCGACACCATCGCCGGTCCGAAGGGTGTCGATCCGCTGAACACCTGGAACGACACAGTGCCTTCGTTCACGATCTCTCCTGGCACGGAAACGGTGGCACGGAGAGTGACGGCGTGATCAACGGCATCAGCGACTGAATTGGCGCTTCCAAGGACCGTCGTCGATGGAGCGGCCACGACAGTCAATGTTTGCGTGTTGTCCATGCTCGGCATGAAATTGCCGGAGCCGCTGTACGACGCGACAATGGTATACGTGCCGGGTTGCGTCCCGCCCGGGAGGGCATACGTGACACCAGCGGATCCGTTCGAGACCGTTGTCGACGTGACAGGCGGGCCTACAGGCTTGGAATTCATGTCCAGAAGTTGGAACGTCACGGTACCCTCGTCAACAGGAGCCCCACCTGCTCCACCGCGGTTGACGGCGATAAATCGGGAAGCGGCTGCGCCCCCCGTGCCGATGCTGATCGAGGCCCCCAACGGCACATTTTGAACTTTGGACGAATAAAAGGCAAAAGAAGGCGAAGCGGCAGTTGTCGTTGCAGCTGGAGTGACCGTCAACGTGTGCGTATTGTCGCTGCTGTCGCTGAAGTTTATCGCGTTGAAGAACGTCGCCACGATGGTGTAACTCCCTGTCATCGTGAAACCCGGCACCGTGTACATCACCGTCGCATTTCCGGTGGCATCGACTGGCGAAGTGAGCGCCGTGCCGACATTTCCCCCGCCTCCGTCCATCAATTGAAACGTGACGAAACCTTCGTTATTAACCGGAGTCCCGCCCGACGTCACCGCGGCTGAAAGCATGACATTCTGATCCGCCTCATTGAACGTCACGGTGGCGTTGGCGGCTGTAGTGATGGTGACGGCTTGGTTCACGGACATAACCGAGACCGTGTAGGTCTTGGTGGGAAGACCGCTTTGCGGGGTCACCACAATGGTCAAGATGGTAGTCGCGTCGAAGTTAAGTGCAATCGGTCCGCTCGGCGTGCCGGACACGACTGGCGTTCCGTTGACCGTAACTGTGGCACCGGCGTTTACGGTTGTGGGTGTGACGATGATGGTGGTATTGATATCCGAAATGGCAGTGGAGTAAGGTTGGTTGGTGCCATCGAACGCGGGATTTATCGTACCCACGCTGAGCGTTAAATCCAAAAGATCGGCATTCGTCGAGGGCGTGCCAGTGCCCTGGATGGCGAATGTGTACGGAGTGTTTGTGCCGTCGTCGCTGTCGATGCTGATCGTCGCCGAACGGGTGCCGAGCGCCGTGGGCATAAACTGGACGGTAAATGTGGTCGTTCCGTTGAACGCGGTCAGCGGCGTAGACGGTTGCGCAAGGACGACGAAATCCCCCGTAATAACTACGCTCGGCGTGCCAGTGAGGTTCAACGGCGCCGAACCGGTATTGTTGATCGTGAAGGTGGCCATTGCAACACCGCCGAACAATTCCACGCTGCCAAAGTCGGTGCCATCCGTAATGCTGTACGTCAAACTCCCGTTTGCGATATGCATGCCGTTGCCTTGCACATCGATCTTAGGGCCTGTTGAAATGACCACATCGTTGCCGTCGCCGCCGATGTAGCTGATCGTGGCAGTCAAGTTTGAACCGAGAAAATTGAAGATCGATGCGCCTTCAGGCAGTCCGTTGAAAATCCCATTGACTGGTTGCGCGCCGCTGATGATGACAAACGTCTGGCCGAAGTCGGGCGAGAGCGTGCCCGACATCAACAAATTCGCTCCACCGAGCGTAACCGTGCCATTGACTAGAAGCTGATCGTAATCGAGGCCCGGCGTTGTCCCGTTGATATCAATCGCGAATGTGGAACCGCCGGTGAAAACGACATCGTCCGTTGAGAGAGTTCCCGTGCTGGAGCCGATTGGAAATTCTCCCGGAGCGAGCGTTCCGCCGGCGGCAATGCCAACTGTGCCGGTCACGGCTCCCACCCCTTGGAGCGTTTGTCCGTCGATGACTGAAAAAGATGAAGTAGTGCCGTCGAAGTTCGCGCCACCCGTCACGCCGACGACATCCAGTGTCGCGCCGGCTGCGATGTCTATGATAGAACTGTTCGCGAAGGAGCCGCTGCCGCTCAATTGCAACGTGCCGGCACCGACAAACGTGTTCCCGGAATATGTGTTCATTCCGGTGAGATTGAGCGTGCCCGTGCCCATTTTGGAAAAATCGCCCATGATAAGCGGACTGAATCCGCCGCCGATCGCGTCCGCGAGATTAATGGTTCCGGAGTTGACGACATAATTTGCATTGCCGGCGAGGAACACCGATTGTCCGATGGCTTGTCCCGGGTCTGAAAGCGTTCCGCCGCCCGCGTCGCCCGTACCTTTGTTTCCAGCCGCGAGCGTGTTCCCATTAAAAGCGCTGTCGCTAATCGTCAGCATCGCGCCCTGGCGCACGAAGATGGCTCCGCCAAGTGCCGCGCCGCCGCCGCCCGATGATTGATTGGCCGAGACGTTGCCGCCGATTCCTCCACCGAATCCGCCGACGCCAATTGTGCCGCCGCCAGCCGCTCCACCTCCGCCTCCGCCGAATCCCCCGAGGCCGCCGTTTGAGCCGCCGCCGCTTCCACCGCCGCCATAGCCGCCGTCGCCGGGTAAGCCGCCCGCTCCGCCGCCACCCCCAAATCCACCCAATCCACCCCGGTTGCCCGCTCCATTTCCACCGGCCACGCCGCCTCCGCCGCCGGAATGGAACGAGACTGTGCCGCCGCCGCCGCCGCCCGCGTTCGCGCCGCCAACGAATGCGCCATTTCCACCGCTGCCGCCACCCGTGGCGCCGGCGAATCCGCCCTGAGCGCCTGCCGTGGACGCGTTGCCCCCTGCTGCGCTCAATCCTAAGCCTCCGCCACCTCCGGCATTGGCGGTTGCGCCATTTCCACCGATACCGCCCATGCCGCCACCACCGCCATTGCCGCTGTTTCCAATTGCCACGCCGCCATCTCCGCCGACCGCGCGGTTATTTGAAAGCGTGACGTTCGTTAGAATCAGGTTGCCCGCGTTCAGGAAGATCGCGCCACCCAAACCGGCACCGCCACCGCCCGCGTGCGTGCCGGTGCCGCCCGCGCCGCCGCGCGCGTTTCCGTTTTGTATGAACAGATTGCTGATCGCATACGAAGTCGCCGTCGTGGCTGGCAACCCAGTATTGTCCGCGCCATTCACGCCGATAAAGAACACCCGGTCGCCGGACGTGTTGCCGAGCGAACCGCCGTTGATTGTAATCGCTCCGGCACCGCCGTTCGTGCCGTCGATCGCGATCCCCATTGGATTGGTCAAGACCGGCAACATCGATAGCAGATTGATCGTCCCGGCGCCACCCGTGTTAAACGTAATCGAGGCGGCGCCGGTCGAAGCGGCATTGGCATCGACGATCGCCTGCCGCAGCGTGCCCGGCCCGGCGTCGTTCAAGCTGGTCACCACAGTCCCCGCGCGGGCGTTGAGCGCCGCAACGCTCAGCACAATCAGACACGCCAGCGCATAATGCGTGAAGCGCTGAAATCCGGATTGTGAAAACAAGGTTGCGTTGAAAGTCGTTTTTTTCATAGTAGTTCACCTTTTCGATGTCGAACATCGCCACTATATCGTCGCATGTCGGAGCGACAAGAACGCTTGTCTCTCTCGATCACCGCCACGAAGCGCACATTGCATAAATGAACAATGCGAAGTCGGGCCTTGTATTGAGCGCAATGCCGGAATCACTTCAGCGCAATGAATTAATGTCGAAACTCATCTTGAAATATGCTATCCATAACATAAGTGCATTATGACACCGCCTTCTTTTACCACAAACGAAAATTTTATAAAATGATTCTTGGAAATGCCGCATGGAATTGCAGATAGTTCATTCTATATTTATCTGCGAAAATGTGTGCTCATTTGCGTTCACTCGCGATTAAATTAGGGTGAGCCGAAAACAGAATTCAAGGAGTTCAACCCATGCCTCAATTCATGCGCATCGAACACCAAGGCCCGCTTTGGACGCTCGCCTTCAGCCGCGAAAGAGGCTTGAACATCCTCTCAACCGCCATGCTGAAAGAATTGCAAGCGGTGTGGATCGGCATCGAGGAAGCCGGCGCGCGCGTCTGCATCCTGCGTGGTGATGGGAAGGCGTTTCTGGCCGGCGCCGACATCAAGGAAATGGGCGCGCTCGGCGCCGCGGGTGCCCGCACCTTCTCCGCGCTGGGACAGGATACCTTCGGCCGGATCGAATCGTCGAGCGTGATCAGCATCGCGGCGCTTCACGGCGCGTGTCTCGGCGGCGGCTGCGAACTGGCGCTGGCGTGCGACATCCGCATCGGCTCGGCGGGCATGAGCATCGGGCAGCCGGAAGTGAATCTGGGCCTCGTGCCGGGTTTCGGCGGCACGCAGCGTCTGCCGCGCGTGGTCGGCATGGGTTGGGCGTTGCGCATGATTTTAAGCGGCCAGCCGCTGGACGCCGAACAGGCCCTGCACTGCGGCCTGATCACCGACAACGGCAGCACCGACGACCTGCTCGCGCGCGCCGACGCCCTGGCAAAATCGATACTCACGCGCGGCCCCGAAGCCCTGCGCCTCGCAAAGAAGCTGACGCGCTCGGCCCTTTGCGTCGAACAAACCGCTGGATTGAAAGCCGAACAATACGCATTCGGAAACACTTTCGAAAGCGGCGAAGCAAAAGAAGGCACCACGGCCTTTATTGAAAAACGCGCGCCGAAATTCTAGCCGATGGGTGCCAAGGAGCAGTACTCTGCTCCTTGCTGATGCGCGTTGAATTCCAGGCGAATCGCCACCCCCATGCTAATCGCTCTACCAGCAGCAAGGAGCAGGGTACTGCTCCTTGGCACCCAACGCTCTTCGATTTGCAATAACAGGCGTTCCGGCGAAAATGAGTCCCAATGTTCTGCACCAATGCCTTCGCCATGACGCGGCAGTTGCCGCTTTTTTTAGCGCGCTGCTTTCGTCGCCGGCGCAGCGTCACGTTTCTGCATCACCGCGAAGCGCTGGGCGACACACTGATGCTCAGCGCCCTCGCACGCGGCTTGAAAAAAGTCCGCCCGGACATACACATCGCAATCGTCTCACGCCGGCCGGAACTCTTCCAGGGAAATCCAAACATCGACGAAAATCGCGGTTGGCACCTCTGGCGCAGCGGCTGCACGGTCGGCGCGAAATACGGCGCAAAGGATCTGGCGGGCGAACTGCACGCAGTCGAAGTGCAATGGCGTTCGCTATGGCGCGAACTGGCGGCAGTAAAATTTTCGGGAGTGAAAGACAACGACGTGCCGCCGCTCGACGGGATTCAGCCGGAGTTGTTTTTAACGCCGGTGGAACTCTCCATGGCACGCAAATTAACTTCAGCCGAAACGAGACGCCCCGTGGTGTTGATCGGCAGCGGCGGAAAACTCAAGCCGACACACAATCGCGAATGGGGTGCTGCGAATTATCAAGCCATCGCCGATGTGCTCGCGCCGCATGTACGGCTAATGCAAATCAGCGGCGAAGAGCAACTCAGCGTTCGCGGCAAACCCTTGCTCGACATGCGCAATATTTCCGTGCGCGAAGCGGCCGCGCTCTTCGCGTGCTGCGACGCGATGCTCGTCCAGGAAGGCGGCCTGATGCATGTCGCGCGCGCGGTGAATGCGCCGTGCGTGTCGATCTTCGGCGGCTTTGTGCTGCCGCATCAAACCGGCTATAAAGAGCAGACGAATTTTTGGAGCAAGCCGGAATGTTCGCCGTGCATTCCGCTGCTGAAGAATTGTTATCATCTCAAGTGCATGGTGGGAATTACGCCGCGAAATGTTTTGAACGCGCTCGTTGAAAAAATTCGTGAACGTTCAGGCGTCGAGATTCCGGTGCAGGTCGTTGAAAGCGTGCCGGACGATTGGACTCCGCCGCCGTTTGTGGATCGCGCGTTGTTAGAGAAGGAATTGGCTTCAACGATTGAAAAATAATCATGCCCACGCCCCATAAAAAACTCCTGATCCTCGGCCTCGACGCGCTCCCTTGGCGCATCCTGAAACCGGTCATGGACGCCGGTGCCGCGCCTCGTCTGAAAGCGCTCGTCGAAAGTGGATGCTCCGGTATTCTGCGCTCGACCGTGCCGCACCAGACGCCCGCTGCGTGGACCACGTTCATGACCGGCGTTCAGCCCGGCACGCACGGCATCGTTAACTGGCAGCATTATGACGCCAAGAAAAACGCGTTGACGCTTAACAATGTCGAACGCTACGCGGGCAAGACGATCTACGAACGTTTTTCGGATGCTGGCTTCAAAGTGGGCGTGGTCATGCAACCCGTCACGTATCCACCGTTCAAGGTCAACGGATTTCTGCTCACGGGTTTCGACAGTCCCGGCATCAAAGAGCCGTTTTCGTATCCGCGCGAATTGGAAAAAGAGATTCTCGAGATCTGTCCGAATCACGGCGAGAATCTCGGCCTCGAAGAACAGTGGGAAGGTGCGAGCCAGGACGCGGGCGACGAGGCGTTCGTCAAGAATATCGAACTGCTGCGCGAGCGCGTCAAACGTGTCGCGCATCTGGCGATTGAATTGCATCGCCGCCACCCAACTGATGTACTTATGGTTTATTTTCAAGATCCGGATCTCTTGATGCATCGCGCCTGGCGCTGGTGCGATCCTACGACGTGGAACGACAACGAAGCCCGCCGCGAATCGGTGCTCGAATTCTTCAAAACGCTCGACGCGGCCTGTGGCGAATTGATCGATGCAACACAGGCGCCCAGTGGCGAGCGGCTCACGCTGGTGCTCAGCGATCACGGCCAGCGTCCCGACGCGCTGCGCGTGCGCTTGAACAGCATTTTGATCGAGCTCGGATTTCTCGTTCCGGCTAAGGGCTTCGGGCTGCTCAAAGACAGCGTGCGCCGCATCACCAATAAAATTCAGAAAACCGACGAGCACGGTTTGGGAATTCCGATCGATTGGGAGAAGACGAAAGCGTTCATGCCGTTCCAGTCCTGCACGGGATTTGTCTACGTGAATCTAAAAGATCGCCAACCGCACGGGTCCGTGAGCGCCGCCGATTTTACGAGCGTGCGCGACGACGTGGTGGCGGCGTTGCGCGCCTATCGCGATCCGCAATCGAGCGCGGGCTATTTCGACGAAATCGAAGCCATGGACGAAGCCCACGGCTGGCGCAAAGAATTATTGCTGCCAGACATTTTCGTGCAACCGAAACCGGGCATCGAGTTCGTGCGGCGAGCGAAACGCGGCGAAATCGCATACCCGACAAAACGCCCCTACGCGGGCCTGCACGATCCCGACGGACTCTACATTCTGGACGGAACGAACGTAAAGTCCGCGGACAATGCGCACGCCCATATTGTCGATCTCGCCCCGACGGTGCTGGCCGCACTAGGCCAGCCGGTGCCCACCTATATGGAGGGGCGCGTGCTCAACGAATGTTTCGAAACGCCCATGCCGGTGCAGTCGATTCCATTCGCATGGGAGTCGAAAGAAGCCGGCGACGCCTATTCGGCGGAAGGCGCGGCAACTGTGGAGAAGCGCTTGGCGGATTTGGGATATTTGGATTAAGGAATTTTTTCACCCCTAAATCTCCCCTCATTTCCGCAGGGCCTTTCAAAAGTCCTCATTTTTCGTAGAGAAATAGCCGATCTTCTATTCAAAGGAGATCAGAAAAATGAGTGTTGCCGCTGAAATTTCGCTTTTCGATGCCTTCAAGCAGGTTCCCGATCCGCGCAAACCGC
>JBBRQD010000093.1:0-21028 GCA_038227045.1 Planctomycetota bacterium
CTGCCAACCAAAGAATTCGCGGCGGAAACGGCCCCGGAGACGCCTGTCATGCCATTGCCCCACGTCACAGCACCCACATTTGTGGTCGCGCCGTTGTTCCAAGCGTAGCTGCTCACAACATAATTACCGTTGCTCAACGCTATCACGCCGCCAGAAAATCCAACTTGGTCATTGGTGGTGCTGCCAACCAAAGAATTCGCGGCTGAAACGGCACCGGAGACGCCCGACGTGCCATTGCCCCACGTCGCCGCACCCGCCTTTGTCGCCGCGCCGTTGTTCCAATTTGGACTGCTTACGACATAGTTGCCGTTGCTCAACGCCCTCACGTTGAAAGCGCCAACCTGGTCACTGTTGGTGCTGCCAACCAGAGAGTTCGCGGCTGAAACAGCTCCGGCGACGCCTGTCGTACCATTGCCCCACGTCGCGGCGCCCGCTTTTGTGGCCGCGCCGTTGTTCCAAGCGCTGCTGATGACGACATAGTTACCGTTGCTCAACGAGGTCACACCCTGGCTTCCAATGTTGTCATTGGCCGTGCTGCCAACCAGCGAGTTCGCGGTGGTAACCGGTCCCGCGATACCCGACGCTCCATTGCCCCACGTCGCCGCACCCGCCTGTGTGGCCGCGCCGTTGTTCCAATTGATGCTGCGCACGACATAGTTCCCGTTGGTCAAGACGGTCACACCGCTGTTGCCGACGGTGTCATTGGTGGTGCTGCCCATCAGTGAATTAGCGGCGGAAACTGTCCCGCTGACGCCTGTCGTTGCATTACCCCACGTCACCGCACCCGCCTTTGTTGCCGCACCGTTGTTCCAATTGGTGCTGCCCACGACATAGTTCCCGTTGGTCAACACCGTCACACCGTTGTTGCCGACAGCGTCATTGGCCATACTGCCGGTCAGTGTGCTGATGAGCGTCCCGGTCGACGTGTAGAGATACACGGCACCCACGTTGGCTGCACCCGCCGGAATAGAATAGCTCGGATCCGTGACGACGAAATTGCCGTTGGGCAAGACCGTGACGGACGTGCCGAAGGTGCCGCTGCCAGTCGGGCCGTTGATGTCGATCTGCCCGGCGAAAACAAGCGGCGCGGCGAGCGCGACGACGGAGCACAGCACACTGATTCGAATGGGTGTTGGAAAAAGGCGACACTTCATGGCCCAAATCTCCGCAAATACCAGTGGGACGATCGGAAAGTAAGTTCGCGATTTCAAGTTGCAGACTATAATGCCAAGAGGACTTCTAAGCGTGTTTCACAAATTCATTTTGCCGCTTTTCGTCACTGCGCAAATTCATATAGCGCCCCTAAAATTAGCGCGCCGGGCCTCAATGTCAAAAGTGTTCTCATTTTTGGAAAATCGAAATGGTGAACAGACCCGTGCAAAATGTTGAAATATTGCGTTGGTCTGTCCAACGTTTCCGCCATGCTGCTGCTCAAGGTGGATTCGGAGAATTCGGTGACGGGAAGACAGAATACCGCAAACGGTTGAGTGAAATTTGCATCTCATCGCCAACACCTTTTTGAGTTGTAGCGCCGTGCGGAATTCAGTCTTGCCCAGGCTGCGTAACGGTCGACAATCCCGTCAGGCGCCCTCGTCGTGCTCACTTCGGTATGGCAGGTGGAACGGTAAAGCATGGTGTGGGAAGTCGAACACAATCCGCTCGTTTTCACTCTGTCCGCCTTCGCACCGCGCGCGCAACAGAGACTTCCGAAAACGGCCGGTGCGCGTCCGAACCCGCACGGCGCTCTTTCAACAACATCAAGTCTAGAATCGCCCTTCACAGTCAATAAAACAGCAGCTTATTTAACATGCGCAAAGCGCGTCCGTCGCGGTGGCCTCCACGATGACGCATTTGCTTCCATATATTTAACGGATGAAATTTCGAGTTTTGACACAGGGATCTCTAAAAGGCCTGAAATCGTCTGAAATCGACTGAAAATGCCTGAAACGCGCGATATCTCTCAAATTGCAACAAATAGTCCGGTGATCGGGTCTGTGACACTTTGGTTGCGCAAGCGCGCCGCTGTTCGCGCTCTCGCGGAGTGCGGGGTCGCGCGGATCAAAGGAAGATCATGATTCTGTTCCAAATCTCGATTTTCATTTTCCAATTCAAAGTTTTCCACGATATTGGCCCCTCGCATTCTTGCAATTTAAAATGGGCGGACGATGGCAGACGACGCTATTAATTCAAAGTCCCGCGACACGGGCGCATGTGCGGTTCCAGGCCAATCGGGATTGGCGGCTTGGCCGCCGGTTGATTTTTGGGACTGGGCGGTGCTGGGCGGTATCCTGGCGGCGATGCTCTACGGCATTGGATCGTATGGCCTTTACGAACCGCATGAAGGACACTTTGCCGGCGTGGGACGCGAGATGGTCCTCGGGCGCGATTGGGTTACTCCGCGGCTCGATGGTTCCGCATACCTCAACAAACCCCCGCTTTTTTATTGGATCATTGCGGCGAGCTACACGCTGTTCGGCATCGGCGAATGGTCCGCGCGGTTCCCTCAGGCGCTGATCGGCTGGCTGGGCGTTTTCCTCGCCTGGAACTGGGCTCGCGCCGTGTGGCGCGCGCGCGCCGGCCGCGCGGCGGCGGGCATTCTCGGCGTGGCGGCGGGCTGGTATTTGTTTTCACATCAACTGTTGATCGACGAACTGCTCAGCACGCTGTATCTCGCATCGCTCTATTTTTTATGGAAATGCGTGACGCGGCCGGAACGCGCGGCCGGATGGATTGGATTTTATGCCACGCTGGGTCTGTCGATCATGTCGAAAGGCCTGATCGGACTTGTGTTGCCCTGTGTCGTGCTGCTTGTTTTCGCGTTCTTGAAAAAAGATTGGGGCGCGTTGCGGAAGTGCCGGCCTGTCATGGGACTGGCGATCATCGCGGCACTGGTCGCGCCGTGGGTGATTCTGGTCGAGATGCGCAACCCGGGGTTTTTGAAATACGTCATCGTCAACGAGCATTGGAACCGCATCTTCGACCGACGCTGGCCGCCCGATTACAACGCCTCGAAAACGTCGCCGCTGAAATTTTTGTTGATCGCGGCGGTGTGGCTGGCACCGTGGTGTTTTTTTCTGCCGCAGATCGTTTCGTTCAGCGCGAAGAATGCGTCGCGCGCGGCCGGCGGCGATCGCCAGATGGCGGACGCAGTCGCGATTTTGTCGCTGGGCGCGTTGCTCCCGACGCTCCTGTTCGTTCCGGTACCGTCACGGTTGATTTATTACAGCCTTCCGTCGCTGCCGCCTTTCGCGGTGCTTGCGGCTGGCTGGTGGACCTCGATGGAAGGAGACCGATTTCGGCGCGGGCGGCTGGCTGCGGGCATTGCCGCGCTTGTCGTGGGAGTGGCAATCGCGGCGGGAGGGCAGATGGTTGGCGGACTGCTGAAAAATATCTCTGACTTGCAGGTCGCTCCGCAAACGTTGGACTTCATGCCGGGATTCGCGCTGGCGATCGGCGTGGGATTGGCGGCGTGCGGGGCACTGCTGCTGGGCCGAAAAACGAGCGCGGCGCTGTTGGCACTCTGCCTGCCGATTGCGGCGGCGGAAGCGTGGAACACGGCGGGATTCGCGGCTTTTGATCCGGTTCGTTCGTCGAAACGGATGGTGGCGCAACTGGGGCCGAAGCTGGGGCCGGAATGCGTGTGGATTTCGGAAGGCTCGCTGGAAATCGGCTCCGCCGGCGGCACCGCGTTTTATCTGGGCGAACACGCCGGGCGCGCGCGGTTCGTTTATGTCATGAAATCGGACAGCCCTTATCGCCGGCCGCCTTCGTTTCCGGGCCAGGAGCCGGTTTACCTGATCGACGGCAATGAACTTGCGGTGCTGTGGGCGTCGAAGGAGCCCGTCATATACGTCACCGATTTCCTGCGGACGAGCGACCGGACCGACGATCCGGTGCGCCTGCCGCCGGCACCCTTGCACAAGGTATCGGTGGAAGGCGCGGGCCATCGGAGCGTGTACGCCAATTCGGCGGCTCGGGCGCTGCTCGAGAAATAGCAGGCTGTGAGCCGGTATTCGTTTCGCGATGCGTTGGAAACGCCGCTGAAATATTATCGGATTTTCGTGTGACAACGTCCGGTCTTATGTTAGGGTATGAAGACTTTTCCTATCGGAGGCTTTCGATGGCTCGTTCGCGTTTTGTAATCGCGTGGGTCGTGTGCACGGCAATCGTGTGCTCGGCGCTGCCGCATCGCGCAGTCCACTGCGTCGAGGACGAAGCGGCGCTGGCCAAAGAAGCCGAGGCGATCACCGCCGAAATTGAAGCGCTCAAAAAAGATCTTGAAAAGAGCAAATCCGCGAAGGGAACCGTCAGCAAAGTCGACAATGCGCTGGCCAAGAAAAAGCCCGATACCACGGTGCGCGCGGCCTGTGGAAAACTGCAGATTGGCGGTTTGGTTCAAGCCTGGTACGTGTCCTATCAGCGCGACAGCCGCGGTCTCTTCGACGACACCCGCAACGGCATTCCCGACACCAACGATGCCAACGACAATTCGACGTTCCAAGTCCGCCGGGCGCAGTTGAGCTTTACGCTGAAAGCCAATTCCTACGTGACCGCTTATGCGATGATCGACCCTGCGGCCGAAGCCAATTCGTTTCCGCTTGTGACGGACAATCAGGCGATTGGCGGATCGATTTTTAAAACGAACAACAATATCGCGAAGGAAGTCGATTTTAACAATGTAAACGGATCGGCGGGACTGGGAAATTTCCAGACCGTTCAAAATGCGCAATTCGGATTCGGCGTGCCCAACCGTATTCTTCAGGACGCGTATATAAACTTTCACAACAGCACGGAGTGCCCAGGCGATTTCGATTGGCATCACGATGTGCAAGTCGGCCAATTCATTCCCGCGTTTGGCGAAGAAGGCCTGCGCAGCAATGCGCAATTGGATTTCGTCGAACGCTCTTTCGTGGGCATTCTCGGCAACACGCGCGATTTGGGCGCGGAACTTCACGGCACTTGGATCAACGACCGCTTCCAATATTGGGCGGGGGTGTTCAACGGCGGGCAGGACTTCCACCAGTCGAATTCCCAGGGCATCTACCATGGCGGCGCGAATCGTTCGGATAACAACGACTCCAAAGATGTCTCGTTGCGCATGTTGGTGCGGCCGTTGGCCGACGATTGCTGGGGCGACCTGGAATTGGGATATTCCAACGAATTCGGCTATCACGGCGAAGGGCGCATCGGCGATCCAATTAATGGCCTGGCGGTCAATGGACTGGAACAGGGCAGAACGTGGGCGATGCGACAGGACGCGTGGGGTTACTACGCGCCGGGCGGTTGTTTCCGCGGTTTTTGGACGCGCGGCGAATGGGGCTGGTTCAAGGATCGCAACGTGCCGGGGACGGTCATCGATTTCACCGGAAATGGCGGCACGTCTTACCTCAACGTCGGCGACAACACCGGCCTGGCCCAAGCCAACGGCAGAGCCTTTTCAGTTCAGGGCTGGTATGCGGCAGGCGGCTTTCGATTCGATAAGAGCGTGTTCTTTGAAAAGGGCGGCGCGTTGGAAAATTGTAAGAAACTGGGCAAGTTTATCAAGCCGGTGGAACTGGCCTTCCGCTACCAGAGTTTTCAAAACGTGATCACGGCCGATTTGATCGACCCGACGAAGAGCGACGTTTTTAGCACGCGTGTGTATACCGGCGGCATCAATTACTACCTACAGGATCACAACGCGAAAATTCAGATGAATTACAACGCGGTGATTAACCCGGACCAGCAGGCGGCCGGTGGCCAGCGCAATTTTCACGAAGTCCGCAACAACAGTTTTGTGATTAGTTTTCAGGTGGCGTTTTAACGAATTGTGGTGCATGCTGGAAGGCTGCACTACAATTTTTGTTACACATTCACCGTTCCCGTCAATCCCAACATTTCTTTTCGTGCGTCCAGCACCGGCTTGACTTCCTCTTCCAGAAAACGATCCGTCTGTTCCACCGACATTCCCACGTATCGTGCCGGGTCGGCGATTTCGGATATTTTTGCGCTGACTTTTCCGAACAGTGAGTCGGCCGCGATGCGTTCCAGCAGATCGTTGGGCTTGCCCATTTGCTTGACTTGCGCGGCCGCGGCCTGGCTGTGCACACGGATTCGCTCGTGAAGTTCCTGGCGGTCGCCACCGAGTTTGACGGCTTCCATCATGATATTCTCGGACATCATGAACGGCATTTCGGCGGCCAATTGCGCGGCAATCACGGCGGGATAGACGACGAGATTCTGCGCGACATTGAGCCACGTTTCGAGCACGATATCGAGCGTCAAAAACGCTTCGGGAATTGCCAGGCGCTTGTTCGACGAGTCGTCGAGCGTGCGCTCAAACCACTGTTCGGCGGCGGTCAGGGCCGGATCGAGCGTCAGCGCGATCACGTGCCGAGCCATGCCGGTCATGCGTTCGGCGCGCATCGGATTACGTTTGTAGGCCATCGCGCTGCTGCCGACCTGGCCGGTTTCGAACGGCTCCTCCATCTGCTTGAGATGCGCGAGCAAGCGCAGGTCGTTGGCGAATTTGTGGGCGCTTTGGGCAACTCCGCTCAGCGCCGACAGCGCGCGGTAATCGATCTTGCGCGTGTAGGTCTGCCCCGACACCGCCAGCGTCCTCTCAAAGCCCATCTTTTTAGCAACCGCCGTTTCGAGTTGTTGGACTTTCTTGACGTCACCTTCGAACAGTTCGAGAAAGCTGGCCTGCGTGCCCGTCGTACCCTTTACACCCAGAAACGGCAGATTCTTTTCCACCCATTCGATCTCTTCGAGATCCAGCAGCAAGTCTTGTATCCATAGACACGCCCGTTTGCCGACGGTCGTCGGTTGAGCGGGCTGAAAATGCGTGTAGGCCAGCGTCGGCAGCGCGCGGTGCTGTTTCGCGAAACCGGCCAGCGCGGCGATGACGTTGACAAGCTTTTTGGCGGTCAGCCGCAGCCCCGCGCGAATCTGGATCAGGTCGGTGTTGTCCGCGACGTAGGCGCTGGTCGCGCCGAGGTGGATGATGCCTTTTGCGTCCGGTGCCTGAAGTCCGTAGGCGTACACATGCGACATGACGTCGTGGCGAATTTCTTTTTCTTTCGTCTCGGCTTCGTCGAAATTGACATCGTCCGCGAACGCCTTGAGCTGCGCGATTTGTTTGGCGGAAATGGGCAAACCCAAATCGGCTTCGGCCTCGGCGAGCGCGATCCAGAGTTGGCGCCACGTCGAGAATTTAAACTGATCGCTGAACACCCGCGACATCTCGCCCGAGCCGTAGCGGCCGGTCAATGGGCTGGCGTAAACGCGACGATTATTTTGCACTAAACTCATGAAGCGCTCCTGTCGCATTCCAGAGCCGCGCACGTCAGTAAGCGGCTTCATTTTACACGACGACACAATTTTGGCCGCTTACTTACGTGCGCGGCTCTAAGTTTACAGCCGCCTTTCGAGCGCGTTATCGAGATACCGTTTGCGCAGTTCTCCGCGCTGGACTTTTCCGCTGGTTGTCTTGGGAATTTGGCCGCGTTTGACTAGAACTACATCCGCGAGCGGCAGGCCCAGCGCGCGGCCCACGCGCGATCGAATGTCGTGAGCCAGCGCGTTCAGCGCCGCATCGTCGATCTCGGACACTTCCATGACGACTACGGCTTGCTCGCCCTCGGCGCCGCGGGCAACGCTGAACGCGCCGCAGCGTTCGGTTCCGCCGCCGCCCGTGGCGTTTTCGACTAGCCATTCGATTTCGTGCGGCATGATGTTGTGGCCGTGGATAATCAGTACGTCTTTCAAGCGGCCAGTAATGTACAGTTCGCCATCGTTCATGAAACCCAGATCGCCCGTGCGTAGCCAGCCGTCTTGCAGCGCCGCCGCGGTCCCGTCCGGATCGTTGTAATATCCCGCGAACACTCCGGGGCCTTGCACGCAAATTTCGCCAATCTGCCCCTCGGGCAGTGAGTGCGGGGTTGCCGGCGGGCTGATGCGAATGGTCGTGCCGAACACGGGCGTTCCGTTGCTCACGAGCGTGTTCAGGTTGGTGCCAATCCGGGCTTCTGTCGGTGCGGCAATAGTCTTGACGCCCCTGCGTTTCAAATCGCCAGCGACGGCCAAGGTCGCTTCGGCCATTCCGTAGCTTGCCAGAAACGAATTGGGGTCGAAGCCCAGCGGCGCGAACTTTTCCGCGAAAGCCTGGCATGTTTCCGGACGAACCATTTCGGCGCCGTTGAGCGCGCGCGTCCAACGCGACAGATCGCAACCGGCCAAATCCGCCAGATCCACCCGTTCGACGCAGAGCTGATATGCGAAATTCGGGGAGGCGGACATCGCGATCTTCTCTCCGGCCATCAATTGCAGCCAGCGGTGGGGCCGCGTGAGGAACGTCTCGGGCCGCAGCAACTGCAGGCCGATGCCATTAACGATGCACAGAAACAGGCAACCGATCAACCCCATGTCGTGATTCAGCGGCAGCCACGAGACCACGCCATGTTCCGATGAATACCGTTCGAAGTCCATCCCGAACCGGATCGCTTCGGTGTTGGCCAGGATGTTGGAGTGGCTGATCATCACCGCGCGCTGCCGGCCTGTTGAACCGCTGGTCAGTTGCATAATGGCGATGTCGCTGGGCGAAAACTCATGGCGCGCGAGTCCAATCGCAGGGGTGAGCGCGTTCAATTCCGCTGGAATCAGTGAAAGCTCTGCCGCCGCCGGTTCGCCAAACTCGATCAATAATTTTCGCGTCGTCTCGTCGCAATAAAGACGCTTCGATCCCATCCGGTTGAGCAGCGTGCGAATCTTGATCGCGTGTGAGGTTGCTCCGCCGAGCGCGCCAACCGGCGCGATCAGCGTTGGAAGCGCGCCGCGAATCATCGCGCCCAGGAGCACGTCCACCAGTTCCCACGTCGTCGACAGGCTGATCAGCAGCCGGTCGCCGGGCCCGATTCCTGCTGCCGCGAGCCGCCCGGCGCAATTGCGCGCGCGCTGCAGCACTTCGCTGTAGCTGTGAAACTCCGGCGTTTGTCCGCGGCGGTCGAAGATCGAAATGCCGCGCCCGCCTGTCTCTTGCGCGGTGCGCTCCAGAGCCTCGATGATGTTCGTTGATTCTATAAATGCCATTAATTTTTATCCGCGGCAATCGCAGTCACGTTGCAATCTCATGCAACGAAGCAAGGGCCGGGTGAGGTTTAAATTGCTCCGGCCAAGGCTCCACGTTCAGCCCGGGCGGATTCGTCGTTGGAGAGCGTGCCTTTGGCCATGTTCGCGCCGGCATCGACGCTGCGGTTCAAGCGGTTCATGGCGTCTTCGGAAAGTTTCTCGAATAACCAGTGGCGATCCATGCCCAGTTCTTTGAAATCGGCATCGAGCGTGTCGAAAATGGCCGGCACGCTTGCGAGCACTTTTGAAAGGCGCCCGCGCAGCTTTTCGCCGAAATCCTCGCCCTCTTTTAGACCCTTGCGGAAATACTGGCTGAATCGGTCTTCGAGATAAATGTGATTGAACGCGAGGTGGCGCGCCTCGTCCTCGAGGATGCCGCGCGAAATTTCGCTGAGCACCGGATCGAGATCCAGCCGCTTGAATTCCTCCATGGCCAGCTTGGCGAGGCATTCGCTGACCAGCACACCTGCCAGCCACTCCGCCGGCTCCTGCGAGACGATCGAACTCTGAAACAAATAGCCGCTGGGGAAGCGGCGGATGGGCAGCGGTTCGCGTCCAATGCGCCGGTAGAAGAGCGTGAACAATTCGGTGTGGCGCGCTTCGTCGACGGCCCAGGTGGTCAGATACATCTGGCTCTCGACTTCGGAGTTCTGCCCCAGAATCGGGATCAGGCCGGAGACGGAATAGAGCGCGGATTGCTCGCCCATCAGGATCGGCGTCAACATGCGGGCCAGGCCCGAGAGAGTCTTGTCCGACGTCATGCGCAACGGCGCGGACCAATTCAAATCGTCGGCGGACCACTGCGCGCGGAGAGCCTTGTGCCAGAGAGACATGTGCCGGCGCTTGGAGAGATCGGGAAGAACTTTGTAGATTTTCATGGACGGTTATTTTACGGAAAAAAGCAGCCTTGTCAAAGGGTCAGGCTACAATGTTCCAGAATATTGAACACGAAGGAACGATCCGAAGGTAGCAAATTGGCGCGATCATGCGCAAGCCGCGGGTTCCGCGAATTGCGCTTGCATTCTTAAATGATGCGCATAATATCTTTTTCCCGGTCGTCGAATGCGCGTGCCTGTTTATGCATGATCTCGGTTTCCGTTTTAAAGCCAATTGCGTGGAAAAGGCGTACCGGCCGCAAGTGAAGTAACGTAAGTCCTATCGGGGCGTAGCTCAGCTTGGATTAGAGCGCTGCGTTCGGGACGCAGAGGTCGCAGGTTCAAATCCTGTCGCCCCGACTGATTTGTAAGTATCAAGCCCGTCGCTGGTTGCGGAAGCGACGGGCGGCGGGATTTGGACTTCTTGCCTGCCCGGAATTCTGCAAAGCGCCTGTCCCAGGTTACCAGAGCGCTGCACATTTTCATTCTTTTTTCCCTTCACAGTCTCGATCTGCGGTCCTATTATTCACTTTCCGTTCTGAATTCATTTTCGGTGAGCAAACCCGCACGTTTGGAGCACTTCATAATGCATCGCGACACGGTCAGGATTTTGCCGGGGAACCAGCTTTCATTGCGGGACCGGCTATCCCGTCTCACATTCCATGACGCGTGCCGGTTGTTAGGGCCAGGCGGAGCGCGCTTGATTCAGGCGAATGCCAACGGGTGGCAGTTCAACGTCGCGGAGGACGTTCAAATATCCGATCAGCACTTGCGCGTGCGCTTTCCCTGCCAACCCGGCGCGGAACCGGCAACTGTCAGCTTTTCACTGGCGCCGGATGCTTATCAATCAGTGCGCGTCGCGTGCGACGAGTGTGGGACGGCTTGTGATCACGTCGGCGCGGCGTTTTCGTTGATTCTTGAAGAAAAGACCGCGTTGGGGCTCGCGGCGGCGCCAGCAGAGCGGGAGCCGGTCCGGAGTTTGAGTGAGAGCGAGCTGATCAAGCAGGCCCTTGCGGATCGCGCAGAACGCGCGCGTACTGAAAAAATGCGTATTGCCGCGGCGGATCCCGCCTCGCCGTGGACCGATTACAGCGTCACCAATGCGCTGAGCGGCAGGACATACCGCGTCGCGCTGCGCGGGTTGCAGCCAGGGGACTCTTATTGCTCGTGCCCCGACTACCGCACCAACACCCTCGGCGTGTGCAAACATCTCATGAAAGTGATCGCGCTCGTGAAGCGGCGTTTCCCCGCGGAACGGCTGCGTAAGCCGCACCGGTCTGCGCAGATCGCGGTGCATCTGCATTATGGGAGCGAAGTGACCTTGCGGTTGCTCGCGCCGGAGATGGGCGGCACAATGGCCGCGAAAGTCCTCGCGCCGTTGCGCGGGCGGGCTATTGACGACGTGCCAGACCTGCTGCGGCGCATCGCGACGCTTCAGAAGTCAGGCGTGGACGTGCTGGTTTATCCGGACGCGGAGGAGTTCATTCAACAACGCATGGCTCAGCAGCGCCTGAACACGGCGACCCTGGAAATTCGCCGTAATCCGGAGCGTCATACGCTGCGGCGCACGCTGTTAAAGACGGAACTTTTGCCGTACCAGCTCGATGGCATCGCCTTCGCGATCGGCGCGGGGCGCGCGATCCTGGCGGACGAGATGGGACTCGGCAAGACAATCCAGGGTATCGGCGTGGTGGAACTGCTGGCGCGGGAAGCCGGGATCGGAAAAGTGCTGGTTGTTTGTCCGGCGTCGTTGAAATCGCAGTGGCGGAACGAAATTCAAAAATTCTGCGCACGCGAGGTCCAGCTTGTTTCCGGCGCGACTGCGGACCGCTCGACGCAGTACGGCAACGCCTGCTTCTTTACGGTCTGTAACTATGAACAAGTGCTGCGCGATCTTGAAGCCATCGATCGCGCGGCGTGGGATCTGATCATTCTTGACGAAGGCCAGCGCATCAAGAACTGGGAATCCAAAACCAGCCGCGTGATCAAGTGCCTGCGTTCGCGCTTTGCACTTGTGCTGACCGGCACGCCGCTTGAAAACCGGCTCGATGACCTTTATTCGGTCGTTCAGTTTGTCGATGACCGGCGGCTCGGACCTGGTTTTCGATTTTTCAACCGGCACCGCATCGTAGACGAGAAGGGGAAAGTGCTGGGTTATAAGAATCTGGCTGAACTGCGCGAAGTCTTGAAGCCGATTCTGCTGCGGCGCACGCGCGACAGCGTGAAACTTCAATTGCCGCCGCGCACAATCGAGATCGTGCGCATCACGCCGACCGCGGAGCAGTTGGGCGCTCACGCCGGGCAGATGCAGATCGTCGCCTCGATCACGCGCAAAAAATTCATCACGGAGATGGATCTGCTTCGCCTCCAGAAAGCGCTGTTGATGTGCCGCATGCTCGCGGACAGCACGTTCCTTTTCGACAAACTGAAGCCCGGTTTCTCAAGTAAGCTCGCGCGGCTCGACGAACTGCTCGGCGAACTGCATGAAGAGCCCGGCCGAAAAACAGTGCTCTTCTCTGAATGGACCACGATGCTCGATTTGATCGAGCCGCTGCTGAAGAAGCATGGCATCGCGTTCGTGCGCCTGGACGGGAGCGTGCCGCAGAAGCAGCGCGAGGAACTCGTGCGGCGTTTTCAGAACGATGAAAAGTGCGGCATGTTTCTGACGACCAATGCCGGATCGGTCGGTCTGAACCTTCAGGCGGCCAATACGGTCATCAACGTCGATTTGCCGTGGAATCCCGCGGTCCTCGAGCAGCGCATCGCGCGCGCGCACCGCATGGGGCAGAACCGCCCGGTGCAGGTGTACGTGCTGGTGACGGAGCAGACGATCGAAGAAAATCTGCTTGCGACGATCGCCGCGAAGAAAGACCTCGCTCTCGCTGCACTGGATGTCGAATCTGGCGTCGATGAGGTACATCTGCAGAGCGGGCTACAGGAGCTGAAAAGCCGCCTCGAAGTCCTGCTAGGCGCGCGCCCTGAAGCGCCGCTCAAGGAAAAGCAACGTGCTGAAGTTGAAACCGGCGTCCAGGCGTGGCGCGAGCGCGTCGGCATGGCCGGCGGCGAATTACTGGGCGCGGCGTTCAAACTGCTGGGCGAACTCGTCCCTGACACCGCCGCGAAGCCGCCCGAGAGCCTTGTTGCGTCGCTGCGCGCGACTCTTTCGGCGTGTATCGAGGGAGGCGACCGGCCCAAACTCACAATCGCGCTGCCAAGTCAAACGAGCCTCGACGATATCTCGAAGTCGCTCGCAAAACTGCTGATGGTCGCGGGTGCAGGGCCTGTTTTGGACGAAGGCGTTACAAGCAAATCGAGGCGTTGATGAACTGTTGGATTTGTGATTCGAGACTTCCAATTCCGCTAAGAAAAAGTTCTATTGGTGTCCTGTCGCCCCGATTTTTTAGAAGTCAAGCTGAATCCATATGTTGTGGATACCTGCCCAGTGGCAGCGCGGCTGTAATCCCAGTTCGGAAATGTATATATATGTATACGTTTCCTTTGGGAGACGGCGCCATGCCACAAGTCCGATCCCCCAAGTACTGGCGCTGGCGAACGCGTACGGTCTGGCCTCTGCATGGAATAGACATGGCGACGGCTCCACGTTGAAGCCAATATTTTCGGCTCGTGAATTTATTTTGGTGCAGAATAGCGCGACGCCAGATTTGCGCCAGACTCGAAACAAAGCGGCGGAAGAAATATTAACGGAAAAAACAATCGCGCGACTTTCATTAAAATTCAAAATCACCCGAAGAGCGTCAACGCCACAGTCATGGTGAACGTAATCCATTGAGTAGCGATGGTAAGTGCTCCGATTCGTTCTGCTTTTCCCAACTTGTCAACTTCCGCGCGGTACGCTACGGTGTAGCGCAGATCAAGCGCTTCGATTTTCATGCCAAAATGAGATTCCCAATGCCAGAACAATCGAAATCCATCCGCTATTGGTTCTATTGCGACACGCTCGGCCCGATTGGTTCGGGTGCTGTGCTCATTCTGCGCCTGGTCGTAGGGGCGGCGTTTCTTCTTCATGGCTGGCCGAAAATTCAAAACCCGATGGGGTGGATGGGGCCGCAAGCGCCGGTGCCTGGCGTGTTGCAGGCATTGGCGGCAGTTGCTGAATTTGGCGGCGGACTGGCTTTTATCCTGGGTTTGCTCACGCGCTTGGCGGCGTTGGGAATCATCAGCACCATGCTTGTCGCGCTCGCAACAGTGCATCTTCCAAGAGGCGATCCGTTTGTGGCGAAAAGCGGGCCGTCGTATGAACTGCCTGCTGTGTATCTGGCTTGTGCGGTGGTTTTTCTTGTGCTGGGACCGGGAAAGATCGGGATCGATGCGCTAATCTTTGGAGAAGCGAAGGAGAAGGGTTAACGATGACTATCAGCATCCAAAGCTTCGCTGCTTGAATCCAGTTCTTCTCCTGTTCGTTCAGCCGAAGAGTAATTCTCAATCGTGCCGACACTGCGAAGGCATCGAACATTCATTTCGTAACGCGTCCTGTAGGTGTCAATTCCGGGCATGTGATGCGTACGTCGTGCCATTCGGATTTCGGGCAGACCAAGACGATCATGCGGTCTCGAAAATCATCGTACTTCATGGCCATTTTCGCGACGGAGCGATATGTGCTCATGCTGCGGGATACCTGGAACGGCGGGGGAGCGAAGTCATTTTCTTTTAAGAATGGAAACTGATTTGCGTTGAGATCGCGATCGAGTTCGAAATACTTTTCCGGGCCTGGACTTTCGACCAGTACGCAGGCGAAACGCCCTCCAGGCTTTTCGCATAATGCGGCCGAGGAAAAGCGCGGACGGACGACACGTTCGACTTCTTCGGCCATTCTGCCTGGCAGGCCTTCGCGCTGAAAGATCAGGTACTCCGATGCTTTGTTTTTTTCCAAAAAGCCATCGGGAATCGGACGGGCGGGTGGAGTCGAACGGAGAAACCAATAGAGCATTCCGGCGGCCAACAACGCGGCCACGGGCAGCAACCATCGGAGTGCCCCCGGCTCAGCCCCTTGTTTGATTATCAGCATTTTATTTAATCTTATTTATGGTTGTTATCCTATTCGAACGTGAAAGAATATCAAACGCATAGCGAAACTATATGGAGAAATTGGGTGTTCACCTCGCGGCTGAAGTATTTTGCGATTTGCCTTTGTGTTGCGATTTTAGCCGGTCAGTTCTCACGCACTGCCAGCGCGCTCACCGTTGGGCCAGTCAGCGTCACGACGCCAGCGGACCCATCGCAGGTGTCGTTGTATGGCAAGATTGAATTCTCCATTCCGCTCAGCACTTCAAGTACAAAATTTTTCGAGGCCGATCCCACTCAGGGTGGCGTTGATCTTTCGGCTGTATTCACGGCTCCGGATACAAGCACGGTCACAATAAAGGGGTTTTACAATGGCAGCGTCTGGCTGATCCGCTTTGCGCCGACTAGAACGGGCGTGTGGCAAGCGGCTATAACCGCGACAGATTCCTCTGGAAGCGCAAGTGTGTCCACGGTGAGTTTTACGTGTGTCGCGTCGAGTAATTCTGGTTTTGCGCAAATCAACGGCAAGTATATTCAATTCTCAAACGGGACGGCTTTTTTCGCTGTCGGCCATAATAACGGCTGGCAATACAACGTTGAGCAACCGTTGCTTTCAGACATGGCCGCTCAGGGCGAAAATCTGTTGAGTTTCTGGTTCGCGGCTCCGTGGGCAAAGCCGACTGACGGTTTGCCGGTAAGCGCACGCACCCCAATCGAAAACGTCGTGGGCGGATTGGGCAATTACGACCAAATCGCGTGCACCTACATCGACAGCGTTGTGGCGAATGCGGAAGCGGCGGGAATTTACCTGCTGCCAAGCATCTGGGCACACGATCAACTTTGCGACGGCAGCGCGCCGTCGGGATGGCCGACGAGTTGGAGCAACAATGCATACAGCACAATCTGTTCGGCTACAAATTTTTATCAGACGACATCTGGCAGCGCGGATTCGGCGCAATGGCGGCTGCAAAAAAATTACTATCGCTACGTGTTGGCGCGGTGGGGTTATAGCCGCGCGATTGCAGGCTGGGTGGGAGTGGTGGAGATCGATGGCACGACCGGTTATGCGCTCAATTCGACGCAAGCCACAAACTGGTGCGCGGCGTTGCGGACATACTTTGCGGCTAACGACAAATTCCGGACCAACACCAGCGGGACTTATCCGCTGATCGTCTCACGTGTAGATGTTCCGACGTTCGACGGCGGCATGAACATGCGCGGCACGGATTCATACACGAGCAAGACAAGCAACGTCGCCGTGGCGGCCACACTTGCCAGCGAAACGGCGACGATGCTTTTATCGGGGAAGCCAAGCGTGTTTCCTGAATTCGGAGGCGATACCCTGAGTGGCGCGTCGCAACCGGCGCATCTGCACAACGGCATCTGGGCAGGCACCGCGACGGGAACGGCAATGACGCCCCTGCTGTGGTGCGATGGTGGAAACTATCCGATGTTGACGAATGCGTCGAACGGCGCGGCGATGCGCACGCAGTTGCAGAACCTGGCTCAATTTGTGGCGGGACTGGATTACATCGGCAGCAATTCGTCAATCCCTGGCGTGCCGGGAATGAGCAGTCCAAGTTTCAAGGCGTGGTCGCTGCAGTTGAACAACCGCGGCTTCGCGTGGATTCAAAATACTACCGGCGGCACCATGGGCGGGCAGACATTGACGGTACACGGCCTCGCTGCCGGCCAATACAGCGTCGCGTGGTTTAATGTGTGGAGTTCGGGCGACACACCGTTCGCGACGACGCCGACGGTCACTGTGAACGGGTCCGGAAACTTGGCGGTTGCAGTGCCGGCTCTGGCTCAACCCGACATTGCATGCCGATTTTTTCTGAACGCTGGGCCACCGAGCACGCCGGGCGTCAGTGCGAATCCCAATCCCGTCACGGGAACTTCGACGACTCTTTCGGCAGTGGCCGCGGACGACGGCGGCGAGGCGAATCTGACGTACACGTGGTCGGCGATCGGCAATGTTCCTGCGCCGGTGACATTCGGCGCGAACGGAACGAACGCGGCGAAGAATTGTGTGGCGACATTCAGTGATACGGGAACTTATACGTTCCAAGTGGTGGTCAAGGACCTTGGTGGGCTTACGGCTTCGGGTACGGTATTAGTTGCAGTCAATGTGACGCTGTCGCCGGTGCTTACGGTGACTCCGCAGAACACGATTCTGGGGATATATGGCACTCAGCAGTTCATGGCCACCATGCCAGACCAATTCGGTCATACCGTACCTGTTCAACCGATATGGAGCGTTGATGGCGGCGGGACAATTGACTCGACAGGATTGTTCGTGGCGGGCGGCGCGGGGGGTGGGCCGTTTACGGTTATGGCAATAACAAGTCAGCCTCCGGCGAGCGCGACGGTTTCACTGACCATCACTGCGGGTACACCGACAGCGACTGCGCAATCGGTGAACGTTCCTTTCAACACAGGTAAGTCTATCACGCTGGCGGGCACCGATCCGAACGTGCCAGCTTTGGCGTTGACTTACACGGTGACGGCAAGTCCGTCCCACGGAGCGCTGAGTGGCACCTCTCCGAATTTGATTTACACGCCAACGATCGGATTCAGCGGCGCGGACAGTTTCCAGTTCACTGTTAAAAACACCGCCAATCTTACCAGCGCCGTTGCGACCGTTTCGCTGACCATCGCAGCGGGTACGCCCACAGCAATTGCGCAATCGGTGACCGTTCCTTTCAACACAGGCACGTCAATCACACTGGCGGGAACCGATCCGAACGTACCGGCTTTAACTCTGATTTACACGGTGACGGCAAGTCCAACGCACGGAACGCTGAGCGGCACCGCTCCGAATTTAACTTACATGCCGACGACCGGCTTCAATGGCGCAGACAGTTTCCAGTTCACTGTTAAAAACACCGCCAATCTTACCAGCGCCGCGGCGACAGTTTCGCTGACAGTGGCAACGGGCACGCCCACGGCGACTGCGCAATCGGTGAACATTCCCTTCAGCGCAGGCACGTCGATCACGCTGGCCGGCACTGATCCGAACATACCGGCATTGCCGTTGACTTACACGGTAACCGCGAGTCCAGCGCATGGAACGCTGAGCGGCACTGCTCCGAATATGACCTACATGCCCACGACCGGCTACAACGGCGCGGACAGTTTCCAGTTCACTGTTAAAAACACCGCCAATCTTACCAGCGCCGCGGCGACAGTTTCGCTGACAGTGGCAACGGGCACGCCCACGGCGACTGCGCAATCGGTGAACGTTCCCTTTAGCGCAGGCACGTCGATCACGCTGGCCGGCACAGATCCGAACATACCGGCTTTGGCGTTGACTTACACGGTGACGGCAAGTCCAACCCATGGAGCGCTGTGCGGCACCGCTCCAAATCTGACGTACACCCCCACGAGCGGCTACAACGGCACAGATACTTTCCAGTTCACGGTCAAAAACACCGCCAACCTCACCAGCGGTGCCGCGACAGTTTCACTGACCATCGCAGCGGGAACGCCCACGGCGAATGCTCAATCGGCGAACGTGGCGCACGACACCGCAACGGCATTGACGCTCGCCGCAAGCGATGTTGACAATCCTGCGTTGACGCAAACGTTCAACACGCCGTCCACTCCAGCGCACGGAGTGCTGAGCGGCTTCAATTCATCAACAGGCACGCTGACCTATACACCGAACGCCAATTACCAGGGATCCGACAGCTTTACATTCACGGTCACAAACGGAACCAATACCAGCACGCCCGGTACCGTTTCGTTAACGATTGCTCCGGGAACACCCACGGCCAACATGCAATCCGCAAACGTGGCGCACGACACCGCAAAGGCGTTGACGCTTACTGGAAGCGACCCCGATGTACCGGCATTGCCTTTGACTTTCGCGATAGGAACAGCGTCCCATGGAACACTCACAGGATTCAACGTGAACACGCGTGCTGTCACTTACACACCCAATTCGAATTACCAGGGTTTAGACAGCTTTACATTTACAGTTAAAAACGGCACCAATACAAGCGCACCTGCCACTGTGACACTGGCGGTAGCACCTGGCACGCCTATAGCCGCGGGTTACGCGGTTGATGTGGAGCACGACACCCCAACAACGATGACTCTTGGCGCATTCGAATTTGATATTCCGGAGCTGCCCTTAACCTTCTCCTACCAACAGCCATCACACGGAACCGTGACTGGAACAGGATCAGACATCACATATACTCCCACCGCGAATTATCAAGGCTATGATAGCTTTACTTTTACGGCCAGCAACGGTACAAACACGAGCGATCCTGGTACCATTACGCTGATAGTTTTTGCTGGCACGCCTACAGCGAACGCCCAAGTGGTAAACGCGGCTTTTAGCACGGGCACTCCGATCACGCTAACTGGCACCGATCTTGATGTGCCTGTTTTGGCTCTGACCTACAAGGTAACGGCGGGTCCAGCGCATGGAACGCTGAGTGGCTTAAACGCGAGCACCGGTGCCGTAACCTACATACCCACTACTGGCTACAACGGTGCGGATAGTTTCCAGTTCACGGTCAAGAATACGTTCAATTGCACCAGCACTGCCGCGACCGTCTCGCTTATCGTGGCTCCAGGCAGGCCCACGGCGAACGCGCAATCGGCAAACGTGGCGCACGACATTCCGAAGGCGCTGACGCTCACCGGAATCGATCCCGATCTCCCGGTATTGCCGCTTACCTACAATTACCAGCAGCCTTCGCACGGCGTGGTGACTGGAACGGCACCCAATATCACGTACACGCCTAGCGGAAATTACCAGGGCACAGACAGCTTTTCATTTGCGGTCAACAATGGCACAAACACGAGCAGTGCCGCTACAGTGTCTTTGACAGTGGCGGCCGGCACACCCACTGCGATCGCGCAATCGGCAAACGCGGCCTTCAACGCGGCCACTCCGATCACGCTGGCCGGCAGCGACCCCAATGTGCCTGTTTTGGCTCTGACCTATACGGTGACGGCGGGTCCAGCGCATGGAACGTTGACTGGCAGTGCTCCAAATTTGATTTACACGCCGACGAACTTCTTCAGCGGCGCGGAGAGTTTCCAGTTTGCGGTCATGAATTCGGCCAATCTCACGAGCACCGCGGCGACAGTTTCGCTAACGGTCGCAGCAAATCCGCCACCCGTCTTTACCAGCAGCCCGGCGGCGGTACCGAATCCGGCCATTGTGGGCCACGCAGTACAATTCTCAACGAATGCTACAAACGCATTGACTGTGAATTACGCATGGGATTTCGGCGACGGAACAACGGCAAGTGGAGCGTCTGTTAGCCACGTGTTTTTACTTGAGGGAAACTATTCGATAAGCGTCACCGCCACGGATGCGGTCAACGGCGCAACTTCCGCGAGCATTGTAGTACAAGTCAACGCAGCAGTTGGCATGGCAGGCGGGGGGGGCACGTTGCTTCCGGGCGAGACCGATAGCGACGGTGACGGCTTTAGCGATGCAGTCGAAATCGTTGCCGGGTCCAATCCGAACGATGCAACTATAACTCCGGTAATGCTTGGCAATTCGTCGACACTGCAAACACCACAATTAATTATTAATGCGGTTTTGAAAGTAACTCCGGCTAAGCACACGCTGAAGTTGACGGGCAGCATTACTATACCCAAAGGATTTGTGCCATTGAATAAATTGTTTGTTGCCGACATCGGCGGGTTCATTCAAAAGTTCACCTTGACGAAAAACGGAAGTGCTAAGACAGGAAAGGACTTGTTCCACGTGCATTTGAAATTCCAGAAAGGCGCAGTGATCGATCAGACTTCCAAATTCTCATTGACACTGAACAACGTTCCCGCATCCATTGTTCCGACTTCGGAAATATTGTTACTTCTGGATGGCATGGTTTTCACCAGGCATTGACTTGGAATTTCCGGACATCTTGCCGACAACTGCATCGATTGTACGCGACCCTGTCTGCTATTGACCCGCGCATTTCTAAAGCATTGTTCTCGCTTGCGGCGGGCGGCGTTGAACTTCGTTGGTCTCGCACGGCGTATCTTCCCAA
>JBBRQD010000094.1:0-20675 GCA_038227045.1 Planctomycetota bacterium
GGCGCCCATGGCCAGAGCGCAAGGCCCACGAAAGCCCGAAAGCGCCCATTTTGCGCAGGCTGACAAAGCCATTGAAAGCCATTGGAATCAAAAACTTGAGCGAGCAAAAACGGATGGCGGGTTAACGGCGTTGGGTGCCACTGGTAGGTACTCCTACCAGTGCGAATCGGCAAGACGCGCACAAACTCACCCCACATTCCTGACGGCACTCAATCTCACCGCACAATACAACATTGCAACTTCAAAACACTCACAATCGGCAATTCAGGATCAATGGGGCAATTCGATTCGGTGCGTAAAGCTGCCGACGTGAGACTGAGGACATGCGGACAGCTCCTTCCGATCCGCACTGGTAGGAGTACCTACCAGTGGCACCCTTTTTTGTCCAAGCCGCGATCAACGGCTCACAGTTTATCTATGCTAACGGCCACCCGCCAAAGCATCGGCGACCGGACTTATGTAACATACACGACCTTCTTTGCACCCGCGACCAAACCCGGTGCGTACTCGACCAAGTTTATACCATAAGTAACGCTGAGAATTAGGCGCGTCCGACTGAAAATCGGCGCACACGCATCGGTGCAGGTTTGCTCCATTCACAGGATAACACCCAAAATATAGTAAAAATTCGAGTTCGCTACACTCCAAAAAGTACATTTCGAATAATTAAGGGTTCCCTATGTGCACTTTGCCGCTTTCCATTTGCTTACAATATATAGGGTGGGGCTGCTGCAATTTTACTCGACATCGACGCCACCGGCGCCCGAGTCGATAGCTGCCTTCAATTGTTTTCCTCAATTCGAGGACATGGAGTCTACGATGAAAAAGACATGTGCCTTTGTGGCATATCTGGCGCTCAGCCTCGCCGTTTCGGCGAGAGCAGCAACCTCATTTCGATATTTGACTACGGCGCTGCCGGACGGCAGCACAAATGCAGCTTATTCTGCAACCCTTCTTACGGCCAACGCGTCAGGTCCCGTCACCTTCTCCATCACGAGCGGTGCTCTTCCAACTGGGCTGACTTTGAACGCGGGTACTGGTGTCATTTCAGGGCGGCCCACTGTCGTCGAGCAGACGACCCCGACATTTACAGCCGCTGACGGAGTCTCGACGATTACGTTCACGACATCGATCAAGATCAGCGCGGCTGGCGGCGGCGGCAATGGAGGCGTGACGTTCACGACAGTCTCGTTTCCGCAGGGCCAGGTCGGAACCCCTTACACCACCACGATCGTTACCACCGGCGGTGTTGGACCGTACGTCTATGGTGCGGCGGACTTGCCGGCCGGCCTGACGTTGGACGGCCTGACGCGAATCATTTCCGGTACGCCCAGCGAAGCGGGCACGTTCTATGTTACATTGACGGCCAACGATGCAGGTGAAGCGAACAAGGTCATCACCACAATTCCCATGTTGATCCTGCCATTCAATTCCACGTTTCAGTTTACAACGATCATCCTCAACAACGGCCAAGTGGGAACACCCTTCAGCAATACTTGGACGACAAGCGGAGCTGCCGGTACCGTCACGTTCTCGTCATCGGGACTGCCCGCCGGGCTGACGCTTGACCGGACGACGGGTGTTGTCTCGGGAACACCGACAGTCGCTGGAACATTTCTCGTGGTACTAAGCGCGAACGATGGCATATCCACGATCTTCATGAATCGGACGATGTGGATTGCGCCGTCAGCCACCAGCAATTTTTACTGGGATTTCTTCGGAATTCCCGCGGCGCTTGTCAACCAGAATTACTCTCGGCAGCCGCCGATTGTCGTGGCCACGCAGAATCCCGGCCCCGGAAACGGTGTCACGTATACCGCCGTCGGATTTCCGTCCGGCATTGTCTATAATACAATGACCGGTGAGATCACCGGCACACCGATCCAAGTGGGCATCTATCCCGTGACGTTGACAGCCACGAGCAGCACCAATGAAGTCTTGATTCTGAAATTTGATTTCCCCGTGCTTGGACCCAAGGGCGGCAGCGTCAACGATATTCCTGTCAACCTGTGGGTGTCGAAGCAGTCAGTTCACAAAACTGCCGCCGGAAAAGACTCGTGGAAAGCGGCGTACATATACAATGCCGACCGCCGGACTGGACGTGCGTTCGATCCCGCAACGTTGCCCGGCAACTCGCCGGCCTTCATAGTCGATTTGGGCGCACATGATCTGACCGTCAATGCGAATGCCTTTACGACCGCAGCAGGAAAATTCATGTTTAAAAGTGTCGCCGGCAACACGCCCAAAGTCATTGTACTGATCGATCCGCATAAGGAAACAATCGCGATCACCACAACCAGCGACACATTCACCGACACATTTCCGGGCGTGCTGACAAACGCAGTGACGCTTGGAAGCAGCGGCTATAAGCTGGATGAATTCTTCGATAGAAAAGGCGTCTTTACACCGACCTTTGGCTTTCGAAAAACCGCGTTCGTGGTATCGAGCGCCAAAGTCACCGCGGGCAAAGGTGCCAATTTGGACTCCGCTACATTCAATATGTTGCTGGCTGATCCTGCCTTTGAATTCATTCCCGGTTCCACCGACTTCGAATTCCGTCTGACTGTGGCCGGCACAACGACCGTTGTGGCAGACAAAGTATTTACGTCGCTGGTGACGGGAACGGTAAAAACCGACCCGAAGACCGGAGTCATGCTCTTCAAACTCAAGAGTAACAAGGATACAGCGGCCACCAACGTTCTTACCAAATTTACGTATGACAGTAAGTCTGGGAAGATATTGCTGACGCTGACACAAGCAACGCTTTCCGCCCTCACGGGAACTGAGATTCACGTCGGTGTGGAGCTAATTGTAGGAAGCAAAGACTACACAACGGCAGTGACGCTCTTTGCTCCGACGGCCGGTTCATATACGACAACCAAACCGTAAGGAATCCGGACGACGGTTAATTGGACGGTTAGGGAGGGAATTCTTGTCGCTGGCGCGACCCGCCCCCGCAAGCTGGGGCGGGCCACCCGCGTTACTTCTCGTCGAGATTGAAATCGAAATCTTTCCCGTTGCTCTTTGTTTTATCGAGCAGATTCGTGGGTTCGGCGAACGATGGCGTTTCGCTGTTGCGGCCGGGGAAGATTGCCCAGCCCCACAGGTCCGGCTCCAGGCGCGCTTCGCTGGGGGCGTCGGCGAGCGTCGAGGTGGCTTTGTTGGACCAATAGGATCGGCTTAACACCGCCGAGCCTTGTGCGTCCGTCTCGAGCACGCCCCAATCGAATTTGATGCGCGTGCCGGGCTTCGGATCGAGGCCGATTGATTTCAGCGGCAGCGTCACTTCGAGGGTATAGCCCGCGTCGGTCTTTTCATAGTTCACGACCACGCCGTCCAATTGACGCACGGCGTCGAACTCCGTGCGGCCAACCGGAGAGATGGCCTCCCAGCGCTGATCTTTGGGCGCGCCCGGCACGACGGCGTCATAGAGCACCGCGACCGGTTTGTCTTTGAGCATGCCAATGAGCACACGCTTGTCGCCTTCGACGGGCGCGCGGCGTTTCGGGTCGGCGTTTGGATTGAGGCCAAGCATCAGATCCACGCAGGCGCCGCTCTTGAAGAGCCGGTCCCATTGCTCGCCGGTGTTTTTGAATGGCCCGGCTCCCGAGACGACATAACGCGCGTACAGATTGGCCTTGTCGTTGCACATTTGAAAGGAGACCGCGCGCCCCGGATTGAAGAGATCGGTTTGCTGTCGAGCCGCCGGCAATGTTTCCCAGCGCTTGCCAAGGCCGGTGCCTTCGATCGAAAAACAATCGAGCACTTTGGCTTCTTCGCGCGCGCGGAATTTAACGACTTCCTGCGTCCAGGCCTGCGCTTTTGAAATATCGTCGGGCGTAATTTTGATTTCACCGTTCAGCCGTTTGAACTTTTCAATTCCTGAAACCTCGACGATGCTGGCATGGTTGTGCCCAGCCACGGCGTAGTATTTTCCATCGGCGCGAGAACGGCAGAACCAGGCGTTGAAATGCTCCTGCCCTGTCGTGATGTCGTCCATCCTCATCAAACGTTCGTGTTCTTTTTGACTCCAGGCGATGCGCTTGCCGTCGCGTAGATCGCGGAAGATGCGCCCTGCCAGCAACCCGTCGGCTGTCCAGATATTCCACACGCCGAAGTTGGAATTGATCACGTAGAATTCTCCGAGATCGCCTTCTGGCGCGACCTCGTGACCGGCCAGCATGAACTGGCAGACGACTTGTCCCGGCGAATACGGCTTGCAATTCCGGTCGGGGCCGACGCCCGCGCCTTCCTGTTTGTAGCTCCACAGTTCCTGGCCTTCGGCGCTGAAGCACGCCTCCGGAGCGCCGACTCCCGCGCGGTAAAACGTTCCGTTTTGCAGGCGCATGTACGCGCCCAAACCGTCTTTTGACGGCGGAAGCGGCAGCTTTTTTTCTTCGTAGACAGGCGCGCCGTCGGCGAGAAATTCTTTGACTTCGAACCGGTACGGTCCGGCTTGCGTTTCGAGGCGGTCGTCAAATTGCGTGAGCGCCGGAATGTGCTTATCCTGAAAAATGCATTCGTCGTATTGAGGCACGCCGTCGCCATTGCGGTCGGTCCAGGTAAATTGGAGATCGGCGAGCACACGCTTGCCCAGCGCTTTCAACATCTCCGGACTCTGCAACGCGGGTAACGCATCCGCGTGGCCCATCGCCGCCACGCGGCGCAGATGGTCTTTTTCATAGAGATAAACGATGCCGCAGCGCATCGAGAAATTCGAATCGCCGCTGCGGTTCACCATATAGACGCGATCCTTGATGCGAATTGGCACCTCGCCGGCTTCGCTGTTGCCCGTCCACGTCAGATTCTTGAGACGCGACTTGCCCGTCTGCCAGTCGAGTTCGAATTCCAGCGGACCATAGAAGAGGCGGCTCTTGTCGCCGGGATCGAGCACCCCCGCCCCGCCGTATTGTGTTGGGCCGAGATAATCGCGCAGGAACGTGCCTTCGGGACTCCAGCAACTGATGCGTTTCGGAAACCACGTCGTGTCGGCGCACCAGAGTTTGCCGTCGCGGTCCACGGCGATGGCGGTGAGTTCCTGAAACCGGTTGGGATTCCACGGGCCGGCTTGATAGCCGCCGGGTTCGCCGATTTGCCGCAGGAATTTTCCGGCCGGATCGAAGACGCGAACGACGCGCTTTTCGGGTGCGGCATCGTAGACGTAAAGATTTCCGTGCGAATCGCACGCCAGCGCACCGGGCTTTTTCACGTCAACAGAAATGGGCTGGTGTTTCCCGGCGTCGAGATCGACTTTGACAACGACTCCATCCGCCACGGCGTAGAGAGTTCCGTCCGGCGCGTAGGCCAATTGGGCCGGTTTGCGGATCGCTATTTCGCGTTCGATTTTCCCGGTTGTCCCGTCGACAATTTCAAGCCGCTCTGCGACGGTGCTCGCGACGGCGGCTTCACCGCCAAGATATTTCAGCGGCGCGACGCCAAAGACGCGGCAGCGCGCGGGATCGATTCCAAGGACATCTTTCGCACAACAGCCTTCGCGCGTACTGGCGACCCATTGCGAGACGGAGCGCAGCCGGATCGCGCGCGTCGCTATTTCGCGGCCGAAGTCGATCGTTTCATCCAGATAGCGCGCGTTAGCGTTGTGCGCTGCAAAGCCCGAATGGTTCGTACGCCTCTGCGAAACGAACTGCGTGATCTTCTCCCAATTCGCCGTGCCGTTGATGTCGATGGCCTCGCCAGGCGGACCAACGTAGGTGTCGACTTCCGTGAGTTCGGCGTCGACTTCTTTTATGGCCAGGCCGCGCAAAGTCTGCGGCTCTTTCCATTCAAGCATGTAAATCGCCGGCGCCGCTCGCGAAAGAGGCTCGGCGCGCGCGGCGTTCCAGACGCCGTCTTTGTCGATCTTGCCGGAATTCACGCGCACGGACGCGGTACCGAATTGGTTGCTGAACCGGCGTCGCAGAATGCGCATGCCTTCGAGCTGCGCGCGCCACGCTCCGGGCGCATCGCCTGGCTCCCCTTGCTTGTGCTTCGTTACGTCTCCGCCGCCGGGAGTTTCGGGTTCGATATCGGCACCGGTGTTAATGATGTCGCTCAATTCGTCGTCCGCACCTTTAACGAACGAAATCAGCAGCGCGCGCGTGGAAGTGTTGGCCGGAGCGGTCGCCACATCCCACGCCAGCGTGGCCTGATGTTCAAATTCAATCCACTGATCGCGCTTCGCCAGATTGGGCGGATAAGGCGCGTCGGACTTAAGCGCGCTGATTTTGACGCGGTACGGTTCGCCCGCGGGCACCGGGAAAACGCAGGAGCCGATCTGTACCGGCGAACCGAACGCAAGCAAGATGTGATTCTTGTGGCCCGGCCCTTTGGTGGATTCCAGATAGGTCAAGCCGTGCCCCGGTGCGTAGCCGGGCGGCGCGCCTTTAAGCCGGAAGAGCCGCAGAAAATCGTTCAACGGATCCGGCACGATTTCATAGGGAATCTTCGGCTTTCGCGCTTCTCGATACGAGGGCTTGCAGTGCGCCATATCGACGACATCCCATCCGCACGAATTCGCCAGGTAGTTGTCGATGGCGTTTACGGCCAGCACGATTTTGCCGTCTCGCGCCGCAATGGCGCTGACGCCGCGCTGGCGTTGTTCGTTGTTCTGAGCGACGAAGATGCTCTTCCATTTATGAGTCGCGATGTCCACGGCCCACACGCGGTCCGCGCCTTCATCTTTCGATCCGTACGCGCCGAACCCGCCGTGCTGCACGAAAACTGTTTTGCCGTCAGTGGCCATGCCTCTGCCCGCGGACCAGGCCGAGAACGAATGAATGCCCCAGAGTTTGCGGCCGGAGATGTCGCACGCCGCGAAGCCGACGCCGCTTTCGGGAACGGGCGCGCCGCAGAATACAAAGTCGCCGGCGGCACAGACGCTGAGCGGCGCGGAATGATCGGCGAGCCAGCCGCCGGGACCGTCGTTGCCGTTCAACCACGCCGAATTTTCAGGATGGTGCACGCTCACGTTCGGATAGGCGGTCTGCTCGTAGCGCAATTCAAGCGGCGGCGCCGTGATGGCTTTCCAATGGTACGTGCCTGGGGCGACGAGCTTGCCGTTTTCGTCGGCCAGATCCCACGCCTCACGATGCTCGCCGGCGGTGCGTTCCTCGCGGGCGACGAGGTTGCGTACGCGCCTGCCTTGCGCGTCGTCGATGGCAAACGTGAGAAACCCATCCTGCGGCGCGCGGTAGGCGATCGACAACGGCGGCGGCGGGGGTTCGGTGATCAAACTGGGCCGCGGCGCATCTTTCAAATCCTCAAACGCCATCAAGGCATCGATCCGCGCGACCTGCGTTTGCGGTGCCTGCGTTTTAAAAATCCTAAATCGCACGCCTGTCGTCTGCATTGGTTTAGCGAACGCGATCCAGCGGCCCTGCAAGTTTGTGGATGTAAATTGCGCCGGTTTAAGCCACGTCCATTCGGATTCGACTCCGGCCAGAGGCGTCAGATTGCCACCGCCAGGAGTGAAGACATCAATCTTGACGTCGCTGAAGTTGTCCTGAATGTACAGACCCGACAGCGTGTGCGGCTCGTCCCATGCCAGAATGTACCATTGCGAATGCACGTCGCTGATGGCGGGCGACGGGATGTTGCCATTGGTGTTGGGGCCGGTGGAAAGCCAGCGTCCCTTTGCATGCGCCGGGTCGATGGCGCGATGCAACACGTTGTTTAAATTCGTTGGCGCTTGATATTCGGTCTTGGCCCGCGCACCGGCCACCGGTGCAACATTGACGAAACGCTCCGAATAAATGCGCACTGGGCCTAGCGTGGATTGACCTGATTTGCGGAGGTCGGTGAAGAGCAGCGCGCGCGTTTGCACCGCGGCGTCGAACGGCATGAGTTGAACTTGCCCACTCGTGGAAAGAGGCACGGACGCCCAATGCGCGGGGTTGCCCGGATCGCCGGGAAATGGCGCGTCTGGTTTGAGGACGGCGACCTGTGCGGCGGAGGCGAGCACGCTCCCGACGGTGATAGGCTGCTTAAACGTCACAATATAATGAAACGTGTCAGCCGTTTGCAATTCGCCCGCCACGCTGCCGGCTGTCCATAGCCTGTACGGGGCATCCACGACTGGGGCAACACCGAGCGCGTAAAACATTCGGGGTACGTCCAGCTCACCGGCTTTGCCATTGTGCAGCACGCGGCAGTTGGCCACGTCGATCTGTTCACGGGTGAGCAGCGGACGCATAGGCGCGCCCTGTTCCTGCGCCCAACTGGTGTTGATGATGAGAATGGCGAGCAGAAGCGCCAACGTTCCCACATGTTTCAATGCGCCCATGGGTCGTGAGTTCCAATTGCCATTGGATTAATACACCCGGACACGTTCATTCAGCGGAAAATGCGGTTTCTCCTTGCGTTAAAGTTTCTGCTCTTTCCGATGCTCCTTCAATCCTACGTAATGCAGTTTCATCAAGTCCGGCTTGTGTTTGTTCAGGGAGCGCTCGATGTTGTAGCCGTCGATGCTGTGTTCACCTTTTTTTATCTCGTCGGCGGCGGCTTGAATTTTTGCGGCGGCGGCAACCAATTCCGCCCAGCCTTCCTCGGCGGTCTGCCACGGATTTACTGCGTTCTCGGCCATGAAATTTTCTCCAAAATATTTTGACAAGGGGGCATTATCGTCCGGCTGCGTGGAATTCAAATGCCGAACGGAGTTTATCGGCATCTTTCGGCGCCGATCCGGCATCCAAATCTTCGAAACGGTCGATTTTATAACATGTATCGTGCTTGAATTTTGGCGCAAAATCGGCTACAGTTGGATTACGTGTATTACTCCGACTAAGAATCTGGATGGGATGTTGCGTTTCGATGCGGCATCCTGGAGCCAATTGAGGCGAAGTTCGGACGCGGTGTTGCTAACGTTCGTGCGCAAAAGAACCGATAACAGGGGAAGGAAAATTCTTGAAGCGCGCTGGACTGAGCGAGGGATTACTGGAAATGTCACTCGTCCTGAAAGTCGCCTGCCCTAGCTGCGGCTCTCATCAGGATTCACTGATCGGCACCGAAGTCCGCTGCGACCGTTGCGGCAACGACTTTCGGGCGCTGGGTCACGGCGAAAGTTCGTCTATTATCATCTCGGCAACCCCGGATGAACTCGAACATATCCCCTATTCCCAGCGCAAAACCGAGACTCCGCGCAGTTCCGCCTCGTCGCTGATCATCTCCGACCCTACGCTGCTCGACGACCTGATGCTCCGCGATCTTCCGATGAAAGACAACGCCCGCTGGGCGGGACGCGTGCGCCTGGTCACGAAACTGGGCCAGGGCGGCATGGGCGCGGTCTACCGCGGCTACGATGAATCGCTGGCGCTGGATGTGGCGGTTAAAATTCTGCCGATTCCGCCCGGCGGAAAAGAAATGCATTTTGCCGACCGTTTCCGCATGGAAGCGCGCATCTCGGCTCAGATCAACAGCGCAAACGTGGTCCGCACCCGCGATGTAGGCGAAAACGGCGCCGCAGTCTACTTGGTGATGGATTTCATCGACGGCCAGACCGCGCGGCAGTTGCTCGAACGCAAAGGACTGATCCCGGTCCCTCAAACGCTGCAGATCGTTCACGACGCCGCATTGGGAATGCAGGCGGCGCACGAACGCGGCATCGTGCACCGCGACATCAAGCCGGAAAACATTCTCGTCGCCAACGACGGCCGCGTGCTGCTCTCCGATTTGGGCCTGGCGAAGGCCTCCGGAAGCCGCATCTCCGATTCGATCATGCCGATCACGCGCATGGGCCTTTTGCTGGGCACGCCGGAATACATGAGCCCCGAACAGTGGGACATCGGCGCGCACATCACGCCGCGTTCGGACATCTGGGCCATGGGCGTCACGCTGTGGGTGCTGCTGACGCGCCGCTCGCCGTTCGAAGACTCCGACCTCGGCCAGCTTGCGAAGAAAATCAAGGAAGCGCCGCTGCCGGACATTCACACGATGCGCCCGGACGTGCCGCCCAAGGTCGCCGCGATCCTGTATCATTGCATGGCCAAAAATCCGCAGCGCCGCTACATGAATTCCGCGGCACTGGTCAGCGCGCTGAACGAGGCCATGCTGCACCCCGACCAGGCGGATGACGAATTTTCAGTGCCACCGCAAACGCCGTCCAGCCTTTCGATTTCGACGAATCAGGACACGCTGCAGGTCTCGCACTCGGCAGTCATGACTCCCGCAGCGCCTGCCATTGCGGCGAAATCGGGTGCGGCGATGGCACCGGCCGCCAAAGTCGTGCCGATCAAAAACGCAGCCGAGCGTCCGCGAGCCAATCCGACGCCGATCATGGCCTCGTCCAAAACCAAACAAAATACCGATATCATTATTCGGAAAAAGAAGCGCACGGTCACGCGAAAACTCGCTTGGGCAAGCATCCCGGCGGCGGCAGCGTGCGCGGCATTTGTGTATTATCGATACGGCGGATTTACGCCGGCAACCGCGCCCGATGCGCATCCGGCGTTGGCGGCCGTTGCGACGAACGTCGAACAGACAAAACCCGCGCCGAGTGCCGTGACCGAAATCGCGCTGGACGTGTCGGCTCCGCAACGCGTGAAAATTGGCGACAAAGCGATTCTGAGCGCGACGCTTCGAGGCGCGGACGATCCCGCGAAGTACAAAATCGTCTGGCATACGGGCAAGGAAGAGCCGCAGACCGGCACGGATATTTCGGCGCTCTTTGAAATGGACAAGGAATTCGACATTCGCGCCATTCGCGTCGACTCTGGCAAGGAAGTCGCGCAAAAGCGTATCCGCGTCGAAACGGATTTGTCGGTGACGGCGGTGGAAGTCGCCGGCAACGATCCCGAATCCCCGACGCGCCTGGAAGGATCGATCGGCGGCGGTCCGGGCCTGGAAAAGACTGAGATTCGCTGGTTCGAAATCAAGAATCCGAACGAAACGCTCGGCACCAAAGTCGTCTTCGAACCGAATCTGCAAAACGCGCTGCCGGGTTCGCGCATTTATGTTTTCCAGGCACGGCGCAAAGGCGCAAAGGACTGGAATGGCGCGCCGTCGGACAAGGTGCCCGTCGTCATCCAGGCCAGGGTTCCAGCCGAATTCACACAGGCGATGAAGAACGCCGAAAAGTTCATGAAGGACGCCGAAACGTCCGATACGGGCAGCGCGTCTCAACAGGCATTGACCGATGCGCTGGAATGCTACGCCACGGCCCAGCGGGTTCTCCCTGAGAATGCGGATGCGCTGCACCGCAAGGCTGAAGCGTTGCGCCGCGCCCGCGCCGAAGGCGACTATGCGAAATTAATGAGCGATTCGCGCGAACGCTACTATCAAGCCGAAGTCAACGGTTCCGACCCCTATAAAAAGCAACAACTGCTGGAATCCGCGCTCCAGCCGTGTCTCGACGCCAAGACCACGTTGAAAGCCAACGATCTCCGCGTTCATCCGGAAGTTCTGTCTGAAATAAAGCGGCTTCAAGACGCGATCGTCGTCTGCAAAACGTCCATTGAAGAAAAGAACAAAGCGCTGGCGGAATACGATTCGCGAATCAAGCAGGCGCGCGCGTACGTCAAGGAAGCCGAGAAGTATCAGAGCCTGTCCGTGGCGCTGCCCCATTGGGAAGAGGCGTGGAACAATTTCGAAGGCCTGAGAAAGCAATATCCGAAAATGGCCTACGATGAAGGATTTTTGCTGGAATTGAGAAAGGCTCAGGAGAATTACCTGAAGTCCTATTTGTTCGTTAAAGCCGGATTCATTCCCGCGCGGCCTGAAGACACGCTTTACCAGAAGCAGCAGCGGAACACACAGGTCAATCCGTCGTCCTCGCAGGTTCCTACTCCCACCGGCAAAGAGCGCGGCGCGATACTAGACCCGTAATGCGCCGCGTGTCGCGATCGCCCTGCCGAACAAATTCATTTACCATTTTCCATTTAGTATTTACCATTTTCCATTTCCTACGGTTTATCGAATTGCCTTTGGGCAAATGAAAATGGTAAATGGTAAATGGTAAATGGTAACTAGTTCTTGAACAAGCCCTGAAGTTTGGCTTTTGTCCATCGATGACTTATGTAGCCAAGATGACCGCCGCCATCGAGAATGGTCAGGTGGGCGCTTCCCGCGACTTTCTTAAGTTCCTCCAAGTCTTCCGGCCTGTTTAGCGGGTCGTCGTTGGCAATAATCGTTTCAACAAACGCAGGCTCCATGGGCAAGACGTTGGGGAGTCGCGAGACTGCGTTTAATTCACTGAAACTATTCAGCCCCAGTTTCTCCTTCCAATGCGGATACGTATATTCCCGCATAAAACGCGTAAAGCCGTACGTTGCGGCAAAATCGCGACGGCCGAGCGATTGTTCGCCGAAATCGGACGCAGGACGCACATGCAGACGATACACATCGTCGTTGACTTCGACGACGTCGACAAACGGCACTCGAAACGACGCGGACACGCCGGCGCGCATCAGCGGATCGTCCAGCGGCACGTACGAACCATCCGTTATGACCTTGTGCTTCGCAACCGAAAGATAAATCTGCGGCAACGTATAGTTCCATCGGTCTTCGCGCCACCATCGATCAATGAATTCCGCGGCGCGCATCATGTCGATGGGAGGAGAAAACGACTTGATGACGTCGATGGGGTACTCCACTTTCTTTTCAGCGGCCATTTTGCCGATCAACAACGCCTGAATTCCACCGTAACTCATGCCAACGATCGCGACCTGTTTCACTTTGCCCTGGACATTGGGCAATTTTAGAAACGCGCCAATAATGTCGCGCGAGCACTCTGCTTCGTTGGCAATGTTTCCAGAGACGCCTCGACCGCAAGAATTAATAAAGTCGGCATCCAGAGTCGAGTTGAAGGAGAGCACATGATATCCGGCTTCGGCCAGCCACGTAAACCAAAGCTTGGATAATGGATCGCTCGTCTTGCCTTCGGCGCCCAGCAACACGACAACCAGCGGAGCTTCAAAGGACTGCATGACCGTTCGAATCGGCATGGAGGAGCGAAAGCCAGGCACGCACAAGTGCTCCTCGCACGAATTGCAAATTTTGGTGTCTTTGGCTGTAATTGACGCCACGATCGTGGAATAAAAGCCGTTTTTGCAGGGGCAATCGTAAGGCGGCAAGTTCTCGGTGAAAAGGGCATCGACGGGCGCAGCCTCGCCGGCGTTCGCCGCGCACATCCAAAGACATAGTGAAACTGCAATCGGGCCGGCAAAACGCGAAAGTATTCGACGAAATTCTGACAAAGGCATTTCGCTCTCCTGATGCACCGTGCGCCCCGCTTCGCATTCGGTCATGTTAATACTATGATCGTCTTCGGACGAAATTACGGCGACATTAGCAGAAAAGCTTAACGTCAGCCGCGCATCTTGCAAATTCATTTTGAGTGATTTTTGGATTGAAAAAATACACTTCACAGCAACGCCGCGGCACCCGCATGGCCCATTGCGCGCGTACCATGCGGAGTCGCAAAAGGCGACTATCTTTTCTTGAGTTTCCGGGCCTGTTCGGCTTGGGCATCCGGATCGCGCTGAAGCGAGAACAAACTCGAATACAATTCGTACAGCATGTCTTCGCTGAGGACCGTTTCGTATCGTTTCGCCATTTGCAAAGGAGTCGTTTTCGGTTTCAACAGCCCAATTTGCTCTGACAGATCGCGCAATCCTCCCGACGGCGGAAAAACCGGAATTTTAAACCCGGTCAAGTACACGGCGGCCAATTCCTCACGGTCAAAAACTTCCAGGTCGGCCAAGTAGCGCTTGGCCTCGTGCAACTTCAGCGTATAGAGCCAGTCGAGATTGAGGCTGCGCTGACTCAGAAAAAATGCTTCGAGAAACCGCTGCAGCAATGCCACGCGAGCGGCCGCGTTGGTTTGCCGTCCGAGCACGGCGGCGAGCGCCGAAGGGCGTGACACGCGGACTTCGTTCCAATCGACGAAATGAGCGAGCAATTTCTTGGCGGCATCGACGCCATCCTTCGGCGGCCCATGCAGTCCCAAGACAACGCCCGCGACAATCTGCGCATTATTCGCTGAAACGGCGGCGGCGGCGGCGGCATCGGCCGAAGCGGGAGGCGGCATGACGTTCGGAAACTCCGCCTTCCCATACTTTTTCTCAAGGTTTTGAATCAGATTGGTAACTTTAGCACGCAACACATCGCCCATGAACGATTCCTTTAAAACCAAACGCACAATAAATTCTAGTCTAGTGGAGATTATATCGTCTTTTGTCAAGTTTGCTTGACAAACGTTCATCGATCTGTAAAAATACTTGGCGTCAGTGAATTTACGAGCCGTCGCACGCGGACGGATCGTAATTGGGGGATTAGCTCAGCTGGGAGAGCGTCAGGCTGGCAGTCTGAAGGTCACCGGTTCGATCCCGGTATCCTCCACTTATGAAAGGCGTTGAAATCCAACGCAAACCCGCGCAAACCAAAGCAATACGAAAAGAGCCGCGTTCAACGCGGCTCTTCTCATTTCATGCAATCCAACGCCAAATAGCGCGCTAAATCGCAACCCATTCCGCCAAGGAACCGCAAAGGAAGTCGCGGGTTCTCGCCGCCGATACTGCCAAACGGGCGCGTTTCTGGCGCGCGTGGGCGAAGAATACGAGCACTGTCGAAATTGATCGCAATGGGAAAAAAGTCGATGCCGTGGGCACATTTTCTGCGAGACTTTTGACAACGGTCGCCGATCTCGGCTATGAAATTTCTGGGATACTTCAGCGCATGTCGACTTTGATTCCATCAACCAACCGCGGCTCATTGCCGCGCGAAGAATTTTCCTGGGGATGGCTGCAGTGGCTCTGCAATTCAACGCTCTTTCCCGACGCAAAACAAACGCTGGGAATCTGCGAGATTCAGCCTCGGCGGCGCAACGCGCTACACTTTCACCCAAACTGCGAAGAATTGCTGACAGTGTTATCCGGCGCCGGACGCCATAGTTTTGACGGCGTGTGGATTGAGCTCTCCGCCGGCATGACCATCCATGTGTCCGCCGGCGTGCGGCACAACTTCGAGAACACCGGCGACGTGCCGCTCACGTGTTTGATTGCCTTTTCATCTGGTGAGCGCGAAACGGTGTTTCTCGAAGATTGTTAGAAATGAACTGGCTTTAGGTTTCAGAACGCACACCTCATCAGTACAGGCGGTTGTCCTATATTGAAGCGGGCTACAGCATCGAACCCGCGACCTTCGGCTTGGGAAGCGTGCACGGACATTTTCCCGCCACCGCGCCGACGCGCGCATTGTCGCGCAACCTCACGCCAAGTCAAGCCTTGAACGCGAGTCGTTAAAATCGCGTTCGCTGCCATTCCGCGCCTAAGCGTGACCTAAAGCGCAACGGCGGTCGCCAAGGACTCGCCAAGGGAAAAGTTCATCGGATAACCTCTTCAATCCCAACGGTCTTAGTAAGGACTCTCGATTTTACAGGGAGTGAGGCAACACGCATATTGATATATTTGACGGCCATTCACAATGCTCCGCAGCAAGTGCAGCATTCCTATTTTCCGAAGTCGAACTCTGCCAGAATCTGAAAATGACGAAGCTATTTCACCAACTCCATCAGCTTCGTGTAATTGTCAACAATGTCGTATCGCACCTGATCGGTCGTTATTTTGGCGAAGAACTTTCGCGCGCATTGAATCTTAGTCTCCTCAATCCCGCGCAGATCCAGCGATGAAAGCGTGCCTTTGGTCTCGGCGATGAAATAGACGTGCTTGACCTTGCCCTGCTGAAAGGCAATGGCCCAGTCGGGGTTGTAATTCCCGACTGGCGTGGGGATGAGGAAGTTTCTAGGTAGCTTGGCGTACACGACAACCTCGGTGCCCGTGTCGAGGTCGGTCACGAATTTTCGCTCCGTTTTTGAATCGGTGAAAACGTAATCGTAGACGTGACGGTCCACTTTCAGCGCTTTGGCGAAGCTATCCTTAGGCTTTTCCTGAGTGAAGATCGAAACATCGTGGCGGTCCTCGATGGGGTCGTACGTCAGGTGCTCAATGATGACCGTCGCCTTTTGTTCGTTGATGATCCGCGCGGCCTTCAGGAGGAAGTCCTCGGGGTTTGTCTTGTACTGGTCGAACGTGATCTTCTGCACTCCCGTGAGGATTGCCGCGACCGTCGCCCGCATCAGCTGCGTCCGCTCGGCAAGGGTGCCGATCAGATCGTACTTCACCGCCGAATGCACTGATGCCTTGTGCTCAATCGTCTCTGTTGCCGCGACCTTGAACGCATCGCCGCTCTTGAGCGTCTCGACCGTCGCCTCCGCCAACTGCTCCCCGCGTTGTACCGTATACTGGAGCGGCGAAACTTTCAGCTCTACGTCAAGAGCCCTGATACACTTGCCGACCAATTCCTTCGTGCTGAAATGAACGGTGTAGGCAGCTTTCCGGTTGATATGGCTCCAAAGCTCCTGGAACTCTTTCTTGTCGAAATTTTTGTTCAGCGGGTTTAGCTTCGTTTTCCGCTCGTCGCCGATCTCCGGCATCTGAGCGTCGCTGAAGATGCTGTCGATCAGCGCTAACACCTGCTCTGCGTGCGGCTTCAGCTCTTCCGGAAGTGGAGCCAGCGTCCCTTCCTTTTTCGCCTCGTGATAAACCGCCGCGATCCCGTCGTTGTCGTCCGTGTAATCGTTCTTGACCAGATACTTGTAAATTTGCTTTGCCATCTGCGGCGTGACAGGCACGTCTCCCGCCTCTGTTTTCAGCACTTTGCCGGTGAAGTAATCCTCGTCGGCCACGCGTGGCCGCTCCGACAAGGACTCGCTGATGTCCTTCTGCAATCCGGCAACGAAATCCTTGTAGCTCTCGCTGGCGACGACGGTCAGCACGTTGACCTGGTGAACCGTCGCCGGATCGTCAAGCCGCTCGCCTTTTCGCGGGCCGTCGGAGATTACCGCCAGCCGCATTCCCCGGCCAACCTCCTGTCGCCGGCTGACCGTGTTGTCGCTGTGCTTGAGAGTGCCGATCACAAACACATTCGGGTTGTCCCACCCTTCCCGCAATGCTGAGTGCGAGAAGATGAAGCGCACCGGCTCCTCCAGGGACAACAGCCGCTCCTTGTCCTTCAGGATTAAATCGTAGGCATCCACATCGTCCGTCTGTCCGGCAAGCTCGCCGGTCTTCTTTGTCGCGGGATCGACCAGCCTGTTGCTCTTTTTGTCAATCGAGAAGTAGCCGTTGTGTGTCCTGGCGGGGTCGATGCCCTTGAGGTACTTCACATATTCCGGCCCGTCGAAAAGCGTCAGAACTTCGTCCCGGGCGCGGGTGTACTCCTCCTCAAAAATCTTCGCGTACTCCCCCGGTTCTTCGCCCTTTTCACCATACTGACGATACTTCGACACCTGGTCGATGAAGAACAGTGTCAGCACCTTGATGCCCTGGTCGAACAGCGCCTGCTCCTTTTCCAGATGCGCCTTAACCGCTTCACGGATTTGAATCCGCCGGAGACCCATCTCACTCACATCGCCCGCAGCTTCGCCCGCGTGGAGCACGTTCCCGTTTGTGAAGCTGATCGTGTCGGTAATCGCGTCGATGTCAGCGACGACGAATCCTTTGTACTGGCTAAGTTCACCCGACAGGTCGAACAGGTTGTCGTTGCGGCCGACCTTGCGGATCTCCCGCTTGATGCCAGTCTTGAACTGGATTTCCAGCTCTACACGCGCCACCGGCGGTTTCGATACCGACACTTCAATGGACTCCAAATACAAGTACGCGTTGGTCCCGGTAGCGCCCAAATGAGAAACGATCCGCCATCTTCGCCGGATGCAAAGTGAAAACCGGCGAAACTCCCCAGCCAGACAACCAACGCGACGCCTAGCGTGCTGACTTGTGGCAGCGTCAGAGCCAGAATCGAGCGGCGCCCGAGCACCAAAAACACGCCAACCGGCGGCACTGCTGCGCCGATCAATAGACATGAGTACAACGAGTTTCGTAAAACGAAACTGGGGCTGAGTATTTCCCAGAGTGAATTCATGAATGGATTCTATTCGACGGCTTTCAAAATGGCGTTGAGATTTGCGTCGATCATGTCGATCCACGTCTTCGCTTCCGGCAGGCCGTTGACCATGATCGCGACTTTGACGACCTTCGCCCCTGTCTGTGCGGCGATTTCATTGGGCAGGCCATCCGAGTATTGCGGCTCTCGCAGAATTAGTTTCGTACCCTTGATTTCCTTCAGCTTCTCAATGATCTGAACAGTGTGGCTGGCCGACGGCGGGATGCCGGCCTTGGGTTCCAGAGTGCCGACTTGCTCCATCCCAAAATAGTCGGCGAAGTAAATGAAGTCCGGATGATATGTTAGATATTTCACGCCCTTGAGCTTCGCGCCCTTCTTCTTCCATTCTTTTTCCTTTTCGGCGATTTTGGCGAGATAGGTCTTTAGATTGGCTTTGAATTCGGCTTCGCTTCCCGGTGCCAATTCACAAAATCTCGCGCAGATGTTCTTGGCGAAACGTTTGCCATAATCCGGGCCGACGTTCATGTGTGGATTGCCTTCGGAATGCTGCTCGCCCTCCGCACGCGATATGACGGTCGGCACATCTTTCGGAAGGAGGCCTTCCGAAGCGACAATACGGCCTTCGTGTTTAAGCTTCGGATTGTTGGCAGCTTCGAGCAGGGATGGCAGGAATCCGTGCTCAAGGTCCAAGCCGACTTCGATCACGGCGTCGGCTCGCGCAAGTTTTGCCGCGAGCGCCGGCCGCACGGGCACGGCGTGCGGGTCTTCCTGGCCGGACGCCATGCTTTCGACTGTGATATTGCTACCGCCAATTTCACGTGCGATGTCGGCAAGATCGGGAATCGTAGCAATGACGTTCAAGTGCTTTTCAGCAGCGACAGCAGAAACGGTACACGAAATCAGCAGTACCGCGAGAAAGGTATGGACAGTTTTCATTTCCAGCTCCCATGTCAATGAGTTTAGAATCGAACCCGAAAAATGCCTGTTTATCGCCCATTGAAATCATGGGCATGCGCGCCCCAGAACGCGGTCCATTGTAGCAGAAATTCGTTGCCTTGATGGCCGTTGAAATACTCGTGACGACTGGCTTCAAACCGCAGACGGCTGAACTCACTGAAGTTGTACGTCGCAAACGCCGTATAGGTCTGGTCCAAGCGCACGGTTGTTTGTGCGGGATCGACGTTTTGAAACAGGTCTATGCGGCCCCCCATGCTCCAATGGCGCGTGTGAAAATACTCAGCATAACCGTACCCCCCGTAACCGGTCAGCCTCGCGATCCCCAAGACCGGCGGTGGCCCAGGATTGATTTCAAATTGTGTGCTCAAGTTGTTGCGCATCAACTCCGCGCCGACTATCAACTTTTGGCGAAGCTCAGTTCCGGTTTTCGGATGCCATTTATAAGTGAGTTCTAAATTCGTGAGATCGCGGCGAATCGCATGATCCGGGACTTCGATCGCGGATGCACCCATCTCGAGCGTGCTGTCGGTGCAGAAATCGAAGGCCGTCAGCGCTTTCAGAAATAAAGTCAATTCTTCTGCATTGCGCTGGTGGCCAGCTCCGTCGGAAAGTGGAAAATTTGCGCCGATTTTATTATAAACGCCGCCTGTTATTTGCAGAAAATGCGGGACTGGAATCAACGCCTGAACCTGAACACCATCGCCAGCACTCTCGCCGCCGACATAAGAATCCAGCGAACGCGGCCGAGTTGTAAATGGCAGATCGTGATCGTGGATCGAGGATAGCCGCCCGAACGGCGCAAAGAATCGCCCGCCTTTCACGGTGACGTATGACAGCGACGTGGTTATAATCGCAGCCTCTTCAACCTTGACAACAGCCTCGTCGTTGTTTGCCGCATCGCCCTTAGCATTCACCACCATGTACGATTTGAAATACGGATCACAATCCATTGAGAAAACCAGTTCCGCGCCGCGCAACTGAAAGTCGTTGCCCACCGGCCGATCATGGTCCCCGGTCTTGCCAGTCGTATAGCCAAACGACGTATCGACGGCTGCGCCGATTGCCATGTTCAAATCGTTCGGTTTCTTGCGCGACGCGATTTTGATTGCTTGCGCTGTACGCTCATCGAGCTTGTCTTCGAGAACGTCGAATTTTTTGAGCATGTCGTCGATGATGGGTTGCGACGCCGGGGCGTTCTGACGCATGACTTCGAGGTCTTTACGCTGCTCGTCGATCAGGCGCTTCTGCTCCTCGATCATTTTATTCTGCGACTCGACAGCCTTGCTCAACTTTTCCATTTTGGCTTCCATGGCCTTGAGGTGTTCGGAAACGTCTTCCGCACTGCACTGGGAAAGAGACAAAGCGACAGCAAGAAAAAGATAGGTGCGTTTCACAAACATGGTGAAGCTCCGAAGGGTATTGATTTGTCATATAATATGACATCGTAATACTCGGACAAGCTGTTTTTGGTACTTTTGAAACCCAGCCGAGATTTGCGTTCTGCTCCGATAACGTATTAGCCGTCGAGAAGTGTGCCGAAATAGATTGGCTCGAATCGATTAGTCTAAGGTCAACGCCATCATTATCTCCGCGACGCGTCGAAGGCTTCGCGGCAGGGGTTATCGATGGTATTTCTTGAGTCCCTGCTTCTACTGTCCCCCTTCCCGAAATTAGCCACCTAAATACTGCATAAATACACAGAGTAAATCCCCCTCTATTTTCGGCGGCTTGGTCCGCCAGTAAGGGGTTGCAATGCAGCATCATGATCTTAATCCTGAGGCTTTCGAGTCTGAACAGGATCGGAAACCTGTTGGGAGCACACCGCC
>JBBRQD010000095.1:0-20107 GCA_038227045.1 Planctomycetota bacterium
CCACCGTCACATTGATGGAAGACATCCTCCCCGAAAATCCGCCCATCCCAATTCCTGAATACTTCCCCAGCCGGTAATCATTCCCGGATACCGGTGCGGTGCGCCTACATTACATTGACATGTACTTCACCGGAGCATTACTAATTCTATCACCTTTGTGACCCAAGCCTGCGCCGGAATACCGGCTGCGGCCTGGGCTATCGTAGTTCGCGCCTTTGGCGCGGTTTGTGATTAAGGACAGTTCGGGCGCGGACGATTAGCAAATAAGGAGGATTAATAGGCCTCGCACTAAGGCACCAAGAGCACAAAGAAAAGACAATTAAAATCCAATGGAAAATTAAGGGGGAAAAAATTAGTATGTATTCTATGTGTTTCATAGAGAGTGTTTCTATTACCTATTTTGCCTCACGCTTCTTTTCCGCATCAATCGCGGCGGGCACGTGCGCCGGAGGCGTGGCGGGTTGATATACGATCCGCGAAATTCTGTTGGGGTGTTCGACGAGGTACAGCGCGCCGTCCGGACCTTGCAGCATGGAGAGCGGACCGGCGGGAATGCCGATCGCGAAATCCAACGGCACGCTTGCCTTGCCGCTGGCCGGATCGATGGAGACGAAGCGAACCCACTTGCGGACATAATCCGCGTAAAACATACCGTCGTGGAAGCGCGCGGGGAAAGCGAACTCGCCGGCGCTCGCGCGGCAGATCGGCCCGCTGGTCACGCCGGCGCCATTTTCGCGCGTGTACCAGAGCCACGGATCGATCAGGCTGGGATCCTTGCTCGGGCCCGCCAATTTTCCATCGGCGGGGCCTTCGCGCAGGGGCCAGCCAAAATTGCCGCCCGCCCGGAGCAAGTTGATCTCATCGTAATCCTCCTTGAGGTCATAGCCCATTTCTCCAATAAAAATGCGGCCGGTCTGGGCATCGACGTTCATGCTGTACGGATTGCGGTGGCCAACCGAAAAAGTTTCGCCTCGCGCGCCAGCCTTGCCCACGAAAGGGTTGTCGGCGGGGATCGAGCCGTCGAGGTTCAAGCGCAGGACTTTGCCGTGCAGATCGGACAAATCCTGCGCCTGATTTTTGGGGTCTCCGAAGAATTTTTGCCACTCACGCGGATTGTTGTTGTCGCCGATCGTGACATAAAGCTTTTTATCTTTGGGATTGTATTTGAGCGCGCCGCCCTGGTGGTAGTCGATCAGGCTGGGAACTTCGAGCAGGATCTTTTCGCTATTTGGAAGAAACGCTTTGCCCCGGCCATTTTCCGCGACGGTCACCCGGACGAGCCGGTTGACGATCGTATTCTTGTCGCCGGCCCCGGAGGTGTAGTACAGATACAGGAACCCGTTGTTCAAGAATCCCGGATCGCACAAAATGCCATGCAGCCCGCGCTCGCCGCTGGTGTCTGCCGCGACTTTGGCGATCTGCGTCTTCTGTTTTGTCGCAAACGAATAGGCCCAGACCGTGCCATCGCGCGCGGCGATCCAAAGCCTGCCGTCCGGCCCGATGTCGATGTCCATCGGCTGATTGACATCCGCAAGTTTCTCGTACTTGAAACCGGCGGGCAGCCAGACCGTGCTGCCCGGCTGGTCGAAGAGTTCCAGTTTGGGCGGCGCGACGGCGGTATTGCCGGATACGGCAAGCATTGCTACCCGGAAACCAATACTCGAGTTGCTGAGGCGAGGGTCCTGGCCGTAACGGAGCGCGGCACGGCATACGAACGGATCATTATGCCAGCAACCGCCGCGAAAAATACGAGCATTGCCGTCCCCGCCAGGAGGATCCACCGCGGGGCTTTTCGCATAGTAATCCTGTTGGCGTTTGTCGTTCACCCACTCCCATGCGTTTCCGGCCATGTCGAACGCGCCGCACCAACTCGCGTTTTTGAAATTTCCAACCGGCGACGTGTAGGCGAAACCGTCGTTGTCGATGGTGCAATTCATCGACGTAAAGCCGGCGTTTTTCAACGTCATGTCGCCATGATTCGCCAGCGTTCCGTCCCACTTGTCGCCCCATGGATATTTTTTGCTTTCAGTTCCACGCGCCGCGTATTCCCATTGTGCTTCGGTCGGCAAACGCACGCCCCGGCCCGACAACTTGCTGGCCCACGCGACGAATGCCTGCGAATCGTTCCATGAAACGAGCACGACGGGATGATTTTCTTCCTGTTTGAAGCCTGGCATCTTCCAATTGATGCCCTCTACGTTATCCTGCCACTTGCCGTCCTTCACCGTCGTTCCTTTGTTGCCATTGCGCTCACATTCCGTTTCAAACTTCGCTGTTTCGGCAAAGCGCCTGAACTGCGCGACCGTCACTTCGTACTTGCCGACGTAAAATGGTTGGCTGATCTTGACCTTATGCGCGGGCTTTTCATCGGCGTTTCCGTTGTCGTCGCCCATCATAAATTCTCCCGCCTTGACCAGCACCATCTCCATCTTCACGCCGCCGCCCAAGTCGAGCGTTGTTTCCTGAGGAAGCGCCGCCGTTTCGGGCGTCAGCGGTGCGACGACGGTGTTTCCGGTCACGGCGGCGGGGGTTTGCGCCGCGCCCAATTTCTTAAAGCGGATGTCTTTGAATTGCGCGCGCACGGCGTTTTGATACCGCCATATTTTCAACGACAGCAGCCCGGAGAGCGAGCGCTGGGCTTCGTTCATGTCGGTGAAATCAACCACCTTCAGCCCGTTGATCTTATGGATGATGTGGTTGCCTTGAACGACGACGGTCAATTCGTTCCAGCCATCTTTCTTCAGCGAGTTCCACACCTCATCCTGAGTGTGGCCCGTATCGCCGACCGTTTGAAGCTGGTTTTGACCGTTGACATTTTTGGCGACTACTTGCGTGCATGTTTTCGCCAGCAATTTGCGGCGGCGATCGCCGTCATATAAGTGCCCGTTCTCTTCCCGGCCATAGTGGTCGTCGGTCACATTGTGGTCGAGTTGGTATCCGTCCATTTCCAAATCGGGGTATTCCTTGGCGCGATACCCGATTGCCGCATTGCAGAGCAGGGTCTCAAGCCTGCACAACACTCGTATTTCAAAATCGTCCACGGTCATTCCGCGGCGGACCAGCCAGAAATTATTCTGTTTGCCTGCGTTGACTTTCGCCACAATCGCGCCGTCCTTGACAGACCACACCGCTGGATCGCCTTCCCAGCCGGTCAAATCGCGACCGTTGAAGAGCGAGACGAAACCGTCGGCGTTCTGGTTTTCAATCGGCGTTGCCGCGCCATGCCCGAAATCCCGCAGCTCAATCGTCATCTCCAGAGTGCCCATAACCATCGTTTTGACCAAGCCACCAATCGGCACATCCGGACAAGTCCACGTCTTGACTGTCTCGAATATCTTATTGCCCTGGTCGGTTGTCTCAATGTTTTGAAGCGTCCAATGTGTCTTAAACGGCTTGACACCCACCGTGATTTCGTCCAATCCGGATTGCATTTCATTTTGCTTCATTCCCGGTATGAGATTTACCCCAAGACCTTGCAATGGGGAGAGCGAAGTAGTGTCGTTCATATCGATGCGCACGTCTTTCTTTTCAGTCTTGCCGTTCATCGCCGCCACCAGTTCGACCACGATCTCCTTCGCCGTGACGCTTTTAACGGTCTGGCGCAAAATGCCGTCCGAATTCTGACCCTTAGCATGTATCTTTATGGAGTATTCCAGCCAGTCACCGACGTGCGTTTTCGCAATGGGATTTTCGGCCTTGGGCGCAGCATTTACTGGAATTGACGCCTTCTGCGCCTGAAGTACATCCAGGTCGTGTTTCGAAACCGTATCCGATACCAGCCCGGACAAATTGGTCATGTCGGCCAGCGGAGAAATATCTGCAATTTTGCACCCGCCAAGGATCAGGGTCGCGACCGCGCTTTTGCGCAACGGCTCCAGATTTGTGACCCGCGTGCCTGACACATCCAGCCACAAAAGTGTTTTCATGTTTTTGAGCGGCGATAAATCCACAACCGCAGTCCTGGCTACCGACAGCAGGCGCAAAGAGGAACCTTCCAGCGCCGCGATCGATTCAATCTTGGTTTCGGACAGATACAGGTCGGCGATTTTCATGCTCGACAACGGCACCAAGTCACTGACCGGTGTTCGGTCAAGCCCCAGAAATTCGAGCGCCATTCCTCGCAGCGGCGAGAGATCCGAAACTGACGTGCCTTGAAGTTCGACGCGCTTCAGCTTCATCCCTTTCAAGGGAGAAATGTCCTTCAACGGTGTCATTCGGCCCACGCTGTGGTTGACAAACCGCTCCAAATCCTGCAGCGCGCGCACTGGCGCGATGGTACGAGTTTGATCGGCGCTGCATTCAAAAGAGATGACGCGATGGTTGTTGATGTCGATTTTGCAGTCAGGCATGCCGTCGTTGAGGCGCTTCATTTCCGCATTGATGCGCTTCGCCTGTTCTTCGGCGGGCAGCGCCTGAACTTCTTTAACCCAGGCGTCGTCGGCCGTAATTGTACCGGCCGGCACCGTCGGTTTGATCTCGTGCCGTGGCGGGTCGGGCTGTTTCAAGACCGTCTGTGCCATCTGGGTCCTTTCGGCAATGTTCGGCGCGTTATCGTTTTTCTTGCCGCCCAACGCAAACGCACACACCGCAATCAGCGCCGCGGCCGCGACGCCGCCGCCAATCAACAGCGCTGAATTCTTCGCCGGCTTTTTCGCCGGAAGCATCTGTGTCGCGTCTTCAGGTCTGGCAGCTCGCACTGAGTTGGGGGCGGCCTTCCGTTGCTGAACGGGATGAGTGCCGCGCAGGGCATTGCGGCGCGGCGGAGCGATCTTCTGTCGCATCGCCACGCTGGATTTGCCTTCGTCCAAACCGTGCGTGCTCGGCATTTTTCCGTCGATGACCAACTCCAGATCGCGCAGCAATTCATCGCAATTTCGGTATCGGTCGACCGGTTCCTTGGCCATCATTTTCTGAATGACCAGCACGATCCCGTCCGGGATATCGTCGTGAATATCCTGTGGATTGGGAAGCTGCGCCGTCAAATGCTGCATCATGATCATCGCCGCGGTCGAGCCTTGAAACGGCGTCTGCCCGGTGACCAAATGATACAGCGTCGCGCCCAGCGAATAGATGTCGGTGCGCCCGTCGATGCCCTTGTCGCCGCGCGCCTGCTCCGGCGAAATGTAATGCGGCGTGCCCATCGCCACGCCGGTTTGCGTGGCGAACGACTGTTCCGAATCGCCGATGTTTTTCGAGAGGCCGAGATCCAGAATTTTTGCGACGCCGTCTTTGGTGAGGAGAATATTGGCAGGCTTGATATCGCGATGAATCAACCCGTGCTCGTGGGCGTGTTTCAAGCCGCGCGCCACTTGCATGGTGACTTCGATGGCTTTGTCCCACGTCAGCGCCTTCTCGCGCTGGAGCTTCGTGTCAAGCGGTTCGCCTTCACAGAATTCCATGGCGTAATAATGCACGCCCATGTCTTCACCCGTCGTATAGGCGGTGACGATGTTGACATGGTTCAGCTTTCCCGTGGCCTTTGCTTCGCGGCGAAAGCGTGACAGAAAAGTCTGGTCGGACGCGTATTTTTTCGGAAGGATCTTCAACGCCACTTTGCGGCCGACCGCGGTGTCGTCGGCGAGGTAGACTGCGCCCATGCCGCCTTCGCCGATTTTCTTGAGTATTTTGTACGCGCCGAGCTGCTTGATGCCGCCTTGCAGCGCGACTTGCGCTTTTTTCTCGACGTTTTCGCGGATGGGCTGAGTAATGATCCCCTGCTGAACGAGCACATCGGCGAGGGAAGGCGAAGCGCCAGTGTTCGAGGATTCTTTCTGAACGCGCGTCGCCGCTTCGATCTGGTCGAGCGTGGCGATACCCATTTGGTTAAGCGTCCGCGCGAAGATTTCGTCGGACAATGGGCCTGCCATAAGCACCTCGCATTATATAGTAGACATTTACTACGACGACAATATTGCGGAAAACTGTACAGACGATCACATTTTTTTCCAGCGGGTTTTCGACGCTTGAAATGCTGGGGTTTGCACTATCAGCCAATTATGTAAAGGGAGGCGTTACGCCAGAATATCCTTGATCACATGCCCGTGTACGTCGGTCAGGCGGCGCTCGATTCCGTTGTGGTAGAAGCTCAGGCGCTCGTGGTCCAGGCCGAGCAGATGGAGGATGGTGGCGTGCAGGTCGTAGATTGTGGTGACGTTTTCGACGGCTTTGTAGCCGAATTCGTCGGTTGCGCCATAGCTGAATGCGCGCTTCACGCCCGCGCCTGCGAGCCAGACCGTGAAGCCGCTGGGGTTGTGATCGCGGCCGTTTGCGCCTTTTTGGAATGTCGGCATGCGGCCGAATTCGGTTACGAATGCGACCAGCGTGTCCTTTAATAATCCGCGCTGCTTAAGATCTTTCAACAGCGCCGCAGCGGGCTGGTCGAGGATTGGGGCGTGGATGTCGTACTGCGTTTTTATGGCCTTGTGCCCGTCCCAATTTCCGACGCCTTCGCCCATCGCGTAGGAGCCGTTGAAGAGCTGCACGAACCGCACGCCGCGTTCGAGGAGTCTACGGGCGAGCAGGCAGTTTTTTGCGAATCCCGCTTTGGTTTTGTTCGCGTCGTTCACGCCGTACGCCTTGAGCGTCGTTTCACTTTCGCCGGTGAACGTGCTGACTTCCGCCGCCGCGAGCTGCATCTTCGCGGCCAGTTCGTACGCGGCGATGCGCGCGGCGAGATCGCCGTCGCCGGGGTGTTGGGCGAGATGGCGGTCGTTGAGCAGTTTGAGAAAATCGCGCGTCGCGGACTCGGCGTTTTCCGTTACTTCGGGCGGGCGCAGCAGATTTGGGATCGGTTTGTCAGCGCTGAACGGCGTGCCCTGAAACACGGCGGGCAGAAATGCCGACGCCCAATGGCGCGAACCGATCTGCGGCACGCCGCGCGGGTCGGGAATCGCCACGAACGCCGGGAGGTCGGCGCATTCGCTGCCGAGCGCGTAGGTCGCCCACGCTCCAGCGCCGGGAAAACCGTCGAGCGTGTAGCCGGTGCTCATCTGATTCTCGGCCGGGCCGTGCGTGTTCGACTTCGCCGTCATCGAATGAATGAAGCACATTTCGTCGGCGAGTTCGGCGAGATTCGGAAGCATCTCGCTGATCATTTTTCCGCTTTGTCCGCGCGGCTTGAACTCCCACAGCGGCTTGATCAAATTGCCCTGCTGGCCCTGAAACGTGACCAGCCCGTCCGCGCCGGGAAGCGGTTTCTCGTGCTGCTTGATCAGTTCTGGTTTGTAGTCGAAGGTGTCGACGTGGCTGAGCGCGCCGGAGCAGAAAATCAGGAGCACGCGCTTGGCTTTTGCCTCGAAATGCGGCGGGCGCGGGGCGTACGGCCGGGCGGGATCGATCAGGGGGCGAATCGGCGGCTCGGCGGCGGTGGCTCTTTTTTCAGCCAGCAGCGCGGCCAGAGCGATACCGCCCAGGCCCGTTCCGCCCCATTGGAGGAATTCGCGGCGGTCGAGGAGCCGGCGTCCGGCGTTTGACAAGGTGTGCTGCATGACTTCACTCCGAAAGTTCGTAGTTCCGCCTTCAGGCGGTCCGGCAAAAAAAGACCGCCTGAAGGCGGAACTACGAACGCTCAATTCACCTCGACAAATTCGTTTGCGTTGAACAATGCGCGGCAGAACATTTTCAGTCCTTGTTCTTGAATGAATTTCACTGACGCGTCGGACTCTTCTTTTGATGGGTCGCGACCGAAGGCCAGTGCGAATCCGCGGCGGGCTTGGGCTGCGGGGTCTTTGCCCGCTTCGCGTTCCAGGCGCTGCGCGAAGAAATCGGCTTGTTGCAGCGCGAAGGGGCTGTTCAATAAATTCAATGCTTGCAGCGGGGTGATGGAACTTGTGCGGCGCGGCGCGGCTTGTCCGGCGTCGGGGCAATCGAAGGCGCCGAAGACCGCGTCGAGCTGCACGCGCGGTTTGCTTTGGTAGATCATGCGCCGGAATTCGTCGGGGCCGAACGTCGTTTTCGAATTGTACACTTTGACGTAGCTGCTGTTTTCAACGAAGAGATCGAAACCGGGTCCGCCCATGCGCAGATCGAGCTTTCCGCTGACGGAGAGGATCGTGTCGCGCAGCGCTTCAGCTTCCATGCGCCGGGGTGGAAAGCGCCACAGCAGGCGCGCGGCCGAGTCGATTTTCAGCGCCGCGTCGTTGGGCTGGCCGGATTGGCGGTAGGTCGCGGAGAGCAGGATCAGGCGCTGAATTTCCTTGATGCGCCAGCCGCGCGCGACGAATTCGCTGGCGAGCCAGTCGAGTAATTCAGGATGAGTGGGCCGTCCACCGTTGACGCCGAAGTCGCTCGGCGTCTCGACGATTCCGGTGCCAAAATGATAGTGCCATAAGCGATTGGCCATGACGCGCGCGGTGAGTCCGTTTTTGGGATCGGCGATCCAATTCGCCAAGGCCACGCGACGTTCCTGCTCCGGTGCGCCGGCATCCAATTTCAATTGCGTCCCGAGACGCGAGAGCGCGCCCGGTGTGATCGGTTCACCTTTCTGCATCGGGTCGCCGCGTTTGAGTCTATACGTGAGGCCGGGCTGCTGAAACGTGCCGGCGTACACTTTCGGCGCGGCGTTGAAGTCGCGCAGGCGTTCCTGTAATTTCGCGCGTGCGGCCAGCAGTTTCGCGGCGTCCGTAAACTGTTCTTTGGTCGCGCCCTCTTGCGCGGGCGCGTCCGGTTTGCGCTTCGCGAAATCGGGAGGCAGCCGATTCGAGGAGGACGAGACGGCGCGCCAGTCTTTGCCGTCCATCGACACTTCGATGCGGTATCCGGTCGCCAGGCGGTCGGAGAAGTTCGTGACCTCGCCCCCTCGGTCGCGGCTCCAGAGCACGCGTTGAATGCGCTCTGATTTGGGAAATTCGAGCTGCACCCAACCCTTGCCGTTTTCGTTTGAAATCCAACTGAAACTGTTGCCGTATTTGCCGTCGTTGATGTGCGCGAGTTGATGGAATTTATTCCCGCCGTTCCCGTAAACGCTCGACGCGGTGGCCTTCGTTCCCGCCGATGCGAGCGCGACGTTGCGCGGCTTTTCTTCCGCCGAGAACACTTCGAGTTCGTCGATGCACGGTTCGCCCGAGCTGCATACGGTCACGGTAAAGCGCAGGAATTTGGCTTCGACGGCCTCGAAGCGGTCCTCGTTTTCCGCGGGCACGACCGGCGCGTGGAGCGGGGACACGGCGATCTTTTCATCGAGTGCCGCGAGTTCCTTCTTGAGCGCATCGGCCATCTTCAGGCGCTCGTCGGTCTGTGCGCCGCGCATCGGCCGTTCGCCGTGCTGCACGCCTTGGAAAATCGCGGTCAGGGCGTAATAGTCGTCCATTGGAATGGGATCGAATTTGTGGTTGTGGCAGCGCGCGCAATTCACGGTCAGTCCCAAAAACGTGGCGCCCGTGACGCTGACCATGTCGTTCAATTCGTCGGCGCGCTGTTGAGCGGTGAGCACCGGGTCGGGGCTTTTGACCTGATCATAAGACCCGCCTACGAGAAAGCCGGTCGCCGCGTCCACGCCGAGCGCATCGCCGGCCAGTTGTTCGCGAATGAATTGATCGTAGGGCTTGTCGTCGTTGAACGCGCGGATCGCGTAGTCGCGATAGGGCCACGCATTCGCGCGCGCCTGATTCATCTCGAATCCGTGGCTCTCGGCGAAGCGCACGATATCGAGCCAGTGCCGCGCCCAGTGCTCGCCGTAATGCGGCGAGGCGAGGAGTCGCTCGACCAAGCGCGCGTAGGCGTCCGGGGCGGTGTCTTTGATGAAGGCGTCTATTTCTTCGGGCGTCGGAGCCAGCCCGATCACATCGAAATAAATCCGGCGAATCAACGTGCGGCGGTCTGCTTCGGGCGAAAGCGCAAGACCTTTTTCAGTGAGCTTCGCGACAACGAACGCGTCGATCGGATTTGCCGGGCCGCCTGCCGGAATCGCCGGTTTTGCGAGCGGTTTGAACGCCCACCAATCTTGTGGGTTGCCCTGGAATCCAGTCACTGCCGTTTCACGCGGATCGGGCGCTCCCAGCGTCACCCATTTTTCAAGCACGGCGATTTCAGCGTCGGAGAGTTTTTCTTTCGGCGGCATGCGCAGTTCGCGGTCGGTGTATTTGACGGCCTTGATGAGCAGGCTGTTCTCCGGTTTGCCCGGCACGAGCGCGGCGCCGGTTTCGCCGCCCTGCTGCCAGCCGGATTTCGAATCCAGCACCAGGCCGCCTTTGATTTTTTTCGCCTGATGCGCGTGGCATTCGTAGCAGCGTTTTTCGAGAATCGGCAGCACGTCCTGCTTAAAGAATTGCAGATCGGCGAGACTTGTGTCGGCTGCACTTGCGGCTTGGCAGAGCGCGGCGAATACGGCAATTATCGGGAGGACAGTACGTTTCATTCATTCGATCTCTTTAAATTCGCAACGCCTACTTAGTCGCAGATGAACGCAAATGAACGCGGATAAAAAGCGTTGTGTGAAATAAAACATTGGCAACAGATTTCTCCAGCGACATACACCAGATACGTTTTTTTCCATTTCTCCCATCCGCGGTAATTCGCGTTCGTCTGCGTTCTTTCGCGATTAAGCAGCCCCCCGATAAACCCGCGTTGATGCGCTATTGGTCCCAGATGTTTATATTTTTTTCAAGGGCCACGGCGAGGGTTTCGCGTTTGAATCCTTCCGGGACCGGGATGGCGAATTTTGCGGAAGCGATGGGGGTGTTTAGCGCGATGTCTTCCACGTCCATGTCCAGCACGTACATGCCGCCCGGCACATGCAGCGTCACGCGCCCCGGATATGCGGGTTTAGGTTGCTCGGCGCCCGCTTCGGGAAAACGGTAGTGCGAATAATTGACGCGCCCCGCTCCGGCTCCGCCGCGCGAAAAGACGCCTTTTTGTTCGACGACGGATTTGGAAAGATCGACGCTCAACCGCGTCGTGTACCTCGGCAACATCGATGTCGTTTCGGCGATGTTGAAATAGGCGCGGCCATTCACCCGGCACGTGCCGCGACTCGGGTGTTCGCTGGGCGGCGCGGCCGGAAAAAACAGATCGCGCGCGCGGCCGCAGTGTGCGAGCAGCGTCAAATTGCACTGCGGGTGGTCGAGCAATTCTTCGCGCGATCCGTTGAGATACACTTCCTTGCCGGGAATGCAGATTTCGACGCTTTCGCCGCGCACGCCCATATCGAGTACCAGTTGCCCGGCTTCCGTCGTAACGCGCAGTCGCATGTTGCCCGCGGCATCGCCGAGGTATGCGCCGCTGAGTTCGTAATCCTTGTTCTTGATCTTGTCGTGCAGCGTCACGCGCAGACGCGCGACGACGCTGTTCACTGCGTCGCGCCGGGCGCATAGCGTGCCGGCGCAGTCCGCCAGCGCGGAGGCTTCCGAGGCGGGCGCGAATGTTGGGGCAAGCGCGAGCATCAGCGCGGCGATTAGAATTCGTAACCGTTTAATCAGACTTCCCCTTACTTGTACGAAAGAAAAAAGGGCCTCGCACAAAGACACAAAGAACACCAAGAAGCACACAGTAATTCGCGATCGAATGTAGCTCGCCCCGTTGGGGCTTTGGGCCTCTTAACCCTCGCGGACCCAGGCCTGCGCCGGAGTACCGGCTCCGACCTAGGTTATCATAGTGCGCGCCGTTGGCGCTGAAGACAGGTCGCGATGAATCGTTAAATGCCCTATTTCCAAACCCCCTACTGCGGTCCGCCCTTGAGTGTGCCCGTGCCGTTTTTGCCCTTGTATACCATGTTGTAGTCGGCTTGGTATGTGACGTTGCCGGTGTCCACATGAACGCGCATTGTAAATGTGGCTGCAGTGGAGGATGTGGATATTCCAAAGGTTTTGAACAGCGCAGCCAAATCGCGCTTGTTGGCCACGGGCAAGTCCACGGGTTTGAAATTCATGGCAATCGTGCCTTTGCTCAAATTGATTTTGAAACTTTCGGTCCGATTCTTCTGCGATGCGTGGCGATCGACGAGGAATGGATAGAGTTGGAGGGGACTCGCGATGTCCCTATCACCATTGGGTGTCCCCACGGTCACCGTGTATGTCTTTCCTTCGAACACTCCATTCTGGACCGCCTCTCGCGCTTGTTGCGTCGTCAGTACCAAACTGGGAGCGATCAGATTCATTTGCAGTTGGTTCGACGCAGCCTTGCCCATGTTCACATTCACGCGACCCTTGGCGCTCGCGGGGTAATCGGCGTCCAGGTGCGAATCCACCTTGATCTGAATAAGGTGGCTATCGTCGAGTTGACTAAATTTGCTCTGGCTATCTGAAACTTTGAGCCGCACGCGATAATTTCCTGGCGTGTCGTAGGTGTGGTTGACTTGCAGACCGAAGAGTTTGAATGAAGGATTAGCTGGAATAATGCTATCGTCGCCTATGGTGTAGAAATCCCACTCGTACGTTTGAATGTTTCCGCCGCTCCCCGCCGCCGAGAACATGACCTCCAACGGCGCCTCGCCTTTCAAGGGTGCCGCAAGGGCCACGGCGTTGAGCACCGAGGTCGTCGCGACAATTAAGATCCCGGCTGAGGTGCTGGTTTTACCGAGACCGTCCGTGACGGTCAGAGTCGCATAATAGGTTCCGCCCGAGTAAATATGCGTGACCTGCACGCCCGTGGCAAATGTGCCATCGCCGAAATTCCAGGAATAGGAGGCAATCGGCCCGGCGCTGGCCGATCCGTCGAAGAAGACGGAGAGCGGCGCGAAGCCTGTCGTTGGGGACGCGCTGGCGGCGGCGCTGAGTCCGGCCGCCACCGGTATATTCGTGCAGATCGCAAAGGCTTGCGGGCCCATCGGAATGTTGGTTCCGATGACTCGCACCGTCCACGTGCCGGCCACGGGATTGCTGATGATCGTTTGTTCGATCGGATCGACTGTGTTTGGACCGGTGTTCGTCGCCGCATTGGTTGGATTCGCCGCGTCCAGCGAGTAGGGGAAATGCAGAACGTTGTTGGGATCGATGAGCACGATGTCGAGATCGTTGACGAGAGCCTTCGCCGCGGCGGGATTGCCGCCGACATCCATCCAAACCATTGTCGTTTTAAAAACGGGCGTATTGACCGGAACTGAAATCAGGTACGACTTCATGCCCGAGTTTGCGATTGTATCCTCGATGAACACGGCGGAGGCCGGGTTGTTCTTGTGGACATCGATGAGGCGCACGGCGGCGTCGGCGTTGACGATGCCGAAACCGTACACCGAATCGGGGCCGGTCTGGCCGAGGTCGGTGGCCGTTTCGCACAGCAGCGCTTTGGTCAGCGCCGCGGACGGGGCAGTTCCAAAGACGGTTGTGTAGCGTTGAAAGACCAGTGCGCCCACGCCGGTCGCGGCGGGCGTGGAGAACGAGGTGCCGGTGTTCGACGTGATTCCACTGGTGCCCGTATCCAGCGTGACATTCTCACCGTAGGCCACGAGGTCGGGTTTGACGCGCCCGTCGTTCATCGGCCCGTGCTGGGCGAAATTGGTGATACCATCGGACTGCGGCACCGGTGGAATGGCGAACGGATCTCCCGCGTTTGCCGCGGCGGACGACGCTTCGATGCAGAGGCCGTTTTTCATGCCGACGAAGAAGTCGATCTGCTTGAAATTGCCGGGGACGGATTCTTCATTGCCGGCGAGGAAAATGGCTAGATTGTTGGTCTGAATGGCCGTATCCCAGTCGGCCGAAATGGTCTGGTAATCGCCCCAACCGGGCGCCGAGGGGCTGGGCACCACGGGGCCATACGAATGATTAGACAAGCGGGCGCCTTTGCTTGCGGCGTCGAGCACATCGGCCGTCGAAAAACTATCGCCCACACCCATCAACGAGTAGACGAGTATCTTGGATTTCGGGGCGACGCCTTTGGCTTGGGGATTGTTGATGCCATTTGAGGCGATTTGTCCGACGACTGCCGTCGCGTGCGTGTAGACCAAGGGATTGCTTGAATCGCCGTCGCTTTGGACGTACGTCAGCCGCGACGCGAAGTCCACGTGGGGTTCGGGCTTGCCGATTTCACGGACGGCCACGGTGATGTTGGTGCCGTCGAGCAAGTCGCCCTTGTCGCGGACTTGTGTGATGTTGGATGAGGAATCGGTTGTGCTGTCGCGGTTGGCGACCGGCGGGGCGATGTATTCGACGAATGTGACACTGCCTGCCGCGGCGATGCTTGCGGCCTGGTTGGCTCGGGCGACGATTTCGAAGCGGGGTCCCAAAACGCTGGGGTGATCCGCTTGAATTTTCAGCGCCGCCAATTCCGGCGTGGCGCCCAACTGTGTTTTCAGCGCGTCGAGGGTCGTACCCGAAGTTGCGAGCACGCGGAAGCGTGTCAGACCGTCCGGGGTTTTGGCGAAGTCGGGGGTTTGCTGCGCGTATACTTGCGCGTGCAATTTGTCGCGCGGATCGATTCGCGCCAGGCCTTGCACGAACGGCAGATCTGCGGCATCGAGCAACGCGGCGGATGTGCCGCGCGCGGTCCACGCGTGTGCGTCAACAAACGCGAGCACTTCGACGCCCGCTTGTTTCAATTGATCGCGTTCCGCGCCGTTTGGCTGATCCTGGAATTGCATGTATATGGTGCGAAGTTCGGCGGGGTTTTGCAGCGCGTCGCCGGGAAATAATTCGTGCGCTTCGGCGTCTTTCGTTTCAGCGGCGACGGGCAGGAACGCTCGCGAATTCAGACTGACCACATACTTGCGAAGAGCCGGTTCGATTGCATTCGAGAACGCTCGCGCCCGGCCGCGATTGAAAAACTCCGCGCCGTCAAACGCGCTTGAATTCAGAGCGCCGCCCCAGCGCGCCGGCGGTGCCGGAGCCGGTGCCGGTGCCGGTGCCGGGGGCGTAAGTTGAGGCGCATTGGCAGCCGAAGATTTTTCCGCGCCATCTGCATTTTTCTGATTTATTTGAGTCGAAGGAGCATTCTTAGCGACTTTGAGTGGAGTCGCCGATTTGGACGCGAACCATAGATACAGCCCTGCCAATCCCAGTAAGCTTAATATCAATAAAGCTTTACGCCAATGACCGGCCATGCGACACTCCCTGCTTTACCTTCTGCTGAACAGACTTAAATAACATCTGTCACGCTATTTGCAATATTTGTGTCAAAAGAATTCGCGGGGACTTATCACGTTTTGGAAAATGATGGAAGGATGTTTTGGGGAGTTGATGGACGCGGTTTGCAGCAAAAAAAACCGGAAACCACAGGGTTTCCGGTTTTCTCTAGACGGCAAGCATGCCCGAACCGTGGGGGGGGGTGAGTCCGGAAGGCACCGTCATCGAGCGTCGTATTTTGTTTTTATACTACCGCTTGGGCTTGACAACATTACTAATACCACATCTTTAGAGTCTGGCAATAGAAAAATGGACTTTTTTTGCTAAAGTCTATCTAAATAACAGTTCTATAGTTATGCGATATTCGGCGCATTATTGTTGAATAATCTCGACTTTTCTCTCCGATTTTCAAGGGTTTTATGACACTCTTTCGCTTGCAACTCGCTGGAAAAGAGCCTCGCACAAAGACACAAAGAATACCAAGAAGCACAAAGAAAAGAGAATCCGATGAAAAAACAGATGAAACGGGTTTAATTGGGTTGATCTTTGCGTCTTCGCATCTTTGCGTTAAAACCTCCGATCAAGAACTCGAAGAGGAAATTCAATGGCTCGCGTCATCTGTATTTTGAATCAAAAGGGCGGCGTCGGAAAGACCACCACGGCTCTGAACCTTGGCGCGGCGCTGGCCATTCGCGGCAAGCGCACGCTGTTGATCGATCTCGATCCGCAGGCCAATCTGACGATCGGCCTCGGCGAGCGGGCGAAGGATCTGAGCGAGTCCGTTTACGAGCTGCTCACCGATCCGCATTCCGATGCGCTCAAGTTGACGATCCCGACCAAATGGGAGAACCTCGATATGGTGCGCAGCCACATCGATCTTTCCGGGGCGGAGATCGAAATGTTCACGATGATCGGCCGCGAAACGCGCCTGGACCGCTCGCTTGTCAATGCGCGCACCAAGTACGATTACATCCTAATCGACTGCCTGCCGAGCCTTTCGATGCTGACGGTCAACGCGATGGTCGCGGCGTCCGAAGTGCTTGTGCCGCTGCAGGCGCACCCGTTTGCGCTGGAAGGACTCGGCAAGCTTTTCGAAGTCGTTCAAATGATCAATGAAGGCATCAATAAACAACTGAAAGTCAGCGGCGTCCTGGTGACGATGTACGACGGCCGCACCAACGTCTCGAAGGAGACGCTCGAAACGCTGCGCCGCGACCCGCGCTTGAACGAACAGATTTTCACCACAACGGTGAAACAAAATATTCGCATCGCGGAGAGCCAGCGGGACGGTGTGCCGGTGGTTCATTTCGATCCCGCCTGCCACGCCGCGCGCGCGTACATGGCGCTGTGCGAAGAAGTTCTTGAAATGGAAAGCGGCACGCTCGCGGGCCATTGCGCCGAGCGGATTACGGCGCGCGAAGAAGCGTCGGAAAAAAAGGAGCGGACGTTCACCAGCGACCTGGTGGCCAACCCCGAGCGGCTGGCGAAGAAAAATACGGTGCTGCCGGGCGACGTACACGGGGCGATCAGTCCGCCGATACCGTCTGCTCATTCCGGTCCTGTCAGCGCGCTTCTGGGAACGGTGGAACCCAATTCGGTTCCGGGAAGTCCGGCGAACGAAACGCTGCATCCGTCTGGCGGAGTACAGGACGAGGACGAGGACGGCTTGCGTGCGAATCCGTCGATTATATAGTCGAAAAAAATTCGGAAGGCATCTCAGGGGCACCCTCGGAAAAAATAAAAACGGTGGAGCAGACCATGGCCTCGGATATTTTGCACGCAGAAGCATTCGCGAAAATTAATTGGGATCTGCGCATTCTCGGCAAGCGGCCGGATCATTTTCACGAACTGGATTCGGTCTTCGTCAACGTTGCACTGAGCGATTGGCTGCGCATTGAAACGGCCGAAACGCTGTCGATGACGTGCACCGATCCGTCGCTGCCGGTTGATGGTTCGAACCTCGTGATGAAGGCTGCTGCGCTGTTGCAGCAGACGGCGGGCTGCAAGCAGAGCGCGAAAATTCATCTGGAAAAACACATCCCGATGGGTGGCGGGTTGGGCGGAGGTTCCAGCGACGCGGCCTGCGCGTTGACCGCGCTGAATCGGATGTGGAATCTAAACTGGAGTGTCGAACAACTTGCCGCCGTGGGCGCGCAAGTGGGCAGCGATGTCGCGTATTTTCTGTACGGCGGGTGGTGTTTGTGCAGAGGACGCGGCGAGATTGTCCAGCCTCTGCCGGGTGCGGCACAATGGCCCGCGGTCAAGCTGCTGATGGTCCTGCCGCCGCTGCATGTGGCGACGCCGCTGGTCTACAAGACGTTGAGCGCGCCGCAATGGAATGGCACGGGCGGACGCGATGCGCAAGGCGTCGGCTTGCGCCTTGGCGAAGCGCTGCGCGCGTTGCAACAAGGCAGCGCATCCGGGCTTGAATTGCGCAACGATCTCAGCGCCGCGGCGCGTGTTGTCGAACCGCGGCTCGAAGCGATTCAAGGTGTCTTGGAAAAATATTTTCCCGGCCGCTGGCTGATGTCCGGCAGCGGCGCGGCACACTTCGCCGTTCCGCCGCAGGATGGATCGTTTGGAAATTTGGACGCATTGGTACAGGCTCTACGGGATGTCGTGCCGGGGACGCGCGTGATTGAGACGGAGACGAGGGCGGGTTGAAGTGCGAGAGTTACGCGGACATCAGCCCCATCTCCTGCAGATTTGCGACGCTGTTGGCCAGTTCGTCGATTTCGTACTTCATGACGGATTCGGAGTCCGCGTCATGGTCCCAGGGTGTGCGCCAGTCGCTGTCGTCGGGTTCGCAGGCGGCGCGGGCGAATTTGATGCAGGAGGCAAAATCGCGCGCCCGGCGATCGGGGTAATTCTCCCACCAGTTGTCGTTCAGCAACCGGATGTGCCGCTCGGTCAGCGCGCCGGGTTCGATGGACGCCGGAAGCGGGCCGAACGGTTCGAGAATTTTCGCGATTTCCGGCCACGGAACGGCACCCTCGCCGATGGGGCAGCGGGCAAGACGATAGCCTTCGGAGCTCCAATGGATGCGGTAATCTTTCAGGTGCACGTGCCGCACGAGCGGCGCGACAGCGCGCGTGAATTGCGCGGGTTCTTCACCAACCGCAAGCGGGTTGCCGGTGTCCAGACAGATGCCGACGTTCGGGCCGCATTCGCCGCAGATGTCCACGAGTTCGGCGCTGGTCAGATCCTGATGGTTTTCGACGGTGACATCGACACCTTGCCCGGCGGCTTTGTGCGCGAACGCTTTTAATTGCGCGCGCGCGTCGCCCATGATTCGAGTCCATTCCGCCCCAAATTTCGCACGGTCGCCGCAGAGCAAGGCGGTGAGATGCAAGCGGACGAGGGGGAAACCAAACCGTTCGGCGACGCGCAGCGAACCATTGAGATCGCCCCACGGAATGCCGTGCATCAAAATCGCGTATTTGCCGTTTGCATGTAAGCGCGCGCAGACGCGATCCACGTCCGCGTCGCTCACGTTTTTCAACAGAAACACGGGAATTTCGACGCCCACCGCGCCGATGGAATCAGCCAGATCGAGAAATCCGTTCAAGCCCAGCGGGTGCGGGTTTGCGCGCGGGGAGTCGGCTCCAAACAAGCCGACGGAGTAGGCGATGCCGTAGGGATTCAGGCCGACGCGCAGCATGGGGAGAGGTCTCGAATTAAAGAGGGTGAGTGCCACGTATTTGCGGCTGTTTGCAAATCCGTGGCACCCGACTATGGCTTCTCGACGACCCACATATTGCGGAAGCGCACTGGATTGCCGTGGTTTTGCAGATGGATCGGCGCGGGTTCCGGGCCTTCTTTCATTGGCGAGGACGTTGTCGCGTGGGTGCATTCCGCGTTTTCGTGGATGAGCACTCCGTTGTGTTTCACCGTCATCGTGGCGTTCTTGACTTTCTTTCCGTCTTCGAATTTTGCGGCCGTGTAATCGATGTCGTATGTCTGCCACGAGAGCGGCGGGAAGCACATGTTCACGTCCGGGGCTTTGATGGTATAGATGCCGCCGCATTCGTTGTTCTCGCCCTTCAAGCCGTAAGAATCGAGAATCTGGACTTCGTAACGCGATTGCGCATAGCACCCGCTGTTGCCGCGCCCCTGGCCGGACGCTTCGGGCATGTAGGGCAATTTGAATTCCAGATGCATCGTATAATTCTGCAGCGGTTTGAGCGTGTTGGCGCCTTGTTCGAGCGTTTTGTCCTCCGCCATTTTTGCGCCTTTTTGAAACTGGTCGAGAGATGTGCCATCGAAAATCACCAGCGCGCCTTCGGGCGGTTTCATGCCGGACGTGGGGCTTTCGCGGACGACGCGTTTGAGCTCGCTGGGCGCGCCGCCATGATCGCACGCCAGCGTCATCTTGCCGTCTTTGATTTCAGCGGAACCCAGAGCACCTTTCAGAATCGTGACGCCGTCCTTGGTTTCGCCGTCGAGCGGCGCTTTCTTGCCCTTGTCCCAGCCGTCGCCGGGCAGGCCACCCGTCAAAAATTCGGCGTGAAACTTGCCGTTTCCGCGCGCGATGACTTGCACGCCGGCTTTGAATTTGTCTTTGCCGGGAATGGTTACTTCGCCCGCGTACTCGCCCTGAACGGCGAAGTCCGCGTCGGCTTTTTCAATGTCGATGACCACGGTTTGCTTTTTTGCCTCGCCCGCAAACAGCGCGACGGAGCCCAAAACGAGGACGGCGGCAAGAGAACCACGATGGGGAAGAAATGGCATGGAATATTCCTTTAATGAAAGTAACGAAGGCGATCGCATGATCGGAATTCAAGTCTCCATACACCGCGAAGCATGGCAAAAAAGTCCAAAGTGCGAGCGCGGGAGCGACGATGAAGGTAGCGGCTTTGTGACAAGAGATTAGGGGTGGCTGTGCCGCTTAGGGGCCAGGGGTTAGGGGTGATGAATTCACTGCGCAAATATCGAATTTGCGGTTCCCTATTCCCTATCACCTAAGCGGCGCAGCCGCAGGGCCTTTCAAAAGTCCTCATTTTTCGTAGAGAAATAGCCGATCTTCTATTCAAAGGAGATCAGAAAAATGAGTGTTGCCGCTGAAATTTCGCTTTTCGATGCCTTCAAGCAGGTTCCCGATCCGCGCAAACCGC
>JBBRQD010000096.1:0-20043 GCA_038227045.1 Planctomycetota bacterium
AGCGCTTCATGCAGCGTGCCGGGAGTTTCTGGCCCGCGTCAATCAAGCCCCGCTGGCCATGGTCGAGCGCCTTTGGCCGCGCTGGGAACTCGATCCCGAAGAGGAAAAACTACGGGTTTCTGCTTAGATTGAGTTTAGTTTTTTAAAACTCCGGCGGGCGCGGCGGTTTCACCGCTTGATTGGGCTCGAGATAGCCTTCGCGCAGGACTTTACCCAACATCGAGCGCAGAATGCTCTGAATCGTTCCGCCTTGCGTCAGGATGGCGATGTTTCCCTGCAACTTGTCCGACGAATGCGCCACGATGCGATTGTCTGCGGCCTGCTTTCCGAGATACACAATCTGCTCGATTTCCTTGCCCAAATCCTGCAAGTACTTCGGGCGCATTTCGTCGAGTTTCGCCGGGAAATTACCGCCGTGTTCGACGGCGTACTCTTTCAAGTCGCGCGCGAGTTTCGTGAGCGCTTCGACTTTGGCCTGGTCCGTCTTGTTCCGTGGCTTTACGGCAATGACCTGTGGCGCGGGACCATCGAAATTATTCTGCGCGGCGTTGCGCATCTGCGCGAATTTGGCTCCGGCCGCAGCCGGTATCAACAAAGAGAACACGCCGCCGGGCGAATAGCCTTCGAGCATAATTCCGTCCGCGGCAAAATGCAGATCGATCAGTGCGCTGCCGAGATTCTGATTCAGCAGTTCGCCCGTGGGCAGCGCGTTCAGATCGACTTGCGGATCCTTGTTCTGAAGTTGAGCGATTGGAATCAGCACGTCGTAGGCGGCGACCGCGAGCGCGGCGGTGTCGAGGTACACCATCGCCTGCGGCTGGCCGGTCATGTTCGCGCGCGCCAGATTGAATTCGGGATCGTCTTCCAAGCGCCCGCCCTTCCCCGCCCGGCGCTTGAGTTCTTCGCGCAACGCCAGCGGATAGACCGAGAGCAGCAGATCGTCGCCGTCCACGACAAAGCAGAATTGATGAATACCGTCGGCGGGGCGCTCACGCTCGCGCGCGATGACGATGGTCTTGCCGTTGTCGGCGGTTTCGATAAACTCAAATTTTTCCTGCGCGGCTCCAACCAGCGCCTTGGTGAGCCGTTTGATGCCCTCCTGATCTTTGATGCGCAACGCCAGCACCGGCTGCGGCATGGCCAGCGCGAGCTTCGCGTTTTTGTACGGCACGGCCAGCGAAAAAACACCCTGTCCCGTCAACGATCCCAGCAGATCTTTCTTTGGATCGAGGTTGAGCTGCTGACCGATAAACAGCAGCCCGGCTGCGACGTTTTCACGCGCCTGCGGATTTTCAATTTCCGCCAGTGCGACGCCCTTTTCAAGCAATTGTTCGAGATTGACTTTGAACGTCCATGCGAGCACCGAATTGCGCGGCGCGGCATAGAACGCGTTGAGGTCCGCGCCCTCGCCGTCGATCAAGCCGAGAACGCCTTTGCGCTGCGCGGCAGGGACATCGAAGAAAACGGTCTCGCGCACGCCGGCGTCTTTCACGCCCGCGGAATACGAAAAGGCTTTGACGTCGCGCAGCCCGGACATTTCAAGTTCGTGCCGCTGCGTGGCCGTGATTTCCTTATTGGGATCGTTGATGATCGGGTTCTTCACAATCGCTTCGATGTTCACAAACGCAATGACGTCCGCATCCGCGCCGGCTTTTTCGACAGCCTTCTTAAAGGAGGGCAATTGCGCGAGCACTTCGGGTGCGATGCCTTCGCCGAGAGGCGCTTTGGCCTGCGCATTTTTCATTTTTTGGTGCATCGCCAGGAGCTTCTCAATGCGTCCTTCGCCCAGGCACATCAGGAAAATCCCGTCGCACATGCCGCAGCTCAATTCGCCGGGAAAGTCGGGATATTTGAACCGCGTCACCGTCGTGTTGCCCAGCGGCGTTTGAGTATATTGCAGATTTCCGTTCGTCAGCGCTTTGAGTTGATCGAGGCGCTTGTTGAATTCTTCGAGAAACTGCGGCGCTTTGTCGCGGAGCTCGATGCTCAGCATTAAATCGGGCAGCGGCTTGCCATCGGGCAGGCGCTTGTCGACGCCGAGCAAGGCGAAGGTGATCTCGCCTTGCGACACATAGTCGATTAGCGTGGAAAGCTTCTCGCCGAGCATGACTTCACCCGCGAAAATCGCGCCGCGCGCCTGACCCATCTGTTTGCGGAAAACGCGTTCGACGTCGGGATGGGTCAGAATCTTGTAGAGGCCCGTTTCCTTGCCTTTCGCCGTGATCGTCGGCACGTCGCGCACTGTAATCAGCCCCAGTGTGTCGGCCGGCAACATCTCCGGCACCGACCAGCCGCCGGGCGCGCGCCGCGGAACGGCCACAGGTGCGGCGATCGTACGCGGCTCTTCTTTAGGCGCCACGCCATTCGGATTCGCACGCTGCGATTCCGCAAGAACTTTACGCGTCGCGGCCAATTCGGCTTCGAGCCGGGGGGCTTGAATCTGCAGTTCCGCGGCCTGTTGCTTTGTGAGACTCAGCGCTGCGCGAGTTGCCACGAGTTCCTCGTCGAGCTGCTTCCGGGCGGCCTCGACTTTGAGGTTCGCACCTTCCGCCGCTTCGCGAGCCGCCAGCGCTTTAGCCACGGCATCCTCGCCTTCGCGCTTCGCCGTCAATGCACGATTCGCCGCTTCTTCAGCGTCTTTGCGCGCAGCTTTTTGTTGGACCAAGGCAATCAGGCTACCCCCCAGACACACCGCCAGCACCAGCGCCAGAATCCATGAAATCTTTGTCTGCATCGGCGATATTCTCCGTTAAAAAGAAGGCTGAAAGAGTGACGTGAATTCAAACAACATCTCTAAAAAATGTTGGATTTTACGGCTATTTCAATGCGAATTCCGTCCTCTCGCTTCAGCTCAGCGAATCGAATACCCAATTTGGATGAATATTGGAATTGCGCGCTCGTCAAAGAAACGGGATAATGCAACCGAAGTGCGCCAGACGTTTCGCTGGATGCGATTCGATCGAACGCGGTGTAGACTGCACTATCCGTTGCAATCGGCGTGAGTTTTGCAAAAGGACGGCACCGTGCAAGCTTAAAAATCCTGAGGAGGATATGGAAATGTCGATATTGAAGTGCGCGCTTTTGACTCTTTTGGGATTCGCGATTTTTTCAACGGCACCCAGCACCGCGGCCGACAAGCCGGACGACAAGAAGCCGGACGACAAAAAGCCAGCGGAAACCAAGCCCGCCGAGCCCAAGAAAAAAGATCCCAAGGACATGAAAGCCGACGAGGCCAACGAAGCCGGCTTTTGCCCGGTCTGCAAAGGCGAGTTCAAGCCCGTGTATCACTTCGAATACAAAGACAAGGAATACCATTTCAGGACGCGCAAGTGCTGCGACGAATTCAAAGCCGACCCCACGAAGTTCGGCGCAGTGGGAAAAGACTGGAAGTCCAGCCTGCCGCCGCCGGAGGAAAAGAAAGACGATAAGAAGGATCCCAAGAAGCCGAAGTGACCGGGTGATGACACGGTGACAAGGTGAGAAGGTGACACTACATCAACGGGCCATTTGGCCCGTTCTTTTTTGACATAAGAAAAAACTGGGCGGGTTAGAAACCCGCCCTACTCTTCCTCTCCTAAAACCATCCGCGTTTATCCGCGTTATCCGCGGTTAAAAAAGCAGTTCAAGTTAATCGAGATTAAAGTCGTCGTAAGCCCCCAGCTTTTTGCGCTTCGCCTTCAGCACTTCCATATGGATCTGGCAGACGCGCGACTCGCTCAATTCGAGGCTCTCACCGATCTGCTTCATTGTCCGCCCTTCCATATAGTAGCCGATCAGCACCGCCTGCTCCTTCTTGCTCAGGCCGCGCAGAATCAACTCCAGCACTTCAGAACGCTGCATGTTGTACGACGGGCTTTTCTCGTTCGGTGTGGGCATCTTGTCCACGTGCGGCGCGCTGTTGCCGTCTTTGTCTTCGCTGCCGGCGTCGATCGACACAAGGCGCCCGGAGCTGAAGCTCTGGATGAGCACGTCGTATTGCTTCGGCGTCAACTTCATGTACTGCGTAATTTCTTCTTCGCACGGTTCGCGGTGAAGCGTCTTGGCGAGTTCTTTCATAGACCGCCGGTAGTTGTTCTGCAAGATGCGGACCTGGCGCGGGACGATGTCCTGGTGCCGGATCGAATCGAGAATCTCGCCGCGGATGCGCATCACGCTGTAAGATTCGAATTTAATATTCAACGTCGGATCGAATTTCGAAATGGCGTCCAGCAGGCCGATGTACCCGGTGCTGACCAGATCGTTGACATCGACATGGCCGGGGAATTTATCTTTCAGTCCCTCGGCGATCATCTTGACCAGCGACAAATACACGAGCGACAAGTTATTGCGCGTATCGTCGTTGGGATTGGCCAGATACGCCGCCCAGAGTTTTTGTTTTTTGGCGGCAAGCTGAGCTTTCTCGCTCAAAGGAGCCTCCAGCTCCGGCGTCTTGGAAACCAGTTTTGGATTGCGCATGAGCGGCGCGGAAACATGCGACACGCTGCGGCGGCGCTCAACAGTGGAATTTTTGTGCGATGCCGCATTCGGCGTCGCGACTTGATTAATGGAATCGTCCGAAAATAGATCGTGTTGCGACATGTGACACCCCCCGGTGTGTTTTGCTTTGAAGTTAAAATCGAGCATCCAGCGCGGTTTGATCGCTTGAAGAGCGCTGAAACACTCGAATCCCAAAAACTAAACAATATGATGAGTACGCGAGCACATTACCACACTTTTTCAAAACTGTCAAGGACGTTTTACAAGATTTATTTATATTATAATCACTTTTATTTATTGCTATTACAAAACTGATCGTCAATGCAATGTTCTGTACTTGTTATATGTGTTCAAATTGTGTTATGGCGCTTGAATATTGATTCCTCGGCAGTTTTTCAGAAGATATTCGCACAATTCTCAAAGAATTGGCGATTTGCTGTCCTGAGCATGTCAACCGGCTCCCCTTTACAATGTTGTTACGCCGCAGTCTAAAATGCTCGTGTATGATCGCTGCAGTGAAAGCTCCTTTTTATTCTCCGAGGGCGTTAACATGCGATTTTTCCTATTGATTTTGGCGATCGGATTCATGCTCAAATTTGCTGCGTCAGCAGAGGAAAAGGAAGCGCCCGCAGTTGAAGCGTTTCAAATAGAAATCAAGAAGGATGATGCCAACTTCTCCGAGCATTTCGAGAGCATCGTGGGGCAAGTAACTTGCAAAGACATAGTTCCCAAGGCCGTGTTGACCAAGCCTCCAGAGTCGCTTAAGGATGCATGGAATTTTCTCAAGAAAGACAGGCAATTCAAACGCGTGTGGTGCTTTGCTGAGTGGAATGGATGGTATTTATTTTCAACCATGGGTGGTATCGATAAAACCGCCCCCAATATGAATCTCAGTCTGGTCTTCCATGATGGCTTCGCTCTGAAAAAAGGAACCGACAAAGTCTATTACTTCGGATTTTGGTAAATCGATTTCAACTGGAACAATTTGGAGACGCAAAACATGTTCAAACGATTTCATCACAGCATCGCTTTTTTTCGGCATGGGGGTAATCGCACGATGAAATTTTTTCCGCTGCTTTTTGCGATCGGATTCACTATCCCTTTTACTGCGTCTTCAGCACAAGAAAAAACTGCGCCCGTGGCCGAAACCGTTCAATTAAAAATCGATAAAAATGACGCCGAATTCGCCTCCTCCCTCAACCGCATTGTCCGGCAAGTTTCTTTCAAAGACCTCCTCCCTGCGGCGGTGCTGTCAAAAACTCCCGAGACTCTTAAGGATGCGTGGAATTCAATCAAGAAGGACGACGTATTTAAGGACGATGCGCGTTTCATCCCCGTGGTCAAGGACGTTCGTTACAGTGCCGAGTGGGATGGTTGGTTCCTGTTTTCAACCGATTCAGTGTTGTCGTTCGGTTTCGCGCTAAAAAAAGGAACCGAAAAAGTCATCTATTTCTACGCAGGTGCGGCCCTTCCAAAAGAATAACCATGGCTCGGATAAAATCATCGGCTAGCTAAGCCGGCAACGAATTCACCTCATTTTGGAGACTTGTTTCATGAACAATCGGCTCATCATTGTCACCTCGCTATTTTGTGTAATTGCAACCACGGCGACAATCGCCGGAGAGGTGCAGATTAAAGGCAAACTCGACGCCGTCACCGTCTACCGCGGCCAGGCGCTGATCACCCGCGTCGTCGAACTCAAGGCGCAGGCTGGCTTGCAGGAAGTCGCCATCACCGATCTTCCAGCACGCGTGATTCCCGGCAGTATTTATGCCGAAGCCGATGAGGGCGTCGAAGTCCGCTCCGTGCTCTATCGCGAACGGGCGGTCGATCAGGACGTGCGCGAAGAAGTTCGCAAACTCGATACGCAGATTCGCGACACGCAGGATAAAATTCTGGCCAAGAAGCGGCAGATGGAATTGCTCAACGAACGCAAAGCGTACCTGACGAAATTGGAAAGTTTCAGCGCGCCCACCGCGACGTTTGAACTCACCAAAGGCGTGCTTAACGCCGATACCCTTTCGAAAATCACCTTGTTTCAATTCGAACAGCGCCAGAACAATGCCACCGAAGAACTCAAGCTCGGCACCGAAGAACGCGATCTGAACGAGCTGCTTGCGACCTTCCAACGCCAGCGGCATGAACTGACCGGTGGCAGCGCGCGCACGGTTCGCGAAGCGCTGGTCTTCGTCAATCTCGCCAAAGCCGAAGGCACGCTGCGCCTCCGGTATCTCGTCGATCAAGCCAGTTGGGCGCCGAGCTACAACATTCGCGCGGATGCCAAGCGCGAAAAAGTGGTGGTCGAATACAACGCGTCGATTCAACAATTGAGCGGCGAAGACTGGACCGGCGTGCAGATGACGCTTTCCACCGCCACGCCGTCGCTCGTGGCGCGCGCGCCGTCGCTCACGCCGCTGACCGTCGCACTCGCGCCTCTTGCGCAAACAAAGCAGATCATCGTCTCCGTCGACGACTACGGCGTTCAGCGCGAACAAATTGTCGAGCGGCGAAATAAGGCGAACCAGGATCGCAGCGGGAATTTCGATGGACAAAATGGGCTCAACAAAGAAGCACAGCAAGCTTTCGCCCTCAACAACATAAATCCAGGCAACAATAAAGCTGTCGTCGAACAGGCCGACAATAACCTCAACGATATCGCCTGCGAATTGCAGCTCCTCGATCTGGTCGCGAAAGGAAAATTCGCGAGGAAATCCGAAAAAGGCCGCATGATCTCCGACGAGAGCGTCAGCGTCACTTATGAATTGCCGGGGCGCACGTCGCTTCCCAGCCGCTCCAGCGAACAGTCGATTCAGATCGCCTCGCTACCGATGAAAGGCGAATTCTACAGGACCGCCATTCCGGTGATTACAAATTACGTGTACGAAGAAGCCTCCCTGACCAACGAAGGCAAATTCGTGCTGCTGGCCGGTCCGGCGTCGACGTACATCGCCAAACAATTCGTCGGCCGCGGCGAAGTGCCGACGGTGGCGATTGGCGAAAGTTTCACGGTAGGTTTCGGCATCGACGCGTCGCTGCGCGCCGAGCGCGAACTCGTGGAAAAGACCGACACGATCCAGGGCGGAAACCGGGTGCTCGGATTCACCTACCGGCTGCAGATCGAAAACTTCAGCGGCGAAGCGGCGACCGTGCGCATACTCGATCGCCTGCCCACATCCAAAGAAATCGAAATCCACGTCGCGCCGGCTCAAATGACTCTGGAGATCAGCCACGATCCGCTGTATGAAAAGAACGATCACAAGAAGGGCATCCTGCGCTGGGACGCCAACGTGCCGGCACAATCCATCGGCCCCAAAGCGTTCGGGGTCCAATACCAGTTCTCGATGGAATACGACAAGCAAATGGGCATCGCTGGAAATACAGCGAGCATGCAATTGAAAAAGTGACTGCACGATAAAGAGCCGCGACCGCAAGGGAATGGTCGCGCTGAACTTGCCCCAATGTCGTTGCACTTCATCCGAGCCGAGCTTCGGATGAATTATCGGGCGCCGGGAGTGAATTCAACGTGGCCACTCCCTTGCGGTCGCGGCTCTTTCCAGCGAATTGGATTACATTGAATGCGCAGTATTTTTTGGTTCCGTCACGACTTGCGCATCGCCGACAACACCGGCTTTTATGCGGCCTGCCGCGCGGACGAGGTGGTGCCGTGCGTGGTGCTGGACGATGCGTTCCTGGCAAATCCCGCCATCGGTCCGAACCGCTGCGCGCTTTTTTTGCGGGCGCTGGCTGCGCTTGCCGATGAATTGAAAAAGCGCGGCTCGCGCCTGATCGTTCGGCGCGGAACGCCGGAGATCGAAATCCCGCGGCTGCTTAAAGACGCCAAAGCGCACAGCGTGTTGTGCAACCGCGATTACGAACCGTACGCTGTCGCGCGCGACGAACGCGTTCGCGCGGCGCTCGAATCGGCAGGCAGTTCGTTGACGACATTCAAGGATCTTGTCGTCTTCGAGCGCGGTGAAATCCTTACGCAAGCCGGCGGACTGTACACGATCTTTACGCCGTTCAAGAAAATGTGGCTGATGCAGGACGCGTTTCCATCCGTCTTACCGGCACCGAAACAGATGACCTTTCCGCGTGAACTCGCCACCTTGAAATCCGCGCCGATCCATTCGGATTCAATCCAGCCGGAGAGCGACGTGCCAATCGTGACCGAAGCCGTCGCGCGCACGAGTCTCGAAGCATTTCTGGCCGGCCCCATTTTCGATTACGCGACGAATCGCGATCTCCCCGCAATTGAAGGCACGTCCCGCCTGTCGCCGCATCTGAAATACGGCACGATCAGCCCGCGCACGGTGTTTGAAAAAGCCAATGCGCTATTGAAAGCGTCGCGCAATTCCGCAAACAAAACAAGCATCGCGGCGTTCATCATCGAACTGGTTTGGCGCGATTTCTTTTTTCAGATCCTGGCCGAACATCCGCGCGTTGCCGCGCATTCGTTTCGTGCCGAATACGACGCCGTGAAATGGGAGAACTCCCCCCGCTTGCTTGCAGCTTGGAAAGCCGGTCGCACGGGCTATCCGATCGTCGATGCGGGCATGCGGCAGCTTTCCCAAACCGGCTGGATGCACAACCGCGTGCGCATGATTACCGCCAGTTTTCTCTGCAAGGATTTGCTGATTGACTGGCGCGAAGGTGAGCGTCATTTTTCGCGCTTGCTGATTGACGGCGAACCCGCCGTGAACAACGGCAACTGGCAGTGGGCGGCGGGAACTGGAACCGACGCGCAGCCGTACTTCCGGATTTTCAATCCAGTCTCGCAAGGCTTGCGCTTTGATCCAACCGGTGCCTATGTGCGGCGCTGGGTGCCGGAATTGAAGGATGTGCCGGACGATGAAATTCACGAACCGTGGAAGTCACCGCTGATGTGCCCGGATTATCCACCACCGGTCGTCGATCATTCCAAACGCCGGCTGATGGCCATCGCGCTTTATAAAGCCGCGCGCGAAAACAAATAGATCGTCAATCCAGTTCCGGTTCGACGCACGATTCATCGATCAGGAGTTCCGCGGCTTTGCCGAGAAAATCCACTCGCAGGACGAGGCGGCAGTCGCTGCCGATGCGCACCAATTCGCCGCGCAATCCTTTCATGGGGCCACGGATCACATTGACGCGCCGGCCCTTCTGCCCGAAGCGCGCCTCGCGCAGACTCGAATCCCGATCCAACGCGAGCGCAATCTGCGCCAACTCCCGCCCCAGTGCGCCGGGATCGGGCGGCAGCAAAATATCGACCGCCTTGCGCGACTCGAAGACTTTGTGCCGCTCAATTCGGTCCTGATCGTAAAACACGTAACTCGAAAAGAGCGGCGAATCCCAACTCTTGATGCCCGATTTATAGACCTGCCGCTTTGACACGAGCGGCAAAAAACACGGCACGTTGAGCCGGTTGAAATACTCCTCGACGCAGCGTTCGCAGCGCGGTTTTGTCCACACCACGGCCCACTTTTCAACGGCGGGCAGCGGAGCGGAAAGCACCGTCGTTTCTTCACATAAACTCATTTTGGACATACTCTTTCCTGTCGGCACGAGCATAACGATACCGTCGGCTTAATTGACCCGCAAGACAATTGTGCCGGTTAGTTGCGCATCGGATGAAGGTGCGGCGGATCGAACCGTCCTTGAAATTGCATTGCAATCCACCCAAATTGAATACCATTTCCGCGCTTGGTTTGTTTTGCAACAGTCTCAATTTGGAAACCGCTCTTTCACGCAGGAGAAGTCATGCTCAGACCGATCGTTCTGTCGTTTCTCGCTTCGGCACTCATTCTGGTTCTTTCCGGCTGCGGCGGCGGCACGCCGACTGCGGAAAACACCAAGACCGCGCCTGCTGGGGCGGCTGCGGTGCCGGCTCCTCCAAAGAATCCCAACGCGAAAACGATTGCCGTCATCCCCAAGAGCACCGCGCACGAATTCTGGAGGCAGGTCGGAGAGGGCGCCGCCGAGGCCGCGAAGGGTCACGATGTCGAGATTGTCTTTAAAGCCGGCGAACCGGGCGATCAGCCCGAAGCGCAGTTGACGCTGGTCGATCAGATGCTCGCGCAGAAAGTCGATGCGATCGTGCTCGCGCCAGTGCATGCGAAATTTCTAGTCGCGGCCGTCGACAAATGCTTCGAAGCGAAAGTCCCGTTGGTGATCATCGATTCCGGCGTCGATGCTGAATTCACACGCTACACTGCGTACGTGGCCACCGACAACAAAGAGGGCGGCGCGAAATGCGCCCGGACGCTGGCGGAATCGATTGGCAAAAAAGGCGACGTGCTGTTGTTCCAATATCAGCCCGGCAGCCAAAGCACAACCGACCGCGAAGACGGTTTCAGAGAAACAATCAAGAAGGATTTTCCCGAAATCAAAATCGTTCAGGAAAAGTACGCCGGCCCGACGAAAGAGGATGCGATCAAGAGCGCCAACGAACTGCTCGCGGCCAATCCGAATTTTCAGGGCGTCTTCGCGTGCAACGAATCGAGCGCGATCGGCATGTTGATCGCGCTGCGTGAAAAGGGTCTCGCGGGCAAAGTCAAATTCGTCGGTTTCGACACGGCGAAAGTGCTCCTCGAAGCCGTTGAAAGCGGCGAAATCGTGGCGCTTGCCGCGCAGAATCCGCGCCTGATCGGTTCCGAAGGCGTCACGCAAGCGCTCAATGCGCTGGAGAAAAAGAAGATCGACATGCACATCGAAATTCAAGCCGAGATGAAGGACAAAGAAACTCTGAAACGCGATGCGGAATTGCGCAAGCAAGTGGAAGACGACAGGAAGCGCGAGGCGGAACTCAAGCGCCTCCAGGAGGAATCCGAAAAGGAGAACGCGGCGAAGGTGAAACAATTCGAGGCGGATAACGCGAAGCTGAAAGAAGAAATGCGACTGCAGGAAATAGAGGAGAAAAAGCGCGAAGCGGAGATCAAGAAGCTGAAAGACGAGAACGATCAACAGAACGCGGCGAAGTTGAAGGAAATTGAAGACTCGCAGAAGAAATACAAGGAAGACTTGGCACTGAAGCAGGCGGAAGATGTGAAGCGTGAAGCGGCGCTCAAGCAAATGAAAGAGGAATTCGACCGCAAGGCCGACGAGCAGAAGAAGGCCATCGAAGCGGCAGAACAGAAAGCGAAAGAAGGGAAGAAATAACGCAAAAGGTAAGCGTTCAGTCGCACTCCAGAGCCGTTAGAGAGCAAAATGCTCGCAAATCTAAATCCAAACGCGCCACCCGCCGTGGCCCTACGCGGCATTGTCAAACGCTATCCCGGCGTGCTGGCGCTTGATGCGGTGGATTTGGAATTGCGCGAGGGCGAGGTCCACATTGTTGCGGGCGAAAACGGCGCGGGCAAATCGACGTTGATGAAAGTGCTCGCCGGTTCGGTCGTCCCCGATCAAGGCCACATCGAAATCCGCGGCGAGCGCCGGGCATTTCATGCGCCGATCGACGCGATGAACGCCGGCGTCGCGGCGGTTTATCAGGAATTCGCGCTCTGTCCGCATTTGAGCGTCGCGGAAAATATCTTTCTGGGCCGCGAACCCGGCGGATTTTTCATCGATAAAAAAGTCATGCGGGCGCGGGCGGCGGAATTGCTGCAGCGCGTGGGCGCGCATTGTTCGCCCGACGACATCGCGTCGCAGCTCGGCACCGCGCAGATGCAACTGGTTGAAATCGCGCGCGCGCTGAACAGCGAATTCCGCGTGCTGATTCTCGACGAGCCGACCGCCGCGCTCTCCGAAAACGAAACGGCAATTCTGTTCAAAGCGATCAAAGCGCTGCGCGCCGCGGGCAAGACCATCGCCTACATTTCGCACCGTCTTGAAGAGTTCGCCGAGATCGGCGACCGCGTCACGGTCCTGCGCAATGGCCGATTGATCGAAACGCTCGCAGTCAAAGACGCCACAATTCCGAAGCTTGTCAGTGCGATGGCCGGAAAAGATATCAGCGAACTTTTCCCCGTGCGCAAACGCGCTGCCGGGAGAACCGTCCTGAGCCTCGACAACGTCTCCCAGGGCGAGCGGCTGCGCGGCGTTTCGTTCGAGCTTCACGCGGGTGAAATCCTGGGCATCGCCGGGCTGGTCGGAAGTGGTCGCACGCGTCTGCTGCGCAACATCTTTGGGCTTGAGCGTCCCACCAGCGGCCGAATCGCACTCAACGGCAAGCCGCTGCGTTCCGGTTCGGTTACCGCGGCGATCGACGCCGGCATAGGTCTGGTGCCAGAGGATCGCAAGACGCAGGGGCTGCTGCTGGATTTGAGCATCGCGCGGAACATCTCCATCGCGAACCTGGAGCGCGTCTCCAGCGGGCCGTTCGTCAGCCGAGCACGCGAGACAGAGTTAGCGGAAACGCAACGCGACGCGGCGCAGATTAAAGCGCCCAGCGTCCACGCGGAGGCGCGAACGCTGTCGGGCGGCAACCAGCAGAAAATCGTGCTGGCCAAATGGCTCGCGCGCGGCTGCGACGTGCTGTTGCTCGACGAACCGGCTCGCGGCGTGGATGTCGGTGCGCGACTCGAGATATTCAAGCTGATCGCGCAGTGCGCCGAACGCGGCTGCGCGGTGATTCTGGCGTCGAGTTATCTGCCGGAGATTCTCGGCATGGCAGACCGCATTCTGGTCATGCACCGCGGCGAAGCCGCGGCGCTTTTTTCGGCGCAGGGAACCACTCATGAGCAGATTCTGCATGCTGCGAGCGTAGGGAAATCGGGGTAAATCGGGTGGCCCACCTCATCGAGGTGGGCGCCGCAGGCGCAAGAAGCCTCACCCTTGCCGCACGCAACTTCGAGAATCGTAAGATTAAGGAGAGGATTCTTGTCGCTTCGCGACCCGCCCCGAGGGCTGGGCCACCCAACCTTCCCCACTCCTTGTCATCCTCATTGAACTTTCCAGCGGCCGCGATTATATTTTGACGCATGGACTCTGAATCGGCCCTTCCCTCCTCCGGCACGACACACAAACCACACTCACACGCTGTTCCATCGTGCTGCGGATCCGGAAAGCATGCTCCGGAATCTCCATTGCTTGCGGCAGTGCTGACTGGCATCTGCGCCCTGACGGGCCTCACGGCTTACTTTTTATCGCATAACGATACGCTGAAATGGATTTCTCCGTATTTGTATGTCGTGTCGTACCTGAGCGGCGGATGGACTCCGGTATTGGAAGTATTCGAATCGTTGAGTGAAAAGCGATTGGATGTCAATTTGCTAATGGTGTTGGCCGCGGTTGGGGCGGCGGTGATTGGCGATTGGGGTGAAGGCGCAACGCTGCTGTTTTTGTTTTCGCTCTCTGGCGCGTTGGAGAAATACACGCTCGAACGCACGGCGCGCTCCATTTCGGCGCTAATTGAATTGCGTCCCGATACCGCGCTTGTTCTGCGTAACGGCACCGAAGAGCGGGTGCCGATCGACAGTATTCAGCCTGGCGAAAAAGTGCGCGTGCTGCCGGGCGAACGGCTGGCTGTCGACGGCGTGGTTTTCGAAGGCCATTCGAGCATCGATCAAGCGACTATCACCGGCGAATCGATGCCGGTCGAAAAAAATCCGGGCGACGCTGTCTTTGCGGGGACGCTGAATCAAAGCGGGTCCGTTATCGTCGAGGTTACACGGCACGCAAACGAAACGAAACTGGCCGATATCGTCAACACGGTTCGCGCGGCTCAGGACGCAAAAGGACATACCGATAAATTTATTCAGCGCTGGCAGGCTCCTTATGTGATCGGCGTGCTGCTGGCCTCAGTGGCGACGTTGTGCTTTCATTATTTCTACATGCCGGCACCCAATGATGGCAGCACGCATTGGAGCCACGCGCTGTACCACGCCATGGTGCTGCTGGTGGCCGCGTCGCCGTGCGCGGTGGTGATCGCCACACCGGCGGCGACGCTGGCCGGGATTACGCGCGCGGCGAAGAGTGGCGTGTTGTTCAAAGCCGGCGCTCATTTGGAACGATTGGCGGATATCACGGTTTTGGCTATCGACAAGACGGGGACAATTACGGAAGGCAAGCCCAGCGTCGTCTCAGTTTGGTCGCAAAACGGTTCCAGCGACAAACATGTGCTCGAAATGGCGGCGGGCGTCGAGCAGCACAGCGAACATCTGTTTGCTCAAGCGGTGCTTCAAGAAGCGAAGGCGCGCGGTTTTGAAGTGCCTCCCTCCGGCTCGTTCGAAAGCCATACCGGCATTGGCGTGCACGCGAAGGTGGCCGGTGTGTGGGCGGGCATCGGAAAGCCTGCGCTTTTCGAGAGCCATGCCGCGCGCGTCCCGGCAGACGTCCTGAAGAAAGTCGCAGACACTTATGCGCTGGGGCAAACGGCGCTGCTGATTGGCGACGAGAAGGGCGAATTCGGCGTCATCGCCGTGGCCGACAAACCGCGTCCCGAAGCCGCGCGGATTCTCGCGCAGGCTCGGAAACTGGGAATCAAACATGTCGTCATTTTAACGGGCGACCACGGCGATGTTGCCGAGGCCATCGCAAAAGCAGTTGGCGCGGATCAAGTGCGGGCGGGCCTTTTGCCTGAAGAAAAGGTGACGCAAATCGCGCGACTGGAGCGCGAATTCGGCCCCGTGGCGATGATCGGCGACGGCGTCAACGATGCGCCGGCGCTGGCCGCCGCTGAAATCGGCATCGCCATGGGCGGCGCGGGACCGGACGTGGCGCTGGAAACGGCCGATGTCGTGCTGATGAAAAACGATTTGCGCGGATTGGTCAACGCGCTGTGGATCGCGCAACGCACACGCGCAGCGATCAAGCGCGGACTGCTGTTCGCGTTCACGGTGATTTCGATCCTGGTCTTGTGCTCCCTTTTCAACGTTCTGAAATTGTGGATCGCGGTCATTGGGCATGAAGGCAGCACGGTCTGCGCGGTTTTCAGCGGGTTGTATTTGTTGGTTGAGAAAGCGCCTGAGTGACGGATCATTTCCCATTTTCCATTTGCCATTTATCATTTTCCTTTTCCTTCGAATTCATAAGCATCCCGATAAATGGCAAATGGAAAATGGGAAATGCTGTTTAATACTGGAGGAAATTATGCCCTGGCCACTCCCGATCGAATTGCACGGCACTCACGCGAAACTGGTATCCCTGTCGCCCGCGCACGCCGCGGAATTGTGCGAGGCTGCGCGCGATGGGGAGTTGTGGAATCTATGGTATACTTCCGTGCCTCATCCCGATGGCATGGCTGCCGAAATTGAACGCCGGTTGGGCCTTCAGGCCAAAGATTCAATGCTGCCGTTTACGGTCTTTGACTTGCGCGACGCAACGGCTCCGAAGGCGGTCGGGATGACCACGTTCATGAACATTGACGCGGTCAACAAGCGCGTTGAAATCGGATCGACCTGGTATGCGCAAAGCGTCCAGCGTTCGGCGATCAACACCGAGTGCAAGTTGCTTCTACTGACTCACGCTTTTGAGGAACTGAAGTGCATCGCGGTGGAGTTTCGCACGCATCGGCTCAACACGCGAAGCCGCCGCGCGATCGAACGGCTCGGCGCGCAACTCGATGGAATTCTGAGGGCTCATTCGCGCATGCCCGACGGGTCGCTTCGCGACACTGCCGTTTACAGTATTACGCATGCGGAATGGCCGGCGGTCAAGACGCATTTGACCTGGCTGCTTCAACGTCCGCGGTAAATTTTCGCCACAGAGCCACAGAGAACACAGAGAGGGAATTAAATCGGGTAAAGGATACTATTGTTGGCACGGCGGCACTGCATTCTGTGGAGGATGCTGTAAACCATTTCCTATTCTGTTCTCAGTGTTCTCTGTGCCTCCATGATGCAAATGCAAGCTACGCCGTCACGGTTAATTTTGCTTCGGACCGTATTTAAACGCGGTGCGCTCCCAGTAGGGGGATGAGTTGAAGACATTCCCGTCCAATGAAATATTCTGAACTTCTTCATACGCTTCGCTGTCGATGTGCTGTAAATTGATATGCCAGAAACAGCGGATAATGGGCATCCACGTGCGCGAGTAACTCGCGACTACATTCTCATAATTGTTGTCAAAATAAATATCGTATAGATCGTAATAATCGTATGGATCTGTGAAGTCCGGAGGCGGGTCCGGAAACGTGTCGATCGACGAACTCAGCGCCCCGGTAATATAAATATCGCCATAGGCAAGCTGATGAAATTTCATGTCTTGCCAAGTCACCCCAAATGATGTCCCAGTCGCATCCATTGGAATGGGATCGCGAACCACTTCGATGGGAGCCGGAGAAGATGGATTCCAATAGGGATCAACTGCGGTTATCAGATAGTTGTCTCCAAAATTCGAGGGCGAACCATCCCACGAGCCGCCGAAATTGTCAGGTGTATAGGTCTCGCAGATGCGTCCGCTGAATTCATACAAATAGGAGCAGTTGCGCTGGCCCAATCCATTCTTCATGCGCTCGGCCCAATCCGCTTTGTTGTCCTTTGGATTTCCCGGCTTAAGCACCGTGATACCCAGCGTATTTTGCGTCGCTTTGGTGTTGTCCATCGGGCAGACGAAGATGCGCTCGTCGCTGACATAGGCACCATTCGCTCCGGCGCTGACGAGATTGACACTGAAAAGATTGGTCAAATAAGTGGGATAGCATTCTTCGAGCCGGCTGTTATCGACGCTGTACATTGTCAGCGCCTGATGCAACCCGGTCAAATTGCTTGCGCATTGCACGCGCTTCGCTTTGCCGCGAATCGCGGATAAGCTGGGCCAGAGCAACGACGCCAAAATAGTGATGATGCCCACGACGACGATCATTTCCGTCACCGTAAAGCCGGCATTTCGCCTTTTCATTGCGTTGAGACCGCCATAAATTCCCACGGGTACCGGTACCCTGTACATTGAACGATACACCCTGAATAGGCAAAAGTCACGCGCGAAACAAGGAAGCGACTTGTGCAAGATTTCGATTTCGTCAATACTGCGGGGGCGTTTTGACAAATGGCTTTTAAAGGATTTTCCCCATGAATGCGACGCAGATTCTGGCTGAACTTAAGCCCCTTGGCAGCGAAGGTTACCGAAAGATTCTCGCCAAACACGGCGTCACGCAGCCCGCGTTTGGCGTCAAAGTTGAAGAATTGAAAAAAATACAGAAACGGGTCAAGAAAGATTACCAGCTCGCGCTCGACCTCTTCGACACTGGCATCTACGACGCGATGTATCTCGCTGGACTCATCGCCGACGATTTGAAGATGTCGAAGAAGGACCTCAATCACTGGCTTAAAAAGGCCGGCAGTGGACCGGTTTGCAGCAGCACGGTCTCGTGGGTGGCGGCGGAAAGCAATCATGGCCGCGAGCTCGCGCTGGAATGGATCGAAGCGAAAGATCCCGCCGTCGCCGGCACTGGCTGGACTACTCTGTCGAGTCTGGTCTCCATCAAGGAAGACGCCGATCTCGATATTCCCGAGCTGAAAAAGCTTCTGCAGCGCGTACAGAAAACCATTCAAAAGCAGCCCGACCGCGTCCGCTACACCATGAACGGCTTTGTGATCGCAGTCGGAGTTTATGTCAGGCCGCTTACCGACCTCGCCATTGAAGTGGCCGAAAGAATCGGCGCGGTTGCGGTCGATATGGGGGACACCGCCTGCAAAGTTCCGTTTGCACCTGATTACATCCGCAAGTGCATAAAACATAATCCGACGGCGAAAAAACGTAAGACTGCCAAATGCTGAGCCGCAGGTGTTGGATTTCAAAACGGCAGGCTTGATTTTCATCCCAACTGGAAGTATGATACTGGAGTAGTCGCCATTAGGGGGCGAACAGGTATCGACCGGATCACAGAAGACGGAGGCGGCGCGTCGAGGTTGCACGGAGGCCTCGTTAAAAACCGGGCACGTATTAACTGCGAATCCATTTGCAGTCCAGGGTAACCTGGCCATGGCTGCCTAACGGAAGTTAGCTCCAGCCACGTGGATCTGAAAGCCCCGCTTGTGGCGTTCAGATCTGCGTCATCAAAACAAGCTGGCTTAAACCGCTCCTGTCCGAAGGGGTTAAAGCGAGATCAATCGGGCTGGCCAAAGCCGGGCGAGTTTGAGCCGCACGGCGAGGCGAGGAAGTTGTAAAGAAGCCAAACTACACGCGTAGAAGCCCTATCGGAAGTATCTTGGGACGCGGGTTCGATTCCCGCCGCCTCCATACGAGAATGCTCTTGCAAACCGCTAAATGTCAGAGGTTTGCAAGAGCATTTTGTTTTTACAGAAATCCCCGTCTGCACTGGGTGTGCCGCACAACGTGTGGTTGCGTCCTGTTCAATTATTGTGTTCGGGCGCTACGCTGCGCATCTTGCAGAAGGTCGAATGAATTTCAACAAAACGACGTGAGCGACTTTGGCGGTTCGTCCGGTAAGAATGCTTATGTGCGGAAAGCAGGTCACTTAGCCGTGTTCTAGATTTGACTTGACTTATTGTTGAAAATATTGCATAGTATTTTCAACAAATGTGGGTGACATTGTTTATGCAAACACTAGAGAGCAGAATAGTAGCGATAATGTACGGTTTAAATAAGGGTTCTGTGTTCACGCCGAAGGATTTTGCGTCGCTTGGTGATCCGCGAACAATCGGTATGGCGCTAACCCGTTTGAGCCGAAAGGGAACCATCCGCCGTCTTACGCGCGGTTTGTACGATTACCCGCGCTCTGACCCGCAACTGGGAATTCTTAAACCAACCCCAGACGCCATCGCTCGGGCGTTGGCGGGGCGCGATGCAATTCGGATTCAATCCTCTGGGGCCTACGCAGCAAATCTTCTTGGCCTTTCAGACCAGGTTCCGATGCGCATCGTGTTTCTTTCCGACGGTTCCTCCCGCAATGTTCAAATTGGCAAATTGCGCATTCAGCTCAAGCGCACCACGCCTCGCAACATGGCCACGGCGGGAAAGATCAGCGGCCTTGTCATTCAAGCGTTGCGCCATGTTGGTCAAAAGCATGTAGACGACGCGGTAATCAATCGCCTTAAGATGCGGCTCAGTGATGACGACAAAAAACAACTGCGGAAAGACATGCGCTATGCGCCCGCTTGGATTGCCGAGGTCATGCGCAATATTGCCGCGAACGGCGAGGTGTAATTCATGGACGCATTCAATGCCATGCCACTGGAACGGCAGCGGACATTCTACGAACAGGCGCAAGCACTTTGCAATCTGCCGGCCGCGAGTATCGAGAAGGATTTCTGGGTCTGCTGGACGTTGCGCGAAATATTTGCGCTACCCCGCTCTGGAGAACTTCTGACCTTCAAGGGCGGCACATCGTGGGCGTCCGCGAGTTGTGCGAAATCGAACGACTCTTAAAGTAATTTCTTGAAGAGTGGAAGGAGTTTTCTTTGAACCATGAACAGATTATCGGCGTGCATGTTTTATGGCGAACCACGGTAAAAGTCGCGCTCAACTTCGTCTGCCGTTGCGGACGTTTGTGTCTGCTATCGCGCAACTCGTGAAAATATGCCATAAAGCAGACACCCCTTGCGCGGTCGCGTACAGGGCCTTTCAAAAGTCCTCATTTTTCGTAGAGAAATAGCCGATCTTCTATTCAAAGGAGATCAGAAAAATGAGTGTTGCCGCTGAAATTTCGCTTTTCGATGCCTTCAAGCAGGTTCCCGATCCGCGCAAACCGCG
>JBBRQD010000097.1:0-20036 GCA_038227045.1 Planctomycetota bacterium
AGAGTGTTTCAAAACCGGGCGCGAGCGGAAAACGAGCGATTTTTGTTCGGATCGAGGCGCGAACTTCATGCGCTATCCAGAGGAGATAACGCTTGAAGTTCGCAACGAAGAGCCGGACAAAAAGCGCCGTTTTACGCCGCGTTCGGCTTTGCAACACTCTCTTATAGATCCTTGAATTCGAACTTCTTGGCGACCGTGATCTTCTTTCCATCGGCTTCGGCGTACGGGTAAACAAAGTAATTCAATGCGGCTTCGGCCTGTTTGGGAACGAGATTGACGTCGCGGCCGGTGCTGACTTGCACGCGATCTGGCGTCAGGTTGCCATAATAGTACGGAGCCATCGCTGGATTTTTCTGCGCTTCGGATGCGTCCACCGGCACCCAGCCCACGCCGCCCAAATACATTTTCGCCCAGCAATGATACCCGCCGATTGGCCCGGCTTTCGTTTCGGGTTTGGCCGCGTCGGGCGCAGGCAGCGGGAAGCCCATTTCAAATTTTACCGGCACGCCTTTGGTGCGTCCAATGGACATGATCATGGCGTGAAAATCGGTGCAATTGCCGAACTTGGAATCACAGGCCCATTGCGTGCTGCCGTTGCCCCAGCCTGGCTTGTCCTTGGGCTTGTCGTACTTCATGGTGTCGACTGTGTAATCGTACGCGGCCTTAGCGATCTCGCCGGGCTTGGTGGCGCCTTTGACCGCAGCGTCGGCGACCTTCTCGAAATCGCCGCCCACCAACACCAGTTTGTTGGCCTTCAGCCACGGTGCCAGCGCGGTCTTTTCGTCGGCGGTGAGTTCACGCGCCTTATCGATGTCTTTCGCCGACACTTCCTTGCGCACACAATTGAACGTCATCGTAACCGACAGGCCTTTGGCTGCCGCAGTATCGATCTTCCAATAAGCGATCTTGTTGCCCAGTTCTTTTTCGACGGCGATTTCGGGGGCTTGAGGAGTGCTGAATTTTATGTCGGTGATGGTCTGATGGATGCTGTCCTGCGGAACCGGTATCCAGAGTTCCACACTTTTCGTGCCGTCGGGAACCTCTTTGGCTTCAATTGTGGCTGTGTAACTGAATTGAAATGTGCGGGATTTGGCACCGGCAGCAGCTTCGGTTTCTATATTCGCTTTCTGTTCTTCGGCACGGGTCGAACCGAACAGGCAAATCATGGCGGCAATGGCTAAAATACGCACGATCTTACTCTCCTTGTTGAAGGTTCTCAGGGCGAATCGGATGACCATCCGATTTCTAAACGACACGATCATTTGCGTCCGACGCGTGTGCAGGTTTCGCACCGCGTTCGCGTTGCGTCGTCGGTTGTTGAAACCATCGGCTGGCCTCCTTTCTGTTTGAGGGATCGATTGCGATTAACGAAGAGCGCGTTCTGTCTTTTTGACGCGATTCAGTTGCGGAAATGATAGACGGATTTGTCAAAATTACAATCCGTTCATGCAAGCGTTGCGTTGAGAAATTGGCAATTGAAGACAGCATAACGAGTTGCGATAGACGTGAAATAGATTGCGTTGTCTGGCATGTCACGTGCGATTATTCAAAATGTGGTGAATGGACGATGAAATAAAACTGCATTAGTTTTGGGAGGTTCTTTATGTACGGAACACTTTGCAATCAGCCAGCGCGTGATTTCGGATTTCTCCGGGAAGCGATGGACAATTTGTTTTCAGGCGCCAGCGGAACAGTGCACGAGTTTCCGCCGGTGAATGTATGGGCGAATGACAATGGCGCGATCGTCCAAGCCGAATTGCCGGGCGTCGAATCCGCGCACATCGATATCGCCGTCGTCAACAACACGCTGACGCTGAAGGGCAAGCGTGCCGGCGATGAATTGAAAGAGGACGGGCGTGTTCTGCGGCGCGAACGCCAGCGCGGCGAATTCGCACGCGCGTTGAATCTGCCGTTCAAAGTTGATGGCAACGCCGTCTCCGCCACGTTTGACAAGGGCGTCCTGACGATCACGCTGCCGCGCGCCGAATCCGACAAGCCGCGCAAAATCGCGATCAAGGCCGTCTAACGCGAATGGGCCAAACGAGTCAAGCATCGCACCGGCAGAAGTGCCGATGCAAAAAAATCAAAAATACAAAACGAACAAACTAAGGAGGACTGATTCCATGACTGCAACTGAAACAAAACCCAGCGTTCAAAATACATGCTGCGCATCCGCCGCGCCGGAGCACCCGGCCGCTGCGAAGAAAGTGTTTTTACCGCGAGCGGATATCTACGAGACAAAAGACGCCGTTGAGCTCGTCGCGGACATGCCGGGCGTAAATGAGAAGTCGGTCGAGATCACGCTTGAGAAAAGCATACTGACTCTTCGCGGGACCGTCGAATCCTCGGCGCCGGCCGGCTTTAATGTGGCCTATGTCGAATACGACGAGGGCAATTATGAGCGCGCATTCAAAGTCTCGGACGAGATTGATCGCGAAGGCATTCAGGCATCGGTGAAAAATGGCGTCGTGCGTGTCACGCTACGGAAGGCCGGGCCTGCCAAAGTAAGTAAGATTGAAGTAAAAGCGTCGTAAAGAAGGCATCGTATAAGGATGCAGTTACGGGGCGAACGAAAGTTCGCCCCGTGCTATTTGTGTCGAGCGATCGCTCATTTATTTTCAGGGGCGCGTACCATGGAAAACGTCCCGGTGTCTCCGCCGCCCTCGTATTTTCCCGTGAAAGCAGTCGCCGTCGCCTTGCCGGTCCAGGTAAAGTTGCCGCCATCCGTTTTACCCAAATCGACCGTCCCGCCGAAGATCACCGCGCCATCGACGAGCTTGCCTTCAAGTTTCACCTGGTACGATTTCGTCGGGCCATACGACGCAGTGAACGTCGCGGCCCACTTCTGCAGTCCCGCTTCAATCGCATCGCAATTCAATCCGCCGCCATGTCCTTTGTGCCCGGCGCTTTCCCAAGTGCCCATCCATTTGCCTGTGACTTGGGGCGAGGCATGGGAAACGTTGGCAATTGGTTTTGGCGCGAGCGCTTCCTCTTTCGGCGCTGCGTTCACTCCGGCCGATTCAGCAACACAATCACAATCCGAGTGGCAACCCGTCATTCCGATCAAGGTGAATGCAACGAATGCTGAAAGGGCGAGGGCATTGCGCATAAAGGCTTCCTTTTGCCGACAGGCTGCAATACAGTTGGAACACGCTGCCCGCATCTTAATTCACTTGCAGCGAATTCCGAAATCTTAATTCCACTTTCTTTGCCGCGCACCTACCGTTTGGCCGCTTACTGACGTGCGCGGCTCTGGTCGATTGCAATATTTTCGCCCGCTGCGCACGGTTAATGCCACACCATGCAGACTGGCAGCCTGCACCACAATGCTGCCGCGTCGCCGAAATTGTGGTGCGGGCTTCCAGCTTGCATTTCTAACAGTGTCGCATTGGCAAGGCGCGGGTCATTTAGTGCCGCAGGTCCAGCGTGAACGGAAACTCCGGCGTCTTTTCGCATGCGGGCGTCGCCATCGGTCCCGGCGTGTGGCCATGCGGGAAATAGCGTGCCACGCGGCGGCTCTCGGCTTCATAGGCGTTCACCGGAACCGTTTCGAAACTGCGTCCGCCCGGGTGCGAAACGTGATACATGCAGCCGCCGATTGAACGGCCGTTCCAAGTGTCGAGCAGATCGATGATCAGCGGTGCATGCACCGGGATTGTGGGGTGCAGGCACGAGGACGGCTGCCACGCGCGATAGCGGATGCCCGCCACAAATTCGCCATTCGTCCCCGTTGGATGCAACGGAATTCTCCGGCCGTTGCACGTGGCCACGTGACGGCTGCCGGTCATGCCCTGCACTTTTACCTGCAGGCGCTCGACTGACGAATCGACGAAGCGCACCGTACCGCCCGGCCCGGGCTCTTCGCCAAGAACATGCCACGGTTCGAGCGCCTGGCGCAATTCGAAGTGCACGCCTTTTTGCGTGAACTCGCCGTAGAACGGGAAGCGGAAATCGAGATGCGGCGCGAACCAGCCTGCTTTCATCGCAATGCCCGACTCCTGCAAGTCTTCGCAGACATCGTTGAAATCCTGTTCGACGAAATACGGCAGCATGAAGCGGTCGTGCAGTTCAGTGCCCCAGCGGACGAGGTGATGCGTGTACGGCTTCTCCCAGAATTTCGCGACCAGCGACCGCAACAACAACTGCTGCGCGAGGCTCATGCGCGAATGCGGTGGCATTTCGAACGACCGCAATTCAAGCAGCCCCAAGCGCCCCGTCGCGCTGTCCGGCGAGTACATCTTGTCGATGCAGAATTCGGTGCGGTGCGTGTTGCCCGATGCGTCGATCAGCAGATTGCGCAGCACGCGATCCACCAGCCACGGCGGCGTGTTCCCGAAATCGGGGATTTGTTTGAACGCCAGTTCGAGTTCGAAGACGCTGTCGTTGCGCGCTTCGTCGATGCGCGGATGCTGGCTCGTCGGACCGATGAACATTCCGGAGAACAGATACGACAGTGACGGGTGGTTGTGCCAGAACGCAATCAAACTGCGCAGCACGTCCGGGCGATTGAGCAGCGGACTTTCCGCCGGTGTTTCGCCGCCGATGACAATATGATTGCCGCCGCCAGTCCCGGTGTGGCGCCCGTCGATCATGAATTTTTCAGTCGCCAGCCGCGACTGGCGCGCTTCTTCATAGAGAATAGTCGTGTTGGCGACCAGTTCGGTCCAATTCTTCGCCGGATGAATGTTGACTTCAATCACGCCGGGATCGGGCGTGACTTTCATCACCTCGATGCGCGGGTCATGCGGCGGCGTGTAGCCTTCGACCAGCACCGGCAGCTTCATTTCGCGAGCGGTGTCTTCGACCGCCGTGACGAGATTCAGATAATCTTCAAGACAATACTGCGGCGGCAGGAAGACGTACAGGTGCCCGCCGCGGGGCTCGACGCACAGCGCAGTGCGAACCATGTCGAAGCGCAGACGCCGGATATCCGCGTCGCTGGCCGGCTCGCAGCTCGCATTATATGCAACGGGCGCATCGATCAGCCCCGACTTTCCCGCGATAACCGAGCCGCGTTTGGGCCAGCGCAGCGTCTTTTCAAGCGTGCCCCGCGTCGGCCAGCCGCGCGAGCGCAGCTCGTCGGGCGCCGCGCCGCGCAGGAATGGCGCGGGGACATCCGTGCGTTGAAATTCGACGCGCGGCGGCAGCGGCTGGTAGCGGTTGAACGGGTCGAGTTCCGTATGCATTTCGCGATCTTCTTCGCGGACCCAGGGCAGCGAGTTCAGCGGCAGGCGGAAGCCCATCGGCGAATCGCCCGGAGTCAGAAACATGTGTTCGCGCCGCAGGAACCAGGGACCGCTGACCCATTTGACGACACCGTCGATCCAGCGCCGCTGCAAGGGCAGCGCATAACCGATGATTTTTTCAAGTCCCTGATCGAGAACATTTCCGAGACGCCGGCGTTCTTCGGGATCGTCGAGTTTGAACATCAGCGGATCGAGATTCATCGGATAATTTCGTTCCTGCAGCAGATAGTGCCACGCGTCTTCGTAGCCGGGGATGGCATCTTCCGGCTCGACTTTCAAGCGCTTGGCCAGCAATTTAATGAAGTCGTGGGCGTGCGTATCCGTAACGCCGTAATTCTTCGCTTCGTCGGCGATAAGTTCCGGTTCGGTCCAGATCGGCACGCCGTCTTTGCGCCAGTAACAACCCAGTGCCCAGCGCGGCAGCGACTCGCCCGGATACCATTTGCCCTGGCCATAATGCAGGAAACCGCCCGGAGCAAAGCGCTCGCGCAGGCGTTTGAGCAGCGTGCCCGCGAGGATCCGCTTGTGCGGCCCCACGGCAGTTGTGTTCCATTCCGGATCGTTGGGGTGGTCGATTGACACAAACGTCGGCTCGCCGCCCATCGTCAACTTGACGTCGTCTGCCGAGTACAATTCGTCGATCTCATGGCCCAGCTTTTCGATTTCGGTCCACTGTTCTTCCGTGTACGGCTTGGTCACGCGCACATCTTCGTGAACGCGCGTCACCGACATACTGTGCTTGAAGACGTCATGAAGCTTGTCGTCCGCTATCGCCGGGTTGACATCGAACCCCATAATCGCGCCGGACACGGGAGCGGCGTTGGCGGGCTCAGCCGTTGCGGCGAGTGGAATATAGCCGGATCCGGCGAGAAGCCCGCAGGTGGCGTCGAGACCGACCCAGCCCGCTCCGGGAAGATACACTTCGGCCCATGCGTGGAGGTCGCAGCAGTCCATCGCGGTGCCGGACGGGCCATCGAGCGCTTTCACATCGGCGACAAGTTGTATCGAATAGCCCGACACGAAACGCGCCGCCAGGCCCATGTGGCGGAATGTCTGCACGAGCAGCCAGGCAAAGTCGCGGCAGGAGCCGCTCTTGAGCGTAAGCGTTTCTTCGGGCGACTGCAGGCCCGCTTCGAGGCGGATCGTGTACTTCAGTTCGTTGTGAACGAGCTGGTTGAGCGTGACGATGAAATCGATGGTGCGTACGGACTCCCGGGAAATTCGGCTGAGAAACGTCTTCATCCTCGGCCCGACGGGCAGTGTTTCAAAATAGGGCACCAATTCTTTTTCGAGCGATTTTTCATAAGAGAATGGGTATTTCTCGCCGTATTCTTCGATAAAAAAATCGAACGGATTGACGTTGATCATCTCGGCGACGATATCGACTTCGATGGTAAGCGACTTTGTCTTTTCAGGGAAGACCAGCCGCGCCAGATAATTGCTGTAGGGATCCTGTTGCCAATTGAGAAAATGGGTCTCCGGCGTGATTTTAATCGATCGGCTCAATATGGGTGTGCGGCAATGCGGCGCTGGCCACAATCTCACAACGTGTGGTGATAAAGTAACAAGTCGGTCAAAGTGATACTCTGTTTTATGATTCAATGCAACGCGAATGGACATCGGTTCTCCGCTTCCGTAGGTGGGTTCAAGCGAGCCATGCTATCGAACCACTGAATAAGTACTATCGACAAAGCAATTTACGTTCCGCACAACCTTAATGTCATTGAAAAGCAGCGCTGATTTTTCTTTAAAATCAATGATAGAAATGGGTTAAATGGGAGAAGTTGACGCTGGGGTGGTGTAAAATACTTACTTCACAAACTTCGCGTGCTCTTTACTTTCCAATCCGCGCCGTAGCACCTTCATCACACAGGCGATCGCTTCGGTCGCAACGCCATCACCTTCGGCCGAACCGAATGTCGAGGGCTGTGAGGAGTAGAAGCGGTTATTGTATTCACGGTTGAATTGTAACGTCCCCGTTCACGGTGTCGATAGTAGACTTCGCAATCTCGTGGGCAAAACGTGCGACAGCATTGCAAAACACACTCCAACTAAATACAGTCATCCGCGATCAAGGAAGTTGTGAATCGGAGACTCATAATGGCCGAACCCGCGTTGCCGGACCCTCGTGCGCAAGCCTTTTTGGCCACGCTGGTCGCGAGCCTTGGCACTCAAGCCCTGGAGCACACCGACCCCGGCCGAACCTTGAATTCTGCAACCGCTGCGGAGAGCGGCCAGGCGGACGTTGGCACAATTGTACAGCCGCTGCGTCAAGCCGATATCCCGACGATTCAACGTCCGACGACTGGCGACGTACCGACGCTTATTGGCGGCGTGCCTACCATAAAAGCCGATCCAGCCGTCGCCGTTCGTGCGACGCGCAGTTCGCAACAAAGCGAAAATCTGGCGCGTTGGAGCGAATTTACGATTCGCGACCTGGTTGGCAGAGGCGGCATGGGCGAGATTTTTCGCGCCGGCCAGAACGCCTTGCACCGTGAAGTCGCGATCAAGAAAATCATCCCCGAACATCTCGAGTCCCGCGGCGCGGCACAGATGGAGCAATCCTTCATCTCCGAGGCGCTGATCACCGGATTCCTCGACCACCCCAACATCGTTCCCGTTTATGCGTTGGGGCGCGACAATGACGGCAAGTGGTTTTTCACGATGAAGATGGTGCGCGGCATTGAATGGCGGCATTTGCTGCATCCGGATCGATGCAAGAATCCGGAGGTGCGCGCAGACGCTCTCACGCGCAATCTAGACATCGACGATCCCGTTCGCCGCGTTGCACATCTCGAAGAGAATTTGCGGATTCTTTTGTCGATCTGCAATGCAGTGGCTTTTGCGCACTCCAAGAAAATCATCCACCGCGACTTGAAACCCGAGAACGTCATGGTTGGCGCGTTTGGCGAAGTGCTGGTGATGGATTGGGGTCTGGCGGTGGATGTCTCTGAGATTCCGCCCCAGCCTGGCAGCCACGAACGCCGAGTGCCGTCGCGCGCCGAATGCGGCATGGGCGGCACGCCGTCGTACATGGCCCCCGAACAGGTGGCGACTGATGCCAACGGCCGTTACACCGGTGTGAATTTGAACTGCTGGACGGACGTGTTTCTTCTCGGAGCAATGCTGCACGAATTGCTGACCGGAAATCCGCCGTTCGACGGGCATTCGATCAGCGCCGTGTTGCAGAAAGTCGCCGCGTGCGCGCCGCCCGGTTTGGCCGATGCCATTCCGGCGGAACTGGCGGCGATCTGCCGCAAAGCGATGGCGAAGAACTCGGGCGAACGGTATCCCGACGCGATGGAATTCATGCGCGCCTTGAACGATTTTTTAAAGCATCGCGAGTCTGCCGCGATCGCCGCGAAAGCGGAGCGCGAAGCGAAAGTTCAGGATATTCCCAGCCTTGCGCGCGCGGTCGTGTTGTATGACCAGGCGCTGGAACTGTGGCCCGGCAACATGTCCGCGCAGGATGCCGTGCGCCAGTCGCGAACCGTGCTGGCTCAAATGGAGCGCAAAGCACACACGACGCGGCTCGCGCTCTTCGCGGCAGTGGCCTGCATTGTCGCGGGCCTGGCCATCGGGTTCTTCTGGATTCGCAACGAACAGCAAAAAGCCATGATGTCGATGGTCGAAGAGAAGAAGGCGAAAAGCGCGGCTCTGGTCTCAATGGTGGAAGAAAAAAGAGCAAAAGACGTGGCAATGACCGCCGCGCACGATGAAGCGGTGACGATGTCCAAAGGCCTCGTCGCTCAGGGCGATGCGTACCTCGTTGCGAATCGGCATCTTGAAGCTTTCGAGAGATATCAAAAGGCATGGGGAAAATTCGAGCAGCTTGGCGAACCCACGGCGATGGCCGAATGGGGCATGTGGGCCTATTACAATGAAGTCGATACGCCTCTGCTGACACTCTCCGATTCAGAGAGAAAAGACGGCCTCGGCGCGGTGCTCTTTTCGCCCGATGGAACGCGGGCCTTGTCCACTGGCGACGACAATTCATTGAGGCTGTGGGATGTGGCGTCCGGGATTCAAATCACGGCATTGAAAGGGAACGCAGCGGGCGTGCTGGCCCTCGCATTCTCCTCTGACGGAACGCGCGCACTTTCCGCAGGCGAAGACAAGACGATTCGGCTCTGGGATTTGACCCGCGGAACACAGTTGCGCGACTACAGCGGGCTGAAGGAAAAACCAAAATGGGTCGCGTTTTCCAAGGACGATCAGCAGGTCTTGGCGGGAAGCGGCAATCTGTCGATACACACCTGGAACTCCGAGAGCGGTGTGATGGTCAATGAATTCAAAAGAGCAAATGAGATCATTATCAGCGAAACATATTCACCGGTTACACAGCGCACTTTGTCCGGCGGAACGAACAATGTGCTGTGTCTTTGGGATGTTGCGAAAACGAGCAAATTGCAGGAGTTCAACAGGAGCAAGGATATAAGTAACTTGATTTATAGTGTCGCCATCTCCCGCGATGGAACGCGCGCGCTGTCCAGCGGATCGGATAAAATAACCCGCCTGTGGAACCTTGAGAATGCCACTGAATTGCGCGCATTCAACGGCCACAACGCAGCGGTCTTCAGCACCGGTTTTTCCGCCGATGCAAAACTGGCGCTGACCGGAAGCTGGGATAAAACGCTGAAGCTTTGGGAGACCGAAACCGGCGCGCTCCGGAGCCAGTTCATCGGACATGCCAATAGTGTCGTCAGCAGTTCGCTGTCGCCGAACGGACGAAACGTCCTGTCCAGAAGCCTGGACCGGACGTTGAAACTCTGGGACACGTCAAGCCGCATGAAGGTGTTGGAGTACAAGGGAAACACGGGAGGAATCGAGTGCATTGCATTCTCCCCAAACGGAAAACTTGCGCTCTCCGGGGCCGGCATCGCCATCAAAGTGTGGGACGTGGAAAGCGGGTTGGAAATCAGGAATTTCAGAGGCTTGGCCAATACCGCCGTCTTTCTTCCCGACGGCAGGCGCGTCGTGACCGCCAGCATTCAAGGATTGATCCAAACCTGGGATCTGCAAACTGGCCAGAAGTCCGCTGAAATTAGCGTGCCTTTAAAATGCGCGGACTTTTCGTCCGACGGCAAATTCGTTCTGGCTGCGGGAACTATCGCAGGGGGGAAGAGCGATTCGTTTAAGCTGTGGGATGTGGAAAGCGGCAAGGTCGTTCGCGAATTTAAATTGGACGCGGCCGATTTCTATTGCGTGGCGCTTTCGCCGGATGGCAAGGACGCGTTGTCCATTACCACGGACGGTGTCATGAAACTCTGGAATGTTGCGAACGGCAGGGAGGTCCAACAAATCTTACCTGGAGCGGGTGCATTTTATTGTGCCGTATTTTCGCCTGACGGCAGGCGTGTGATGACCGGCAATATCGACGGAACCGTGCAACTGTGGGATGTGGCGAGCGGCGCGGCGTTGCGCGATTTCAAAGGCCACGCGGAACAGGTCAAGAGCCTGGCGTTTTCCCGCGATGGCAAATACGCCGTTACAGGAAGCAGGGACAAGACCGTAAAACTGTGGGACGTGGAAAGCGGCGCGGAAGTGCGCGAATTTAAAGGGCACAGCGACGCGGTGTCGAGTGTCCTGTTCTCGCCCGACGGCAAACGCATCCTCTCCGGCGGCTATGACAGCGCGCTGAAACTATGGGACGGCGCGTACCCCGCACGCTATCGCGCATTCGAACGACGCCTGCCGGAAACTCAAGCGCAGTTGGCGCTCGATCGGAACAACGGCGCCGCGTTAAAGACATTGGGCGAATGGTATGCATTCCGGGGCATCGACGACCGCGCCGCGGTGATTCTCGAACGCGCGCGCTCGAAAGACGCGGACATCGCCCCATTGCCGCTCGCCCGATCCTATGTTCGGCTCGGCGATCTGCCGTCGGCGATCTACTATTTCGAATTGGCGCTATCGCGGCTTCGCAACTCGCCACTTCCGACCGAAACAGGGGAGCGTGCGGAGCGCACCGCGGACGACATGCAACTGAGCATCTGCGTCAGGGAACTGCGTCTCAAGCACATCGACGCCCTAAAATTGAAGCGGGACCGCTACGCGTACTTGGTGGCCATTCACGACTTTCTCGCGGTGTACGAGCGCGAAATAAATGTGCCGTCTCTGCTGGCGCGAAATTTCAATTATTACGCCTGGAACCTGCTGACGGACCCCGACGCCGTTCTCCGCGACCCGAAAGCCGCGCTGCCGCTCGCTCGAAGAGCCGTGGAGTTGACTGAAAACTCCGATCCTGCGTCGCTCGATGTGCTGGCCCTGGCGCTGTTTCGCAACGACTTCAAGGCGGAGGCGTTGCAAGCGATGAAGAAAGCGATGACTCTCTTGCCTAAGGAAATGAGCGCCAAAGAGCGCAAAGAATATGAGGATCAACTCAAAGAAATCGAAGCCGGGCAATGACTCACGGTTTCAACGCATTCAGAAGCACTTTTTCAAACGCTGCGTCCAGCTTTCCATCCTTCTCGAGCAGTCCGCCTTTCCAAAGCAATTTGCCGTCTCGTCCAAACAGCAGCGTCGCCGGCAGCGCTTTGATTTCGCAAAAGTCAAAAAGCGCGTCCGCGTTGGAAAGCACCGGGTAATTTATTTTCTTTGGGAAATTGGCCCGAAATTCCTCGACGGTCGCCTTCTTCTCCGGCGATATGAAGGCGAAGACAAAACCCTCGGGCGCGTATTTCGCGTATAGCGCGTTGTTGGCCGGAATCGACTCGACGCAGCTTCCGCAGACCGTCGTAAAGAAATCGATCAACAGCACTTTATTTTTGATATCCGGCGCAACGCCATTCTCGGTCATCCAGTCGCCTTTTAGATCTGGAATCGGGGCGCCGAGTTTCAAACCCAATTCGGGTTCGGCGGCGTTCGCTTCGAGCGGCTCTTTCGCGCGATTCACTTTCTCTTGATCGAGAAGTTTTTGAAATTCCGGCGGCAGCACAAGCGCGTTGGGATCCTCATTCGGTAAAACAGTTGTCGCCGAAATGACTGTACTCATGGGCGACTCGGTCCGCCCTCCGTGGTGTCCACGGGAAATAACAAACGCCACGTAGCCACCTATAACTAAGAGAGTTGAGATGATGAATGCAACCATGATCCAGATGATTTTCGTGACCATATATCGCGCTCCAATTATGAATGTGGAACGAAGTAGGACGGACTGCCAGTCCGTCCAGGATCGAATCCGCGTTTTGAGTTAAAACTGGACGGGCTGGCAGCCCGTCCTACTTCTCCGCCAGTGCCGTGGTCAACGCTTTCTCGAAATCGGGGTTCAATAAGCCGTCGCGCTTTTCGAGTTGCGCGCCCTTCCAGACCAGCTTTCCGCTTCGATCATAAAGAAACATCGACGGCATGAGCTCGATGCCGTAATCGGTAAACGCTTTGTCGGTGGATACCAGCAGCGGGTAGCGGATTTCGACGGTCTTCTTAAATTCGTCAAGCACTGCCTTCGTGTCCGTGGATATGCCGGCCAGCACGAAGCCTTGTGGCGCATACTTTTCATAGATTTTGTTGTTGGATGGAATCGCCGCGACACACGGCCCGCAGAACGTAGCCCAAAAATCGAGCAGCACAACGTTGCCTTTCAACACCGGATCTTTCCCCGCCGGGGAAATCCACTGGCCCGTGACGGGAATGTACGCAGAACCCAAAGCCGGCGTGGCAATTTCCGCTACGGGATCAACTTTCTTTTCCGCGGATCCCGCTGCCTTCGATACCGGCGCACCCTTGAGTTCGGCGAGCGCCTGGGTCAGCGCCTTTTCGAACGAACTGTTAATGGAGCCGTCCGGGTTGTCGAGTTGCAGGCCTTTCCAAATCATCTTGCCCTCTTTGTTGAACAGAAACGTCGACGGCGTAAATTCAATCTGATACGCGGCAAACACGTCGAGGTTTGAAGCCAGCAGGGGATAGCGTACCTCGACATTTTTCTTAAAATCTTCCAGCGCGGCCTTCGAGTCGATCGAAACGCCCGCGAACACCAGTCCTTGTGGCGCGTACTGTTCGTAAATCTTGTTGTTGCCCGGAAACGCCGCGATGCACGGCCCGCAGAATGTGCCCCAAAAATCCAGCAGTACTACTTTGTCCTTAAGTTCCGGCCCTTTTCCGTCGGGGGTCACCCAGGTGCCGGTGACCGCGGGCATGGCGGTATTCAACGCGAGAGACGGTTCGAGCGTGTTCGCACCCCCGGAGTTTTGCTTCGCCTTGCGGCAATTGGCGCAATCGCAATTGGCCGCATTGGCCTGCCAGGTTTTGTAGCCATAAACGCCGCCCAATACGAGCATTGCAGCGATCCACAATGCAATGAGTCTGCCTTGAGTCATGGGTATTTCCACTCCGCCGATTCGGAAAAAGACAACGCCGCTGCCACAAATTTAAAGTTAGACGCGCATGACACGCATTCTATCAAACTCCTCGAATGTTATCGCGAACGCACCGGTCTGCATGGCGAGAAAACAATTTTAAAAGCAGTTGCCGTTTTACTCAGAATGCCGCATACTGACCGGCGTTCACGAACTCTTCCGGTATCCTAGTCAGCTTCATTGTCACGATGACAAATGAAGATTTGTAACGCGATTTTCAGGATCGCCACGAAACGTATGGAGTGACTCGAAATGAAGGGAAGAACTATCATCCGCGTACTATTATTGACGGTCGTGGCCGTGTCCGTTATCGCGGTCCGCGCCGGCGAATCGAACGACCCAACCAGCATGGCCAACGAGATCAAGGAATTGCGCAAGGAATTGGCGGAGGTTAAGAGCGAACTGCTCAAGCCGCCGGAAGAGACCTTGCATGCCGTGGATGCGTTAAATCACACGCAGGGGGATGGCGGCAGCAACGGAAACCCAGTGACGACACGCAACGGCAAACTGGTCATCCATGGCCTGTTGCAAGTCTGGTATCAATACATCCAGAACGACAGCAAGGGATGGGAAGACGCCACGCGAGTGTTGGGATCGAGCCCCGCATCATTCGGTTCGAACCAGACCCGCGACAACGACACCTTCCGGATTCGCCGCGCGGAAATCTGCTTCGACTACAGTCTGAGCGAGGAGATCAGTTCGCACGTCAGAATCGATCCGGCCGCAATGGCGCTGGGCTTCCCCGGCGTGCCGAGCAATCAGGCTCCCTTTTATAATGCCGGCTTCCAGGCCATAAACGGGCAGGGGCAATTCGGGCAGGGTTGTCCGACGACACCCGGAATGACGCTCTGCAGCGCCGGCATCGGGAATCCGTACAACGAGATCGTGCGCAACGGCGGCGGCGATGCCAGCAAACTGCTCCAGGAAGCGTACATCAACTATCACAATATCTGCTTTTTGCCCTGCCACGACGTCCAGATCGGCGAGATGAAACGCCGCTTGGGCGAAGAAGGCTACCGCGACAACGGCGAACTGGATTTCGCGGAACGCGCAATGATCACGCAAGTCGCCGACGACTACGACCTGGGCGTCCAGATTCACGGCTCGTTTTTCTGCAATCGGCTGCAATATTGGGCCGGCATTTTCGACGGCGCGGGCACCGCTTTTCAGAGCCGCTCGAACCGATCCGACGACAACGACAAAAAGGATTTCATGGGAAGTGTTGTTGGGCGTCCGATCTGGGAGAACTGCTTCTGGGGCAGCCTTGAATTGGGCTACAGCGGCCTGTTCGGAAAGGGCGGCGAATCGGCAGGCAACGATCCCATCACTAATCCGAACAACGGCTTGAACCGCGCCCACACCGCGCACGGCAATCAATATGCGTGGCTGTACTACGCGCCGGGCGCGGCGCTCAAGGGCTTGTGGCTGCGCAGCGAATGGGGCCAGTACCGCGACCGCTTCGCGCCGGGAGAAGCGGTGACAGGTTTGTTCAACTACACCAACGATCCCAAGCCCTTCAACATCTATGGCTACTATGGATCGATTGGCTATCGTTTCGGCGATTCGGCTATCGCCCACTGCGTGCCGTGCTGGATGCGCAGCATGGAAGTGGCCTATCGCCACGAGCAGATGGAGAATCTCTTCTACCAGAATCTACAGGACACCAACCGGGGATTGGATGTGTTTCGAACGACCGTGGACACTCTGGGGTTGAATTATTACATCAAGGGAAGCCAGGCGAAGATCCAGCTCAACTACAATTTCGTGAAAGAGCAGCACGACCACAGCACCGGCGACCGCCAGATTCGAGAAGTGCGCAACGACAATCTGGTCCTCAATTTCCAAGTCGCGTTTTAAAGTACGTAGTCCCGCCTTCAGGCGGTCTTTGTTTCCCGACCGCCTGAAGGCGGGACTACGAACGAATTACGAACTTTACCGCGCGGCCGAACCCTCAATTTTCTCATTCTCTTTCAGCCAGCCGACAATTCCGCCCGAGTAAAATTTGACGTTAGTATAGCCTAATTCCGCAGCAGCCGTCGCGCCCGCCTTGTAAGCGGAGCAGTCGGGGTCGCCGCAATACGCCACGACCAGCATGGACTTGTCGGCTGGGAGGAACTTCGCCAAATCGGCCTTGACCTTTCCATAGTTGAGCGCACCCGGAATGTGATTTTTATTGTAGGTCAGCGTGTTGTTGCAATCGAGCAAAGCGAGCTTGCCGGACTTGACGGCCTCGGCGAGGTCTTTGTGGGAAATGTCTTCAAGTTTTTCGGCGGCAAAGACACTGCCGAAGAAAGTCACGAACAATAACGCAGGCAATCCGAATTTCACAAGAGCCTCCTTCGCATGTCTCTGAACGATTCGCAATACCGGCGATCAATGCCGGACGGAAATAGCGCGAATTGCAATCAGTGTCTACACCCCGGAGATAAGAGCAAAGCTCAAGTCGGGTGTTTTTTGCGGCATACTGAGATTGCGCCGCGCGCCTCGCTCGCTATAATCCTCCCTTTCCTGATTGGGCGAGCCGTCGCCATGCCCGGTCAGACCCCTTGACGCGTCGCTTGCAGAACATGGCTGGCGGCGAAAAGAGCGGTCATTTCGACAGGTGGAGCGGTGTCCGAGCGGTTTAAGGAACACGCCTGGAAAGCGTGTAGACGGGTAACTGTCACGTGGGTTCGAATCCCACCCGCTCCGCCATTATTCTTACTTCTCTTTATCCAGACTTGCTTTAGACCGTCGCATGAGCCATGTAAAAGGCTCATTTTGTCAAAAATTTGTCATTTTTTTCGGAATTCAACTCGCCGCCAAGCGTTTTTCCGCGCATGAGGATCTGGCCAGCGACAAATCGAAGACGACGACGGACGACGCGACTGAACGAACGAAACTTGTTCAAGCCTATTGGCAACAGCCGCAGGTGTGGCCGGATATCGACAAGGTCTTTAAGTTGATTCTCGAACGTGCGCCAACGAATCTCGCGAAAAGCGAATACGCGTATTATGCGGTGAAATGCAAGAAGTGGGACGTGGCCGAATGGCACATAGTTAAGGACGATGCACACGTGCAATGCGTGGGAGCGGAGTCGCCAAAAGCGGCTTAACTATGCGCCATTCGGGACGTGGCCAACAAGCTCTTTAACGAATTGGGGGCAAATCTTGCCACGACTCCTTTTGGTGGACCCAATCAAGCTCAATGGTCGGAGGGGGCTGTGCGGTGCGCAACGTCAAATCGTCGTGAAAAAGAGTGGCGGCAAGTTCGCTGGGCGCAGGGGCGAGCCGCGCGGCGGTGGAGATAGGGCAGCGTCGGAAATACTATGAACCACGTAGCGTCCGGTGCTTAAACCCATGATGCAATTAACGAAAGTCAATGCGTTGGAAACATAGTCAAACGTGAAACACTCTCATATTCCATCTCTCCAAATTACCCTGAGCCACACATGTCGGTTACTTGCGGGCGAAAGAAATTTAGGTTTCAATTATAACGGCGCGGGCCTGCTTCGAACGCTCTTCGACACGTATCGACACATTCGGCAGGAAGCGTTTGATGACGTCGATGTTTGTTGTTGAATGGCGCGTCAATTCTCCAGTCACAAAAGAACCGCCCGCGCTGAGAGCCAGTGGCAGGAGCAGTTGGTCCGCGAGATGCGGCCCCACCGGTACGCCAGTGGCGAGGTAGGCGCGAGCCTGCTCGATGGCGAGGTGCGCGACGTCCTCGGCCGACCGCCCCTTTTCGCCAAAGCCCGTAAATACCTCGGTCACGTGCTCGCTCTCAAATTCGAGGAACAAGATATTTCCCGGGCCGGGCGAATTTTCCACGTCCACGACATGCAGGCACTCGCGCGGCCAGCCCAGCTTGTGTCCGGCCACGCCGAGTTCGCGTTCGGCGATTTTGGTCCCAAGATGAGCGACTAGAGCTCGCGCACGCTGCGTGCGGATCGCCCCGCGCTCCATCAACTCGAGACGGTCCAATCGGGCGGCCGGCTCAACGTTTACCGTGAATCGCCCACCGCCTGCCGGGTAGAATCCCGAGCGCTCCAGTGCCACCGTCACGTGCGGCCCCATGCGCGCAATCAGCGGCAGAAAGACGCGTTCCAAAAAATCAAACGGCGGCGCAAAGGGGTTGTGCGTGCCGCCTTCCAGCGTGAGCGTAGACGGCGCGGACAACGTGAGCAGCGCCGGAAGCACAGTCTGAAGGACCAGCGTGGCGCTGCCCGCTGTGCCCACGGCAAACGCATAGCTTCCCGTCTGAACTTTTCCAGGCTTGAAATCGAGGCGCGAGGAACCCATAACGGCACCGAGCGTTTCGGCGCAGCCAATGGTCGTCGCAGCCTGCACGGCTGTCAGATGCTGGCGCAACAGCCCCGGCTTCGCGCGCCCGGCGCGGATGTTGTCGATGCGAAACGGCGTGCCGGTCACCAGCGACAGCGCCAACGCCGAGCGCAGGATCTGGCCGCCGCCTTCGCCTTGAGAACCGTCGATGAGAATCATGGCTTAATCATCCGCCCCCGAACTGTCCTTAATCACAAACCGCGCCTTTAGCGTCGCCACGGGACTAGCCAGTCCCGCCGACGTGACCGACTTCATTACTTCCGCGAAGTCCTTGTATGCCGCGGGCGCCTCGTCCTTGGGGTACTGGCGGCAGTTGCTCAAGATATCGTGGTTGTCGAGTTCCTTGTCCACCTTTTTCTGATCGAGTTCGCGAATCGCCGCCTTGCGCCCCTTGCAGCGCCCCGCGCCGTGATTCACGCTGTAGCAGCTCTTCTCCGCGCCTTCGTCCGCAACCATCACGACGCTGCCCGCCGTCGGATTGCCTGGAAGCAAAATCGGGTGCCCGGTCTGCGCGTACCGCGTCCCCACCAGCGCGTGATGCCCCGCCGGAAACGCGCGCGTCGCGCCTTTGCGGTGCACCCAGCACGTCTGGTTATTGACGATCTCCTGGCGCGCGATGTTGTGGCTGATGAAGTACACCAGCCGTCCCGTCGTGCCAGGAATCACGGACTGAAACGCTTCGAGTACCAGCGCGTTAATCAGCATGTGATTGACTGTCGCGAAATTCGCGCCCAGCGACATGTCGTCGATGTAGCAGTCTGCTTCCGCCGTACCCAGCGGTGCATAGACCAGTTCGCGGTCGTTGCCCGGCAGCGGAATGCTCCAGCGCTCGAACATTCACTGCAAAGCGCGGAACTGCCCCTGAGCCAGAATATTCCCGAAGCCGCGCGAACCGCAGTGCGACAGAAACGCCACGCTGTTGTCGCGCAGCCCAAAAACATCGGCAGCCTTGCGTGCCCGCACGTTGTTTTCAACGGATACCACTTCGCATTCCCCGAAATGATTTCCCCCGCCGTACGAACCAAGCTGCCGCACCTTGTCGTCGAAATTGCGGACCAGTCCGCTCTTTAATATTTGATCCAGTCGAAGTTCCAACGCATCTGCCGAGTCATCGTGTCCCCGATGATGCGAGTCCTCGCACACGTCCGCCCACTCCGGCGGAATACCCAATTCAGCGCACACTTCAGCCGAGGCGCCGGTAATCATCGCGCGCTTGCCAAGGTGCTCATCAACCCGGCGGCTCTTCTTCGCCGAACGCTGTCCCTGGCCGGGACCGGTCGGCGTGCGCTCCAAAATCGCATCGATCAATGCGCGCCGCACCGTCTTCTCTTTCACGGCATCGGCGGGAAGATCGAGCTGCAGCAAACTCATGCTGCACTTGATATCCACACCCACGGGACCCGGATAAATATGAGTCGGCGAAACCAGCACGCAACCCACCGGCGCCCCATAGCCGACATGTGCATCCGGATTAAGAATCAAATCCGTCACGCCCGGTCCGCTGCGCGAATTCAGCGCCTGCTGCAAACACCCCGCATCAAAGCCATCGCGAATCGTCTTCGTCCCAATCACGGTAATGGGCTTTCCCTTGTTACCGGGCATGGGGAGATACGCGGTAGCCTCGCCGGTTTCGACCATTGCAGGGATTTGGGTGGGGTCAGTGGGGATCATTTTGGATTCCAATTTAATCAAAGCGGGTTTATGAAGGTTACCGGTTGTTGAGCGCGATACACGACACTGGTTTAGGTCATTAAAATATATTGCGCCAAGTAGCAGAGTGATTTACTCCAAATCATTCGACGTACTTCTCTAATTCCACGCGTGAAGGGTCAAAGACTAACGCGCGCGGCGTATAGCATTCCGAGAACTCTGCACCAACCTCATGTCCATTGACGCATACCGTGTTGCCGGGTTCACTTAGGCCACAACACCCGACCAGCCGGCGATTATCCCAATGATGTTTCGTATTTCGTGCAGAGCAATTGTCAAATGATGTGGATGGCGATGTTGAAATCATGCGGCGTTTTCCTTGATGCCATCCACGAAACGAACAAGCTTGATCACGTCTGCCAACAACTCCGATTTATTTAATTTCCTCCAGCCTTTTGCCGCGC
>JBBRQD010000098.1:0-19682 GCA_038227045.1 Planctomycetota bacterium
ATCGAACGCGGTTTGTTGCCACTGCTGAGGTGCCGGAATAAGCATAGCGCCGTGTCCTTCAAAAAGGTGTATCCCCCTTAAAGAAGTTTCGGCATACTCATTGTCGAAAAATAGTGTTTTCGTCGTGAACGGAGTTTAAATGGCGCAAATAGACAATTCTAAAATTGTATAGTCTAAAGACCAGTTTATCAGCGCGTTGAAAAAGGGCGGAATGCTGTAAAAAGAAGCAGATTAAACCGGCCTTTTTTTTCGACGACTTGGTTCCCTCAGAAGAAGTGGATATCGATTGGGCGAATGATTTTTCAAAAAGAAGAGTTCAGGATGACATTTAATATGACTACCCCCACGCCGATGTATCGCAATTCCATATCCTTGCTGCTCGTTTGTTTGATGCGCTTTGGAATGGCCGAAGATACGCCCGTCAAACCTCAAACACCCTACGCAAGTTGGACCCATTCGGGTTCAATGTTTATTCTGACGACGCCGGAGGGTGCGAACCTGCCAAGTTCGGTTTCCGAAGACGGGTTTCCGTTGCTGGTGAGATTGAACAAGGATTGGTTCGATTTTAAGCAGGCGAGAGCGAACGGGGAGGATATCCGCTTCGCTACCAGCACGGGCACACCGTTGGCTTACCAGATTGATGGATGGGACGCGCCGGGCGGAACGGCCTACGTCTGGGTTCGCATCCCTACAATTAAAGGGAACATGCGGCAGGAGATTAAAGTGCACTGGGGCAACGCTGATGCGGCCAATGAGTCGAACGCGAAGGCGGTGTTTAATGAGTCCAACGGCTACCTGAGCGTGTGGCACATGAGCGATCCCGTTAAGGATGAAGTGGGAACGCTGGAGTCCAAGGACGCGGGCACAACGGCCATCGCCGGCATGATCGGGCAGGCGCGGCATTTCGCGGGAAAGAAGGGCATCTTCTGCGGGGACAAGATCGCGAATTATCCCGCGGCGGACAGCGCGCACAGCACGGAAGCATGGTTCCGCGCCGAGCAACCGAACGTGACCCTCATTGGCTGGGGCAACGAGGGCGGCGGTCGCGGCAGCAAAGTACGGATGCAGCTTCGCAGCCCGCCGCATCTGCATGTTGACAGCGATTTCTCCGACATCAACAGTGAGAGTCGGCTTCCGATGGGCGAATGGATTCATGTGGTTCACACGTATGGCGGCGGGCCACGAAGGCTGTATATCAACGGCAAAATTGACAGCGAAGCGGCGACCAAACTCGATATCAAGAGCCCTTCGAGATTTTGGATAGGCGGCTGGTACAACAACTACGATTTCATCGGCGACATCGACGAGGTGAGGATTTCCAAAGTGGCGCGCTCCGCGGACTGGGTGAAGCTGGAATACGAAAACCAGAAGCCGTTGCACACGCTGGTAGGACCGGTGGTGCAGGCGGGAAATGCATTCGCCGTTTCGCCGGAGACTGCAACCGTGCTGGAAGGCACGAGCGCGACCTTTATTGCGCAGGCGGGCGGCGCGCTGAAGTTGTTTTGGACTTTGAAAAGCGACGGCCAGGAAACGGTAGCGGCGGTCGACCGGTTTGCGTTCACCTTCAACGCGGGACGCGTGGCTGGCGACAAGAAGGTAACGCTGCAATTCAAAGCGCTCTATCCCAACGAAGTGAAGACGAAGGACATCGCGATTTCGATCAGTGAGGCTATTCCGGATCCGGTGTTCACGCTCACGGCACCGGCGGCGTGGGACGGACGCGCGACAATCGAAGTGGCGCCACAAGTGACGAATCTGGACGCAATGCAGGTGGCCGGTGCGGGGGATTTGAAGACGGAGTGGAGCGTCACTCCATTCGCCGTGATCCAGGAAATCGCGCCAGGCAAGCTCATCCTCAAGCGCGCGCAGAACAGTGGGAAATTGACGGTGACGGCGACGATCAGCAATGGCGGCAAACCGGTTACGCAGAGCGCAACCATCGCCGTGACGGAACCGAAGAACGACGCATGGATCGCACGAACGCCTGTTAAAGATGAAAAGCCAGAGGACGGGCAGTTCTACGCTCGCGACGACAAGAACGAAGGGACGCTTTGGTACAACGGCACGCTGACTGAAGCCGCTGACGAGGTGTTTCTCAAAGTCCATGCCGGCGACAAACTCATCAAAACCGAGTCCGCCAAGCCAGGCGCGGACAAGTCCTATGGATTTGCGGTAAAGCTGAAGCCGGGGCTGATCAAATACAAAGTGGAATTCGGCACGAAGGTCGATGGAAAGGAGGCGATACTGCAAACCGTGAGTAACATCGTTTGCGGCGACGCCTATCTCATGGATGGCCAATCCAATGCGCTGGCGACCGATACCGGCGAGAAATCTCCGCCTGAAACCAACGAGTGGATTCGCAGCTACGGCCGGCCCTCTGGCAATCCAAAAGCTGATTTGGGCAACCTGTGGTGCAACCCGGTCTGGAAGGCCCAGAAAGGCGAAAAAGCGGAGCTTGGCTGGTGGGGAATGGAATTGGCCAAGCGGCTGCTCGAAAGCCAGAAGGTACCTATCTTCATCATTAATGCCGCCGCGGGTGGAACACGCATCGACCAGCACCAGCGCAACGCCGCCGCCCCGGCCGACATCACCACACTTTATGGAAAGATGCTCTGGCGCGTGCAGCAGGCGAAGATGACCCACGGCATTCGCGCCATTCTATGGCATCAGGGGGAGAACGATCAAGGCTCGGACGGGCCCACGGGCGGTTACGGATGGGAGACTTACCAGCCGTTATTTGTGGAAATGTCCGCGGGCTGGAAACAGGACTTCCCGAACGTGCTGCACTACTACGTTTTCCAGATTTGGCCGAACTCGTGCGGCATGGGCGGACGAAACGGCTCAGGCGACATGCTGCGCGAGAAGCAGCGCACATTGCCGCAGCTTTATTCCAACATGAGCATCCTGTCCACGCTCGGCATTAGACCTCCCGGCCCATGCCATTTTCCACTGACTGGCTGGTCTGAATTTGCGCGCCTGATCCAGCCGCTCATCGAGCGGGATTTCTATGGCATAGTGCCCGCCACATCCATCACCCCGCCGAATCTTCGGAACGTTTCTTATATCGGCGACTCAAAGGACACGATCGCCCTGGAGTTTGATCAGCCGGTGGTCTGGACTGATGTGTTAGCCGGGCAGTTCTATTTGGATGGGGAAAAGGGCCTTGTAGCCTCCGGCGCTGTCTCCGGCAATGTGCTCACGCTCAAATTGAAGGGCGCGTCTACGGCGCGGAAGATTACCTATCTCAAAGAAATCGTATGGAATCAGGATACGCTGCTCAAAGGCGCGAATGGCATTGCAGCTCTGACGTTCTGCGAGGTTCCCATCGAGGCGTCAGCCAAGTAAGAATTGGCCAGCAAAGTTCACTTCCCCATTGACTTTTTTCGTGTTCACGCTGAAAGAGCGTTTCGGCGTTGGCGCTCACGGCAGCGGACGTGGAGGCACTGGCGCCGATATCCTTGCCGTCGTTGAAACCCCGAGTCCGGCGGACACTGGGGACGATTGGAGTCATGAACCGCGATCGGACAATTGAAAGACGGTGTAAGATGTAAAGCTGGGGGCGCAGTACGATATTCGTGATTCGCGCACGGTCATTTTAAAGGAATTCGATAAATGGCGTTTGTGAAGCGTTCGACCACGGCTGTTTTCTGCATGGCGCTGCTGATTGCAGTTTGCGTTGCGGCACCGTCGATTGCTGCCGAGGCTGAAAACCTCGTTGTGGACGGCTCGTTCGAAGACTCGATTCCGCCGAATCAGTTTGGGCATGTCTTCAAACATTGGGCCGGCTGGAAATACGAGGGAGAATGCACGTTTCGCGTGGGGCGCGTGGCGCATGGCGGGAAGACGTCGTGTCTTTTGTTTGGCGTGAGCCAGCCGAAGATTCGCATTGCTCAGACGATCAAAGCCGTCGCGCCCGGACGCTACCGGGTGACCGCGTTTCTGCGCGGATTGGAACTCGGCGAAGGCGTCTGGCACAACAACACCGAATTTGGTTTCGACGGCAAATACGTGGCGCTCAAAAAGAACGGCACCTTCGGCTGGACGCCGCTGAACTTTGTCGCCGACGTGAAAGAAAAGAAGGACATCACGATCTCGTTCGGCTTGTGGGTGCCCGGGCATTTCTGGATCGACGACGTGTCGATGACGCGCGTGGGCGACGACGTGCCACTGACCGACGCGCCCGTCCTCGGCGCTGAAGAAAAACCGATTGCTCCGCCGGGCGAACTGGGCGCGGGACAGGTGCGCTGCGCGGACTGTGGATTTAAGAACATGCCGGAATGGGGCACGTGCTACGCCTGCGGAGAAAAGCTGCCTGCGCGCAGCACCGCCGCCGCTGCCGTCGTGCCGGTCAAATTGCTCGCGTCGTTCGAAGACAAGAATCCATTCGCCGCCGGCACGCTCGTGACGGAACACGCCACCGATGGCACGAAAGCGCTGCGGCTGGACAAAGGTTTCGCGAGTTGGGCCGGTGCTCAGGACTGGTCCGGGTACGATTATCTCAAAGCGGACCTCTACACCGATTCCGACAAGCCGCTGACGCTGGAGATCGAGATGCGCGACAAGCTGACCGATGGCTACTGGACGCGCGTGAATTTCGGCACCGTCGTCGCACCCGGAAAGAGCACGTTGCTGATTCCGCTGGCGCAGCTTTACGTCGGCGAAAAAGCGCGGCCCGGGCGCAACCTGATGTTGAGCGGCATCACGCATTTCGTTTTAAATATAGGCGACAACCCGGCCGCGCCGCTGTTCATCGACAACATTCGGCTGGAGAGCGACACCGAAACGCCGAAGATGTTTTTCGATGGATTGCACGCCTTCGATTTCGGCCCCGCGACCAGTCCCGTGATGCCCGGTTTCACGCGCATCGATCCTTCCGTCGTCTATAGCAAAGGCCGCGGTTACGGCTTGAAAGACGCTCAGGTTTGGCGCGCGTTCGACGCGTTGCAGCCCGACCCGCTTTATCAGGATTATCTGTGCATCGAAAAAGGCGGCCTGGCCGTGGATTTGCCGAACGGCCGCTACCATGTTTTTGTGAACATCGACAATCCGTCGGGATTCTGGGGCGAGTATCAAACGTATCAAACGCGTTCGATCCTGGCGCAAGGAAAGCCGGTGGTCGAAGAGTCGATGACGTTCGATTCGCTGAAGAAAAAATACTTCCGATTTTGGGACACGGAAGACACGGCGGACGAAAACACGTTCGATAAATACCAACGAGCCTACTACCAGGAAAAGGAGTTTGATGTTGATGTCGCCAACGGACAATTGATGCTGGATTTTCGAGGAGAGAACGTCGCGTGCAGCGTGTCGGCCGTGATTCTATATCCGGCGGAAAAAGCGGAGCAGGGAAAAAAGTTTCTCGACGCGATAGTGCAGAAGCGGCGCTTTTTCTTCGACAACTATTTTCATCGCATCCTGCACAAGCCCACCGGCGAACCGCTGGCTCCGACCGCCGACATGCGGCGCGGTTATGCTGTTTTCGTGCGCGATATCATGGAAGACATTTATGACAACGACACGCCGAAGAGCGCGGAGATCGGACTTCCTGTCACGGGATTCGGTTTCGCCGGCCAGGACGAACCGCTGACGGTCGGCTTATGTCCGGTGACGGATTTGGGCAAAGTGACGATCGCCGTCAGCGACCTGACCGGCCCCGGAACGATTCCATCCGCGCGGATCGACACCGGCTACGTTTCGTACCGCATCACGCGCGTCGCGTCCGATGGCGCGGTCTACACGATCACGCCGCGCATGGTCATTCCGCGCGCAACGGTCGACGTGAAGAAAGGCGTCACCCGGCGCTTCTGGCTCACGGTCCGCGCGCCCGAAGACGCCAAACCCGGAGTCTATCGCGGACAGATCACGCTCACGCCCGAGCGCGGCCCAGCGGCGCAGGTGCCCGTGGAGTATCGCGTGTATCCCGGCACGCTCGATGCGGCGGATATTCCCGTGGGGCCTTTTGGCCACGAGATCAATATTCCGTGGAACGCCAGCGACCCCGCGGCCAAAGCGTGGAACGAAACCATGGCCGAGCGCAGCCTGCGCAAACTGCGCGACTGCGGATTCACCACCTTTACAGGCATGCCAACGATGCAATACCTCGGATTCAAACAGGGCAAGCCGCAATTCGATTTCAGCGTCGCGGACCGGCAGATGCAAATGGCCCGTCGCTGCGGCTTCACCATGCCGGTGGTTTCCTACGCGGGCTTCGGCGGCCTCAATCTGCATTTTAAAGACGATGCGGCGATGAAAGCAGCCGGTTTCAGCGACTACAGCCAGTTCATCAAAACCGTCTTCACGGCCATTCAAGAACACGCGGATGCCGCCAATTGGCTGCCGGTGTATTGGACGATCGGAGACGAACCCGTCGGCGACGATGTGCGGCGCGCCGCGGAAAATGCCGAAGCGTACCGTGCAGCGTTTCCGAAAGGCCCGCCGTTTTTCAGTGGCGCGACAAGCACCAGTTCGAGCAAACCCGACGATCCGCACCTGCGTTTCGCGAAGGCCATGCATATCCCCGCGCTCAACGATCACAGCGAAGAAAGCATCCGCGCGATCGAGCAATCCGGGACGAGCTGGGGCAACTACAATGGCGGCAACCGCTGGACCTACGGCGTCTACATGTACAAAGCGGCGAAGCAATTCGGCATGAAGTTCCGCATTACCTGGCATTGGAACGTGGTGGCCGGCGATCCATATTATGCGCTGGATTGCCGTGAGGACGATTATACCTGGTGCAACGCCAATGCCGACGGCGAACTGATTTCATCGGTGATGTTCGAACGCGATATGCGCGGCGGTCTCAACGACTACCGTTACATGATTACGCTCGCGCGGCTTGCAAAAGAAAAGAACGACGCCCCCGCGCAGGCGCTGATCGCGGACAGGCTGGCCGCATTCAAACTCGGCCAGCACGAACACGACGCGCTCTTTCCGATGTCGGATTGGCGCGACTTCCGCCAGAAAATGGCCGACGCAATCGCGCGGCTGCGGGAGCGATAAATGCAATCGCCGATACGTCGCAAAATAGATTCGCGCCTATGGCTTCTATTGATTTTCGCCCTGACAAGAAGCCAGTTCGCGGCGGACGACGCGGCAAACGCTGTCTCAGCGGGATGGCGTGGCGATGGCTCCGGCGTGTATTCGGCGGCGGTTCTTCCGGGTGAATGGAACGATACGAAGAATGTGCTGTGGCGCGCCACGGTGGGGAACGCTTCTTCATCGCCGGCGATCGCCGCTGGCCGCGTCTTCGTGACATCGGAACCGTCAAAGATCGTCTGTGTCAATCTCAACGACGGCGCGATCCGATGGAAAGCCTCGTTGACCGCGGACGATGCGCCCGCGGAATTCAAGGCGCGCGCCGCTGCGAGTGCGGCGGCGGCGACTTCTTGCGGATACGCGGCGCCCACGCCTGTCAGCGATGGCACGGACATTTTTTGCGTCTACGGCTCCGGTCTGATGGGTTGCTATTCAATTGATGGCATTCGAAAATGGGTGCGCTATTTTGAGCCCGCCGCCGAAACATACGGGCATAGTTCGTCGCCGCTTTTGATCGATGGAAAATTGCTCGTGAATGTCCATCATCTCGTCGCGTTGGACGCCGGCTCGGGCAAGACGCTGTGGGAATGTCCCGACGCCGAGCACACCTACGGCACGCCGGCACGCGTCGATGCCGGAGGAACGAAAGTCGTCGTGACGCCGCTCGGAAAAGTCGTGCGGGTCGGCGATGGCCGCGTGCTGGCCAAAGATATCGCACCGGAACTGGGCGGTTCGGAATACGGCATCAGCCCGGTGGCTTGCGGCGACGTGGTGTATCTGGGCGATCGCGCGTTGACTGCCGTGAAATTGTCGCTCGAAGGCGGCGACGTTCGGGCGAAGAAGCTTTGGACCGCGAACTTGGACGCGATTTCGTATGCGTCGCCGGTCGTATGGGATGGGATGCTATTTTTTGTCGGGAAAAATGCGGAATGTTTCGTGCTCGATCTGAAGTCGGGGAAGACGCTGCTTAACAGGGAATTGAAAATCGGTCATCCGGGAGTGGACGATCCCGAGTTGAGTTCCGCGAATCTGTATCCGAGCCTCGTTGTCGCCGGCGGCACGCTGCTCGTCGGCAACGACCGGGGACAAATCTTCGTCTACAAGGCGTCGAAAGATCTGACGGAAATCGCACAAAATCGAATGACGGAAGGTTCAGGCGCCACGCCCGCGATTGTTGAATCGTCCGTGATTGTCCGAAGCGGCGGTTCTCTTTGCCGTATCGGAAAAAAATGAGGAGCAGTCGAATGCTCAGAAAATTCAGTTTTGTCGCGCTGGTGTTCGCGTTGGCGATCTGCGTCCCGGCGCTGGCCGAAGCGGATAAAATTTCGGGCTGGCGCGGCGATGGCAGCGGGCGCTATCCGGATGCCAATCCTCCATTGGATTGGGGCCGCGTCGCAAAAAGCGTGAAAGAGTTGTCGGCACAGTCGCACAAGCCCAAAGAGGATTCGGCGCCTGTCGCGCAGGCCGCGATTCCGGACGGAGTCATTCGCCAATGGCTCGTGCTCGGGCCGTTTCCCATCACTGACGAAACAAAGATCGAGGACATTCTTCCCAACGCCGAAACGGTGTCTCCCGACGACGGCGACCGCGCCGGCGAGAAATCATGGCGGCCGATAACCCTCGAAACCAGTTGCCTTGATTTCTGCGCCACGCTGTCCGTCGCGCCCGAAAAGACAGGCTTCGCCGCCTACGCGCATACCTACATATATTCGCCGTCCGGCCAGCCGGTCGCGTGGAACCTCTTATTTCAGGGACAAGGCACGAACCGCGTCTGGCTCAATGGAAAGGCGCTCTACACAAGCCCCACCAATATCGATCTCGCTCCCGGCACCCGGCTGCTGCTGCCGCTTCAGAAGGGCTGGAACCGGCTGCTCGTGCTCGACGCCAAGACGCTTTCCGCGCGACGGACCTGGTGGTTTGCGGGAAGTCTTTATGGACAGAAATCCGGCGAGTACGAGAGCCACGGGATCGTCTGGTCAACGCCCATGCCCGCGCCGGGCAGCAGCGCGCCGGTCATAATGGGTGACCGGCTGTTTGTGACCACGGAGACCGGGAGCGTCATCTGCATCGACAAAGCCGGCGGCAAGCTCCTCTGGATGCGCTCACTTACATACCACGACTTTGCAACCGAGGACGAACGCAAGATGCAGCCCGAGCTGTTCGACGAGCTGGATCCGCTGGCGGAGCATTTGGATCAGATCGATCAGATTGATCTCGCGATGCCCTGGCGCGTGCCGGCGTTTGAGAAGGACTGGCGCTCATCGGTCGAAGGCAAGATTTTTAAAACCATGGCGAAAGTTTCGCGTGACAGGTACGGGCCTCTGGGTGAATGCGAAGCGGGCCTGACAGTTCATGCGCCGATTACCGACGGCCATTATGTTTACGCCGTTTTTGGCAGCGGAATCTGCGTCTGTTACGACCGCAACGGAAATCGAAAATGGATGCGGCTGTTGAACCACCAGCTTGTGGAGCATGGCTATACCACGTCGCCGCTGCTCGTCGACGGAAAGCTGATCGTTTATTTCAACAACTTTACGATATTGGACGCGGCCACCGGCCAGACCCTACTGGAACGGCCCCACTTTCTTGCTCCGGGCACGGCGTTCAACTGGTACACGAATTTCCACGCGGCCGGCATCGTTCTGCCGGCGGGCGACGCCAAGGTGCTCTACTTCCTCAACGGCGAATTCGTGCGCCTCTCCGACGGCAAAACGCTCGCATTGGACAAGAAGAAGCTTGCCGCGCTGAAGCCCGTGAACTACACGCAAGGCGACGCGAATCGTATCGGCGCGCCGGTGGTCGAGAATGGTGTCGCCTACAAAATTACTGTCAACAAAGGCGGCGTGGTCGTTTTCAAGCTGCCCCCGCTGCAAGGCGATACGGTCGATCCGGAGATTGCCCGCGAAATCCCGTTCGGCACGCCGGCCTATCCGTATTACTACGAAAACTTCTATTGCGCCTCGCCCTTGCTTCACGAAGGCCTGCTCTATTGCGTCAACAGTTTCGGCACGCTGACCGTTCTCGACGTGGCGAGCGGCGAAGTCGTATACCAGCACCACCTCGATCTCGAAATTTTCATGCCCTATTCAGGAGTTCTATTGCTCAAAGGCGGTGCGGCATCCAGTCCCACGCTGGCGGGCAAGCACATCTATATCTTCGGCAATCAGGGCACCACGCTCATCCTGGAACCGGGCAGGACGTTCAAGCAGGTGGCCAAGCTGCGCATCGAAAATGTAGCCGGGATAAGGGCTCCGCATCAGGAAGCAACCATGACCGAGCCGGTCTTCGAAGGGCACCGAATGTACTATCATGCCGAAGCCACCTTGTATTGCATTGGCAAGCCTGAATAGTGTCACTATCGGCGCGCGTGAGGAACCGGAGAACGATCTAATTTTATAGAAATAGCTCACAATCCGAAAATGCACAGTGTATCCTCACAAAGTAGATATCGAGGGCCGAACATTGTATAGGGCAATCGAAACCAGTTTAAGCCTCCTCGCTCTCATGGCCTCCGTCCATGGCGCGGCCCTCTGCGCGGATGAAGCGCGCGTAATCGGGTTGGTGATCGAGCCGGCGGAGACGACGCTCAAGAACGCCGACGACAGCGTGCAACTTCTGGTGAATCTCAAGCTGAGTGATGGGACGGTGCGGGACGTGACACGGGATGCTGAATACAGCACCGTGAAATCCAGCAAAGAATCGAGCGATAGCGCGGGCAAAGTTGCAATCGACCACGGCCGCATAACGCCGAAGTCCAACGGCGTGGCAACCATCAACGTGAATGTGCGCGATGCGCAGGATAAGACGATTTCAGCGGACGCGCGGATCGTCGTCCAGAATCTAGGCAACGACCGGCAGATACACTTTGCCAATGAAGTCATGCCGATCCTGACGAAAGCCGGCTGCAACACCGGCGGTTGCCACGGCAAATCCGGCGGACAGAATGGCTTCGCGTTAACGCTTTTCGCCAGCGATCATGAATTCGATTACGATTCGATCGTCCATCAGGGTCGCGGACGCCGGTTGTTTCCCGCCGCACCCGAACAGTCGCTGCTGCTGATAAAGGGCACCGGCCAGACTACTCACGGCGGCGGCACGCGTCTGGAAGCGAAATCGGAACACTATGACCGTCTGCTGCGCTGGATCGCACAGGGCATGCCGCGGGGCGATACCAATGCGCCGACCGTGGCGCGGATAGAGGTTCTGCCGCGTGAGCGGACGATGAAACGGATCAGCCACCAGCAGTTGCGCGTAGTCGCCTGCCTTTCGGACGGTTCGACGCGTGACGTCACGCGCGAAGCCGAATACAAGAGCCAGGAGCCAGACATTCTGACGGTGGAGGCGACCGGCCTGATCAGCACTCTCAACCATACCGGCGAAGGTGTCATCATGGTCCGGTACATGGGCGCGGTCGATGTGGCCAAGATCACCGTGCCGTTTAACGAAGATGTGCCGGAAAGTGCCTACGCGCACTTCAAATCTGCGAACTACATCGATGAATTGACGCTGCAGAAGTGGCACAAGCTGGGCATCGCGCCCAGCCCGGTGTGCAGTGATGAAATCTTTATCCGCCGCGCTTACATCGACGCCATCGGGACGCTGCCCGCATCGGAGGAAGTGCTGGCCTTCCTGGCCGACCAGAGTCCCGGCAAGCGTGAGAAGCTGATCGACCGGATACTGGAGCGCAACGAGTACGGCGATTATTGGGCCAATGTCTGGGGCGATCTGCTGCGCAACTGGCGCGAAGCGGACAGCCGGCAGGATATGAAGCGCGGAACGTTCGCCTTCAGCGCGTGGCTCCGCAACAGCTTTATCCAGAACAAATCGTATGACCAATTCGTGCGCGAAATTCTGACCGCGCAGGGTGACGTGGGCAGCAACGGCGCGGTCAATTGGTACCGCGCCTTCACCATGGGCAAAACGCCCAATATAACACAGGTGGTTAACGATTCCTGCCAGGTGTTCCTCGGCACACAGGTCGCCTGCGCCAATTGCCATAATCATCCGCTGGAAAAGCTCAGCCGCGATGAATACTGGAGTTTCGCGGCTTACTTTGAACATATTGCATTCAAGCCCGAGACCCGGATGGATAGCATTCTCTACGTATCGAAGGAAATCACGAGTGAGGTGAAGAATGACATTAATAATATTTCGAAAGGCAAATTCCTGCCGCCACGTCCTCTGGGTGGCAAAGAAATCGCGTTTGAACCCGGCGAAGACCCGCGTGTGAAACTGGTGAATTGGATGACCGCGCCGGAGAATCCTTATTTCACAAAAGCCATTGCCAACCGCATGTGGGGACATTTCATGAATCTGGGCCTTGTCGAATCGGTCGACGACATGCGCGCCACGAATCCGCCCAGTAATCCATTGCTGCTTGATGCGCTGGCCAAGGACTTCGTCGCGCACAAGTTCGATCTCAAGCACTTGATTGGCGTCATCATGAAGTCGCAGACTTATGGGCTGAGTTCCGATCCGACGCCCTATAACCAAACCGACAGACAGAATTTTGCCCGCTACATGCCCCGGCGAATGCCGGCAGAAGTGTTCCTCGATGCGATCAGCAAATTCACAGGGGTGCCGGAAAGGTACAATGGATTTCCGCTGGGCACTCGCGCCATTGAATTGCCCGACAACGCAGTCGCAAGCTATTTCCTGAAGACTTTTGGCCGTTCGCCGCGCGCCTCGGCTTGCGCTTGCGAGCGCCGCACCAATTCGAATCTGGCACAGACCTTGTATTTGATGAATTCGCCCGATCTGGACGGGAAGCTGTCCAACGGCACGGGCTACATCGCCACGTTGCTGAACGCCAATAAACCTCCTGAACAGATTGTGGAGGAAATGTATTTGCGCAGTCTGGCGCGCAAGCCCACCGCCGATGAATTAAAAGATGCCGCGGAAATGGTGGCCTCAGCGACAGACCGCAAGAATTCGGTGAAGGATTTCGCCTGGATTCTGCTGAACTGCAAGGAATTTGAGTACAACCACTAAAATGCGAGGGACATGAAAGATGCTCATCGACCTTGGCAAGAGCAATGGCTCTCAATGCGGCGGTGTTGTACGCCGTGATTTTCTGAAGGCGGGCGCGCTGACATTCGGCGGTCTGACTCTGTCCAATCTGCTCAGGCAACAGGCTGTCGCCGCTGAATCCGGCGCCAAAAGTGCCAAAGGCAAGGACTTGAGTGTGATCCTGATCTGGCATCCGGGCGGCCCCAGCCACCTGGACATGTGGGATTTGAAGCCCAATGCGCCCTCGGACCTTCGCGGAATATTCAACCCCATCAAGACCAATCTGGATGGCTATCAATGCAGCGAACTCATGCCGAATGTCGCGAAAATCTGTGACAAGCTGGCGATTGTGCGCTCGGTGACTCATTCGGACTCTCACCATGGTTCCGCCCAGCACACGTTGTTGACCGGATACAAGGCCAGCTTCGAGACCGCGCTGCAGGAAATGCCGAGCATGGGCAGCATCATTTCAAAGGAAATGGGCCCCCGCGAACCCGGTTTCCCGGCCTACGTCGCTGTTCCGGGCGCTTCTCCCAGCCAGGGCGCCGCGTATCTGGGAATCGCCCACAATCCCTTTGAAGTCGATTCCGATCCAAACAGTGCTGACTTTAAGGTGCGCAACCTGGCTTCGACGGGCGGTATCAGCCTGGAACGTTTGCAGAACCGTCAGGAACGGTTGAAGCGCTTCGATACCATGCGCCGCGAATCGGATTTCACAGGCTCGATCAAGGGCATGGATGACTTTTCGCGCATGGCCTTCGATCTGGTGACCTCTCCCAAGGCTCAGGAAGCTTTCGACCTCAACAAGGAAGATCCCAAGGTTCGCGATCGCTACGGCCGCAATTCCAGCGGACAGAGCGCGCTGCTGGGCCGGCGGCTGGTGGAGGCCGGTGTGCGTTTCGTCACCATGAGCATGGGATATTGGGATACGCACGGCGACAATTTCAACTCGCACAAAAACAAGCTCGTGCCACCGTTCGACCAGGCATTCGCGGCGCTGGTTCAAGACTTGCACGACCGCGGCAGGCTCGACAAGACGCTGATCCTGGTCTGGGGCGAATTCGGCCGCACGCCGCGCATCAATAAGGAGGCGGGCCGCGATCACCATCCCAAAGTCTTTACAGCGGTCATGGCAGGCGGCGGCTTGAAGCGCGGCCTTGTTCTGGGCGAGAGCGACGCGCACGGTGAATTTCCGAAGGAACGGCCCGTTTCGCCGCAGGATGTGCTCGCGACCGTCTACAACCAGCTTGGCGTCGATCGCGAAACAACCTACGTCAACGAAGCCGGCCGGCCGGTCGGCATTCTGGGCCATGGCACGCCAATTCCAGAGATCATCAATACGTGATTTCACGAGCGAGGTTGATTTGAATCCAATCCAAAGACCGAGGTTATGCCTCGGTCTTCTTACGACAGTCCTCCTGGTTGCCTGCCCCGCTCGCGCCGGGCTGTCCGGACCCATACTGACTTCCGTTTTTCCCATGGGAGCGAAACAAGGAACGTCCGTCGAAGTGGATTACTACGGCCTGAATATGGAAGAACCCAGCGGTTTGTATTTCAGCCATCCAAAGATCAGCGCCGAACTTTTGCCGCTGGATGAAAAAGAAAAGGACAAGAAAAAGCCGCGCCGTTTTAAAGTGACGGTTCCACCGGACGTGTCGGTGGGCGACTATGACGTGCGGGTGATTTGCAAACGGGGCATCAGCAACGCCCGGGTATTCTGCGTCAGCGATTACGAGGAGGCTCAGGAGCAGGAACCCAACGATTCCAGAGCGCAGGCCACGCGCATCCCCATGAACTCCACCGCCAACGGCTGCATCCGCAAAGGCGAGGATGTGGACTGGTTTGTCTTCGCGGCCAAGGCCGGGCAGCGGGTGTTGATTGAATGCCGGGCCATGCGCATCGATTCCACACTGGATGGCGTCATGTGGCTCAGCGACAGTTCAGGCAAGGAACTGGCCATGAGCCAGGATGAAGAAATTCGCGACGAAAAGCGCGACCCTTTTATTGACTTCAATGTGCCCGCCGATGGCGATTATTCGATCAAAATTTCCGATTTCATTTATGATGGCGGCGATAATTTCTTTTATCGCCTCTCTGTCACCGCCAGCGTCCCCTACATTGATTTCATACTGCCCAATGGTGCGCCGCCCGGTTCGACGACGCCGATTACGTTTTACGGACGGAACCTGCCCGATGGCGAAAAGACCGACCTGGTCATCGACGGCCACCCGCTGCAGAAAGTGGTCCGTCCGATCACAGTGCCTGGCGGTGAGGCCGCCATGGATCTGCATTCCAGCGATGCGGTCAGGCCGTATACGGTGAGTCTTGATGGAATGGACGTCCGGCTAAAAGGCGATGCAGGCAGTTCCAATGCCAAACTGTTGCTGTTCGATTCGCTTCCTCAGTTCAGCGAACAAGAATCTCACAACAGTCCGAAGCAGGCCCAGCGATTAAGTGTGCCTTGCGCGGTGAATGGGCAATTCATGAAAGGCGATTCGGACTATTATGTCTTCACCGCCAAAAAGAACGACAAGTTCCATATCAATGTCATCGCCAGCCGGATTAATTCGCCGGCCGATCCTGAAATGGAAATTCTCAATGCCGCCGGCAAGACACTGGCCAGTCCCAAAGACACTCCGAATTTCCCGGATCCGCTTGTCAATGAAGCCAACACCCGCTTCCTCACTGAAACTCGCGATATTTATTATCTATTCACCGCGCCCGAAGATGGCGATTTCACTCTCCGCATCGAACACCTTTTCCGCGAGGCCCACGGGGGGCCGCACTTTACATACCGCCTGCAGATCGAAGGCGAACAGCGGCCCGATTTCCGGGTCATTACCGTGCCGAACCACTACCGCGCCAGCCAGACACATACATTATATCAAGGCGGACGCGAGCGGATCGATATTTTGTGCTGGCGGTTGCGCGGTTTCAATGAGCCTGTCACCATCGAGGCGCGCAACCTGCCGCCCGGCGTTACCGCCGAGCCCATTATCGTAGCTCCCGGCGTATTTTTCGCCTCGATTGTGCTGACTGCCGCGCCCGATGCGCCGCAGTTCACGGGCGAAGTGGAGTTTTTCGGCAAGGCCAAGGTGCTCGGCCAGGATGTAGTCCGCAAAGCGCGCAGCGGCGAGATCGTCTCGCTCAATGTGTATGAAGTTGTCAATCGCATCACGCGCGGCACTCTGCTGGCAGTGCGCGATAAAGCGGCGGTGTTTCTGACGGCCGCGCCGGCAACGAGCACCGTTAACAAAGGCGATCCCATCACTATAAAGGTAACGGCGGTGCGCCGTGAGGACATGAACAGCAAAGCCATTCAAGTCCATGGCATGTATTACGTCGGGCCGCCCGGCATGATCTTTCCCACAGCAAAAATCGAACCGGGTGCAAATGAGACGACGCTGGTGTTAAAAACCGATAAAGTGAATGAAGGCACGTATAGTTTGTTGATCAACAGCGACGCCCAGATTCAAAACGGGGACAGCAACGGGGATTATTTTTTCTATCCCAGCAACACGATCACGGTGACGATCCAGAAAAAATAGCGCGCCAGCCGTTCTCGTCAGATTCCCGCGAGCTATTGACCCGCGCATTTCTAAAGCATCGTTCTCGCTTGCGGCGGGCGGCGTTGAACTTCGTTGGTCTCGCACGGCGTATCTTCCCAATACGCCTTTGCTCGACCGCCTCGTTCAACTTGCCCGGCGCGGCGCGATAATGACGCTTTAGAAACGCGCGGGTCAATAATCTGTTTCGGCGCGGTCGCGGTGCCGTCTTTGCCATACGAAGAAAATAGGCCCGCCTGGATTCGAACCAGGGACCAAGGGATTATGAGTCCCCATTCGCTCTATGACAGTTACCTATGAAAATAGACCGTTTGTACCCATTTTGTACCCACCTGAGGCCATCTCTGAGACCAAAGGATTTTGAATACTCTGGTCTGTCATAAAATCCCAGAATTGCGATAGGCGAAGGTCGAATGTTTGTGACGGTGTATATGTCGGCGAGCGCATGGCGGCGATGCTGGCACGTTACCGCTTGATATCGGGCAAGTTGCCGCTGGATGCGCGGAAGCGATTGTCGGCGTTCCTGCGGGAGTATTGCGTGCTGGATACGCTGAGCGCATGGTAAGGGCATCCCAGCACTGGCAAGCGGGCGGCACTCGCCTAAAATGTTAACATGGACTTTCAAGTAGACCCTTCGGCACCACCCATCCTGACCGGGTATCTCCTGGACGTGCTGAAATTTCTTTTGGAAAATATTCCGGGCGACGCAGTATCGTTGACGGCGCTACGGAACAAGCTCGCCGGCCAGTTGAGCAGAAGTGGCTTAAAGACGAAGTTCATTGAGCTTGCGATCTCCGACGCACGCAAGTGTGGATGGATCGAGACCGTTCCCGGAAGCACGCCGGAAATGGTGCGATTTGCCGCAAACGGTCTGGCTAGGCAGCAGGGCGTATGTGCGGCACCGCGCGAGGCGGAAGTGCCACGGATTACGGCGCGAGCGAAAGAGGAATCTTCATCAAAGGACAATATCTTCAAGAACAAAAATGGCCGTTGGGAAATCGTCTACGACGGTCAGGAAATCCACATCAACGGCAATCGCGTCGGATACGTGTATGCATAATACACCATGAACACTCCCCGTCGTACCCGAAAATTGTCGTCTGCGTGCTTCGGTTAAGAGAGGGGGCGAGGAATCTTTGGTTCCATACCCGCCGAAAAAGGAGGCTCCATGAGGCTCCTGCGTTGTAAAAGGGTTTACAGGAGCGAACGGTCGTCAGGAGTCTTTTTGCCGAGCGAGCATCTCGCTGGGCCGCTACATATGAGTGCTTAACTCATCGAGGCGCAAATCCAGAGGACACGACTTTGCCTGTGGAATCGTCGATTTTAACCCAGACGTTCCGCCCCATCCAATTGGCGTTACTCTTAACCACCCAATAACGCCCTCTCTGTATGAACCATTGTCGTTTAATCCACGCTTTAACTGGCGGTTCCCATGGCCACCCGTTCTTGTCAGCGATTTCTTTTGCCGCAGCAATGGCTTCATCTGATTTCATTTTCGCCTCGAAATAATGTACCCTGCTACTGTTTTGGTTCAACGCAAATTGGACACTGACCGGTATAGATAAGAGAGAACCGGAGGCGTCAAGATGTCTGAAAAGCGGAGGAGTTGGACGGGAGAACAGATCGCCGCGTTGTTGAAGCGGCATTTCGTGGGCAAAGAGGATATTTCAAAAATCTGTCAGGTGTACCCCCTACGAAATAAACTACGCAGAACGCTGTTGAAGTGGCAGAGTAAACGTACCCCTCCTGAACGAAAGAAATCCGTGCTTAACAAGGGCACGGCTGAAGGCCACGCGGCGGCAGGACAAGTGCCGCTTGCTGGTCTTTGGCGACGTTGTAACGCTCCAAACCGTTTGCCTATAGCTACGCGACCTCTGCGCAATGACAGTTCAATTGCGCACGGCTCTGTTCGGGAATGAGGGCGCCTGGATCGGGAAGGCAGATCAGACATGTTTGCATTGGAATCAGGGGCGAGACGATGCGACCGAGCGGACTCAGGCGAGCCAGCGTAATGCTGGGATTCGGTCGTCGTCATGGACAGCATGACGTGCGACTATATCGAGTTTTTGTGAGTGGCACCACTTTTTCGCCGTCAATTTACAAGAGCCATGCAATTCGACTGCAATACCCTCTCGACAATCCCCAGCACGACGCCCGGCAAGTCGCAAACTGACTTCAGGACTTCGGCGTTTGTATAAAACTGGCGCACGCGCTCCTCGCCGATTCCGATGCCGAACAGGAACATGCCGTCCGATTCTTTCGCCTCGATCGCCTTGCAGACCATCAGGAGATGCCGCTCCAGTTCGCCGGTGTTGGCCCGATGCGCCTGAGGCATTCCGTCGCTGATAGAGATCAGCAATTTGGTCTTTTCGGGACGCGCCGCCAAGCGCTGGGAAGCCCATAGCAGGGCTTCGCCGTCCAAGTTGTCCTGAAGTGCAACTTCGGAGAAGACTGCGCTGGGGTCGGCGTTTTCGGTGAATGACTTGAACACGAGTCCCTGAAATGGCACGACTCGGCTGAATTCGCCGCAATCCTCCGCGCCGAACTCACCAGTCTTGATCATCGCTTGGACTCGATCCGACTGGGTCGTGTGCCCCAGGATTTCATGCGGGATTCCGATGCTCCGTAGCACTTCTGACAATGCGGCGGCCGACTTTCGAGCAATCGAGATATGCGACTCCGTCGCGCGGCCCACCGAAGACATGGACCCCGAGCAATCGATTAGCAGTGAAACGGCGAACTTCGGGTCAATTCGCTTGACCGTCTCACGCCAGACTTTGGAAAGATCGACAGGAATCCCGCGCAGGCCCAACCCAACCCGATAGGCTTTTCTGGGATCGAGCCGACCGTTCTCGAAGTTGAGTTGCAGTCGGTTTCGCATGGGCGATTGAATTTTCCGCAATCGGTCCGCCATTTGTAAACGGCGGTTGAAAACTGGAGCGGTGGGCGGTCGAAAAACGTAGCACTTTGCCCAAAGTACTGCTTCCTGCTCAAATGTCCATTCGCTCTGTGAGACGACTATTTGGATTCTGATTTTTGAGGATCGTCGCCACCGTTTGCCTTGCGACG
>JBBRQD010000099.1:0-19658 GCA_038227045.1 Planctomycetota bacterium
ATTTCGCGCCCCGTCACGCCCAAAATTATACAATTACGCAACTTGCCTATCCGTTCCTGCACCGTCATGCGCATTTGCATCTTTCAACCCTTGAAAAATCGGGTAAACTTTGCCATGCAAAATTAGTGCCGAACAGGATTGGGTCTGTCACCGATTTCTTAAAACTCCGGCACAGACGGCGCATTATTTTGAAGCAAATCGAATGAAACGTCTGTCCCGGAGTTTGGGAAGCCTCTCTCTTGACGTTAATTAAATAGCTGTCTTCCGTAATACGCATACCATCGGTGGGGCCGAACCGCCCCACCACTTTCTTTACTTCTTCGGAAATAGCTCGTCAACATGGCCATCCGGCTGGCCAATAAGGACGCGCTCGCAAGTCCCCAGGTACAGTCCGGTATCGACGACACCCGCGATCTCCAGAATTCGCGCTTCCAAGTCGCGGGCCGCGCGGCCGTCGGCTATGGGCTTTTGCGCGGCGCAATCGAGCGTCAGGTTGCCGTTGTCGGTGATAAAGTTTTTGCCGTCGGCCTGGCGAATGGTCGGCGTCAAACCCAGCGCTTTCAATTTGCGCGTCGCGTACCCAACAGCCAGCGGGATCGTTTCAACGGGGATGCGTCCGCGCTCGCCAATTGTGGTGACGAGCTTTTCCGGACCGACGAGAATCACCTGGCGCTTCGACGCCGCTGCCACGATGCGCTCGCGCACCAGTGCCCCGCCCCAGCCTTTGATCAGGTCGAGATTCGGCGAGACTTCGTCCGCGCCGTCGATGGTGATGTCGAGTTCGATGTCTTCGGTCAGTTCAATCAGCGGAATGCCCAATTCGCGTGCGAGCTTTTCGGACGCGACGGAGGTGGGAACGCCTTTCACGCGAAAGCCCTGCTGGACCTTCGCGCCGAGCGCTTGAATGAAGGCGTGCGAGGCGCGGCCGGAGCCGAGTCCGACCAATGCTCCTTCCGGAATCATCTCCAGCACACGTGCGGCGACCGCGCGCACTGCGGGATCGTCGCTGCCGCCTTTTGACATCAATTTGCCGCTAGATGTTGACATGTTGCGTCGCGCTCCTGGGTTTCGTTGAACTCTAACGTAAAAGAGATTTACCGCAAGAGAACGCAGAGGTGCGCGGAGGAAAGCAGTTGTTCCCCTCTCCCTCAAGGGGAGAGGGGTGGCGCGTCGCAAATCTGGTGATGCACCCGCCAAAGTGCCGCGACTGACTTCACAGATCTTTCTTATATTGAATCAGTTTCGATTCCGCCGTCCAGCCGTGGGACTCGTACAAGCGCCGTGCGCCTTCCCGCGCGGCGTCCGTGCGTGACATCAGGCGAATATGTTTGGCGCCCCACAGCTTTGCTTGATGTTCGCACGTTTCGAGCAGCGCTGCGCCCAAACCGACTCCGCGAAAATCCGGATGCACCGCGAAGTGGTAGATGTAGGCGCGGTGTCCGTCGTAGGTCACGATCACTCCGCCGGCCAGTTGTTGCGCGCCGGAGGGCTTGCCGGTTTTTGGGTCAAGCGCAAGCACTTCGGCGACGAATACCTGAAAGGAATCCTTGCGCTTCAGCAGACATTCTTTCAACGCTTTGGCGCTATCGGTCTCGTCGACCACAATTTCGCCGGCTTTCCACACCGCCTTCAATTCGCGATAGTCCTCGGGCTTGTACGCACGGATGCCCAATTCAAATTCCAGGCTCGCGCCGTGGTCGTGTTCGCAGTATCCGCCGTCGCCGTGATCATGACCATGCGTGTGGCCGTGATCCGCCTTGGGTTCGGCCGTTTTCTTCGAGCGCGTCTTCGATTGGACTTTCTTCATTCGGCTTCGATTGCTCCAAAATATTTTTTACCGCGAGAGGGCGCGGAGAACGCAGAGGGCGCAGAGGAAAAGAAGGAGTGAAAATAGAGGATGTATCTCTGAAGAAAAGCGCATTTTTCAGATCTTTACAATTTCGAATTTTCGATAGCGTTTCTATCCCTTCCTCTTCCTCTTATACTCCGCGAAACCTTAGCGGCCTCTTGCGGTTAAATCTTCTGCCCGATTTCGGAACGGAAGCGGCGGATGTGTTCGGGGGTTGTGCCGCAGCAGCCGCCGACGATGGAGACGCCGGCGTCTTTCAGCTCTTTGATCCAGCGGCTCATCGATTCCGGCGTTTCGGTGTAGACCGCGGTTCCGCCGACCAGTTCCGGGATTCCGGCGTTGGATTTTATCAGCAGCGGCTTTTTCGTCAGTTGGCGCATTTCGCGTGCGATGGCGGCCATCTCGGCAATGCCGTTTCCGCAGTTGCTTCCGATCACGTCGGCTCCGGCGCGTTCGAGTGCCGCGACGGCTTCGCGAATCGTCGCGCCCATCATGGTCTTGAATCCTTGCGGCGTCGAATCGAACGTCACGCTGGCGATGCAATAGAAACCGGCTTCTTTCGCCGCTTGGACGGCCAGCGCCGCTTCGTCGCTCACGTACATCGTCTCGACACACACCGCGTCGGCGCCACCTTCCTTTAGGACGTTCATCTGCTCGCGAAACGCGTTGCGCATTTCGGCTTCGCTCAACATGCCTTCGGGTTGCACGAACTCACCCGTCGGCCCCACGCTGGCCGCGACGACCGCGTCGAAAGGGGCGGCGGCTTCACGGGAGAGGCGCACGCCGGCGAGATTGAATTCGCGCAACCGATCCGCATAACCGTGGCGCGTCAGCCGATAGCGGTTGCCGCCGAATGTATTCGTGAGGCAATAGTCGGCGCCGGCGTGCAAATAGTCGCTGGCGATCTGGCGCACTTCCGCCGGGTGCGAGACGTTCCATTCCTCCGCACAATCGCCGAACGCCAGCCCCAGGCGCTGCAACTGAGTGCCCCAGGCGCCGTCGCCGAGGATCATTTCGCCGGCGGCTATCTTGGCTATGAGTTTTTGCAACCGGTCGGACATGGGAAGTGGTCCTGAAGTGCCGTGCCATAAAGCTGAAATGCCAGAATTCGAGAGCCGTTCCCCTCTCCTCTCGGGAGAGGGCCGACGAGCAGCCGTATCGCTCGCGGGGTGAGGGGTGGTCGCTGATTAATTCACGACCACCCTCACTCCGGACTTCGCTTGCGCTTCGTCTCGACCCTCTCCCGGGGGAAGAGGGCAACGGCAACCACACTTACTTCGCCTTTAACATCAATTGCATATAAACGACATCGAGCCAGCGGTCAAACTTATAGCCGACTTCGCGCAAGAGAGCGGCATCGACGAATCCCATTTTTCGATGCAGTTCGACGCTTGCCGTCTGGTCGGCGGAGATGCCTGCGATGATTGTGTGATGACCGATTGTTTTTGCGCGATCGATGGAGTCCGCCAACAGCGCCTTGCCGATTCCGCATCCCAACCTGTCGTGCCGCACGTAGACTGAATTTTCGACGGTGTTCGAATACGCCGCGCGGGCGTGAAATTTCGAGAGCGACGCCCAGCCCAGGATTTCGCCGGCGCGCTGCGCGACCGTGATGGGATGCTTCGCGCCGTGCGCGTCGAACCATGCCGCGCGCTCCTCTTCCGTGGACGGTTCGGCCTGATACGTGCAGGTCGAATGCAGCACGTAATAATTGTAGATCGCATTGATCGCGCTCGCATCCGCGCGAAGCGCGAGACGAATTTCGATGTTTTCCATGCGTTCTGAAGCTACACTGGCTTGCGCCGAGGAAAAGCACTAAACTGATTTTTCGTTCTTTTTGGGATTGCATCATGATGACCCGTCCGGCTATTCGGTGCGCGGCACTGCTGCTTGTGCTGATCGTGATTTCCGGTTGCGAAGAAGAGATGCGCGGGCTCGATCCGGTGGAACGCGCCGAGCTTGAAAAGGTCTTTGCGCAGGCACGGCAGCTTGACGAGACCGGCCGCTACCACGAAGCGCTTGTCCGCTACGAAACCATTCTGGCGCTGCATCCGGAGTTTGTCTCGACGCGCCTCAACGCGGCCATGTCCGCGTACGATTCCGGACAGTATCAGAAAGCGGCGGATCATTTCGAAACCCTGCACAAGGCCGGGCCAAAAGACTGGTTCGTGATTCGCAAATTGATTCAATGCTACGAACGCATCGGGCGCGACGAACCGGTGCGCGTCTATCGCGCGAAGCTCGAAGCGCTCCGGCTGCAAAAAGACAGCGTGATTCTCAAAGGATACGAAGGTCTTACGCGCGATTACATTCCGATGGGCACGATGCACCTGATCGGTTACGAATTCTTCGAACCGAAAAAACACGGCCGTCTGTGGCTCTATAAACTCGAGGATAAAAACCACGCCGCGGTCAGCACCTTTCTGCTCGAAGCCACCGCGTTTCACGACGCGGCCGGCCACCGGCTGTTCTGTCTCTCCGAGGCCAATCGCGGCTGGATGAATATCTGGAACGTCGGGCCGGATGGGCGGGATTACAAATGGACGCGCGATTTCGTGATCGAGTGTCTTCAGGGCAAAAAAGAGCCGCTCGTCACGAAGCCGCTGCCCGCGGATTATGTGACGATTGCGATCCCCGAAGTAACGGGTCCGCCCGGAGACGACCTCACGTCGCCGGTGACGCCTGTCGCTCCGACGACTCCCACGACTCCGGCGACTCCGGCGATTCCGGATGCACCTGAGCCGCCCGTTGCGCCGCCGAAGCCTCCACGTGCGCGGGCACGGTGAATTCAATCGCGGCCGCTTACTTGCGTGCGCGGTTCTTTGCGCGCTGGGTGAACTTAATCGGGATTCGGGACTGGAAATTATGGCGACAAAATACAAGGCGAAGGCGCAGCGTGTGTGCTGGAAGCAGCACACATGCGTGACCTGCAGCTCGATTTACCGCTATCGGTTCAGCCGCTCGGTTGAGGCGACGGCGTCGACGCCTCTGGGCGCCCAGCAGCAAGCGGCTTATGCGCTAGATCAAGCGCTGACGAACGGCGTCGATATTCGGGCATGTCCACACTGCGGGTTGATTCAGCCGGAAATGATCGGTCAGAAACGCAGCGATGCTCACGGCTGTATGATCGGCCTGTCCTTTGTGTTGCTGGTGGTTTTGTGGGTGCTTTACGGATACGGCTGGGCGCAATATCAGACGCTCTGCTATATCGCGCTGGCGGTCGGCGGCTTCATTGCGTTCAAGCATATCCTTGCAGCGGTGCAGAATCCAAACTATGACTTGGCAGCCAACAAGACAAAGGCTGTCGCGGAGGTTCAAAAGGGCGACACGCTTCTGGTTGAACAGGGCAACGATCCGGGACTGGATTCCGTGCCGACGGACATGTCGCGCGGCATGAAGTTCGCGATTCTGCTCCTGCTGGCGTCGCTGGCGTTGTTCCCGGCCGCCGAGTTGCTCCGCATGGCATCGGGCTGGCCGTACAACGCTCATTGCAGTCCGCCCGTCGGCGGGCCGGGCGAAACGATCCGGTTTTACACAGGCGATTCCATTACCAGCATAAAGGGATATTGGGACGGCCAAGTTCAGTTGAAAACGCAGAATGAAGCGGAGCTGGCTTTGGAGTCCAATGCGTTCACCGCGTCGACACACCAGCAAAGCTGGGCCTATAATCTCTATTCGAAATCGTCGGAAAATCACGACTCGTCGGATATGTATGTGGATATCGCCATCCCGGACATCGCATCGTTGGAAGGAAAAGCGGCGACGCTCGACATCACCCTGGACGTGGCCTCGCCGCAAGTTTCAATCGGCAACCAGTTCAAGAGGAAACAGCAGCAATTCAAGAGCAGCCTGCGTCTTACCATTACCACCCGTGAATCGGGAAGGCGCTATTTGATTATGTGGTGGATCGGTATGGCAGCGGGTCTATTTTTCCAAATCGTAGCGGGCTTTGTGCTCAACGCGAAAGCCGCCAGTCTTAAAAAAGGACTGCCGACTCAATTGATTCCAGTATAGCGCTGCCCGGAGCCGCGCACGTAAGTAAGCGACTTATCTTGCGCGGCAAGACAATCTTGGCCGCTTACTTACGTGCGCGGCTCTGGAACTGAACACTTGCTTAACTGTGGAACGTTGTTTGCAAAATGAACTAGAGCACAGGATTACCGAAGATATTTCGAAGAAACTGTGGGTAATTCCCACATTAGCGTTGGAGGATCCGCCATGGTTGTCCGAATTATCCACACGTTAGCAGGGGCTATCGACATGAATACCCGCAAAAACTTCTTTAAATGGTCAATGGCTATCGCCTTAGCGCTTTTACTGTGCTGCGAAAATACGCGCGCGGCCGCAGGCAAAGGTGGCGGCGGAGGCGGTAGGGGTGGCGTCGGAAATGGCAGTGGCGGGGGCGGCGGGGGCGGAAATGGCAAAGATGGCAACGGCGAAAAAGAAGCGTTGATGCGCTGGTTTACGAGCGTTGAAGACGCGACGGCTTCGGTCACAAAAGGTTCTTTGCCGATCATGGTTTGCATCAGCCGGGTGGGCAACGCCGCAGACGTTAAGGCTCAGGAAAAGATCGGCTCCTGGCCCTCGGTGTAGTCAATCAGTTCCACGAGTTTCGCGGCGGTCAAGCTGTCGTCCGAAGCGCAGGACAGTGTCGATATAGTCAAGCTCATGGGACCGAAATGCGTTCCGGGACTGATCTGGCTCGACCAATACGGCAACCCGATTTTAAGCCAGAGCATTCCCGAAGTGCCCATCGCCGTGACGAACGTCATCGCGAGTTGGAAAGGGACGCTCAGCAACATCGAGCGCTTCTTTAAGGAGCATCAGGATCGCGGCGATAAATACATGAAAAATGGCAAACTGCGCGAGGCGTATGTGGAATATTCGATCGGCGCGAAATTCAAGGGGCCCAGTGCCGAGAAGGCGAAGGAAGCGCTGGCGAAAGTAACGGAATCGTGGATGAAAGTCCTGGCCGTGGCGGCAAAGTTTCCGATTGGCTCGCGCGACAGCACGGCGATGCTGAAAGGGTTGCGCGAGGAAGTCAAGAATCTCGATTTCGCCGTCGTATTGGAGAAAGAACTGCTGGCCACGATGATCGCGGCGGACAGCAGCAAGACAGCGGACGACGCCGGCAAAGTCGCAGACGCCAGCAAGACGGCGGAAGTCGCAGACGCCGCCAAGCCGCCAGCACCTGCGCCAGTCGAAGCGAGCAATGCAGAGGCGCCTGTCGCGCCAGCCAAAGCAACGGCGTTTCGCACGCTGGCCGAAGTGGCCTCGGCAGCCACTCCCGTCAGCAAGGAATCAACCGAGACCGGTATTAACGTAAGCTACCTGGCCGCAAGCACCAACCCCGTCCTCAAACAGGCGGCGGCAGTAGTTCAGCATGGCATTACGGATTTCCAGAAGGCGACGGCGGACACAATGGACCGCGGAGCGAAGCGCAACGAACTGCTCAAGTCCGCGCACACCGATTTCGACAAGTCGTTGACATTGATGGAAGAAGCCCTTGCCGCAAAGTCCGACGACGTGGTCCGGCGGCTGGAGGAACGCGTGTCGATGCTGTTGTATGCGTCGTTGAAGTATCAGTCGTTGTAAAGCGGGTCCGTTGCCAGCAGCGATTATTTCAGATTGCCCTCAAGCGACGCAGCTCCTGCAGTTGCGTCGACGCCGTTGACGAGAACGTTGCCTTTGATCCAGTTCTCTTTACCGCCGTCGAGTTTCAGCGAGAGCGTGGCCTTCTTCTCGTCTCGATCGTCACGAACGACGCACTCGCTGACTTTGCAGCGCGAGCATTCTTTCATCAGCAACCCCACGCCGTCGCAGTCCAGAATGCTCACGTCGGTCACAGTGAACCGGTTGCATTTTTCCAGCGATATCGCGGCATCTTTTTTCCAAACGCCTTTGACGACAAAGCCGCTCAGCTTACAGTCGCTGCAGTTGCGGAAGGTCAGACCGTTTAAGTCCTTCGCCCAGTTTCCGTTGACGACATAGCGCGGATTGCGGTCGAAATCGTTCGCCCCGACGATGACGCATTGGCTGTTCTCGATCAGCAAATCGTGCTCGAAGCCCTCCCAGAATGTGTTGCCCACAATGCTCACGCCGCGCGCGTGATCGAGGTGAATGTTGATCATCACATCGCTCATGGCGTTGCCCACGATGGCGATGTGGCCTTCCTGCGTTTCCGCCGGATTTTTCAACGAGGTAATGCCTTTGCCAATGACGCGAATATTGGCGCTGCCGGCGGATTTGCTGTTGTGCTGCAACGTACATCCCGTAATGGCGACTTCGTCGGTGCTGCCATCCGTGCTGTCGATCAGCACGTTGGCGCTCGGCGCGACGCCGGGTGCCATGTTGCTTTCAATGTCGCACGTGCCGATCTGCACATTGCGGACTTCGCCGCCGCGCATGACAACGCCGCCGCCCGCGTTGTAGCTGATATGGCAGCCGGCAATATTCGATTGATGCAAGTTGACGTGGTCATAGAACACGCCGATGCCGCGGTTATGGTAAAGGTGACAGGCGGAGACGAGGATATTGCGGTTGCGCGTTGTCAGATGAATTGCGTGGCGCAGATCGTGCAACAAGCATTCGACGACGGTGAACTGCATCGTTCCGGTCGCTTCAATACCGTCCGCTTCGTCGTGGGCTCCCATGATGTCAAGCCCGCGAACCATCGGCGCGCGCTGCTTTTCCCACACTTCGGGCTTCACTGTCGGCGGGTCGGCCGAGCCGGCGTGCGTGCCGATGAAATGAAACGCCGGGCCGCTGCCCGCCATGATGACGCGCGCCGTGCCGTCGCCGATAAAAGAGGTGTACCCGACCTTATCGAGATCGACGGTGACCGTCTTGCTCAACCGGTAACTGCCTTTGAGAAATGCAATGCTGCCTGAGCCGCTGTCCACGGCCTTTTGAATGGCCGCGGTGTCATCGGCTTTGCCATCACCCACCGCGCCGAAATCCAGAACGGTCGCACCGGGTTTCCGAGGCGCGGCGGCATCTTCGGCGTGAACAAACGCGACGGCCAGCGTCGCAAAAAAGAGAGTCAATATGAATGTTCGCATGGAAACTGTTTACACCCGGCGAAGGTGAACGACGTGGCTTTTTGAGCAGAATCGGGCGGTGCGAATTGCGGGATGGGCACAGTAAAATCCGAGAATTCCAGCGGACCGTCTCCGTAGTTGCCGCAGACATCCCTTGGAAACAAAGGGAAACAAAGTGACAGATACCAATCTAAAATGAATTCGTGCTGTCACCTGAAACGTTGTAGTATGTAACGAAAAGGAGTGATAATAAATGAGCATCACGTTGGATTTGCCGAAGAAACTTGAAGCCAAATTGTCGGCTCAGGCTTCACGCGCAGGAATGTCTTTGTCCGACTATGCATTATGCGTGCTGGGCGGAGATAAAATTCCAATCGTTAAAATCCGAAATGGCGCGGAACTGATGTCTTATTGGACGACGGAAGGCGTAGTCGGAAGCCGGAAGGATATTAAAAACAGCGCGCAACATGCGCGGACTGTTCGGCAAAAGGCTGAAAAGCGGACATCTCGAACGCGACAGGGGTAATTGTGGATTTACTCGATACGGATGTGCTGATTGACATACAGCGCGGTCACCCTTCCGCACTGGCTTGGTTTTCGCAACTGAAGGAATTGCCAGCAATACCGGGTTTCGTGGCCATGGAATTGGTTCAGGACGCTCGCAACGCGCGGGAAGTCAAAACCGCTTTAAAAATGATCGCTCCATTTGATGTCGTCTGGCCGCAGACTTCCGACTGTCAGAGAGCGCTCGGCGATTTCGCGATTTACCATCTGTCTGATGGTTTGGGGTTGTTGGATGCATTGATTGCTGCGACTGCAATCGGATTATCGGCGTCGCTTTTGACGTTTAATGTAAAACATTATCGCGCCGTGCCTGGTTTGAAGTTGAAACGGCCGTATGTGAAATAATAACCTTGCAGGTGGCTGTCCCAATCCTGTTCGGGCGGGTGGCCGCGAGCAACGACGGTCCGATGGGTGCCAAGGAGCAGGGCCGTTTCTGCTCCTTGCTGATTCGCGCTCGATTTCGTCATTCGTCCACCCAGTCATCGACAATCATCGGCTCATTCTCTCGCATTCCTTGCTCAATCCACCTGAAACTCGACCACCGCCACTTTTCGGGCGACTGAACCAGGTTGCGTTTGACGGGATTTCGGTGACAGTATTCTGCTTTTTCAATCGCCTTTTTCATGGTCCAAATGTTTAAGTCATGTCCTCCGCCTGGCTGCCAATAGCAATACTGAACTGAACCATCGAGTTGAACCAGCGAAAGTTGCTTCAACAAGGGTGAATGGGTCTTCTTGAGGCTGTTGATGACCCGGCGGGCCATTGGGTTTTTGGCCAGTTGCATGAATTCAGAGATGCGGTATTTTTCCTGGCGCGGTTTAAGCAGCAGGTGTACGTGCTCGGGCATGAAGACGTATGCCCATAGATCGATCTTTAGTCTTTGTCTGGCGTGGGAAATCGAATCGGCGAGCCAGCCGCGCCAAAGTTCATTGGTCAGAAGCGGAAGCCGGCGATAACATGAGAACGTGTAAAAATGAATGTGGCCGGGCGTGTCGATTCGGGCCGCTTTGCGGTAGATAAATGGGCCGTGGATTGACATGTGCGAGAGTTTACCAGATTTCGGCGCGCAGCAGCAAGGAGCAGAAATGGCCCTGCTCCTTGGCACCCCTCGACGCGTGGCTCGCGGCCACCCGCCCTCACAGAAGCGGGCACGGACGCACTGCGGATGGGAAAGCGATTCCCGTCCAAAGCAAGCGAGGAACTCTACAGCAAGTTGGGGGACGCCGCATGGTAACCGCCTTATATAAACTGCCGTTTCCGTCATCGTCGGGGGTGGAAGGAACAGTTACAGTGGAGCTTGGACGAACCGCCGTACTTAGGTGTGACGACGGCGATGGCCATTTCATGAACATTACTTTCCCCCGCGTCATGGCCTATAAAGTGACATACCACACCGCGTGCACGTTCTTTATGATCAATACCGCTTATGACAAGCTGGTTGATCTTGGCCGTAGCGATTGGCTCGAGGCCATTGAGAAAAATGTGGAGGGCCAAGGCGAGAAGGCTGAAGGACTACGCCATTTCATGGTTTATTTCGACGATGGCCCTTGCTACGAGTTCATTGGCACTTCGTTCAGTGTAGATTCGAATTTTCCGGCGACGATCCCGCCCGAACCGTGGCTGAATGAGGGGAAGTAGAATGGACAAGTCTTGGGGGAGTACAATGGATTCCTTGATTTTAAGCAAAGCAGTGTCCTACATCCTCCGGCACGCTCCTTGGGAATACGAACTGGAATTAGACGACGAAGGCTGGGTGCGTCTTGAGGATTTATTAGCCGGATTAAGAACAGAACCGAAATTCGTGTCCATCACCACCAAAGATTTGGTTTTGATGATCGAACAAAGCGATAAAAAGCGACACGAACTTAAAGACGAGCGCATACGCGCATTGTACGGACACTCCCTCCCGGGAAAGCTCGTTCGCGAACGTGCAGTCCCTCCGGACATTCTTTACCACGGGTCGCTCCGAGGTTTCTTAGACTCAATTTTGCGTTTAGGATTGCGACCGATGAACCGTCAATATGTCCACCTCTCAGTTGACGTAGTGACTGCGAAGGTGGTGGCGGCGCGTAAGGGCCAAGATATTATGCTTCTCGAAATTCCCGCACGTCGTATGTACGATGCAGGAGTCCCTTTCTATCAGGGCAATGAAAAAGTTTGGCTGGCCGACGCAATTCCAAAAGAATGGTTGACATTAGTTCCATAACCAAGACAAATGGCGGGTGGCCGCGAGCAACGACGGTCCGATGGGTGCCAAGGAGCAGAGCCGTTTCTGCTCCTTGCTGATTCGCGCTCGATTTGAGACCCCGGGACAGACGGCGCATTCTTTTTTCGTTATAAACCAATACGCCGTCCGTCCCGAATGGCACATAGTTAAGGACGATGCACACGTGCAATGCGTGGGAGCGGAGTCGCCAAAAGCGGCTTAACTATGCGCCATTCCCGTCCGTCCCGGGCTTACTTACCCTGAACTCCGCCGCTCACTCCAATTCCAGCACGATGGACTTCATCGTCGGCTTGGCGGCGCATTTGATCGTGTACGTCTCATTCGCCGTTTTGGCCACATGAACGTCGTGTTTCGCCTGGCCGTTCTCTTCCCAGTTGTATGTCACCTTGACTGGCGCGAAGCCGCCGTGAGGCTCCTTGTAATCGGCGTCGATGCGGAATGCATTGATCATCGTCGCATTATTGTGGGTCGTTCCCGCGAAACGCACCCATACCTTTTTCGTTCCCGCGGGGACATCGGAGAACGTTATGTACTTGCAGTCGTTGACGACCGGACCGACGGCATGGTCTATCGTCTTGAACGCCTTTCCGTCGAATGAAACTTGATAGTCCCAACCCGCCTTGGCGTCCCGCACGCGGTAGTAGGAACCGAAGCGCAGGCGCGTCATCTCCCCTGGAGTTTCAACGGGGAACGTGACGCTGCCTTCAGCGCCTTTGATCATAATTCCCGGCCGGACAATGTTGACTTCCTCGGGATCGTAATCCGTGTAGACAACCTGTTTGACATTCTGCGCCGGATCTGTGTTGCCTTCCAGCGTAATGGTGCCTTCCTGCGGCCCGGCGCTGAAGGTAATCGTGTTGTCGCCCGTGTCCAACGCCGGGAGCGGACGCTGCGAATGCTGGATATCGTGGGAAAGCTTCAACGCGTCGAGATCCGTGCCTTTGCCCGTCAGCGTCAGTTTGAGCTGGTACTCGTAGCGGCGGAACACAACCGGCTTGAGATCGATGTGTTGCTCGCCTGCCGTGGTGATTTTCGCCACGTCCTTCCAGTGGCGGCCATGGTTGTCGCTGAACGCGACCGCGATCGAACCGCCTTCTCCAATGACCGCCTTGAGAAACACATCCCCGCTCAGGTACACGTAGCTGGATGGCATTCGAATGATGAGTTCGCCGGATGTGGCCGGGTCCTGAACGTGCAGCATGGCGCCTGACTTATTCTCCTCCCGATTTATGAGATTGACGACGGAGAGCGCACCGGCTTTGAAGGCACCGCCAGCGAGCGGGACGTTGTATTCCAGCTTGCCGTTGCCGACGCGTCCGTTGGTCAAATCGCCTTCTTTTAATCCATACCGATTGAGTTGCGCCGAGGTCATGGTCATGCAACCCGGCGCGCTCTCCGGCATGTTTACGTGCAGGCCGGAATTGGACCAGTTCCGCGTCAGGCGTTCGCCTTTGCGCAATTGAATATTGACCTGGTAACCGAGGGCATAACCCGGTTCCCAGGGCATTTTGTTGGAACCATCGTACTCTTGCATTGTTGAGTACCAACCGTGGGTCATCGCAGGCAGCCAACCGCGCTCGTCGTACGTCGGGCAGCGCGTGAGAATCGCCGGACCCGCCTTGACCCCGGGACCCTTGAATTGAAAGTCGCCGATCTTCGCCCCGTTTCCCTTGAGGCCCGGATTCTTGCCATACCATTCGGCGATGCCGGCCATAATGTCATCCAGACTAGCGGGTTTGCCGTCGGCTTTGGGGAAGTTGCATATAAGCGATCCATCCATGACGCGCCACGAATCATCCCAATATATCTCGGATATGACGTGGTTCGCGATAGTCCAGCCGCGCGATTTCAAGCCGACGTGCCGCGCCAATTGTTCCGTGTCGGCGGTGGCGACGCCGCATAAACTATAGCCGTACACGTTAAAAATCTTCACGGCGTCTTGGACAATTCCTTCGTTGTGCAGGAACTCGCTGGGCGGGTTATCCTGGTGCTGGTACGTCCAAACGGACTTCCAGACCGCGCGCGCCTTCTCATCATCGCTCATGCCGTCCTTGATATACGACTTCTTCCATGCGTCGAGACTGGAGACGTCCGGCACTTTGTCAGAGAGCACCTTGACGAAGCTGACGATGCCAACTCCAGTGCCCGTATCGCTGTCCGCGCCGTTGGCCGTGAGCGCACCGAGTGCAAGTAAAATGATGGCATAGGATGCCAATGTTTGATTGCGCATGGGAGAACTCTCCAAGTGGGCACGAGTGGTTACACAACCGAGCAAGCACGGACGAAGTTAGTGTGTATGGATTTATACACGCGTTTCCATCGATTTCATCAGGGAATTAAGGTGCCAACCTCGAATCTAATACGGTGTGATTCAAATTTCATTTACCCTTCCCACTCCGGCGCGCCTCCATCATTTCTTCCATTTTTTTGCGGGCGCCTTCCTTGCCGTAGCGCCGAATTAAATCTGTCATGAGTGTGTAAGCTGGGCGCGGTAGCGGGCTCATTTCATTTTCGCGTCCTGTCTCTTTCAACAAATTATCATAGGCGATGTGCGCATCCTGGTAATCGGGCTCGTTACTATCCATGCCCGTTGCCTTTTGGATTTCCAATGTGCGCTTGTAGCACTCTTCCGCGTGACTGTAATCTTTCAGCACGTGGTACGCCTGGCCCAAGGCAAACGAGGCGCGGCTTGCCTGCACACTAGCTGGGCCGTAGGCTGTCTCCATGAGCGCCAGAGCGCGCTTGAAGGCATCGCGAGCCTCTTCGTTTTTCTTAATGGCCAGGCAGGCCGTTCCGAGTTCCATCCATGTCTGCGCCGCTTCCACGGTTGTGCTTTTCTCGGAGGTGTCGAATACTCGCAGCAGGGCGAGACACTTTTCGCGCAGCAACCGGTGATCCGCTTCGAAGACTTTGCTGGCGGAATTCGTGGGAAATGACTGGTAACGCACACCATCGAGTTCCACCTCCAACAGCAATTTGAAATGTCCCTCATCCGAGTAATCATCCGATGTCAGGCCGGTTTCAACGACTCGAATATCTCCCAGCCGCCCCGCGTTCACGCGCATCGATGGACGCGGCCACATATAGCGCAACTCAACTTGGCCCGCGTTGTCTCCACTGACCAGTACGAAATGGCCATACCACATCCACACGGGAAGCGTCGCTATGCCCACGAACAACAGTAACGCTATAGGCCCGGAATATCGAAACCTCTCCCACACGCCGCACGCAACCGCGCCGCCAAAAAGCAACGTAAAAACCATGGCCACCGCGAAGCTCGTCACCTCGTTTTCGATTTTAACCAGGGGTATGGTGAAGAGTGCATTCGGCGCTTGATAAGCTGTAAATTGAGCGAATAGTTTTATGCACACTATCGGCAGGCAAGCCAATACAATGAATAAAAAGCATCCCAGCAGATTTCCCGCGGCACGCTTCTTGATCTTGAGCCATTCCGCGCGCTTTTTCTCACGCGACGTGTCTTCGGATTGTGGCTGCATGCTGTCGCCTCCGGCGGCATGTCAGCGTATACGGGAAATGGCCCTCAACAAGCATTTCTGAAAAAATGAGGAGGCAGAACAAAATATTAGCCGATGAGATTGTCGTATTCGGCGTGTGGGCCAATCCAGAACCATTGCACTCCGTCTGGGACGGGAATTCCGAGGGCTCGATAATGCAGGCCTACGCGAACGCTGCGATATTTCCCACCTTTGACGGATTTGAAGTGAAGTGACGGATGAGAGGGATCGCGTTTCAACAATGTGTAGTTGCGGCGCGCCAGGCTCTGAATCGATACGGGCAACCCATTGAAATATTGCCAGAAACGGGTGGAGGCGAAATTCTTCAAATCTCGGTCGCCTTGCCCGCCTTGTATTCCGCCAGCGCTTCCTCAGCCAGCGCGTCGAATTTTCCGGCGGCCGCGTCCGCTTCGATCTGGTTATCCCAAACCTCGCCGTCATACTCGGCAAACCACCGGCGAAACTGCGCGAGTTCGGCGGCGCTCAACTGCGACACGATATTTTCCGCTGTTTCCAAAGTTGTCATGCTGTTACTCCGAAGTCCACTATAGCATCGTCCAAGAGACATTCTCATTGTCAACAATTTTCGTTTAAAAGTTTTCCGACGAATTGCGGGACCGGGACGGTCCCGCCACGGTCATTTTTCCAAAAGCTATTGCGCGATTGTGAAAACGGGGTATAGAAATCATTATGTCTGGATTACCTCATCTCCGGGCTGTATGCGGCGCGGTTTCCAATGCCATGGAACGCGCCACTTGGGAAACATGGATTAAGCGAGACTGCCGAAAGCGTCTCGCTTTTTTGTTTTCTTCTCATTCAAACACATTCAAACCTGGAGCCCGAAACCGCATTTGAACCCGCGTTAAGGAGGCCTCACGATGTCCAAGATCACCACCGAACACATCCGCAATGTGGCGCTCGTCGGCCATAACGGCACCGGCAAAACGACGCTCTCGGAAGCCCTTTTGCTTGCGGCCGGCGCGATCCGCAAGAAGGGCAACGTGGGCGACAAGAACACCATCAGCGACTGCGATCCGGACGAAAAAGAACGCGGGCATTCGCTTGAAACCGGGATCATGCATTTCGATTTTGCCGGCAAGCGCATCAACCTGCTCGACTGCCCCGGCCTGCCCGATTTCGCCGCCGGGGCCGAAGAGGGCATGGCGGCGTGCGAAACGGCGCTGATCGCCGTCAGCGCCACCAACGGCGTGGAAGTCATGACTCGAAAATTGTGGAACATGGCCACGGAACTCGAAAAGCCCAAGATCTTCGTCGTGACCAAAATGGACAACGAACGCGCGAACTTCGACAAGGTCGTCGATCAGTTGCGCGAGGTCTTCGGCAAATCGGTCGCGCCGCTCTTTCTGCCCATCGGTGCCGGCAAAGAGTTCAGCGGAGTCGTCGATCTGATCGACGATATTCACGACTGTCCGCCGGAACTGGAGGAGAAAGCCAAGGCCATGCACGCGCAGCTTGTCGAGTCCTGCGTGGCCTGCGACGAAGCGATCATGGAACGGTATCTGAACGACGAAAAGCTGTCGCATACCGACATCTGCCATTGTTTCACAAAGGGCCTCTTGAACGGCAGCGTCGTGCCGGTGATGTGCGTGTCGTCGGACAAGGACATCGGTCTTAAGGAGCTGCTGAACATCATTGTGGAGGACGCGCCTAATCCGCTCGACGAACCGATTCATCTGCGCCGCAAGAATCCGGAAAAGCACGAAGGCTACGAAGAGCGCGTGATCGCGCCGAAACTCGACGGGCCGCTTTACGCGCAAGTGTTCAAGAGCAAACGCGATCCGTTTGTCGGCAAAATCAGCTATCTGCGCGTGTACTCCGGCAGTCTCGAAAGCGGTGCGAATGCGAAGAGTTCGTCCGCGTCAAAAGCCGACAAAATCGCGCATTTCCTCGAAGTCCAGGGGAAGGACACGAAGGAGAAGAACGGCGTCGTGTGCGGCGAAATCTTTGCGCTCGCAAAATACGAAACGATGAATTTCGGCGACACGCTGACGACCGACGAAACCGGTTGGGAGCTGACGCCCATCCCCATGCCGCGGCCGATGCAGTCGCTGGCGATCGTGGCCAAAAACCGCAACGACGAAGCGAAGGTCGGGCTGCGCCTGCGCGCATTCGCCGAAAGCGATCCGACGTTCATCGTCGACGTCAATCCGCAGACCCACGAACTGGTGATCCACGGCTTGGGACAGACGCATCTGGAATTGATGCTGGCCCGCTTGAAAAAACTGCACATCGAAGTGACCAGCAAACCGCCAAAGATTCCATATCGTTCGACGATCAGCGCCGTGGCGGAAGCGGCGTACACGCACAAGAAACAGAGCGGTGGCGCCGGGCAATACGGCAAGTGCCAGATCCGCATCGAGCCGAATCTGGGTGGCGGATTCGAATTCGTCGACGAGATCGTCGGCGGCGTGATCCCCCGGCAATATATTCCATCGTGCGAAAAAGGCGTCGTCAGCAAAATGACCGAAGGCGTCTGGCACGGCATTCCCGTGGTGGACGTGCGCGTGGTGCTCAACGACGGCAAATACCACGACGTGGATTCAAAAGACATCGCCTTCCAAATCGCGGGGCGCGAAGCGTTCAAGGAAGCGTTCGAGAAAGCGCGGCCGCAGTTGATCGAACCCGTCGTGAACCTGGAAGTGATCGTGCCGGGTCAATACATGGGCGACATCACGGGGCATCTGAGCAGTCATCGCGGGCGAATCAAAGGCATGGATCAGCTTGGCGACATGCAGGTCGTCAAGGCGGCGATCCCCGCGGCAGAAGTGCAGAATTATTCGTCGGAACTGAAAGCGATCACCGGCGGAGAAGGCTTTTACACCATGGAATTCTCGCATTACGACATCGTGCCGCAGCACATCGCGGCGCCGGTGATCGCCGCGGCGAAGGCGCATCAGGCGAGCGAAGTGGTGGCTTGAGCGGCCAATATACTGTTGACGCTGCCCGCGACACCGTTATAAGGGTGCTTCGCGTTAGCAATGGCGCGGGCAAGATCGACGGGACGTGGCGCAGCTTGGATTAGCGCGCCTGCTTGGGGTGCAGGAGGTCGAGGGTTCAAATCCCTCCGTCCCGATTTCGCTGAGCGAAATAGAGAGGAGAGCGGAGAGAGGGGAAAGCAGAAACAGCAGGCGCTGTCCGCTCTCCTCGGTCTCCTCTCTACTTTCTACTCTCAACACGGCTTCTTAAGCAATGCCGAGCCAAACATGGCCTTCGCCTTCGAAAAGCTCATTGTCTATCAAAAATCAATAAATTTCGCCAACGAAATCGTCACACTCACCCGCGATTTTCCGAGAGGATTTTTCTTTTTATCGGATCAGCTCAGCCGGGCATCGCTATCAATTGCCGCGAATATTGCGGAAGGCAACGGTCGTTTCACAAAAGCAGATCGTAAAAATTTCTTCGGCATTAGCCGTGGAAGCGTACAGGACTGTGTTCCGCTGCTTGAATTGGCCGCGCGACAGAAATTGATGACTCCAGAGACACACACTCAATTGAAAGCCAATCTCGAAAAATTCGCGAGGATGCTCTCTGGGTTGAAATACCCAAAGAAGTAAACAAGATCATCGTTTTATATTTGAGAAGAGTGAATTGTCGATGGAGGGGCGCATGCTGAAAGGAAGTAAGGGAAAGAGGACGAAACGAAAGCTCGACCAATCCATTCTCGAAATGACCGCAAGGCAGGCTCGTGCGTTTCTGTTAAAACCCGAGAGTTACTGCGGAGTCGACTTACCGGTCTATTTCACATTCAAGAAGTTGCTTTCCTCCGTCGCAAAAGAGCTGATAGGCAAGCAGCTTGCGAACATGTCCTCGAAGCCTCGCGATTACGAAGGCGTGAATTATTCGATGCTGTCAAATAAAGATGGCCGCCACGCCTGGCGACCGTTTCAATTGATCCACCCCGCACTCTACGTTTCACTCGTCGAGAAGATCACCTTGGACAAACACTGGAAGGTGCTTTGCGAGAGATTTAAGGAGTTCCAGCGGCCGACTAACTTTAGGTGCCTGAGCATTCCGTTACAGGCGACATCTAAACGCAAAGACAAAGCTGCGCAGATCAGCAACTGGTGGCACGGAATCGAACAAGGCTCGATTGAACTGGCGCTGGAGTATAGCTATGTCTTTCATGCCGACATCACGGACTGCTATGCGGCGATCTACACGCATTCTATTGCGTGGGCTGTTCACACTAAACCCGTAGCCAAATTGAACCGAAACGATAAAACCTTGATTGGAAATATTATTGACTCGCACGTTCAGGATATGCGAAGTGGCCAGACCAACGGCATTCCGCAAGGGTCGGTCTGACCTTCCCCACGTTTAGCGGACGCGGCCCTTTTGACTCAGTTGGCTGCTGCCTCGAACGATTCGGGGCTGACGTAGCCTAACGAGCTGTGCCGCCTTTTCCGGTTGTAGAACACTTCGATGTACTCGAAGATCGACTG
>JBBRQD010000100.1:0-19638 GCA_038227045.1 Planctomycetota bacterium
ATCGCCAAGATCCGCCTCACCAAACTCCGCCTCCGCCCAATTTCCAGCCGATTCGATTTTTCTCATGGGAGCCACTCCTCTAATCAGGGTCTCCCTTATATTTCGTCCAGTTTCCCTCCGAAGATGTGGGTAAAGACAAGATCTCGAGGGGGATAGACACGAAATCGTGTGGCGTCTGTCCCTTCCCATTCTTCCCTTTTTCCGCATCGAACAGCGATTTAACGATTCAACCGCGCGCCGTCTTGCGTCGAAAATTGATTCGAGTGGCTTCACTGTGCCATTCCAGTCCGGTAGCCCTTACTGCCTGGCCGGCGGCACCACTATCACCCGGAAACCGAATCCGCCTACATGGCCGCTGAAGCGTTCCGCGGGATATCCGATGCGGTATGCCGACCGGCATTCCCCAGCTGGGAGTTGACTCGAACCGCCGCGCAAAACATGGCGAAAGCCTTGCGCGGGACCTTGTGGATCCACCGCCACCTGCTCTGCATATTTATCGAGCCAGTCCTGACACCACTGGCAGACATTGCCGTGCATGTCGTAAAGACCCCACGCGTTCTGCTTTTTGCCACCAACAGGGTGCGTTATTTTAGCGGCGAAACCTCTCCTATCGCCTGGTTTATCGGCCGGTTTATCGCCCGGTGGCCTGTCGATTGAGTTGTCTTTGTACCAGCAAAATTCTCCCAGATTCGCTTCATTGTCGCCAAAATAGTATGCAGTGGTGCTGCCGGCGCGACAGGCGTATTCCCATTCGGCTTCTGTCGGCAGTTTCACAGACTTGTCCGTCTTCTTGCTGACTCTTGCGCAGAAGTCTTGCGCGTCGTTCCACGTCACCATGTCCACTGGGTTTTTAGCCGCCTTGGTCATGCTGGGGTTCTTACCCATCAAGATCTCAAATTGTTCCTGCGTCACCGGATATTTTCCCATGTAGAATGGCTGGGTGAGCGTGACTGAATGCTGCGTTTCGAATTCCAGCCGTTTCGCTTCGGTGGCCGGGCTGCCCATCATGAACTTTCCGGGAGAGATGAGCACCAGTTCCAGCTTTACCCCGCCGCCCAAATCCAGCGTCAGTTGTGGCGCATGGCCAAAGAGCCGTTCCGTCAGCGCCGCCAACTCCGTCGCGACGGACGCCGCGAACTTGGTCTTCCCGTATTCCTTCTCGAAGGCCGCGACCTTGTCCGAGAGATCCTTGGCTTTCTGGTCGGGAATCTTTCCAGTTCCCGCCGATTGCGCGATCGCTTCCCACGCAGGTTTTGCCGCAGCTTCCAGAACCGCCATGAGTTTTTCATCCAGCCTGGCCTGGTATGCAGCCGCGAGCGGATAATCCTTGAGGCTCGACAAATCGGCCATGGCGGCGTGCGTGTCTCCGGCTGCCAGCGCACCAATTCCCTGCACCAGGAATTCCGCCGGTGTTGCGGGCTTGAAATTGCCCGCCAGACGCTTGCGTTCCGCAGGCGTAAGATCCGCAAACCGAATCTTCGTGTCCGCGCTGCCACCACCGGGAATCTGAAAATGGACGGCAATCGCGTCGGCCGTGACACCGGTAACAATCCCCGTTATGGTCTCCTTGACTTTCTCGAAAGAATGTATTTTCCCGTCCTTGAGCGCCTCAAGCGGCGCCAGTCTGGCAGCCTCGGCCTTCTCCAGCGCTGCGCACACATCCGACATGTCCTGGACCTTGGCCGCAAGATCCTTCAACGCATGATCCGCCTTGGCGTCAGTGGCGGCCTTTCGGGCAGCTATAAGATCTCCTTTCAAGGTCGCATCCACGAATGTATTCAAGTGTTGAGCAAGCGCTTTTTCGAGGCTGGCCAGAGCCGCAGTCTTGGCAGCCTCTCCTTCCGCCTGCTCCCCGGCAGCCAGCTTGGCGCGAAGATTCTTAAGACGCGGCCCCCACGCGCCATACTCGATCTCCCCGGCAGCGTCGAGGGCTTTCCGCCCGTCGGCCCAGCGCTTTTCCGTCAGACATTTCTCCGCCTGCTCCAGCGGACCCTGTAATTTCGCCTCCGCATGGCCGCGTATCTCGGCCGTGGCTTTGGCTGCGCGAGGCGCGATAAGTCCGGCCTGCTCCGCAGCCGCCTTCTCCCACAGTGCGATGGCGGAATCGAACTTGCCTTGGGCAGCCAGCGCATTGGCCTCGCCCGCAAACTTCTTTGCCGCAGCGTCAGCGGCCTCCTCATGACGCTTCAGTTCCTCCGCGGATAGTACAGCCTTAACCGGCTTCACGGGAGAGACTGACGGAACCACTGACGCGTGCTCCGCCTGGGGCAGCGAATGCGGCACCACAGCCAAGTCTGACATCTTCAACTTGTTACCGCTGAAATAAAACGAAGCCACAATCGCGATGGCCGCCGCGCCGCCCAACAAGGGCAGCCACTTGGTGGCGGCTTCGCTCCGCGGTTTGCGGGTCGTCTCTGACGGATTCGCCGCACCGCCCGTTCCGGCCTTGCGCGACTGCAGTCCGGGTGCGATGCCGACGAATGGCCATTTGCCCGGTGGCAGCGCGGCGTGTTGGGGCGATTCACCCTTTGCCACCCGATTCAGGTCTTCAACAAGCTTCGCGGCGGATTTATAGCGGTCAGCACGGTCCTTGGTGAGCAGCTTCGCGAGAATCGCTACCAGACCTTTGCTGGCATGTGCTCCTGCATCGACAGGACTGGAACATTTGGTATTGACATGCATGGACATGATCACTGCCGCCGTGGCGCCATCGAATATGGGCTTGCCAGTAAGCAGGTGATAGAGTGTTGCGCCGAGCGAATAAAGATCTGTCTTGGGGTCCAGGTCGTGCTGGCCACGGGCCTGTTCCGGCGACATGTAGTAGGGCGTTCCCAATGTCGCGCCGTCCTGGGTGAGTCCTTTCTCATCTTCGGTTTGGTAATCCAGGCGGGCCAATCCCAAATCGCAAAGCTTCGGCGTGCCCTCGTTGTCGATGAGAATATTGTCGGGCTTGATGTCGCGGTGCAAAATGCCGTGCCCATGAGCGTGTGCCAGAGCATCGGCGATAAAGGAGCCGATCTTCAGCACTTGTTCTTCGGACTGGCCCCCTTGCCGGATCAAACTCTTGGCGCTCGATCCTTCGATAAACTCCATGGCAAAATAGTAGACGCCGCCATCTTCGCCCACGTCAATGCCGCTGACAATGTTGGGATGACTCAGCCGCGCGGACGCGCGAGCCTCGCGCAGGAAACGTTCAATGAACGTCGGCTGCTTGGCCAATGTAGGCGGCAGAACCTTAAGCGCCACGATGCGGTCCAACGTAACCTGGCGCGCCTTGTACACCGCGCCCATGCCACCCTGCCCGATGCGTTGCATGAGTTCGAAATTGCCAAGCTTGCGTAGTTCAGCCATCGCATGCCTCGTTTTATAGGCGGAAGTCTGAACTGCATGACGCAGTGCATCCGTGCCGCGAACTTTTACTCTTCCAGAGTCCCAAAACTTAAGAGAACCGAACGCTCGATGCTTTTTCGTAAGATAGTTGTGTGCTCTGTCCGCATAGTTCCCTTCAACCGCTTTCGCCGTCCCTGAATTTTATTTAAGATGCACCAGCACGCGCAGCCGTTTTGAATGATAGCCACTAGCGTTGTTGGAGAACGTCCAGTCCGGATTGGCGGTGGGCTGATTGCCGATCCCAAGATCGGCGTTACCGCCCTCCCTCCAATGATTCAGTGCGAACAGCGTTTGCGTGGCGTCGTGGTTGTGGATCTGCATGCAGCCGTAGCCGTCGGGCGGATCCGTTCTCTGATCGCCGAAATCGTATTTTTCGTTGGATGCGCCGGGAACGTTGGCGGCATTGTGCGCACCATAGTTGTCGGGCCAGAACTCCATGTTCCCGCCGCTCAACCCCATGCCGGCGACAATCCCGCTCACATTGGAATAGACGTTCATGTTCGCAACGTTCTGTTGAAAACGAGCGCCGGACGCCGGAGTGGGCACGCCGATCTTGCCCAAGTCGTCCGTGAAGGCATCCAATGAAACATACAGATACTGCGCCGCACCGCTGGCCGGAGTCAACTCGATAAAATACGCAATGCGGTCGAAAGGTTGTTTGATCTTGGCGCGGTTGTCCACATCGTAGCTGATTTCATGACTGATATTCGCCAGATTAAGGTCGTACACGAGTTGGTAGTCCTTGGCCTCGGGAGCGGCCGTATCGAGCCGGTCCGGCTGGGGTGGCAGCGACTTGAATTCCTCGAGCAACTTGTTGGCTTCCGCCGCCGCGGGAGTCGAGCGGTAGGACACGGCGAAATTGCGCAGCCGAGTCCGGTACTCCCAAGGATCCGCAGCGTTCTGTTTGAACCACTCCTTGTGTTCGAGCAGCAGCGCGGCGGCGCGAGTCTCCCGGAAATTCTCCATCTCCTTGTCCGCCTCTTGGGCGCGCGTAAGCCGCGTAGGTTCGGCGACTGCTGTAGGCGCGGGCACGGGAGGCTGGACAGGCGCTACCGGCACGGGGTTCTTTTCCGGACTGCCGACGGTGTTGGTTTTCTTTGAAATCTCGGTTTTCGGCACTGTGTCTTTCGGAGGTTGCGTCGTAATTTTGACCTCGACACGCGCATGAAGTTCGCTGCTTGCTTTGCTTCTGTGGGCCACAACCAGGACAATGCCGGCTATCACCAAACACATTCCGCCGACCGCCATCGCGATCAGGCGCGTCGAATTCTTTTGCGGAAGGGCTGGCGCGCGCGAACTGGATGCCATTTCAACCGGCTGGCCGGCACCGCGCCGCACGCCTGTGGCGATTTTGGTGGGTGCGGACTTGGGCCGGGGAAGCGGAGGCGCGGGTTGCTTCTGCTGGACCGGAGCGCACGCACCGCACAGCCAGCAATTGGGAGTGATCTCAACCGCGCGGCCTTCGCCCAGATCGTTAGCCGACACTCGCAGCCCGCACTTATCGCAATAGACGATAATCATATTGGCGACTCCACGAGCAGCGCTGAGCACGAAACCGTTCTGTAATTGGCAAACGCCCCGCCCCTACAGTCTCCGAACCGTACACGGTCCGCGAACCCTGGGCGGAGTTTCACCGGCGATTTCTGAGCGCCGATAACTCGGTCCATACCAGATTGTAGCGGTGATTTGCTTTAAAACAAGCATGAGCCGAAATTACATTCACGCGGAGGAGTATCACACACGCTGAGTTTTCAGACAGAGCCTAGTGCTGGCGCAGCGTGTTCTTGGCCTGAAACAGCACGATATGCGCATTGATTTCCTTCGCGAGCGGCGCTTCGGGCGGAACCAGTTTTAACGCATCCTGACCGGCTTTGACCGCGTCGTCAAATCGCCCGTTCTCCGCCAATGCCGCTGCCAGTATGTCGAGCGTCGCCGGTTGCATGCGGTGCGTCAGTTCACAGGCCTTCTCCGCCGCCGCGAGCGCGTCCTTGCCATTGCGCAGCGCGCCGTCCTGCGCGGTTGCCAACAACCACGCCAGCGATGAAAGCATTTTGGGATTCTCCGGATCGATGGCAATCGCCTCGCGGTAGTCCGCGATCGCCGCGCGCGAGCCGCCCTTTCGTTCCAGCACCATGCCCCGATTGTAAAGCGCCGTTCCGTTGCGCGGTTGCTGGCGCAACGCCGCGCCAAACGCGACCAGAGCCTCGTCGTCTTTTCCGCCCGCGGCCAAGGCGATTCCCAAATGGGTCGTGATTTCGGCGTCCTCGGGCGAGCGCTCCGACGCCCGTTTAAAACAGCGCGCCGCATCGTCGAATCGATGGTGATTAAATGCCCGATTCCCCAGCATCATTTGGGCCTTGGTGCGCACCGCATTCGGCTCATTCGCAAGCAGTGCATCAACGTCCGAGTCTTTGCCCTGCTCCATCAGGGAATTGATAAGCCCTTTTCGCGCGCGCGGGTCGGGCACTTTGCTTTGAAGCGCTTTGCGAAACTCGTCTTCGGCGTGAACGAATTCTTGCGTCAAGATGGCCAGTTCACCGAGATTCGCGTGCGCCGCCGAATCGTTCGGATCGGATTTCAGCGCGTTTTCGGACAGATCGCGCGCATAGCGATATGCACCCGACTTCAAAAGCCCCTGGCCGAGTCGTGATTGCGTCGCGGCATCGTGCGGTGTGTTGATGAGCGTATCGAGAATCAGTCCGGCCGAATCGTGATATTGAATGTTGCGCTGCACAGTCAGTGCCGCCCACGTCACCGCCAGCAGGCCAAGCACTCCCGCGCCCCACTGCATGGGATTGCGCCCCGCGGAAAGATACGGCCTCAGTGCGTAAAGTCCCAGAACCAAAAGAACCATAATACCCGCGAGAGATAAATATATCCGGTGTTCAAAAGCCAGATCGCGGATTGGGAAAAGCGTCGACGTCGGAGCGAGAATCACGAAGAACCATCCCGCCCAAAAACCGGCAACCGTGTTCTTCCACAGTTGTTGCACTCCCAGACCCAGCAGCAGTAGAATAAATGCCGCCGCCGGAACAATACGCAGGGGATCAGTTTCGATTTTCCACGCGTAATACACACATAAGTTGACCGGATAAACAACCAGGCGGAGGTAATGCGTCACCACGACAAACTGCGAGCGCGCATATTCCCACGGCGTGATTTTCAAAATACTGATCCCCGCCGAATCGATCGGTTTAGATTGGGCAATCAACACCACAATCAACGCACTGGGCAGCACCAGCAGCGCAGCGTACAAAAATGGCGCGCGCTTCAACGCCGCGGCAAACGAACCGGAAATGAAGCAGCGATCGTAAAGCAGCGCGACGACGGGCAGCGCGACAATGACCTGTTTGCATCCGGCCCCCAGCATTGCTGCTGCAATCGCGCACGCGTGCCAGGCCAGACGCCGTGGCGATTCGGCACCGCGAATCATCGCGTAAAGCCCCAGCAGGAAAAACAGGCCCATCAAGCTCTCGTGCCGCTGCACGATGTACGTCACCGATTCGGTTTGCAGCGGATGCACCGCCCACAACAACGCCACCGCAAATGCCAACGGTGTAGCGGCGCCCGCATAGCGCCCCGCCAGGCGCGGAGATAACAACGACCGCCGCACGATACTGAACAGCAGCACCGCCGCGCCGGCATGAATGAGCACATTCAAGATGTGAAACGGCTTGGAATTCTTCCCGAATAACGCATAGTCGAGAGCGAACGTCATCTGCACCACCGGACGAGTGATATTGAATTCGTACGCCATGAACTTGCTGAGATTGAGCGGATCTCGCAGCGTCTGATTTTTGGCGATGTTGTCATTGTCGTCGAGAAAAAAATCGCCCCAGTACGCGCTGACGTACACACCCACAGTGAGCGCCACCAGCGCAAGGATCCAGAGCCGGACCGGGCTGGAAGTTCGGGCGGGAGTCTCAACCACGATTTGAGTCCCCATCATTGTGCGGCTCTTTTGAGCGAATACACGTTAGGTCCATTAATGATTTTTAACTTGTCTTCCGCTCCCGAACAATTGAGAATCGAAAAGGACTGACGTTCTCGCCGAAAATTGCTTCGGCGTCAACGCCAATTCACGAATAAGAAAGGATCGAAATGCGGCGGTGCGTTTGTACAGTGTATCTGTCGTTGGCATGTTTGATAGGGCTCGCGTTTCCGGCGCGCGGCGAAGAGCCGATACCGTTGCACGCCGCAATCCCAGTGCATGACGCGCGGCTGGAGAATGCGCATCGCCTGACGGATAAAGTGTTGACCGGAGCCGAGCCGCACGGCGAGCAAGCGTTTCAGGCGCTCAAAGATCTGGGCGTAAAAACGGTCATCAGCGTCGATGGCGCATCGCCAGATGTGGAAACCGCTCGGAAATATGGGCTGCGGTACGTCCATCTGCCAATCGGCTACGACGGCGTGCCGGTCGAGCGCGGCAAGGAATTGGCCAAGGCGATCACGGAGTTGGACGGCCCGATTTACGTGCATTGCCATCATGGAAAACACCGCGGACCGGCTGCCGCGGTGGTGGCCTGCGTGGTGGCCCATGCACTGACTAACGACGAAGCTATCGCGGCCATGAAAACGTTGGGGACCGGCGAGAATTATCTGGGGCTATGGCAATCCGCGCGGACTGCAAAACCCGCCGGCGCGGAAGAACTGAAAAATCTCAAGATTGAATACCGCTCGATCTCCCCGATCCCGCCGTTGGCGGAAGCGATGGTAAAAATCGATGAAACGGTGGAACTCTTGAGTGAATGCAAACAGGCCGGCTGGAAACAACCCAAGAACCATCCCGATCTTGACCCGGCGCACGAGGCCTTAAAACTCAGTGAAATTTTCACCGAAATCGCGCGAACGAACGAGCACAAACTGCGGCCCGAAAATTACAAAGGGTGGATGTCTGAGAGCGCCGAAATCGCAAAGGTGCTCGAAACGCGGCTCCGGAATTTCAACGAAAACAAGCCGGAGACTACACCGGTAAAACTCGACGCGATTTACGCATCGCTGCAAAACAACTGCAAGGCCTGTCATAAATCGTATCGCAACACAAAGCCCAAATAGAGTCGGTTTCAATTCTTATATTCTCTGTTGTACTTTCACCGCCAATTCGTTAACATTTTCGCAGTGCTAGGATTTAAGGGCCATCGAATGATTTGGAATCGCGAAATCCCAGTTGATCTCTTTCCGCGAAACGCCGCGCGCCCGCGCTCCTATGGTTCGTCATCGATTTTCGTTAATTCAAACGATCCGCATTTTCCCGCTCAGTGATTTAATCGCTCAAATACTGGCCCGGTCAGGGTCCAGTTTCGCTGCACTTCAAACTCAACTTTAGACACTCCGCGGGCTTGGCGAAGCACGCCGATTTCGCGATTTGCATTTGGCTATTTGGATATTTTTTAAGGAGAATTTGCATGAACAAAAAGCTTTTCAGCCTCTTGCCGGCCTTGATGCTGGCGGGATGTTGTTTTGCGGCGAGCACCTCGTCCGGCAGTTCGGCTGGCACGTCGTCCGCGGATAAGGTGCCGCTGGAATTCGCCAATACGTGGGCCACCGGCGGGCCGTATTCCCTGGAGAATCTCAAGGGAAAAGCGGTCGTCATTTATTTCTACGTGGATACCTGACCCAAGTGCATCGAACACTGGCCCGGTCGGGAACAGTTCCGCAAGTCGATGGAAAACGAACCTGCTTTGTTTGTCGGAGTGAACGCTGGAAATAATGTCAAGCACTGCCAGGGCTACGCGAAGATATTGAAAACCAATTGGGCGTATTATGCCGATACGGACGAAAGCTTTCAGAAAAAATTCCTGAATTTGACCAAGCTCGAACGCGGGTACGAATACGCTGGACTGATCAAAGCGGACGGCACCTACCATCAGATTAACACGGACTTGGAATCCGGCCTCAAAGCCGAACTACCCAACACCAAATGGAAGATCGATCCAAAAGACGTCCCGGAGGTCTTGAAGAAGGCGTGGCGCCAGTTCGAATTCGGCCAGAGCAATGAAGCCTCGCTGGTCATCAAGCAGGCGCTCGGCGCATCGGATCCGAAGGTTAAAGAGTGCGCGGCCAAAATGGACACGATGCTGAAGGAAGAAGTCGCCAAGCGCTTGATGGACGCCGAAGCCAAGGTCGCCGCGAGCAAATGGGCGGCATACAAGGCGTTTGAAGGCGTCACGCTCTATTACAAGGCTTATCCGGAAGTGGTCAAGGCCGCGACGGAGATGACTAAGCTTAAGAGCGATGCGCAGGTCATGAAGGAATTGAAGGCCAAATTCATGCTGGATAAAATCCAGGAGTGGGCGCATTCGCCGCGAAAGCCCGATCGCGAAATGATCAAGCCCGGACTGGCGGCACTGGCCAAAGATTTCGCCGACACCGAAGCCGGCCGAGCGGCGGAAACGATTGACTTGATCGACAAGGATAAGAAGACCGACGCGACGCAGAAGAAGACGTCGTAAGCGATCGAAGACTTAATCCGAATGATGTCAAATGGCGGAGCGAACGAGGGTGTTCGCTCCGTTTTATTTCGTGCATTCTGCAATCCTGCGTTCGCTGGGTGTCTTTGAGTTTGAGACCCAATATCTTCCTATTTGACGGGGGGCTTTGAATTACCTTTCGAATCCCCCGCTTTCTGCTAAAATTCCAGCGACATGAACGATGACGTCACATTCAACATTCTGATGATCGTTTTGCTGGTGCTCGCCAACGCTTTTTTCGTGGCGGCGGAATACGCGCTGGTGCGCGTGCGGCGGACGAAGATTGAGAAACTGATCGAAGACGGCGTTCGTGGCGCTGCCGTGGTTCGGCAGTCACTCGAACAGATGGACCGTTACATCTCCGCAACCCAGGTCGGCGTCACGCTTGCCAGCCTCGCTCTCGGTGCGCTCGGTGAACCGTTCATTGCCAGGCGAATCCACGGTCTCCTGGATCTTCTTCTGACAACGGACCACCATTATATTTGGGAACACGGCGTCGCCACGGCGCTGGCGCTGTTCGCCATCACCAGTGTGCATGTCGTTGTAGGTGAGATTATGCCCAAGAGCATCTCCCTGCAATTTCCAGAAACCATCGCCCTTTATCTCGCGCGGCCCATGCAGGTCTGCCTGATCGCCTTTCGCCCCTTAATCTGGCTGTTGAACGGCTCCTCAAGCGTCATTCTGAGGCTCTTTGGCCTGAAAGCCGTCGAGTCCCATGCGCTGGCCATGACCGAAGAAGAGCTTTTGATGCTTCTTTCCGAAAGCAAAAATGCCGGCGTCGTGTCGGAAGACGAGCAGCGCATGTTGCAGCAAGTCTTCAAATTTCACGACAAAACCGTGCGCGAAATCATGGTCCCCCGCCCCGATATGGACGCCCTGGAACTGCGCGCCGATGAAGCGGAAATTCGCAGCGCGTTCGAGAAAGGCTTCTCGCGACTGCCGGTCTACGACGGCACGCTCGACAACATCAAGGGCATCGTGTACGTCAAGGATCTGCTCTACACGCTGCAGGATCCGAAGCTGATCAAACTCGTGGATTTGTTGCGCGAACCGGCATTCGTGCCCGAATCGATCCCTGTCTCGAAGCTGTTGAAGGATTTTCAGAAGGGCAAGATTCACATGGCCATTGTCGTCGATGAATTTGGCGACACGGCCGGCTTGGTGACGCTGGAAGACGTGATTGAGGAAATCGTCGGCGAAATTCAGGACGAATACGACTACGAACCGGCGGATGTGCAGCGCGCGCCGGATGGCATTCTGGTGTTTGACGGCAAGACGGCCATGGCGCGGTTTAAGGAAATCTTTCCCGATTTCGAAGCGCCTGAAGGCTCCTTCGAAACCGTCGCGGGCCTGGTCTTTCAACTTGCCGGCCGCGTGCCCAAAGAAGGCGACGTGATCGCGAACGGAGGATTGTCATTCAAAATTACCAAACGGGAGGGACGCCGTCTGCGTAAGATCAGCGTGAGTAACAAGACGCTGCAACCTTCGAATCGAATTTCGAACGAAACGAGCGGCACGCGGCTGCTGAGTCAGGAATCGAACACGGGGGAAAAGGCAGTTTCGACGCCGGAGCGGTCCGGCGGCGAAGAAATTCCTTCGACATCAAGCGAATCGGCGCGGTTGAGCGCTGTGTCGCGGAAGTAGCAGGTGAAATGAAGGTGCGAGGCTTCCGGCGTGCACACTCACACGGCACGAAGCGAGGTGATTGAGTCCGATTAGAAGGATCCAAATGTTCATCAAATGCGGACACGAAGTCATTTTTGAATTACCCGCGCCTGCGCCCATGCTCCTTCAGCTATACATTCATCCGTCGCGCCAGGGAAACCTGCGCCAGCCCGAGCACTTGCAAATTGAACCCAATCTGCCCGTGATGGAATACGTGGACACTTTCGGCAACCGCTGCGGCCGGATCGTCGCGCCCGCCGGGCGGCTGAGCCTCTACAACGACAACGTGGTCTTCGACAGCGGCGCAAAAGACATCGTCAATGCCGGTGCGCACCAGCACGCCGTCGGCGATTTGCCGCCCGACGCAATGCAGTTCCTGCTCGCCAGCCGCTATTGCGAAGTGGATCGTTTCAACGACCTCGCGTTTCAAATGTTCGGGCAAACGCCCTTGGGGTGGCCGCGCGTGCAGGCGATTTGCAATTGGGTGCATCAGAATGTGCATTTCGGCTACCCATTCGCCCGCCCCACCAAGACCGCGTGGGACGTGTACATGGAACGAACCGGCGTCTGCCGCGACTTCCAGCATCTGGCGATCACCTTCTGCCGCGCGTTGAACATTCCGGCGCGCTATGCCACCGGTTATCTCGGCGACATCGGCATTCCCGCGCTGCCGTCACCCATGGATTTCAGCGCCTGGTTCGAAGTGTATCTCAATAATCAATGGTACACCTTCGATGCACGCTTCAATACGCCACGCGTTGGACGCGTCCTGATGGCGCGCGGACGCGATGCCGTGGACGTCGCGTTGACGACCTCGTTCGGACATGCCAATCTAAAAAGCTTCAAGGTTTGGGCCGAAGAAACAACTTAGGTCACCGCGGAATCCCGATGCCTGACTTCCTACGCGACATGCTCAACGCGCTGCAAGATCCCAAGTCCACCACGCCCGCCATCGTGCTGGTGTGGGCGCTCCTGGGCATTGCGCTTACGTTTCTGCTCTGGCCGCGCGGGCGTACGCTGGCGCGGCAACTTTATGCGCTGGCGACGCTGGGATTTCGCGAGGGCTTGAGGCTGAAGGTGCTTTGGACGGTCCTTGCCCTTTCCCTGGTGCCCGGCGCCATCGCGTTTTTCTCCGACGCCGACGGCACGCACGTGGGACGGGCGCGGCTGATCCTCGACACCTGCATCTCCAGCGGCGAATTGCTCGGGGCTTCCCTGATCGTGCTGCTTTCCGCACTCTCCGTGGCGCGCGAAATCGAATCGCGCATCATGCACACCATTGGAGCCAAACCGGTGCCGCGCTGGACCATCCTGACCGGCAAGGCGCTCGGTTTCTGGGCCATCGATCTGTGCTTTCTGGCCATTCTAATGCTGTATTGCGCAACGCTCGTTCGTGCCGTTCCTCTGCGCGCCGAAACGCATTCTCAGACCCGTCTCGACGAAACCGGCACCTGGCCGCTTCTGGAACGCAATGCCTTGACGACACGCACCTACTTCGACTCCAGCACGAATTCCACATCGTCCGCCGAATTCCTGTTCATCCGACCGGGCACCACGCGTGAGTGGGTTTTTGCCGCGCCTGCCGAAGAAGCCGGCCTCGGGCAGCTCTCGCTGCGCTTCGCCATCTCCTCGAACAATTCGATCATCGCCCACATTCCGGACGTGCGGATCACAGCTTCGGCGCTGGGGCAGGCGCCGTTTTTGGACCGCAAGGAAACCATTCCGCACGCGCGCCCCTTCGAGTTTTTTCTCGACCCGGCCACGACGCCGGCAGGCCCAATCAAAGTGGCCATTACGGCGTCGCCTCATGCGCCCACATCGCGCTTCCCGCCGATTTCGCTGATCGTCGCGCGTTCGACGGGCGTGCGCCTGGGTGTGGCTGCAGACGGCTTCGCGCCGAATCTGGCAAAATCGTTTTTCATGATGGCGATCCAAGGATGGGTTCTGGCGATCATCACCGCGAGTTGGTCGGGTGTGCTGTCTTTTTCCGTCACGGTTGCGCTGGGAGTCCTGATGGTGTTGAGCGGTGAAATGTCGCGCAACGTGATCGAGTTGATGCGCAGCGATGTCGTGCGCTTGCAGGAATCCGGGCTGCTCGAAGCTCACGTCAATTCGCTGCAAATGGAAACGATCGCGCGCCTGCAAACCATGCTGGGTCTTTTTCCGGATTTCCGCGCGGCCGGCGGCCCTGCCGCGTTTGTCGACGGCCATTTCGTGCCCGCGCTGGCGCTGGCGCACACAGCGCTGTGGATGGGGCTCATCCGCGGCCTGGGTTGGGCGCTGCCGGGTTTTATCGCCTTTCAAAAAAGAGAAGTCGGCAAATAGAATTCTGAGCTTTTGATTCGGAATTGACATATACAAGAAGAGACGTTTCAATGTGCACGCAAAGAATAAGACCGTTCGTGCGTCTAATTCGTATTCATTTAAGTAAAGGAGAGTCCGATGTATCCATTCCGTTTTTTCGCCCTGGCAACGATACTGCTTGCCGTCTGTGGATGCGCAGCCGAACCGGCCGCGCCCACGCCAGAAGAAAAGAAAAAGGAGGCCGAAGCCGTGGAAGCCGCGAAAGCCAGACAATTGCCATTGACCGATGAACAGTGGAAGAAAGTATTGACGCCGGAACAATACGCCGTCATGCGGCAAAAAGGCACCGAACGCGCCTTCACCGGCAGCTATTTCAACACACACGCGAAAGGCATTTTCCGCTGCGCGGGTTGCGGCGAGGTGCTCTTCAAGTCCGACGAGAAATTCGATTCCGGCACCGGCTGGCCAAGTTTCTGGGCACCCGCCGCGGACGGCAAAGTTGCCTCGATCACAGATAAGACTCACGGCATGGAGCGCACCGAAGTGACCTGCAAACGCTGCGGCGCGCATCTCGGCCACGTCTTCGACGACGGCCCGAAACCGACCGGACAGCGCTACTGCATTAACTCCGTTTCGCTGGTGCTGGATGAGTCCAAAACCGAAAAAAAGGAGCCGAAAAAGTAAGCTCAAACTGCGGACGCTCGAATCCAGCTTGAGTTGTAGTGGGGTACCACTGGTAGCCGGCCGTTGGGCTACCAGTGCGAATCGGAAATGATCGTTCGAATTTCAAATTGGTTTCGGGCGGCACTTGGTAGTTCTTGGTGCCGACAAAGGGAGCGCCTGAAATTTGGCGCGCCTTTCCGATTCGGCACTGGTAGCAAACGGCCGCTACCAGTGCCACACAACAAATAGGGATCAAGCTGAAATCGGCGGCTATCCCAGATATCCATTCACCTTTCCGCTCTCTGTCTTCTTCCGCGCCCTCCGCGTTGGACAAAATCCCACGGCCCTTGGTTTGCTCAAATTTATTCCATGCAAAGACATTGTGTCGCTTTGCATCACGCGCCTGTTGCCGTTACAATGAAGTCTCTAAGGAGCAGCGCAAAAATATCGTGATTCGCATTGGCAGTGTGCCCTACTTGAATTCCAAAGTGCTCACTTATGGCCTGAAGCCGAGCACGCCGGCGTATACTTTCGAGGCGCATGTGCCCAGCGTGCTCGCGCGCAAGTTGCGCGAAGAATCCGTCGATGTCGCGCTCGTCAGCTCGATCGAATATTTCCGCAGTCCCGGCACGACCATCATCCCCAACATCTCGGTCTCGTCGCACCGCGAGATTTGGAGCATTCAATTGTTTCATCGCACGCCGCTACGCGAGGCACAGCGCATCGGACTCGATCCCGCGTCCGAAACGACCAATGCGCTGCTTCAGGTTATTCTCCACGAAAAAATGAATCTGGGCATCGAACTGGTGCCGCTGCAATTGGGCGAAGATCCGCTCTTGCGCGACGATCTCGATGGCTTTCTGAAGATCGGCGATCCGTGTTTGCTGCTCTCGGTGCCGCCGGGCTATCAGTCTTTGGATCTCGCCGCCGAGTGGTACGAATTCACCAAGCTGCCGTTCGTGTTTGCGGTGTGGGTGTGCCGCCCCGGTGTGGATTTGCAGGGCATTAACATGGAGCTGTTCATGGCCAAGCGCGAGGGTCTGCGCAACATCGACGCCATTTCGCGCACGGAATCGCGCAACCTCGGCATGGACTATCATCGCGTCAAAAATTACATTTCGCGCGTCGTGAAATACGATTTGGGCCGGGAAGAACTCGGAGGCATGAGCCTCTTCCGAAAGTACCTTGTCCGCTCGCAGATGATTGAAGAAGGACAGGGATTCGACTTTTACACGCATTAGCTAAACGGTGGAATTAGATGAGCCAGACGATTCAACGCATTCTGGATAAAGCCGCGGCAGGCGCGCGCATCGATTTCGACGACGCGTTGCTGTTGATGGAGCGCGCCGATCTCGCGTCGTTAGGGCGCGCTGCGCTGGCCGCGCGGCAGCGGCTGCATCCCGAGCCGACGGCGACGTACGTCATCGACCGCAACATCAACTACACGAATATCTGCGTCGCCGACTGCGACTTTTGCGCGTTCTACCGCCGCCCCGGCGATCCGGAAGAATACGTGCTGCCGCGCGCCGAACTCTACGCGAAAATCCGCGAGCTTGAGGCTGTCGGCGGGAAGCAGATTCTGATGCAGGGCGGACATCATCCGTATTTGAAATTGAACTGGTATGAAGAGCTGCTTCAGGATATTCGCCGCGAGTTTCCCGGGATCCACATTCACGCGTTTTCACCGAGCGAAGTCGTGCATTTTTCGCACATTTTCAAGATGCCGGTGCGCGAAGTTATCAAGCGCCTGAAAGCTGCGGGGCTGCATTCGATTCCCGGCGGCGGCGGCGAGATTCTCGTCGATCGCGTGCGCCAGATTATCGCCCCGAAAAAGGCCCAGACTGACGAGTGGCTCGGTGTGATGATCGACGCCGCGAAGGAGGGCTTGAAGGGTTCCTGTACGATGGTCATAGGCCACTACGAAACGCTGCGCGAGCGCATCGAGCACCTCGACCGCCTGAGGCGCGCGCAGGACGAGCACGCACCGTTCAGCGCGTTTATCGTCTGGACGATGCAGCCGAAACACACCAAACTCGAAGGCAAAATCGAAGCGGCGGGCGCGTTCGATTATCTGCGCACGCTCTCGGTCGCGCGCCTGTACCTCGACAATATTCCAAACATTCAATCGAGCTGGGTGACGCAGGGCGCGAAGGTAGGACAACTGAGTTTCCTGCACGGCTGCAACGATTGGGGCGGGCTGATGATGGAGGAGAATGTCGTCAGCCAAGCGGGCACGGTCCACGATGTGAAAGTCGACGAAATGCGCGCGCTCAGCGCCGAATTGGGGCTGGAGTTGAAGAAGCGCAATTTCTTTTACGAGATTATTGAGGATACGGTGGCGGCGTAGAAAAGTCTTTGTGGAATATTGGACATTGCATTGAATCTCTCGTCCGTAATACTATAACTGGACTAAGTTGACTAAGTCCACATTTTGACGCTTACGGTGGGAACATGACGAACGTTAGCACGCATCAAGCCAAGACACACTTGTCGCAATTGTTGGCTGCGGTCGAAAAAGGCGACGAGATTGTGATTTCTCGACGGAATCGACCTGTCGCGAAGCTCGTTCCCTATACGACCCGCAATAGCCGAAAACGGCCGAAGGTCGGTAAAATGACCGGTAAACGCTTTCCCATACCGGACAGTGCGTTTGCGCCGCTGACGAAGGAAGAATTGTTGGTGTGGGGCCTATGAACTTGCTGCTGGACACCTGCGCGTTTTTGTGGCTGGCGTGCCAGCCGCAAAAGCTTTCAACGGCTGCAAAAGCTGCGTTGAACGACGTCGCAAGCGAATTGTACATAAGTGACGCCAGCCTTTGGGAAATTGCATTGAAACATCGAACTGGCAAGTTGCCTTTGCCGGGCTCTCCCAGGCTTTGGATTCCCAAGCAAATATCGTTTTTCCAATTGCGCGCGGTTCCCATCGACGCGAGCGATATTTTATTGAGCGGAGAATTGCCCGGCGATCATCCCGATCCATTTGATCAGCTCATTGCCGCCCAAGCCTTAAATCGCCAAATGGTGATCGTCACTTCCGATAAGCCATTCAGGACGTTAGGCGCGCCGACGGTTTGGTAACGATAGGATTAGCCCCTACTTCCCCGCCTTCCGCGCCCCCAATTTCACCTTCACATTAATCGTCTCCGTCCCGCGCTTGAGCTTCAACTCGATCTCGTCGCCCGGCGAATATTCCGTGAGGCTCATCATCAGATCCATCGCGTTTGCCAACCGTTGATCGTTCAATGCCGCGATGGTGTCGCCGCGCCGTATGCCCGCGACTTCGGCGGGGCTTCCTACGGTGACATCGCCTACCGCAAAGCCCTCGACATTCTTTCTACCTTCATCGATGCCGACGCCCAGGTAACACCCCGTCCCCGCTTTCAAAAACACTGGCCGGTCGGGGCGGTTGCTTAAATCAAATAGAATCTTCGAGGCCAATTCGGCGGTCTCCGCGGCAACCGGCGCGTTGATCTTCTCCCACGTGTCCGTCGGCCGGTGGTAGTCCGCGTGCGTGCCGGTGAAGAAGAACAGCACTGGGATATTTTTGCGGAAAAAACTTGCGTGATCGCTGGGCCCGTCGCCCGCGCTGCCAAGATGAACTTTCAGTTTCGAATCCGCCGTGTCCTTCGTCACCAATTCCTTGAACATCTTGCTGCTGCCGACGCCCGATACCTGCACGCCGCCGTCGCTCGACCGCCCGATCATGTCGAGGTTCAACATCGCGGCGGTGTCCGCGAGCGGCACGAACGGATGCTCGATGTAAAACGCCGAACCCAGCAGCCCTTTTTCCTCGCCAGAAAACGCCATGAACAGAATCGTTCGTTTGGGCCGCTCTTCGGGCTTCAGCGAACCGATCAGTTGCGCGATCTCCAACATCCCGGACGTGCCGCTGGCGTTGTCGTCCGCGCCAGGATGCATCTTCCCCGCCCCGTCTTTTCCCAGCAGCGACCCGGAATAACCCATGCCGACGTGATCGCAGTGCGCACCCACGATCACGCATTCTTTTTTCAAAACAGGATCGGAACCTTCACAGCGCGCGATCACGTTTTCGGTCGTCTTTTCGTCGACTTCAATGTCCGAAACAGCGGCGATTTTCACACTCGGGATTGAGATCGATTGGTTCGACAAATCCTTCTCGATCGCAAGTTGCAGATCAGCGATTTTCTTTTCCGCGGGCACGAGAAGCCGATCCGCGAGCGCGCGCGTGATATGCACTACAGGAATATGAAAATCGCCGATGATGCCCGGCACGGCCTTGCCGAGCGCATCCGCGCCGCCCTCGTTTTCGTGCCCCAGCGGACCGGTGACGATGAGCACACCCGCGGCACGGCGCAGCGCGCAACTCAGCACTTTCGCGTTCAACGCGGCGAACTTCGAATGATTGCCACCCTTGCTGAACACCTTCGGTTCGTAGCGTAAAATCAGCGCCCATTTGCCGGCGAGATCGAGGTTCGCGAAGTCGTCGTAATTGAATTCCGGCGCCGAGATTCCATAACCCGCGAACGCCACGCCCGCATCGGCCTTCACCGTCTTGTATCCGGCGGGCAAAGGCAGGAATTCCTTCTTTATTTCCAACACGCTGTCGGTCGTGCCGACCGTCATTTTCATCGACGAATATTTTCCCAGCCCTTTGAAAACGATGATGGGAAATTCCTGAAAGAACCCACGCTTGCCGTCCTTCGAATCGCCAAATGCCTCCAGCCCGTAGCGCGTAAATTCGGCGGCAATGTATTCAGCCGCCTTGATTTGATCGGCGCTTCCCGCATCGCGCCCGTGAAATTCGGGTGAGGAAAGATATTGAATGTGCCCCAGCAATTCGCCCTTGTCAATTTTTGGATTGACCGACGGGCGAACGGGCGTCGCAGTCGGATTGATCTGCGGAACGGAATCAGTTGGTTTTGGATCGATAGGTTCCGCGGAAAAGCAGAAAAATGAGAATGCGATGAGCGGCGCCAGAACGCGAACGGATTTGAGCATGTCAAAGAATCCTTGCATAAAATTTCGCCACTATTGACCCGCGCATTTCTAAAGCATCATTCTCGCTTGCGGCGGGCGGCGTTGAACTTCGTTGGTCTCGCACGGCGTATCTTCCCAATACGCCTTTGCTCGACCGCCTCGTTCAACTTGCCCGGCGCGGCGCGATAATG
>JBBRQD010000101.1:0-18880 GCA_038227045.1 Planctomycetota bacterium
CGGTGGCGACGATCCTCAAAAATCAGAATCCAAATAGTCGTCTCACAGAGCGAATGGACATTTGAGCAGGAAGCAGTACTTTGGGCAAAGTGCTACGTTTTTCGACCGCCCACCGCTCCAGTTTTCGACCGCCGTTTACAGAATCGATCCCGAGCCTTGTCTCGCTGGAATTTCAGAATCTTGTAGCGTGCTATTACACAGGCCCATTTCGCAAAACCTTCCGCATCCGTCACCGAATCAAATCGTCGCCAGGCTGTCAAACTGACTGCTTGCATCACCTCATCGACATCCTCGGGGCGCCGAATCACCGCTCGGATAGAAGCCCGGATTACCCCCTCGTGTCTCACGAGGAGTTTGATGAACTCTTCATGGCTGTCGGCAGAATTTGTCATGTGTCTCCATTGAGTGATACCCGCACATCTCACAAACTGACGAAGAAAATTTTTGCATTCGTGCTGCGCCACACCAGATATTCATATGATCATGCAACTTCAAGATAATTCGGCCTTTCCGTGCGTCGAGCGGTCGCTGAGCGGTCTCTAAAGGCCATTAAGCGCTATCGCGGCACTTCCTCGAGAATCCGAATCTTTTCGCGGACGCGTTCGCAAGCGCCTCGTTCAATCTGACGCACCGTGACATGGGTCCGCGCGCGCGGTATCTCGGACCAGAAGTGCCGTCCGAAGCGCTCATTTGGCAGGACCAGATCCCCGCGGTCGATCACGCGTTGGTCGATGCGCAGGACATCGCTGCGCTGATAGAGAAGATCGCGGCGTCCGGCCCATCGGTTTCGCAATTGGTCTCCACTGCGTGGGCATCGTCGTCCACGTTCCGCGGGTCAAGCGTGGCGGCGCCAACGGCGCGCGCATTCGCCTCGCGCCGCAGAAGGACTGGGATGTGAACCAGCCCACGCAACTGACGGCGGTAATGTTTCTTGGAAGCATGGACTGTCTGAGAAAATCCCTGCGCCTGGGGATCAGCGAACATTTCTGTCGGATTTTCTGCTAAGATCTTCTATTCGTATTCCTTTAGATGCATGAGTACCGCCACCATGTCGCAGCCCAAAATGACCCGGGATCTCCTTGAGCACCGCCAGGCGCTGTTGGGATTTATTTATGCCGTGACGCGCGACTTCGACGTGGCTGAAGAAATTTTCCAAGAGACCGCCCTCGCCATATTGGCCGAATCCGCCGCCGGCCGGGTGGCCGAACCCTTCTTGCCATGGGCGCGGGAAGTTGCGCGCCGACGTATCGCCGAACACCATCGCACCTGCACGACGAACCGGCGCGTTGTGCCCATGCCGGTGGCGCTGCTGGATGTGGCCGCGCAATCCTTCGACGAGAACGAGGAGAGTCGGGACAGGATGCGCGCTCGCCAGTCGCTGCTCGCGGGTTGCCTCGGTTCGCTCACCGGACGCGTGCGACGGATGCTCGATCTGCGTTACCACGGAAGATGTAGCGTGCCCGAGATCGCCCGCGATGCAGGCTGGACTGTCGACGCTGTCCATGTCGCGCTTTCGCGTGCGCGAAAGGCACTCGCGGAATGTGTCGCGCGAGACAGCAGCTTAAAGGAGGCGCGCTGATGGAACGCCTTCGGTTCGATGCGTTGCTCGATCGCCACGCCGATGGCATCGCCACTTCGGCGGAAGCGGACGAATTGGCGGCGCTGCTAAAGGCAAATCCGGAGTTCCGCCGCGAGTTCGTCGAACGCACACGCTTGGAAATAACCCTCCACGACTTGTTGTCTACTCAAAATGCCACCGCTCGTCCAAACGGGAACGTGAAAGCCGGACGCGGAAGAAAACGTCACGCTTCTCTTCGAAAATCACCTTGGCTCTTACCATTCGGAATTGCAGCGAGCATTCTTCTCGCGATCGGTGTCTACGTTTTGTGGGTACCGCAAGGAATGAAAAGAGGGCAGGAAACTCTCGCGCGAGTGTCTGCTGCAACGAACGCACATTTTTCGCGCGCGAATCGGATTGAACCGCTGGCCAATGCCAATGTGCTCGTGAATGGCGACTTGATTTCCACCGACAACGACGGGCGCGTAGAAATTGATTATGCCGATGGCACGCGGGTTACGCTCGAATCGAACGGACGGATGAACGTGAGCCTTTCGAATGGCGCCAAGCGCGTGCGCCTTCTTTCCGGCGAGGTGTCCGCATCAGTTGCGAAGCAACCGGCGGGTCAAGCCATGATTATCGCCACGGCCACCGCGCAGGCGACTATCGTCGGAACTCAACTCCGACTGAAGGATCGCGACGGCGAAACGAGGCTTGAAGTGACGCAAGGCCTCGTCCGGTTGCAGCGCTCCAGCGACGGACGTACCGTCGATGTGGCAGCGGGGCAAGTTGCCGTGGCCGCTTCGGGGAGAGATTTGGTGACGGAGGCGCTTGTCAAGACTCCGGAATCACCCGCTCTTGTCGCGCTTGGGACGCCACTGTTGCGTGAAGACTTCGAGAACGGTCGAATGGAAGGCTGGGCGGATGGAGTCATCGTTCCCGGCGGGGTAGAGGGCAGCCGCTATGCAATTTCAGCATCCTCAAGCGATGCGAATGCTTCGCCCCACGTCGATTTTTCCGCGGTACGTCTGCCACTGGTACGCTTGCCCGGCGGCACGCGCGACAATGAATGGATCTTCACTGTGCAGCGCGGTCTGATCCTGCAATTCTCTTTTTTTCTGGAAGGGGAAGCCGGATCGATTCGCGTGCAGGGCTTTGACAATGAGCAGCACGACAACTTCGGCGTCAATCTCGAACAGCCTGCGGTGGGCCGCTGGACGACCGTGCAACTTCATGTTGATGCCTTCCTACACAACGATCCGCAGCGGCAGTCGGAACCACTCAAGCAGGGCACGCATTTCCGCAGTCTCCAGTTCCAGGCAGAATCGCCGAGCCGGAAGCCAACGCGATTTCTGATTGACAATGTTATTCTTGCCGCACCCGCGGGCACGGATGTACCCAGAAATTAATCCACCAGAGGTGTTCGATGAAAACGTTTCGCGGAATACCCGAAATCCTTGCGTCGCTCGCTGTCGTTTTTGGCGTGGCCAGCGTCGGTGCCGGGGAAACTGCTCGAGTGAACGCTACAGCACGTTCAGGAAGCGTGTTGCAAGTGGGTCCCGGTAGAACCTACACAAAACCCAGTCAAGCCGCCGCTGTGGCACAGGACGGCGACACCATCCAGATCGATTCCGGACTCTACAGCGGAGATGTCTGCTATTGGGCGGCAAATAATCTCCTTATTCAAGGAGTCGGTTCAGGCCGTGCCCAGCTCGATGCCGCAGGCCAGAATGCGGGCGGCAAAGCCATTTGGGTCATCCAAGGTTCAAACACGACCGTGGAGAATATCGAATTTTATGGCGAATCGGTCGTCGATCAAAATGGCGCGGGCATCCGGCAGGAGGGGGCGGGGCTTACCGTTCGCAACTGCTATTTTCATGACAATGACGACGGCATCCTGGTCAACGCGGGGGCCACGAGCGATATTCTGGTGGAATACAGCGAATTCAATCACAACGGATTCGGCGACGGGTTTTCTCACAACATGTACATCGGCAATGTTCGAACATTTACGCTCCAGTATTGCTACAGTCATAACGTTAAAATCGGACACCTCGTCAAGACTCGAGCGCAGACCAATTACATTCTTTACAACCGCATTACCTGCGAGTCGACCGGAACTGCGAGCTACGAAGTCGACGTTCCAAACGGCGGGCAAACATTCGTCATCGGCAACTTGATTGAGCAAGGCCCGAATCAACAGAATCCGACGCTGCTGAACTATGCGGAAGAAGGCGCGACGAACACCATCCAAGAGCTCTACATCGTCAACAACACCTTTGTCAACGACTACAGTTCTGGAACGTTTGTGCACGTCGCCGGATCGCCCGCACAGTCGCAACTCATCAACAATATTTTCGCCGGGCCCGGAACGGTGGTGAGCGGTCCCGCAACGCAGACGACCAATTTGATCTCCAACAGTCCCGGTTTTGTCAATGCGTCCGCCTACGACTATCGTCTGGTGGCCGGCTCGGCGGCAATCAACGCAGGCAGCAACCCGGGTTCGGCCGGAGCGATGAGCCTGTTGCCGCAATTCCATTACGTCCACCCGATTGCTCGCGAAGCGCGGCCCGTAAATGGCGCAACTGACATCGGCGCTTACGAATTTGGAACCGGTGTGCCAAATCCAGCCAGCACAATCACCAGTGCCTCAAATGCCAGTGCATTCTACAGTTCATCCAACCAGAACATCAGCGTCAGCGCGGCTGTGTCCTCATTGAGCGGGATAGTCAATGAAGGCACGGTAACGTTTCAACTTAAAAACGGTGCCACTATCGTGGGTGCGCCGACAGCCGCGGCAGTGACTGTTGGCATGGCGAACGTGACCTACGTGCTTCCCGCTGGAACTGTATCCGGAAGCTACGTGCTCGTTGCAGCCTATTGCGGGGGGCTCAATTATTTGGCCAGCAGTGACAATTCACACAACCTGACAGTGAGCCCTGCCGCGACGACCACGTCGGCGCCCGTTCAAGGCGCGGCGTTCAGCAATTCCAGTCAAAACGTGACGCTCCACGCAACCGTGATCTCTCCGGGTGGAACTGTCAACGAGGGTATGGTGACATTCCAGCTTAAGAACGGTGCCGCGAATCTCGGCGCAGCAGTGACAACTGCAACAGGTGCGAATGGAACGGCGAACGCGACATATGCGCTGCCTGCCGGAACCGCGCTGGGGAGTTACACGATCGCGGTTGCTTATGGCAGCGCGGTCAACTTTGCGCCAAGTAGCAGCAGCACGTTGAATTTCACCGTTGTTTCCCCGATCGTGCTTGGATCGGCCCCAACCGCATCGCCCAACCCCGTTATTGTTGGCGAGAGCGTCGATTTTAACGCAGTGGCCACCGGCAGCGGCGGTCCCCTGACTTACACGTGGAGCTTTGGAGATGGAACCACTGGATCAGGCGCATCCGTTTCGCATGTCTATTCACTCGCCGGAACCTATGACGTTTCGCTTTCAGTCAGCGACGGTCTGACGACGGCCACTCCCGGTTTATCCGTGACGGTGAATGCCGCAGTTGCGATCGTCGGAAGCGGGCCGGATAGCGACGGCGACGGCTTCTCGAACGCGTTTGAGACGGCAGTCGGAAGCGATCCGAATAATGCGGCCAGCACGCCCACGGGATTGCCTGTAGATCCCGGTTCGGTTAAGGCATTGATAATTTCGAAGGCCTCAATCAAATTGAACTTTGCCAAGGGCTTTGCGGATAGGATCTCGTTTTCCGGGACCTTGGACATTCCAGAGGGCTACAACCCGAATGGCGCGAACGTCTATTTCGACGCGGGTGGAGTTTCAAAAGGGCTTACATTAACCGCGAGAGGCAGCGCGGTGAACGGCAGCGATTCGGTCAAGATCGCAATCAAGAAATCCAAAGGGGTTGTATCAACGCAGACTGCCAAATACACAGTCTCGTTCAAACATGGCGACTTCGCCACGGTACTCGCGAATTCAGGGCTGACGAATGCGAATGTCACCGGCAAAGCGGTCCAAGCGGTGTTCACATTCATCGTTAACACCAGGGTATATCAAACGACAAAATCGATGAGTTACACAGCCAAAATGGGCAAGTCAGGTGCGACACGCTGAAGTTCCGGAGGCCCTCAGAAAGAATCAAGTGTGTGTTCAACCCGGAACGGCCGTTTATGCGCCACGGCGCGCGCTACCACGACAATACTCAACTACTAAAAGGAACCCATCCAAGCCATGCTTATCAAACGCTTGTTTCTCGCAGTGTTGTCTTTTGTGATGCTTGCCGTTACCAACCGACCGGCTCAATGCCAGGACGACTCGTACGAAAAATACGTCAAGACGTCGATCGATTTCAAACGCGTCAAACAAGACAAAGAGTGGATCTTGAAGGCTTATCCCCACTGGCTCTTCATGCCGTGGTACTACCAATGGACTATCGGGCACACCGATGAATCGGGGGAATTCTGCAAAAGAATGGGATTCAACGGCGCGTTCATCGACCAGGGTGGAACGGACTATCTCGCTTGGATCGACAAATACAACCTGCACTTTTACATGGACCACACGGCCGGCAAGGGCGATCTGCATCTGTGGGACGGAAGCATTCCCAAGGCGCAGCTCAACGCAGTTCACGGCACCGGCGTCCGCGTCAAACCGCTCAATGCCGCGATGAAGACTCGCCTCGAAACGATCATTAAGAAGAGCATCGACGCCGTCAAAGCCTCGCCGAATCGCGCGGCCTACGCGTTGGACGACGAAATCTCATGGGGCCATTTCGCGCATCCGACCATGTGGAAGGCGACCGACGACGTCACGGCATACGACACGTGGCTCGCCGAAATTTATGGACCGAACGCGCCGAAGCGTCCGAATTGGACCGGCTACAACGACATTCTTCCAAAGCTCAGCACGTTGGACGTGGCGGCGTTCGACGCCAGCATGCTGATGGATCAATGGACGTTCAACGATTCGTACTGGAACAATTTTCTCGGAGACCTCGTCGAATACGCCAACAGCGTTGATCCTGCAACACCGTGTGGATTCGTCGGAGGGCAATCGCCCTGCGCGTTCGGCGGTTTCGACTACGCCAAGCAGATGCGCAAGATTCAGTACCTCGAAGCGTACAACATGGGCGGTTCGCAATCGATCATCCGCTCGTTCAATCCACACAATGCGATTCCGACGGTGACATCCTATTTTCACCGCTCCACCGAGGATGCGCTGTGGCAGCTTTGGTATTATCTCGCTCAAGGCAATCGCGGTGAAATCGGCTGGGTCGAAAAGTGGTTCAACGCCGACAAAACGCCGAAGGATTGGATCAAGACCTGCGCGCCTCAATTCATCGAAGCCGAAAAGAAAATCGGGCCACTGTTGTGTGGAGCGGAATGGAAGCACGATGGGGTCGCGATGTATTACAGCCACTCATCGATCCAACTCGGCTGGATCATGGACGCTCAGGCGCACGGCAAGACTTGGACCAATCGCAACGGCGACGACAAACTGGGAGCATCGCATCTTGTCCGGCGAGCGTGGCTCGACATGCTGCGCGACGAAGGGATTCAGTTCAATTGGATCAGCTACATTGATGTGATTCAAAACGGCGTGCCCAAGGACTACAAAGTTCTGATTTTGCCCGCGGTGCTCTGCCTCTCGGATGTGGAAGCCCGACGCATCAAGGAATTCTGCGAAAACGGCGGCACAGTCATCGCCGATTACCTGCCCGGATTGTGGGACCAGCACGGCAAGGGGCGCACGGAAGGCGGCGCGCTGGACGAGCTCTTTGGCGTCCATCATTCGTCCAAAATGACGCAGAAGGATATCTTCAACGGCGGCAAGTTGTGGTGCGAGGTCGATCAGGACGCAAACTTTACGTACAAGTCGTTCGAGACGTTTATGACGAACAAAAACACGTGCATCAAAGATGCGTCGGGATTCAACAAATCGGTCCGCGAGATGGAAGTGGGAAAGGCGAACAAAGCCGGAAAAGGCACGGCGGTGCTCCTGAACCTGTCGCCGCAGTGGTACAACGCCTATCGTGTGGCGGGCATGAAGGAAGCCGCAAAACGCGCCGTCTTCATGAGCCCCCTTCATAATGCGGGCATTCAGCGCTGGGTTCGGATCAAGGGCGCGGGCGAAAACGAATTCGGTTACGAAATAACGTATTGGACGCAGGGCAAACGAACGATTCTGTTCGTCGTCGCCAACCTGGCGATGTCCGGTTCGGAGCTGGGCGGAGGCAACTCCGTCAGCCTAAAATCCGAGCGGCTGCCCATCACGCTCGAAATTGAAACGGCAGTCCATAACGTGAAAGATGAGCGTACAGGGGCAATTCTGGGGAATGGGAAGGAGTTCAAGATGGAATGGAAACAGAATGAGGCGTGTGTGGTGTCGTTTGATGTGGAGTGAGAATGGAGGCGGGGAAGACAACACCGCACTTGAAAATTATAGTCTGGACCGTGGTTCGGCTAACTTGCTGTAAAATAACGATTGACGATGTTTAATGGATGCGTCGATTACACGAAAATTGGATGGGGATTCTGCGGTGAAAAATAACGAACGTGAACCAGGTCCCGACGGACTTAAATCCGCCGTGTTTCTCCTGATGGTTCACCGGTCGCCTTTCGGTACATCCCCGGCGTCTGGATAGCTAACCGGCCCATGCAACCCGGACCGGGGGGGCTTGCACCCGCTAGAAATGCGCGCTAGCGCGGCGCACTCCGTCACTTTATTCAGCAAGACAACAAGCCCCTTATATCCTCAACGAGGAGGGAGCTTATTCACAACATCAAGGGAAGAACTCTGCTTGAATTCAACTTCCTGGGTGGGAATTCTGGTCGTTGTCGCGACTCACCCCAGTGATCCTGGTTGATGGCACGTCATTGCGCACGGTCAATACCAAAGAACTTGAAAAGCGCTTTGGCCGGTCGCGCAATGCCGTGCGCGAAAGCCGGAGCCCGCTGATGCGGCTGGTGATGCAGCTCACGTCAACGATGCTGCTGATCGCCGATGCCGGTTACGTGTCGTTTGTGCTTCTGTGTCTTGTACGGCAGCGGCATATGCATTTCGTGGTGCATATGTCGCCGCAGATGCTGAAAATCCGAAAACGGGCGCTGGGATATCGCGGGATCTGCGAGACTGGAAACGGCCGTCACCATCGCAAAGCATCTGGTCTGAATTGCTGCCAGGCTTTCCGGAAACGATGGAAGTCGCGTGATCGAGCGGGCGATCGAGCGCGCCGGTTAGTCGAGGCGCGTCAGAACAACCATTTCGCCGACACGGATAGCCTGATATACGGCACCATTGATGCGTGCGGTTACGTTCATATCGCCCAACTCTGGAACGCTTACTTTTACCTCGCGGCTGTTTCCGCCGGCTGCCCACGCTGTCACCAGCCACTCCGCCCTGTTCTTGTGTTTCCGAACGAGTACGCGAACGTCCTTGTCGCCGGTGGGCAATTCGCATGCAGGAAGCTCTTTTGAAAAGCGATTCTTATCGGGGCCTGGCAAGAGATCACCTTGTCGCAGAAAATCTTCGGCGTGTGAGAACAATGCGTGAACGTGCGCCAATGCAGTCAGTTGCTGAAGCCAATGCGGCGGATTGTTTGATGGGAAGGGCTTGCTGAACCCATCTTTGCCCAGATATTGATAGTAGCCTTCGATACCGCCGATCATTCCGGCGGTGTAATAACATTTCAGAAATCCCGTCCAGCGCGCGATGTCGGCGTGCGAGTGCCCCGGTTCGCCTTCCCATCCGGCGCTCAGCCAGTTGTAAGAAAGCGGCTTTCCACCCGCGATCTCACGTGCCGCGGCGTTCAAGCACAGTGTCAGTATGTCGCGATCTCCGGTGAATCCGCTGTTGAAATGCCTGAAATAGGCTTCGTTGCTCGGAAGGTCCGAGTTGCCCTTGAACGTCTCCCATGTATAGCTCCAGTCACCCCAGTCGGGTATGACGTTCCGGTGCGTTCCGCCTCCCGCCGTATAGTAGATATAAAGCAACCTGTCAGGTGCCGCCGCACGCTCTGCCTGCGTCATCAGCCCCTGATAGTATGCCTTGCGTTCAGAGACAAAGTCGGGCCAGGACTTCTCGCCCTTGGCTTTCAAAATGTCCGGATCCTGCGCCCAAACTTTCTGCGCAAAGCCCGCCACACCGATGCCGTACTCGCCGCCATTGAGGACAATAGTAACAGGGCATCTTGCGCGAAGTTTCTGAATGGGCTCGGCGCTGAGATTCGCCGCGCTGCGCCAGAACGCATCGGGCGAAACCAAGCTGAAGACCGTTTCCATTTCCGGATGCCACTCGTTTCCGTCGAACGACCGCGCTTTGGCATTCAAAAACTTTCCTTCTTTGTTGCGCGTCCAGACATCGGGCGTAGTTTCTTTTGGCAACTTGCGGTTGGATTCGACCGAAAGCCTGAAGCGCTTCGGATCGGAATGTACGAGCGCGAGGCGCCTAGCCTCGCGACTATTCGGTTCGTTAAGTGCGCGGGCGACCGTCTCGTCGGAGACAATGCCGAACTCCAGTGCATAGCCCCAGTCTTCCGCCAACGAGACTCGAACGGCATCGTCCATGTCCCAACCATAGCGGGTCAGCGGAGGCAGCGTGTGCCCCGTTCGAAACTCGGGCTTGGGCTGCGCTTTAAGCCAGGCGGCAGGTGTGCTAAGTTCGGCGGAGGAATTGACTTCTCCACCTTGGACGAAGAAGCTCATCAGAAGAACGATCCCTGCAAAAACGGTCTGAAACTTGTTCATAAGATGAAGTGGGCATCCTTTTTTAGGTTGGCGCTTACTCCACTGCCTCTGCAAGCTGGATTGACCGCGAAATCTTTAAAAATTGACGTCAGAATCTGCGAGACACAAAATCTTGCGATTTTTCGGTCAATCGAGTTTCGAACGGATGTTAGATTCAAGAAAGGACATTCCTGACATGACCGTGATCGAGGGCCATAGGTCTCAACAAATGCCGCCGCCAGATTTACAAGACCTCCGCTTGCACGATGAATTCATGCGTTTGTATTCGCAGGCTTATCTTTCTGTCTTCGCCTTCATCCATACACTTGTTCCAGTGAAGTCCGACGCCGACGACATTATGCAGCAAACCAGCATGGTCCTGTGGCAGAAATTTTCCCAGTTTGAGAAGGGCAGCAGCTTTGTTCACTGGGCACAACAGGTCGCTCGTTTTGAAGTGCTCACTTTCAGGCGCACTCACGCCCGCGATCGGCACGTTTTTTCTGATGACGTGGTGGAACTTCTGGCTTCGGATCATAGCGCCGACAATCCGCTCATGGAAGAAGAACGCGTTGCTCTGATCGAATGCCTGAAGCGAATGACGCCAGATGAACGCGAACTCTTGAATCGCTGTTATTCGGGCGAAGCTGAATTGAAGCAAATTGCCGAAAAAGTCGGTCGCACACCCACGAGCCTTTACAAATGGCTCAACCGTGTTAGACAGGCTTTGATGCAGTGTGTTGGGCGCCGCCCGCTGGAGGCCCGCCGCACATGAGCCCAGACAACGAACACGTCAATAGCGAACTCGACACGTTGATCGGAGCATTGGTGAATGGCATCGCGACGCCCGATGAAACGAAACATCTTGAGCATTTACTTCGCGCGGATGCCGCTGCGCGCGAGCATTACCGCCGCTACATGAATCTGCACGTGGCCCTCCTAGGACTCAGTGGTGTGGCCATGAATTCAGCGTATGCTCCGCTGGATCGCGACCCGGCGTTGACGACGCTTCCAAGCGCCCGCGCGTGGTCCGCAGGTAAGGCGCGCAAGCGCTGGGGAATAATCGTATTCGCAACCGCCGCCGCCGCAGTGCTTGTGCTAGCCTTATTGGGCACCCACGTGCGGCCCGACGTTTTATTGTCAAAACCGGCATCTCTTGCGCGAATTACGCGTAGTTCCGGCGCTCGCTGGATTGACGATGCGCAATCCATAGCGGTCGACTCGCGATTGACACAGGGACTGTTTGAATTGTCGAGCGGGTTGATTGAGCTGACGATGGACAATGATGCTACTGTTCTACTTCAGGCGCCGGTCAGCTTCGAACTGAAGACGAGCCGCAGAGTGGCGCTTCGGAATGGACATATCGTCGTGCGCGCCGACAAAACGAAAGGTGATTTCATCGTCGAAACGGTTCATGCAACCGTCACCGATTTGGGAACTGAGTTCGGTGTTGGAGTCGGACCCGCCGGGGATACGCAGGTTCAAGTTTTCCAGGGTATAGTTGTCGCGGACTGGAAAGCGCAGGATGGAAAATCTGTGGGGTCGAAGCAAATAACGGCCGGCCAGGCTATCAGCATTGAGAGCAATGTTGGAGTGAACGCGCATGATATCCCATTCACAGAAGATCGATTTATCCGCACGTTTCCAGAGGATGACCGCGTGAATCCCGCTCTGGCGGTGTTCAATAAGACCGCATTGGAAACAATCCAGGTCGTGGCCGCGCCCTTGTCGCTGTCAATCGATGGAAATCTCGCCGATTGGAATTTGAGCGGCCAGTTTCAAAGCAAGTGCGTCGCGCCTTACGACACGACTTACTTTGTCGATGGCGCGATGATGCACGATGCCGAGTATCTGTACATCGGAGCGCATGTCGGCGATCCCTTTCCCATGCGAAACAGCCGAGATGTAGCTGCCGCGCCAGACTTGATCTGGGAGGGCGGCAGTGTGGTTGTCCGGCTCTCCACAGATGCGGCTCTGGGATGGCCGTTAGAGGGGCATTCCGGGTACGTCGGCGATTATAGAGGCGATCCGCTTAATGGGCGCAGGCCGCAGGACACAAGCGAGAAAATAGTCCATTTGATTATATGGTACGACAAACGAGCTGAACAACCTCGGCTCGCACTCGAATTTGGCATGGATTATCACGGTCGAATTAATTTTCCCAAGGGCTGGAAAGGTGTGTTCAAGAAGGATGATAACGAGCACGGCTACACTCTGGAGTACGCCATTCCGTGGAAACTCTTGAATGCAAAGTCAGCGCCACGCGTGGGCGATGTCCTGGCTACATCCTGGCTTGTTCACTGGAGTGATAAACAAGGCGTCCGCCCCCGCGGCTACCTGGTCGAATTCAAGAATCCATCGGAGAAGCGGGTGGATATACTGTGGGGCAAGACGTTTGGAAAGGCCATCTTTCGCGCAAACACGAACTGACTCCGAAATAAAACTGCTACGTCGAATGCCCATCTTTTTGAATCTCTTCGCTGGCGTAGATTTCTTCGGATTTCTGCATATTTTGCGGTCAATGGTGAAAGCCCCGGCAGTTCTTAAGTGACGCCCACAGTGCAAGCGTTCTTCGTCATGGAGGTGAATGTATATGCTCGTGATGGATCAATGGCTCCGGCCCGCTCGCACACTCAGTATTTCACTTGTCCTTTTTACGGAGCTGTCCGTGGTGGCGGCGGAAGCGGCAAAGGAATTCCACCCGTTCCTGCAGAAACATTGCGCGGAATGTCACGACGAGGACGTTCACAAAGGTGGTTTGCGTGTGGATCAGCTTTCACTTCAACACGCCAGTCCTGACCTGCTCGTACGCCTGTTTGATCGCATCCAGACCGGTGAGATGCCGCCCAAGAAAGCGGATCAGCCTGAGCCCGCAATCCGCCAGGCGTTCCTCGCTGAGTTAGGCAAAACAGTCGTTACTAAGGAAGCCGAGGTGGCGGGCCCATCGGGCCGCACTCTGGTGCGGCGCATGAATCGCGTAGAGTACGAACATACGCTGCGCGACCTGCTCGCGCTCCCCCTGCTGCGGGTGAAGGAATTGCTTCCCGAGGATGGCCAGCAGTTCGGTTTCGATAAAGTCGCGGGAGCGCTCGATATTTCGCATGTGCAGATGACGAAGTATCTGCAAGCTGCGGATGAGGCGCTGCGGCAGGCGGTGGTGAATGTGGCGACGCGCCCGGAGACTAAGACGTGGCGGGAGCCGGCGATGCGACAGGATTCGGCGCGAGCGGCGATTGCGCAGAAATGCTGCGTGCCGCTGAATGGACGCGAACTGGCGCCGGGTCTGACGAGTTTAGTCGCGGGAAATCCAGTGGAGGATTACGGCAATTCGTATCGCGCGCCGTCATTTTCGGGCGATGCGGAATCGTGCGCGGTGCTCACGGGTGTCATAGGCGCGCACCAGCCAGAGGGGATTCAAATTGACCGCTTTCACCCGACGGTTCCGGGCTGGTATCGCGTGCGCTTTTCCGCATGGAGCCTGCGTTGGGAGCGCACGCACGCGGTGGCGGCAGTGCGCGGAATGGTGCGAAGTTATACATCGCTGGGATTGCCGTTCATCAAGGACGCGAAGGGCCACTGGCAGGCGACGCCGCTGCCGCCGGAAAAGCTGACGCCGAAGGGTACCATTAACTACGAGTGCATGGAAAACGTGGAGTTTTACGGCACGGGCGAGGTCACGCACATCATCCGCGCTTCGTTGAAAGGCGAGCCGCTCGGCTACTTCGACGCGCCTTCGCTGAAGCCGACGTTGCATGAATTCAAAGTGTGGCTGAATCCAGGCGAGCGCGTTTCTTTTCATGTGATGACGCTGCCCGGCAGCGGGGCGCCGGGGGGCGGGTTTAGCGATGGCATTCTCGATTATGATGGGCCGGGCGTGGCTTACGATTGGTTCGAGGTGGAGGGACCGCTAGTGGAGCAATGGCCCCCGGAGAGCCAGCGGCGTTTGTTTGGCGAAACGCCGGTGGGGAAATATCCGCGTTCTCCGCTCGCGGGTGCACCGACGATCATTGAGGGCGCGACAACAAAGCTGCCGCTAGCGGATTGCAAAGGCGCGGGGCAGATGCTCGGCGCGGAGCGGCTGCTGAATTTGAACGGCACGACGACGATAACCGTGAACTGCGCGGTGGCTGGCGAATACGAAATGGCGGTGGCGGCGTTCGAGACGCACGCGGGTGACGAGGCGGCGAAGATGACGCTCATGGTCGGCGACCACGAGATGTCGCACGCCCGGTTTTCAGTGGATGCGCTGCGTGCGGGGCCGAAAACTTTTCGCGCGAAATTCCGCGTCGATAGCGCCGGACCGGTGACGGTAGGCGTGCAGTATGTGAACGACTTCTTCGACGAAAAACAGACCGACCCGAATCTCCGCGACCGCAATCTTTTCCTCGCCAACATCGAAGTCACCGCGCCGAAGCCGTCGCCCGCCGCAGCTGTCGCTGCCAAGCCCGCCGACCCGCGCGGCCTGCTGCTCGCTTTCGGCACACGCGCGTTTCGCCGGCCCGTGATGGCGGAGGAAATCGCACCCTACGCGGCCATCGCGGAGGCGGAACTGAAACGCGGTGCGAGCTTCGAGGAGGCGATGCTCGCGGGTTACAAAGCCATCCTCTGCGCGCCAGATTTTCTTTTCGTCGGCCTCGAATCCGGCGTACCGAAACCGGGCGCAGTTCGGCTCGGTGACTACGCGCTGGCGTCGCGACTATCGTTCTTTTTGTGGGACTCCATGCCGGACGAAACGCTGCTGGAACTCGCGGCAAAAAACACGTTGTCCCAACCTGCCACGCTGCGCGCCCAAGTCGCGCGGATGTTGGCGGACACACGGTCCGAGCGGTTCATCGAGCACTTTCTCGACGAGTGGCTGGATCTGAAGAAAATGGATTTCACCACGCCCGACCCGAATCTATATCCTGAGTTCGACCCGTGGCTCCGCCATTCGATGCTCGCCGAATCGCGCGCGTATTTCCGCAAGCTGCTCACTCAGAATCTCGGCGTGCGCGAGCTGGTCACGTCGGAAAAATTGCTCATCAACCAACGGCTCGCCGAGCTGTATGGCATCCGTGACGTGACGGGCGCGACGCTGCGCGAGGTCCCGCTTCCCGCCGGTTCGCCGCGCGGCGGATTCCTCACGCAGGCCGCGGTGCTGAAAGTCACCGCCAATGGCACCGCGACCTCGCCCGTACTGCGCGGCCTGTGGGTCACCGAGCGGCTGCTCGGCATCCCGCGCAGACCGCCGCCGCCGAATATCCCCGCCATCGAGCCAGACGCGACGGGTGCGGTCACGATTCGGCAGATGATCGAAAAACATCGCGCCGATGCCGCGTGCGCTTCGTGCCACGCGAAGATGGACCCGCCGGGCATGGCGCTGGAGAGCTTCGATGTCATCGGCGGCTGGCGCGACCGCTATCGCCTCGCGGGTTCGCCGCAAAAAATCCGGCGCGGAAACGAGAGCGTCGAAGAGCCATCCGTGCTCGTCGTCAGCGCCACCACGGTGGGCTATCGCAGCCGCCTCAAACTCCGGCTCGGCTCCGAGGTGGACGCCAGCGGCGAACTCAGCGACGGACAAAAATTCGCCGACGTGAATGGCCTCCGCGCGTTGCTGCTGCAAGACGAAGACGCCCTCGCGCGCAACGTCGCTCGCCAGCTTATGATCTACGCCACCGGCGCGGGTATCCGTTTCTCAGACCGTCCCGCCATTGAAGCCATAGTAGCCCGCACTAAAGCCACACGCCACGGAATGCGTTCCATCGTGCAGGAAGTCGTCGCCAGCGAGCTGTTTCAAACCAAATAAGGATTCTCAAACATGGCTCATGTTGCCGCCTCAGCTCTAACCCGTCGAACATTTCTTCGTGCAGCGGGAGCATCGCTGGCGCTGCCATTTCTTGATGCCATGCGTCCCGCCTTTGCCGCCGAGCTCGAATCGCCGCGCCGGATCATCGCGATCTGCACAAACCTCGGTGTGCTTGAAAAGAATTTCTTCCCTGCGGAAACCGGGCGCGATTACGCGCTCACGCCGTATCTCGAGACACTGAAGGATTTTCGGAATCAATTCACCGTCTTCTCCGGCACGTCGCACCCTGATGTAACTGGCGGCCATTCGGCCGAGGCAACGTTCCTCACCGCCGCCCCTCAACCGGGTACAGCGTCGTTCCGAAACAGCATTTCGCTTGATCAATTTGCCGCTGAGCGCATTGGAATTAATACGCGTGTCCCCGCACTCTCGCTAGTCGTCTCGAAAAGCGGCAACCAATCGCTGTCATTCACTTCGAGCGGCGTAATGCTGCCCGCGGAGCGCAGTCCTGCCCAAGTCTTCAAGGCGCTCTTCGTTGCCGGCGACGCCGTATCTGTGGAAAAGCAGGTCGAACAACTGCGCACTGGCCGCAGCATCCTGGACTCCGTGGCGGCGCGCGCGGCGGCCTTGCAGAAGCAACTCGGCAGCGGCGATCGGGAGCGCCTCGACCAATATTTCACTTCAGTTCGCGAAGTAGAGCGCCGGCTTCTCATCGCCGAGGAATGGGAACGCAAGCCCAAGCCCAAAGTGGATGTGCCCGTGCCCAAAGATGGCGAATACCTCCTCGAAAAACTCGGCGCAATGTATGATCTCGCACAACTAGCGTTCGCCACTGACAGCACGCGGCTCATTTCAATTCTCGTGAAGCTCGACGGATTCAGTGAGCACATTCCCGGCGTCGGTACCGAGAGCCACAACCTTTCCCACCACGTCGGTCGCGAAGACAAACTGCGCGAACTGAAGAACTTGGAACTCGCGCAATTCCAGCAGCTCGCGGCTCTTTTCAAACGCCTGCAGTCCAGCAAAGAAGGGGGCGCGACTTTGCTCGACCGCACCCAGGTGCTTTATGGCAGCAACCTCGGCAACGGTAACAATCACGATACGAAGAACATGCCCATGCTACTGGCCGGTGGCGGTTTCAAACACGGCCAGCACCTGGCGTTCGACAAACAGAAAAACTACCCATTGCCTAACTTGTATGTGTCCATGTTACAGCGTCTGGGAATAGAAACGGAGAAATTCGCTTCCAGCACAGGCACAATGAAAGGATTGGAGGTTTTCTAGAGAGCAGCCGGGCTGCACTTCGGTACATTTGGATGAAGTGTTTCCCCGTCCTTTTCGGAGTAAACCATGAGGTGTGTCAGATCAGTAATCTTGCTGTTGATTTCGACAGCATTGGCCGGTGCAGAAATTCCAAAACCCGACGATGCTCCAAAGCCGTTTTCGCCCGAGCAAAGCGCCGCGGCTTTCGGACTTCCGCCGGGCTTTCGCATGAGTCTCATTGCCAGCGAGCCGCTCATCGCGTCTCCTTCATGCATCTGCTGGGATGAACGCGGTCGCACTTTTGTTAGCGAGTTGCACGGCTACAACCTCGCCGGTCAGCTTGACATTGAAGAACTCAACAAATCCGGCCAGCTCGACAATCAGGTTCGGCGTGTTCAAGCCGACGAAAAGTTCAAACGCGCGGCCATGAAGCGCACCGTCGGCGCGGTGAAGTTGCTCAGTGCCTCGAAAGGCTCCGATCGCCTGGACAACGTCGAAGTCTGGGCCGCCGATCTTCCGCCGGTCTATGGCATTGTCCCCGCGCGCGGCGGCATCATCGCGGCCTGCGCTCCCGACATCGTCTTCTTGAAAGACAGCAAGGGCGACGGCCATTGCGACATCCGCGAAGTGCTCTTCACTGGCTTCCCCATCGGTGAACTCGAACGCGGCGTCAACGCGCCGATGTGGGGCGTCGATGGTTGGATTTACTTCGGGCGCGGCTGGGGCGGCGGCAAGATCACCGGGCCGCATTTGGCGCAGCCGGTGAATTTGTCGGGTTCCGATTTCCGCATTCGCCCCGACGGCAGTGCGATCGAACCTGTCACGGGCGGTGCGCACACGTTCGGATTCGCCATGACCGACACCGGTGACCGCTTCGTCACCAACACCACCATGGCGGGAATCTATGTCGCGCCCCTGGCCTGGCGTTATCTCGTGCGCAATCCCGACGCCAGTGCGTCCGCGCTTGAAGTCGCGTCCGGCGACAAACGCGTCTACCCGCTCGCCCCGCCCCACCCTTGGCGCAAAAAGCGCGCGGACGATCCCGCCTATTTCAAATATTACAACAGCCGCTATGGCGCGGCGGAGAGCGAAGCCGACGGCTGGTTCACGTCGGTTTGCGGCCCCTTTATTTATCAGGACCGCGCGCTGCCTGCGTCCTGTTCAAAAACTATGATTTGGCTTAAAACCAAGGTGAGCAGTAGGTTGACCGACGATTTTGATAACGAAAGATCGTTTCGGATACCGAAGGCAAGGTGGCGCAGGGTATGCGCGGCGACGTGCGGGCAGATTTTCAGCTCATTGATATTCGAATACGACAGAATTTGACATCACGCCGCGACGTGATAATAGTGATTGAGCAGCCCGCCGAGCCACGACAGACATTGTACTTCGTCGGGCTTTGGCGGATCGTGAGCGGGCATCGCTGATTTTTGTGACAACGGCTGGTTGTTGAGCGATTGATGTGGACGATGCGTGTTGTACCAATCGACATATTGAGTGGCAATCAAGCGCATGTGCACTTCGCCGAAGACGATGAAGTGATCCAGGCATTCGCGCCGGAAGGATTGAACCCATCGTTCGGCGTA
>JBBRQD010000102.1:0-18441 GCA_038227045.1 Planctomycetota bacterium
ATTCTCGCTTGCGGCGGGCGGCGTTGAACTTCGTTGGTCTCGCACGGCGTATCTTCCCAATACGCCTTTGCTCGACCGCCTCGTTCAACTTGCCCGGCGCGGCGCGATAATGACGCTTTAGAAACGCGCGGGCCAATAGGTTCTCCAATAGTCTAAATACGACGAAATGCTACAATCGATACGACGTTTGTTTCGTTGCCACTCCCCGCCGAAAGAGAATTACAATCATGGCCAAGATTCAATTGCTGACTGACGTTGCCGAGTGGCAGGCGCTGTGGGAGCGTGCGCGTGCGGAAGGAACCGAGAGCTTTCTGATATTCAAACTCAGCCCGATTTGTCCTACGAGTCATTTTGTCGAGAGAATTTTCAATAACTTTGTGGGGGCGTTGCCTGAGAACCCAAACCTGCACGTCTATTCGGTGGACGTGATCGGTGCCCGCCCCGTGTCTCAGCGTATCGCTGCCGATACTAAAATCCCGCACGAATCGCCGCAAGCGCTCCTTATAAAGGGAGGACAACGGATCGCGTGGCACGCCAGTCACGGCGATGTGGATAACGATGCGCTGAAACAAAACCTTGTGACAAAATAATGTTACCACCGTTGCCGAAGTAGAGCCGAACGGATTTCGACTCTACGTAAAAAAACTGACTATTTTTTTAGATTGACGGTGACGCCGCAAACGGTATACTGTTTTAAACGGTATACCATAATGGAAACAGACACCACACCTCCCACTCAAAGCCGTTCCGAAGACACTGTTCGCAGGCTTCGGTCGGATATTTTTATCGGAGCTCTGCGGCCTGGCGCGCTGCTGGCCGAGGCGTCCATGGCGCGGCAGTTGGGCGTGAGCCGCGTGCCCGTGCGGGAGGCGCTGTTTACGCTTGAGCGCGAAGGGCTGGTGGAGTTCAGCGCCACGGGCCGGGCATACGTGAAAGAGCTGGTTCCGCACGATTTTGAAGAACTCTTTATTCTGCGGCTTGCGTTGGAGCCGCCCGCGGCTCGCCTTGCGGCTCCTCAGTTGCGCGCGAATGCGCGGGCGCTGGAAGACAATATTGAGGCGACCGCCGGCGCGCGGTCTCTGGCGGAAGTGACGCATCTGGATCTTGATTTTCATCAGATTATTCTGGAAGCGTCAGGTCAAACGCGACTGGCCAAGCTCTGGCGCTCGCTGCGGTCGGAGTTGCAACTTTGGCTCGAACGGCTGCATCGCACGCATGAAATTCAAACGAAAGCCACGCGTCAGAAGACATTGGGGGCGCACCGGGAACTTGTTGTTTGTTTTAAAGAAGAGGCGCCCGCGGCGGCGGAGCGCGTGATGAGGCAACACATTCAGGGCTGGCGGGAATGGCTGCCGATGCCGGGCGATGCGCAGGAGAGCTGACTGCATGAACTGCACGAGAATCACACTGGTTTTTTGTCTCGCGCTGAGCGGCATGCTCATCGCGGGAGAGGGCGATGCCGGAGCCAAAGGTTTCGACACGGCGATCCGTCCGCTGCTCAAAGAATATTGCCTCAAATGCCACTCGACCGCGAAGCACAAAGGCGATCTCGACCTTGAACGCTTTTCATCGCTTGGCGAAGTGAAGAAGCAGTCCAAAATCTGGCAGGGCGTCGCCGAACAGCTTGCGAACGGCGAGATGCCGCCGGCGAAAGAGACGCAGCTTCCGGCGGCCGAAAAGGAACGCCTCTCTAAATGGGTGCGCGTGACGCTCGACGAAATTGCGCTGGCTCATGCGGGCGATCCGGGACCGGTGGTGCTGCGGCGGCTTTCGAACGCGGAATACACTTATACGATTCGCGACCTGACCGGCGTCGAGTCGCTCGACCCGGCGCACGAATTTCCGGTCGATGGGGCGGGCGGCGAGGGATTTACGAACACGGGCCAGTCGCTGGTCATGTCGCCGTCGCTGATCACCAAATATCTCGATGCCGGGAAGGACATCGCGACTCATGCGGTGTTGTTGCCGGATGGAATGCGTTTTTCGGCGAAGACCACGCGCCGCGACCGGACTGAGGATCTGCTCACTGAGATTCGGGGATTTTATCGCGAATTCACCGATCCACGCGGCGGGGCGAAGGTCAATCTACAGGGTATCATTATTGAAACGAACACCGGCGGACGCCTGCCGCTGGAAAAGTACCTCGCGGCGACGCTGACCGAACGCAGTGTCGAAACTGCGACACCCGGCTTGAGCAACAAATATTACCGAACGCTTTTCAATGCGCTCTCGGCGAAGGAGCCGTCGTTGCTGCTCGATGGAATTCGCGCGCGGTGGCGCGCAGCGAAACCGGGTGATGCCGCTGCGCTCACCGCCGAGATTGGCGAATGGCAGAACGCGCTTTGGAAATTCAACAGCGTTGGACACATTGGAAAACTCAACGGCCCGAAAATGTGGCTTGAGCCGGTTACTCCGCTCGTCGCAAAACAGGAATCGAAGCTCAAGATTCCGGCGTCGACAGACGGCAAGGATGTCACGCTGTATCTGGCCGCTTCGGATGCCGGCGACGGCAACGAACACGATTTTGCCGTGTGGCAGGAGCCGCGCCTGATTGCCCCGGGCCGGCCCACCATTATGTTGAAGGATGTCCGCGAATTCTGCCGCGAGCAGGCCGAACGCCGCGAGCGGGTGTTTGGGTCGGCGGCAAAAACGCTGGCGGCCGCGGCTGACGCGAGCGCCGCGCAGGGGACGGCCGATGTCGCCGAACTGGCGAAAAAACATGGCGTTGACTCCGGCGTGCTGGCCGCGTGGCTCGATGTTCTGGGCCAGGGGTCCGGCGGACCGGCGAAAATCGAAGGGTATTTCACGAATAAGCTGACGAAAGCGTCGGGCTTCGATTTCATCAACGGATGGGGCGTTCCCGAAACGCCGAGCATGCTGGCGAATTCATCCGACAAAGATGTGCGCGTGCCGGGCGAAATGAAGCCTCACAGTATCGCTGTTCATCCGTCGCCGAAATTGATGGCGATCGCGGGCTGGCGCAGTCCCATAAACGCGACGGTGACTGTTGACGCTGTTGTACAGCGCGTTCATCCGGAGTGCGGCAATGGCATTGTTTGGTTTCTGGATTTGCGCCGCGGTGGAACGCGGCAGAGGCTGGGAACGGGAACGATTACCGACAGGAGTGTCGCCAAAGCAGGGCCGATCGCCAATCTGAGTGTCAGGGTTGGAGATGTGATTTCGCTGTCGATCGATCCGCGCGGAAACGATCACAGTTGCGATCTGACGTTCATCGATTTGACCGTCAATAACACAGGCGAAAAGCCGCAGAAGTGGAATCTTGCAGCGGATGTTTCGCCGGACGTGCTTGCGGGCAATCCACATGCGGACAGTTTCGGCAACAAAGATGTGTGGCATTTTTACTCCGAGCCGATTGGCAGCGGAGCCCAGGCGGGTCCGGTGATTCCGGCGGGCTCGCTGCTTGCGCGCTGGCAATCCGCCGCGAACGCGGAGGAAAAGAACAAGCTCGCGGAGGATGTGCAAAAGCTGCTCCTGACCGGACAGCCGCCAGCGGGGAAGGATAATCCCGATGCCACCCTTTATAAGCAACTGACGTCGCTCGGCGGACCGTTGCTTTCCCGGGCGCATGTGGCGGGAGACAAAACGCCTCGTCCGGCCGAACCGACCGCGACTCCGAACGATCCGAAACAGGTTTTGTGGGGACTCGACCCGGCTCTTTTTGGCCGGCATCCAAACGGACAGGCGCGCGACGCGGGGAGCATCTGCGTGCACGCGCCGTCGGTGATTGAAATTCATCTGCCCGCTGAACTGGCGGCCGGTTGCGAATTCGTTACGACGGGCGTGCTGGACAAGGAAACGGGCGCTGAAGGAAGCGTGCAGATGCAGGTGCTCACGAGCAAACCCACGCGCGAGTCGGGGCTGCTTCCCATTGGCAAGACCGAGACACAGGCCAATGAGACGTGGACGTCGAACAATCAGCGCATAGCACACGCCGCGCCCATTATTGTGAACGATGGCAGCCAAGCTCGCGCCCGAATCGAAGCTGCGTTCGATGCGTTCCGCCAACTTTTCCCGGCCGCGCTTTGTTATGCGAAGATTGTGCCGGTCGATGAGGTCGTGACGTTGACGCTCTATCATCGCGAGGACAACCAACTCGCGCGGCTGATGCTCGACGACGCGCAAAAGGCGAAACTCGACCGGCTTTGGAATGAACTTCATTACATCAGCCAGGATGCACTGGCGCTCGTCGATGCGTTCGATCAGATCTGGCAATTTTCCACGCAGGATGGCGATCCGAAAGCGCTGGAGCCGTTGCGCGAGCCGATCAAAAAAGGCGCTGCGGATTTTCGGCAGTGGCTTGTCGATACCGAACCGAAGCATGTCGATGCGGTGATCGAGTTCGCGGGGCGCGCGTATCGCCGGCCGATGACCGAGGCCGAGAAAAACGAGCTGCGTGGATTGTATCGCAAATTGCGCGCACAGGAGTTGCCGCACGATCAGTCGATCCGTTTGACGCTGGCGCGCGTGCTGGTGGCGCCGGCGTTCCTGTACCGCGCCGAAAATCCCGCGCCGGGCAAAGAGCCTGGTCCGGTCAATGATTTTGAGCTTGCGAACCGGCTGAGTTATTTCCTGTGGGCGTCGATGCCGGACGCCGAATTGAGCGCCGTCGCCGTGTCGGGAAAACTGCATGAGCCAGCAGTACTCGCGGCGCAGACCAAACGCATGTTGCGCGATCCGCGCGTGCGGCGGATGGCGACTGAGTTCGCGTGCTCGTGGCTGCATATTCATGGCTTCGACGAACTGGGCGAGAAGAGCGAGCGGCACTTTCCGACGTTTGTGGGTTTGCGCGGGGCCATGTATGAAGAGTCGATTCAATTCTTCACCGATTTCTTTCAAAGCGACCGACCGGTGCTGTCGATTCTCAATGCCGACTATACGTATTTGAATGAGGCGCTGGCGAAGCATTATGGAATTCCCGGTGTGAGCGGTGCGGAGTTTCGGCGCGTCGAGGGTATCAAGAAATATTCGCGCGGCGGCATTCTCACGCAGGCGTCCACGCTGGCGAAACAATCCGGCGCGTCGCGCACGAGTCCGATTCTGCGGGGCAATTGGGTGGCGGAAGTGCTTCTCGGCGACAAGCTGCCGCGCCCGCCGAAGGACGTGCCGCCGTTCCCCGAAGACGTGGACAACAGCAAATTGACGGTGCGGGAACTTACGGTCAAGCATACCAGTGACGCGCGTTGTGCCGGATGCCACGCGCGCATCGATTTGTTCGGATTTTCGCTTGAAGCGTTCGACGCCATCGGCAGGCGCCGCGAACGGGATGCTGGCGGCCTGGCGCTGGACACGCATGCGAAGACGCTGGACGGCGCCGAGTTCGAGGGCGTCGATGGACTGCGCGAATACTTGATGACCAAACGCCTCGATGCGTTTCTGAGGCAGTTCTGCCGCAAGCTGCTCGGCTATGCGCTCGCCCGCTCGGTGCAATTGTCGGATGAGCCGCTCTTAAAGGAGCTTCAGGAGCAAATCAAGTCGGCTGATGGAAACCGTATTGGTGTAGTAGTAGATAGGATTGTGCAGAGTTCGCAGTTCCGCAATATCCGTGGACGCGACGCGTCCAATGACGAATGACTTTAAAAAGGATTCCAACCATGAGCACTCACATTTTCTCCCGCCGCGCGATGCTACGCGGACTTGGTGTCACGATGGCGCTTCCGTGGATGGAATCGCTGCGGGTCTGGGGCGATGAACCGGCCGGCAACGCGAAGTCGAGCGAAGCGCCGGTGCGTTTGGCGGTGTTGTTCTCCGGTAACGGATTCCACAGCAAGGACTGGTGGGCGAAGGGCGAAGGGAAGGGGATGGAGCTGGGCAAAGTGCTCGCGCCGCTCAGCGACTTCCGCGAGAAGATGCTGTTCATCAGCGGGCTCTTCAATCAGGAGGCGCTGAAGGGAAACATTCACAGTTCACAGACGGGCAATCTGCTCTCCGGCGCGCCGCTCGCGTCCGGCGGCGAGATCCGTTCGGGGACGAGCATCGATCAATTGCTCGCGCAAAAATACGGCAGTTCGACGAAGGTGCCGAGCCTTGTGCTGGGCTGCGAGAAGTCGAATCCGTCGGTGCACAAAAATTATTCGATGCTCTACAGTTCGCACATTTCGTGGAGTTCGCCGACGACGCCGACACCGTTGGAAGTGTATCCGGCGCTGGCGTTCGACCGGCTCTTTAAAGATGAAGTGCAGCGCGGCGACAAGAGCGTGCTCGACGCGGTGCTCGCGGACGCGACGGACCTTCGCCGCTCGATCAGCACCAGCGACCAACGCAAGCTCGACGAGTATCTGGATTCAGTCCGCGATGTTGAGCAGCGCATTGAGAATGCGGGCAAGAAAGGCGAGTTGCAGGGCTGGCGGCCGACTCTCGACAAGCCGAACATCCCGCGTCCGCCTGACGGGATTCCGCAGAACATCGCCGATCACATGCGCCTGATGTGCGACATTCTGGTGCTCGGATTCCAGACCGATACGACGCGCATCACGACGCTCAAATTGAACAACGATCATTCGTCGCTGCGTTTCCCGAACCTGGGCGTGGATTACATGATTCATCATCTGCTGTCGCATTCGGATACGGCGGATTGGCTGAAGGTAAATCAGTTCTTCCTCGAACAACTCGCATATATTGCGCGCAGGCTCGACGCGATTCAGGAAGGGCCGCGCACGCTGCTCGACAACACGATGCTGATGTATTGTTCGAGCATGTTGAACGGAAACCACGTGGCCACGCAGCTTCCCGTGGTCATGCTGGGCGGAGGCGGCGGCCGTATCAAAGGCGGCCGGGTGATCGATTACACCGGCAAGCCTGAGCGCCAGATGTGCCGGCTTTATCTGTCGATGATGGATAAGATGAACGTGCGGCTTCCGAAGTTTGGCGATGCGACGAAGGGCTTGGAGGAAGTGTGATGAATCGGCGCGCTTTTTTGCAGAGCGCGGCGGGCGCCGCAGCCGGCTTTGTGGCGGCGTCGATTCATTGCGACGAAACGCCGCCCGCGTCGCGGATCGTGGATACGCACACGCATTTCTACGATCCTCTGCGCAAGGAAGGCGTGCCTTGGCCTTCGAAAGGGACATCGCTTTATCGCCAGGTTTTGCCGAAGGATTGGCTGGCCGTTGCAGCGCTGCATGGCGTCAAGGAAACGGTTGTTGTGGAGGCGAGCAGTTGGCTGGAGGACAATGCGTGGGTGCTTGATCTTGCGGCGAAGGAGTCGAGCATCATTGGATTTGTCGGGCATCTTTTGCCGCACGATGCGGACTTTGCGGCGCAACTGAAGCGGTTTGCAAAGAACTCTATTTTTCGCGGCATCCGGGTGAATCATTCGGATTTTCTGAAGAACGCGGAGTCGCCCGAGTTTCGCAACGGTGTGGCGCTGATGGCGGATTTGGGGCTGGCGCTAGATCTCAATGGCTCGCCGGCGATTCATGCGGCTGCGTCGAAACTGGCGGCGGATGTGCCGGCGCTGCGCATCGTTATTAATCATGTTGGGAGCGCGGGAGATGCGGCGCATTTGACGGCGGACTGGCGCGCGGGGATCGAGGCTCTTGGCAAGCAGAAGAACGTGTTTTGCAAAGTGTCGGCGATGATGGAGCAGACGAAAGCGTCCGACACGGAATTTGGAAAGGCGCCGCGCGATACGGCGTATTACGCGCCTATTCTCGATCATTGCTGGGCGCATTTTGGCGAGGAGCGTCTGGCGTATGGCAGCAACTGGCCGGTGTCCGACAAAGGCGGTGCGTACGCCGATCAGTTTAAAATTGTGAACGAGTTTTTTATGGCGAAGGGACGTGAGGCCTGCGAGAAGTTTTTTTGGAAGAATTCGCGTGCGGCTTATCGGTGGGTGGAACGTGCGGGGAAGTAGCGGATCATGCAGGCAGGATGCCTGCACCACAATTGTCAGCGGAAATCATTATGCGTGGCATGGCACTCACTTTGTTTGTTCTTGTGGCGCTGAGCGGATCGCTCGCGGCTTCTGAGAGCGGCGAGGAGTTCTTTGAGAAGCGCGTGCGGCCGATGCTTCACGGGCAGTGCGAAAAATGCCATGGGCCGGAGAAACAAAAGGGCGGATTGCGGGTCGATTCCCGGGCGGCGCTGCTTAAAGGTGGCGATACCGGGCCGGCGCTTGTTCCGGGCGATGCGGATGGCAGCTTGCTGCTGAAAGCCGTGCGGCATTTAGACCCGGATTTGAAGATGCCGCCGGCAAAAGAAGGACCGAAGCTGTCGGATGCCGTCATCGGCGATCTTGCGGCCTGGGTTAAGGCGGGTGCGATTTTTCCCGCGGCGAGCGCAGGCGTGGTGGCGAAGCATTGGGCCTTTGAGCCGGTGACGAATCCGCCGGTTCCGCTGCCACTTTCGGACGAAGTGAAGACAACGGTTGACGCGTTCGTTATGGCGAAACTTCGCGCGGCTGGAGTCAAGATCGCGCCGGCGGCAGACAAGCGCACGCTGATTCGCCGCGCGACTTACGATTTGACCGGGCTTCCGCCGACGCCAGAAGAAGTCGACGCGTTCATTGCCGATTCGTCGCCGGACGCGTATGCAAAACTCGTCGAGCGGTTGCTGGCGTCGCCGGCTTATGGCGAGCGCTGGGGGCGCAAGTGGCTGGATGTGGTGCGCTACGCGGACAGCGCGGGCGACAATTCGGATTATCCCGCGCCGAACGCCTGGCGCTATCGCAACTATGTCATCAACGCGTTCAATCAGGACATGCCTTACGATCAGTTTTTGCGCGAGCAGCTCGCGGGCGATTTGATCGCCGCGGGCATGCCACCCGAAAAGGCTGCGGAGCATATCGTGGCCACGGGCTATCTCGCCGTCGCGCGGCGCTTTGGCGGCAGCAAGGTCGACGCCGATTTTTATCTGTCGATCGAGGACACGATCGACACCGTTGGCAAATCGGTGGTCGGCCTGACGATTGCCTGCGCGCGCTGCCACAATCACAAATACGATCCGATCACGGCGCGCGATTTCTATGGGCTGTATGGCATTTTTTCGTCGACGCGTTTCAGCTTCCCCGGCAACGAAGAGGCACAGCGCCCGCGCGACCTTGTGCCGATTTCGGGAAATGTCGCGGAACTGAAAGCGTTCGAAGCTGAATTTTCGAAGCTCGACGCGGAGGTGAAGCGCGTTCAGGCGGAACTTACGGAGAAGCGCAAAGCGTTCGCGGCGTCGGTGCCGGTCAAGCTGGCGAGCGGCGATATTCCGAATGGCGGGAAGCAGGATTTCGGGGTGGGGGATTTGGCGGAACCCGAGTCGCTCGTGCGCATGAAAGCGGGGGAAATGCTGCAGCTTACGATAAATCCGAAGATGGACTATGGGGCGGATTCGACGCAGATTGAGTTTGAAATTGTAGAGTCCGGCGGCACGCGGACGTGGTCGCTGTCGCGCGACGTGGTCGAACACTTTGCCGACCCGCACGACGAAAGCCGCTTTGGCGCGTGGTGTCTGCTGGACGCAACGGCGGCTCCGGCGCTGTTCACGCGGCTGGAGCGCGATGCTGGAAAACATGCGGGATTGCATGTGCGCCGCGGATCGGCGGAGTTTCCGCTGGTTGAAGCGTATACGCCCACGACGCCGCTCAAGATCGTCAATGCGACGCTCGCGCCGCGCTCAATTATCGTTCATCCTGCGCCGAAGGGCGACGTGGCTGTCGCATGGGAATGTCCGGCGGACGGCGCGTTCACTATAAAGGGGCGCGTTATTGACATTGATCCGGGCGGCGGCGATGGCGTCGCGTGGAAGCTGGAACGTCGTCCGGGCATAGCGGCGGCGTTGAACGGGGCGCTTGAAACCACGAAATTACGCGATGCGGCGACGAAGAAGCGCGACGAATTCGCGGCGAAGAAGCCGGCTGTCGATATGGCGTACGCTGTCGCCGAGGGCAAGCCGGCGAACGCGCGCATTCACAAGCGTGGCGAACCGAAAGAACTGGGCGACGAAGTTCCGCGCAAGAACATCGAACTTTTTGGAGGGCAGACGATCAGCGATCCCGCGTCCAGCGGCCGGCTCGATCTCGCGCGCTGGTTCACCGATGCGAAGAATCCGCTCACGGCGCGCGTGATGGCAAACCGAATTTGGCTCGGGCATTTTGGCCGCGGGATTGTTGCCACGCCGAACGATTTCGGCACGCGCGGCGCGCCGCCGACTCATCCTGAACTGCTTGACCATCTCGCGACGAAGTTCGTCGAGAGCGGCTGGAGCATCAAGGCCATGCACCGGCTGATCATGTTGAGCGCGGCGTATCAGCGTTCGAGCGCGGCCGATGGCGCGCCGAGCGCGGATTATGCGCGCTTCGAGCGCCGCCGGCTCGACGCCGAGCAGATTCGCGACACGCTGCTGGATCTCAGCGGCGAACTCGACCGCGTGCCCGGCGCGGGCCATCCGTTTCCCGCTGAGAACACGTGGGGCTTTACGCAGCACAATCCGTTCAAGGCTGTTTACGATTCGTCGAAGCGCAGCGTTTACTTGATGAATCAGCGCATTCAGCGCCATCCATTCCTGGCGCTGTTCGATGGGGCCGACACGAACATGAGCACTCCCGTGCGGAATATCAGTACGGTGCCCACGCAGGCGTTGTTTTTCTTGAATAATCCATTTTTTCACGCGCGCAGCGAAGCGCTGGCGAAGCGCATGCTTTCGCTTTCGGACGATGCGCAGCGTATTGCCTTTGCTTACCGGCTATGTTTGCAGCGCGCGCCCAGCGAGGCGGAAATTAAGCGCGCGAAGAATCTGGTTGGGACGTACCAAGCGGAGCTTGCGGCCGCTGCCGCCACAGCGAGTCAATCCGTTGAACAACGAACTCTGGCCAGTTGGAGCGCGTTTGCGCGCGTGTTGCTGGGATCGAATGAACTCCTCTACTTGGATTAAATCATGAGTTGCAACGCTTGTTCCCGCCGTGGTTTTCTGCGCTCGTTTGTCGCCGGTTCGGCGCTCATGCCGGGCATCATGAGCCAACTGCTCGCGGATGAAGACCCGCTTGCGCCCAAGCAGCCTCATTTTCCGGCGAAGGCCAAGCGCGTTATTTTTCTCTTCATGACCGGCGGCGTTTCGCACGTCGACACGTTCGATCCCAAGCCGCAGTTGTTCGCCGATCACGGCAAAGAGGTGAAGGCCGACCATCCCGAGATTCAGAACCGCCCGGGCTACGAACGCATTTTTCTGAAAAAACCGCAGTGGGAATTTGCGAAGCACGGGCAATGCGGCACCGAGGTGAGCACGCTGTTTCCGTTTGTGGCTGAACAGGTCGATGACATCGCGCTGATTCGCTCGATGAACACGTCGCACTCGAATCACTTCAACGCGACGCTGGGCATGCACACGGGTTCGTTCACGTTTGCGCGGCCGAGCATGGGCGCGTGGGTGAGCTATGGATTGGGCAGCGAGAATCGCAATCTGCCTTCGTTCATGGTGATCGCTCCGCGCATGACTTATGCGGGAGCTCAGGTTTGGGCCAGCGATTTTTTACCGGCTGAGCACCAGGGCACGCACGTGCTGCCGGGCGGAGAGCCGATCGCGAATGTCGCGCGCCGCGCGGCCAGCACGCGCTTGCAGGAAATCGAGCTGGCCGCGGCGCAGGAGATGAACGCGGAGCATCTGGCCATGCGCGCTGGCGCCGGGGGCGATCCGCTGCTCACGGCGCGCATGCGCTCGTTTCAGACGGCGTTCGGCATGCAGACCGAAGCGCCGGAAGCCTTCGATCTTGCGAAAGAAAGCGACGCCACGCTGGCGCTCTATGGCTTGAAGCGCGGGCAGACATCGGGCTTCGGCTGGCAGTGCCTGATGGCGCGGCGGCTGGCTGAGCGCGGCGTGCGCTTTGTCGAACTGATAGACACCGGCTCCAGCGAAAACTGGGATTCGCACGGCGACATGATGGATCATGCGCGCCTCGCGAAAAATGTGGATCAGCCGATTGCAGGATTACTGAAAGATTTGAAAGCGCGCGGGATGCTCGACGATACGCTGGTGGTGTGGACCTCTGAATTTGGGCGTACGCCATTCAACAACAAGGCCGACGCCAAAGGGCGTGAACATCACAGTTGGGCTTTCAGTTCATGGCTCGCCGGCGGCGGCGTGAAGCGCGGCATTGCTTATGGCGAATCCGACGAACACGGCATGCGCGTGGCCCGCGATGGCGTTCACGTGCATGATTTTCATGCCACTATTCTTCACCTCATGGGCATGGATCACAAGCGCTTGACCTATCGTCACAGCGGGCGTGATTACCGGTTGACGGATGTGCATGGGGACGTGGTGAAGGCGATTCTGGCGTGATTGCGGTGATTTCAAACGCCAGAATTAAACGCGGATGGATGCGGATTACCGCAGATGGGCGCGGATGAATTTCGCTGTAAGAGCAGATATCCGCACTTCTAATGTTTCAATTCTTGTTATTGACCCGCGCATTTCTAAAGCATCATTCTCGCTTGCGGCGGGCGGTGTTGAACTTCGTTGGTCTCGCACGGCGTATCTTCCCAATACGCCTTTGCTCGACCGCCTCGTTCAACTTGCCCGGCGCGGCGCGATAATGACGCTTTAGAAACGCGCGGGTCAATAGCGCGCAAAGATTTTTTGCAAGCCGTCTCGACCCCTTGGTTTTCAGCACCGAAGTTGCGAATCCTTAAAGCCCAGAGCAGAGTCCTGGGCATACAAATCAATCCACACATGATGAAACACGAATGTCCAATTTCCGCTGGTGGTGGCGGGAATTTGGTTGATTGGGCACACAGATTTAATGTGGAATGGCCGTTGCTTAGCTAATCAACTGATGAATGGCTCCAGAGGGCATTGAGCACAATTGGACTTTTAAAGGAGGCACATCATGGCATACGCATATCAGAACACCGTCATGGCGACATTTGACAACCGGAGATCGGCGGACAAGGCCGTTGCGGATTTGAAAGCGGCCGGCTTTCGCGAAGCAGAAATAGGACTCGCCGGACCCCATAGCCCGGTCTACACACAGGTTGACGCAGCGGTAGACGCTCCGCCAACGGAAGAAGAACAGATCGAAGATTTGGCTGCGGGGGCTGGGGCTGGCGCGGTGACCGGGGCTGGAGCGGGGGCGCTGGTGGGATTGGGTGCCATGACCTTTATCCCTTTGATCCTTATCCCTGGCATTGGACCGATCCTCGCGGGAGGCAGTCTTGCCGTAATTTTGGCGAGCGCTGCCGGTGGAGCGGCAATGGGCGGCGTCGCCGGCGCGCTGATTGAGGCGGGCGCATCGGAAGTTGACGCGGAGCATTATGAGCGCGAATTGAAAACGGGAAAGACCATTGTGACCGTGCAGGCCGAAGGACGTGCGGACAAGGTCGCCGAGATTTTTTATAAAAACGGCGGACACGATCGGCAGAACAGTTGGACGGCTCAACATGCCAAGCACAGGCCTGAGATGGAAACGGAAAGCGTGGTTGTGCCGTTGATGTAGATCGCGAGCACTAGTTTTCGCACACATTCAATAACACAAACGGCTCCCAATTCGTGGGAGCCGTTTGCACTTGGTCAATCGATCGACCGGGTTATGCGGATCAATTGATCTTGAACCAATTCGCTCCGTCACTGACGATTTGAACAACCGTGCCCGCGGCGATATTCAGAGGCACCACGGAGTAATTCGTCCCATCAATCGTTTCGCTATTGATCGTGTACAGTACGAAAGTCACCGTGCCTTTGTTCTTGATGTACAGAATTCGCCCTGTGATTCCGCTCGCGTCGGGCAGGTTTGCGCCGCTGCCGGCAGTGCTTCCAGTGAAGACAAACACGCAATCCGTTCCGCTCAGAATGGAAACTAAGCTGGACGTTTTGCGGAATCCAACCGCGACCGAGCCGTTCACCTGCAAGTATGAATTCGGCGCGGTGGTGCCAATGCCGACCAGCGTGTCGGATGCGGCGCCGTTCACTCCGCCGATCGAACCCAGCACAAGACTGTTGCTGGCGGAAACGAAGGCGTTGGCGCCGACTGCGGTCGAGTTGGTGATGCCGGCCGCTCCATTCGTGGAGTCTCCGAGCAATGTGTTGTGGCTTTCGGTTGTCAGGCTGCTGCCGGTATTGCCGCCAAGGAAGGTATTGTTCGTTCCGAGGGTGATTCCCGTTCCGGCGATGTTTCCAATGAACGTATTGCCCAAGCCGGTCGTGGTGAACTGGCCCGCGCCTGCTCCGAAGAAGGAATTGAAACTGCCCGTGGTTTTATTTCCGGCGTTGATGCCGAAGTAGCAGTCCTGAGTTCCCGCAGAGTTGGTTGCGCCGGCACCGGAGCCAAAGAAGGCATTGTTGCTGGCGGTGTTTGTCGCGCCGGCTTGATCGCCGAAGAAGGCGTTGTTGTTGCCTGTGGCAGTGGCGAAACCCGCGTGCCAGCCGAAGAAATTGTTGGCATTACCGTTGAAACTATTGAAACCGGCAGCTTGTCCGACGAAGTTGTTGTTACTGCCGGAATCGTTGAACGCGCCCGCGCCTTGACCGATGAACACGTTGAGCTGGCCGCTGGTGTTGCTGGAGCCGGAGTTCAAGCCGTAGAAACAGTTCGACGAGCCGCCAATGTTTGCCTTGCCGCAGTTGTGGCCGATGAACGTGTTGCCCAGTCCGGTGGTGTTGACCGCGCCCGCGTTAATGCCCACGAAATTGTTCAAGCCGCCTGTGCTGAGCGGGCGGGCTTCGACCGTGAAGCATGTGGAGACGTTGAATGTTCCGGTAAACGTTTTGTTTCCGGCGGCGGTTTGATTGGTGGTGAGGTCGACGAAATTTTGGACTGCCGAGCCTGTGCCGCCATTTGCGATAGCGACGATTCCGGTCACGTTGGCGGCAGTGCCGGAGACGTTGCCGGTGACGTTGCTCGTCACGTTGCCGACGAGGTTCCCCGAAATGGTGCCGCCCGGACCGCCGGACCACAACGCGGAGCCTGTCCCGTCGGCGGTGAGCACCATTCCCGACGATGCCGCTTCACTGTCCACTGCCGTGCCTTTGACTTTGGCCCAACGCGATTTGCCCGCGCCGTCGGCGGTCAGGGCCGATCCGGCCGTGGCGAGAACTGGGGGCGTTTTCGTGACGACGCTGTTAAACTTGGCGGTTGATGGGGAAGGCAGCGGTTTAGGTTTCGCGACCAGGACGGCGTTGCCTTCTTCCTCCGCCATTGTGCTGGAGATAATAAGAGAAAAAAAGACGCTGAGACATACACAAAATACACGCATGACGAGACTCCTCATAAAATGAAACAATGTGGGCGCGGGAAAATCCCCTGCCTCTTTGCATGTAATAAGAAATCGATGCCAATTCATTTCACATTAAATCGCCACGCGTCGAAAAAAGTAATTTCGGGCAAATGAAAACGGCTCCCAGAATCGGGAGCCGTTTTTGCATTTTATTTTTTAAAAATTGCAGACGGGATGCCCGCACCACAATTAGCGACGCGGTCCGCGGTCTCCGCCGCGGCCACCACCACCGCCTCCGCCACCTTCGCGCCGGGGCGGACGATCACCGCCGCCGCCGCCGCCGCCCCCGCCACCTTGGGGCGCAGCGTTCTCGGAGCCTGGCGCGATGACTGCGCGGCGCGAAAGCTTCATGCGGCCGAGATCGTCGACGGAGAGGAGCTTGACTTCCATCTTGTCGCCGATCTTGCAGAAGTCCGCCGGATTCTTGACGTAGGTCACGTCCAGTTCGGAGACGTGGCACATGCCGTCGGTGCCCGGCATGATTTCAAAGAAGACTCCGAATTCCTTGATGTTCACCACTTCGCCCATGTAGATCTTGCCGACTTCCGCCGTGCCGGCGATGCCTTCGACATCCCGCAGGCAGGCTTCGGCCATGTCGCGCTTGTTGCTGGCGATGTTGACCTTGCCGTCGTCGGCGACTTCGATCTTGACTTTGTATTTTTCTTCCAGCGCGCGGATCATTTTTCCGCCCGGGCCGATCAGCTTGCCGATCTTGTCGACGGCGATCTGCAGGGAGATGATCTTCGGCGCGTGAACGCTGATGTTCGCGCGGTGCGTGGCCAGAACGGTGGCCATTTCCTTGAGAATGTGCTTGCGTCCGACCTTGGCCTGTTCGAGCGCCTGGCGCATCACTTTCGTCGGAATGCCCATGCTCTTCAAATCCATCTGAAGCGCGGTGATGCCTTCTTCGGTGCCGGCGACTTTGAAATCCATGTCGCCATAGTGATCTTCGTCGCCGAGGATGTCGGAGACGACGCAGAACTCGCCGGCTTCTTCAACCAGGCCCATCGCGATACCGGCCACGGGGGCCTTCATCGGCACGCCGGCGTCGAGCAGCGAGAGCGTTCCGCCGCAGACGGAGGCCATGGAACTAGAGCCGTTGGATTCGAGGATTTCACTGACGATGCGGATCGTGTACGGGAACTTGTCGTGGTCGGGGAGCATCGGCTTGAGGGCGCGGCGCGCCAGGTTGCCGTGTCCGATTTCGCGCCGGCCCGGTCCGCGCGGCATCTTCACTTCGCCCACCGAGAAACTGGGGAAGTTGTAATGCAGCATGAACGTGTCGGTGAATTCGCCCTGCAGCGATTCGTTGAGCTGGCCGTCGCTAGCGGTGCCCAGTGTGGTCGTGACGATCGCCTGCGTTTCGCCGCGCGTGAAGAGAGCCGAACCGTGCGTGCGCGGGAGCAAGCCCACTTCGCAGGTGATCGGGCGGATTTCGTCGCGTTTGCGGCCGTCGCAGCGGATTCCTTCGCGGATCAGCGTGCGGATGGCTTTTTCCTGGAGCGCTTCGAACGCGTGCTTGACGGCAGCGACGCTGGGTTTGGCTTCGTCGGTATCGCCCGCTTTCTTCGCGTATTTTTCAACGAGTTCGTTGCGGAGCTGTTTCAAGGCGTCGCGCCGCGCGAACTTCGTCGGCGTCATCGCGGCTTTCTTGGCGGCGTTCAGATATTCGCCGACCACGTGTTTGACGATGGGGTGTTCTTCGGGCGGCGTAAACACGTCCTTCTTCGGCTGAACTTTCGCGACGAGTTCGTTCTGCATCGCGACGATTTCTTTGATGAAGTTGTGGCCGAATTCGATCGCGCCAATCATCTGGTCTTCGTTCAAGCCGGTCGCGCCGGATTCGACCATCAGGACGGATTTGTCGCTGCCGGCCACCACGAGATCAAGTGAGCCTTCTTCACATTGGGCTTTGGTGGGCAGAACAATGTATTCGTTGTTCATCATGCCCACGCGCACGGCACCCATCGGGCCCTGGAATGGCAGATTGGAAATCGAGAGACACGCGGACGCCGCGATCATGGTCAGCACGTCGGGTTCAATTTCAGGATCGCAGGATAAAACCATGCATTGGATCAACACGTCGCGCATGTAACCGGAGGGCCACAGCGGACGAATCGGGCGGTCGATGAGGCGCATCGTCAGCGTCTCTTTGTCGGTCGGCCGGCCTTCGCGCTTCGAGAAGCGTCCGCCGAAAATCATGCCGACCGCGTAACCTTTTTCGCGGTAATCGACGGTGAGGGGAAAGAAATCCTGCCCCTCTTTGACGGGTTGTTCGGTGACTGCGGCGAGCACGATGGTTTCGCCCATCGTCACAATGCAACTGCCGGCGGCCTGTTTGGCCATTTTACCGGTTTCAATACGCAACGTCCGGCTGCCGATCTGCCGTTCGACGATCACGTGAGCCATTTTGTTTATTCTCCCTATATGTTTGTAAGAATACTGGAATAATAGGGGGCAGGATTTAGGGATTAGGGGCCAGGGAACAGCATCGTCGTTCCCTAGCCCCTAATCCCTAACCCCTAGCCCCTAAAAAAAATATCGCCGAATGGCGATATGTTTTCAGATTCTTATTTGCGCAAGCCGAGGCGTTCGATGAGGGACTTGTAGCGCTCGACTTCTTTTCCACGCAGGTAGGTCAGCAGGCGGTTGCGGCGGGCGACCATTTTGGTCAGACCCAACCGCGAGTGATTATCTTTGGCGTGAGCTTTAAGGTGCCTGGTCATCTCGGTGATGCGTTCGGTCAGGAGCGCAACCTGGACTTCGGTCGAGCCGGAATCCTTGGGGCTGATTCCGAAGTTCTTGATGAGTTCCTTGCGTTTTTCGATCGTGGTGGCCATAGCCTCTTTCGTCTCACTCCTATGCACTGCATCGCAGGCTCAAATCCACGAGGACAGGAGCGTCCGGGGGAGATCGGTGAGCGTAGCGACAATCCTGTTGTGACTTTCGGAATATTCCCCAATGGAATATTCGCGGCGCGCTTCCCTCGAACAGACAGCGGCGCGCCCCATGCGCATTCCTTAACACAGGACGAATAAGATACTCATATTTGAGTTGAATGCAAGGGGAAACAGGGATTAACGGCGAAGAAACCAGGGCCTTTCAAAAGTCCGTCGCCTTGCGCGCCAGCAAAGCGATGGCTTCGCCGGGGTGTGCGGCGAAGCGCCGCAAGGCTCGCGCGACGTTCTTTATTTTGTTTTGCCGCAGAACCGAAAGGATGGCGTTGCGCATG
>JBBRQD010000103.1:0-18409 GCA_038227045.1 Planctomycetota bacterium
CAGCAAGGCGTTTCAGCCTTCCATTTTATTCGAGATGCCGTCCAAGCCTACTTCACCGGTGAAAGTGCACCGCATTTGCTTCCTGCATCAATCTAATCCGTAGCGTTTCTTGCCGCGTTAGCATCGTGAACGGCTACCAAATCGCTATAGTGGTCTACTCGGGAGTTATCAGTGTATGTCCACGAATTCACGGAGTTTCCATAGCGCGTCGATTCGTTGAAGACTTTCAAGTCTTCTGGGTAGGCGACGTTCAGCGCAAAATTGTGGAGATTTTCCTCGTCCCATTTGTAATTCAACGCGGCGCTATAGCGTTCTTTCAACACGGGCAAAAGATTGTTGCGGTCGGCTTCCGGAACCGAATTGTAATAGCGCATGTAGGACAAATATTGGGGCGCATAAGGACTTTCAATGCCGCGCAGAGTAAGCGTGCCATCGGAATGGATTGCAGAGAGAGTTCCCTCCACCCAATTGTCCATTTTTTCGTATCGCACATGCGGCCGGATGGTCTCCGTTTCCGCGGCAAAGCCTTGCATTCCGGCGGCAACAATTAGTGCGATGAATAAAAACGTCGACTTCTGGTTCATGATGCTCTCCTTAATAAGTCCGCGAAACGAGGTGTTTCGCTAAACAGGAAGGAAGCAACTCGTGGGCCGTGTAGGAACGCGCCGCACGTTGAGAGTCTGCAACTCTTTACTAGGTATTGATTTATTTTAATAGTGAACGAGGTGTGCCCGACGAAAACACTCATTTGCCGAATCGAAACTCGGCAACGTCTCGACGGAAGTCCGTCATCCGGGAACAAATTTAGCCGCGGGCTACTGCACTTTCGACTTCTCCGGTCCCAACGTCTTCTTGAACTCTTCCAACGCTTTCTGTTCGTCAGATTGCGCGCCAGCCGCGGGCAGCGCGTCGGTTTTCTTGTCGGTCAGGCCGAGCTCCATTTTGAATTGCTTGAGCAGCTCCTGCCCTTCCATCTGCTGGGCTTTTTCTTCGATCTCCATACCCTTCGTGTCCATGCTTTCGACTGCGGAGGCGATTTTGCCTTCGGCCATCGCCGATTTTTCTTTCAGCTTTTCGATCATCTCCTGATGCGTCGCATCCACGCCGGCCACTTCGAACGATTGGAACACGTCCGCCAGTTCGCTTTTCCATTTCGCCGATTCGGCTTCCTTGATCGCGGCCATCGCCTGCTCGGTCTTCATTTTCATTTCGCGCATGTAGCGTTCTTTGAGCTTCAGCAGTCCGTCGTATCCCATTTTCGCGGAGGAGAGTTGCGCGCTGGTGTGTTCGAGCGCATCCTGCTTCTGCTTGAGCTGCACGGCGTATTGTCCGGCCATGCCTTCCTCGCCGGCCAGCAGCGCGGACTTCACGCGCGCGGTGAGTTTGGCGATGTCCTGTTTAGTCGTATTGGCCTCGTCCTCCAGGCGCACAATGCCGCCGCGCGCCTTGGCGATGCCCGTGTTCATTTCCGGAACCTTGTCCTGCATGTCGCGCATGTTCTGCTGCAGGATCAGCTTGGGATCCTCGGCCATGCTCACGAAACTACCCATGACCGACCGAAACAGGCGTTTGATACGTTCCCACATGTGCAAGGATCTCCGGCAGAAGATAAAATCCGGCAGCTCTAAAGTTCGCTTTATCGTACTTTCATTGAACCCGCCGTCAAATCGCCATTCGCCGATAGTGCGTCTTTTTTGTTGTCAGGGGCGCGGTGCGGCGTTAAAAAGGGGAGGTATGATCGACCTTGAAAAGGAATTCCGAACATTGCGTCTGCTGGCCTCCGCGCTGATGATCATTGGCGCGGGATTGACGCTGGGCGGATTCGGCATCGCACTTCTGGTGCGCGACCCGGCCCCCAAAGACCGCAAACCCGCCCACGTGACTGAATTTGAAGTCGCACCGCCTTCCGAAGCGGCGAAACCCGCCGCCAAAGATTACAACCAGAAGTTTTCGAGCTATTCCGGCCAGCTCGGCATACCCACCGGAATGCTGGGCGTGCTGTTTCTGGGCCTTGGCTGGACGCTAAGCTGGATCATCCGCAACAACATCGACGACAGCGACGGCCCCATCGAAAACCACGAATTGTTCAAGGCTTACGCTCAGCAGTTAGTCGTCGCCGAACGCCAGAAAACCAAGGATCGCAAGCGGCTGAAGTGAATTTGTAGTTGGCACAGCGGTCCCGATTAGTAATCGTGGCTGGTTAGTAATCGGAGAACGCAAATTAAGCAGGCCGTGGATAAATCGTTGGTGCCCCGCGAGCCGCGAACTACGCTTTCAACTTCCCTGCGACGGCAGCCAATTTCTTTCCGAGATTTTCGATGCTCGACTGTTGCGCCGCGTCCTTCAGCGATCCGTCCGCGTTGAACACTTCGTACGCTTTGGCGATGGCGACCTGATCGGCGAGCACCAGCACGCCGATATTGCCGAGGATCGAACGGACGTGAACGAGGCCGCGCAATCCGCCGAATCCGCCTGGTGAGGCGCTCATCAGCGCAGCGCTTTTGCCCATGAATCCAGCCAGCGGCGCTTCGCCCGGCACGGGACGCGAAATCCAGTCGATGGTGTTTTTCAACACGGCGGTGATGGAGCTATTGTATTCGGGCGACGCGATCAGAAATCCATCGGCCGCGATGAAGAGCTTCTTGAGCTTCTGCGCATTCTCCGGAAGGCCGGATTCTTTTTCCAAATCTTCGTCAAAAAGCGGCAGCGGAAAATTCTTCAAATCGAGGAACTCGACATCCGCGCCCGCGCCGCGCGCAGCGGCCGCCGCGATCTGAACGAGTTTCTTGTTGTACGAATCTTTGCGCGTGCTGCCGGCAAATGCGAGAAGGCGGGGCATTGTGCTCATGTCAAAGCTCCTCGGAGATTTTCACCGCAAAGAACGCAGAGGTGATAAAGTTTGGGGGTCAAGCAAGATCGAACAATACTATTTCCGCATCGGGCGCGGCTTTCAACTGCAAATCCGCTTCGCCTTCGATGGCCGCGCCGTCGCCTGCTTCGAGAAGCTGGCCGTTGAGTTCCAGCGCACCGCGAAGCGTTTGAAGCCACGCGGCTCGGCCTTTTTTCAGTGCGTGCGAAACCGTGTTGTTGGCATCGATTTTAGAGAGATAAATGCGCGCGTCCTGGTGAATCGTCAGCGATCCGTCCTGCGCGTCCGGTGACGCAACGAGACGCAGCGCATTGTGCTGCTCGCTTTTCGAAAACGCTTTCTGTTCGTAGCTGGGCGTCAATCCGTCGCGCTCGGGCAACAGCCAGATTTGGTACAGGTGTACCCGTTCGGTTTCAGAGGGATTGAATTCGCTGTGCCGAATTCCGGTGCCGGCGCTCATCCGCTGAAGTTCGCCAGGACGCAGCACCTCGCCGTTGCCCAGGCTGTCTTGGTGTACGAGCGCGCCTTCGAGGACGATGGTGACGATCTCCATGTCCTTATGCCCGTGCATGCCAAAACCCATGCCGGGTGCGACGCGATCTTCATTCATGACTCGCAACGCGTGAAACTGCTCGTGCGCGGCATCGTAATAATCCGCGAACGAAAAAGTGTGAAACGTATCTAACCAGCCGTGATTGGCATGACCGCGTTCGGTGGAACGGCGAATTCGAATCATCGTCGGCAGCTCCAAGGAAATTTTCACCGCAGAGAACGCAGAGGTGCGCAAAGGACAGCAAAACCTTTAACAGCGATGTTCGATTTGTTAGCGGTGGTGATGCCCGCCTCCGCCGAAGTTGAATCCAAGATTGAACTGCGTGCCGCCATAGTATGGGCCTCCGTAGTAACCCGGACCATAATAATATCGGGGTCCATAATAATACGAGCCACTGTTTTGGTAGTACACGGGCGGTCCTTCGACATACGTCCGTTCTACAACCGCCGTCTCGCGCGGCGCGTCTTTGAGCGCGGCGAGCTGTCCGCTGACTCTTCGTTCGCCGTGTTCGAAGATGCTCACGTTTACCGTGTCGACTCCTTCAGCGGCTGTGCGCGACACATTGATCGCCGAACGTTCGCCGCCGTTAACCGTCAGCGGGAAACCTTCGGTTAGAGTGCCGCTAAAGCGAACTTTGTAATTCCCGGCGTGCATCACCACCGTTGTGCTGCTGTGGGCCTGGACCACACTGCCCTGGCCGGGGAACGCAATCCAAATGGTCTGAATCGCCGGTTCGTACATGTACGACCAGGCGCGATCGTCGAGGTTTTCGATGGTCAGCGAACCGTCCTGATTCGGATTTCGAACGACCGCCGGCGCGGCAGGTACGACGGGAATCGCCGCCACGGCCGGCGCCGGTGGCGCAACCGGAACCGCTGGCGTCTTCGGAATGACCGCCGGAGCCACAGCGACGGCTTTGCCGTCTTTGGGGACGTGGCGCAGCATCGCCAAAATCACTTTTTCAGGCACTTTTGCTTCGCGCAGACGCAGCACATCCGATGCGCCCACATTTATTTCGCCAGGCGTATTTTCGACCGCCGCAATCTGCTTGTCCGCCGGCTCGCCCTTTTGAGCCATTGCAATAACGTCGTCAACGCTCGCGGCCTGAACCGCGAATCCCGCCAGCGCGAACACGCAGCAGGCAACCAAAATCGTTCTCATGGCTTTATTCCTCCTTTATTGTAATCAGTCGAGACACTATCCTCTGTCTTTACAGACGAACGAGCGGGGCGAATATTATTTAAAAATGGATGATAAAAGCGAAACTCTCCGTTCCCGTCACAAATCTTAGTTTTATAGATCGACTTTCGACTGTCCAGCGTCAAAATCACTTGGTCGGGGCGTCAGCGGATTGGATCGACAATCCCTCTCCCGGGGGGAGAGGGCAACGGCGCTTCACAGAATAGGGAACGTTTTCCGATGGATTTATTCGCCGCCGCCGCATCAACCGTCCGAAAACAAGGCGCACCGCTGGCCGAGCGCATGCGGCCGCGTTCGCTGGATGAATACTGCGGGCAGACGGATATCCTCGGGCCGGGGAAAATTCTGCGGCGTATCTTCGAGGAAGAGCGGCGGCGCGTCGAGACAGGCTCGAAATCGCTGACGCCGCTGCCCTCCATTATCTTGTGGGGTCCGCCGGGGACCGGCAAGACCACGCTCGCGTTTTTACTCGCGCGCGCCGCGGACGCGCATTTCGAAATGTTCTCCGCCGTGTCGAGCGGCATCAAAGAAGTGCGCGAGGCGGTCAAGGCGGCGCGTGAGCGTTTGAGTTTCGAGCAACGCCGCACGATTTTGTTCGTCGATGAAATTCACCGTTTCAATAAAGCGCAGCAGGACGGGTTTCTGCCCGCCGTCGAAGATGGCACGCTCGCGCTTCTCGGAGCGACGACCGAAAACCCCTCGTTCGAACTCAACAGCGCGCTGCTCTCGCGCTCGCGCGTGTTTGTCTTGAAACAGTTGAGCATGCCGGATATCGCTCTGTTGCTCGACCGCGCGATGGCCGATGTCGAACGCGGTCTCGGCGGGCGCGGAATCGTGCTGCCGCCCGACGCGCGCGACGCCCTTGCGTCTCTGGCCGGCGGGGACGCGCGCAGCGCACTGAACGCACTCGAATTGGCGGCTCACGCAACGGGTATAGGGGAAAGTGGTATGGGCGCCCCGCCCATACAAGAAAGTTTGGGCGGGACGCCCAAACCACTTTCCATCACCGTGGAACTCGTCCGAGAAGCGTTGCAGCGCAACACAATTCTGTACGACCAATCGGGCGAGGAGCACTACAACCTCATCAGCGCGCTGCACAAATCGATCCGCCACTCCGACCCCGACGCGGCGCTGTACTATCTCGCGCGCATGATCGCGGGCGGAGAAGACCCGATGTTCATCGCGCGGCGGCTGGTGCGAACCGCCAGCGAAGACATCGGCCTCGCCGATCCGCAGGCCGTGGTACAGGCGCTCGCGGCCAAACAAGCGGTCGAATTCATCGGCTATCCAGAGTGCGATACGGCCCTGGCGCAGGCCACTGTGTATCTGGCCGTAGCGCCCAAATCGAACGCGATTTATGCCGCAATCAAAGCCGCCAAAGCGGAAGTCGAATCCTCCGGCCCGCTGGCCGTGCCGCTGCATTTGCGCAACGCTCCGACGGATTTGATGAAAGCGCTCGATTACGGCAAAGGCTATCAATACGACCACGATTTCCCCGAAAAAATCTCCGCGCAAGAGGCGCTTCCCGACACGTTGCGCGGCACGCATTTCTATCAGCCGGGGCCGTTCGGATTTGAGAAAGACGTGGCGAAGCGGCTGGAATACTTCGAACGCATTCGCCGAAAACTCAGAGGCGAGGAGTAGGGGTGTCTGGCTGGTGCCACGGAGCAGTACCCTGCTCCGTGCTGCGGATCGCCGGAAATTCCAGCGCGCATCAGCAAGGAGCAGGGTACTGCTCCTTGGCACCCAACCACCTTTTCACTTCTTTTCAACACCGCGTCTTGACATGCGCCGTTCGTTCGCTAAAAAGGTTCTATGGAAGCATTATTTGAGGCGCAATTGGGAGTTTAGGATCGACGATTCAGCGGCCAGCGAGCGGTTATTCTCTGGCCCCTGAATCGTCGATCCTCACCCCTGGTTGGAGCCAAACGCATGAGCAACCCCGGCGCTCAAGACAGCGCGTACGAACGAGATGGCCGCTTTGTGGGATTGGGTATCACGTTTGACGACGTGCTACTGCTGCCCGCAAAAAGCGATGTCGTTCCCGCCGATGTCGATACGTCATCGCAACTGACCCGCAAAATCCGCCTGCACATTCCAATTCTGTCGTCGGCCATGGACACGGTTACCGAGAGCCGGCTAGCCATTTCAATCGCGCAAGAGGGCGGGCTGGGCGTCGTTCACCGCAATATGAAGCCCGAGGACCAGGCGCGCGAAGTCGTCAAAGTCAAACGCAGCGCATCGGGGATCATCACGGGCGCCGTGACGCTCACTCCCGATCACACCATCGCCGAAGCCAAGACGCTGATGGCCAGCCAGAACATTTCAGGCATTCCCATCGTCGAACACGAACCCAACGATCCGCCCGGCGTCGCGCGCAAGAATGGAAAAGTCGTCGGCATCCTGACCAAGCGCGATCTGCGTTTTCAGGTCAACAACGTCGCGCGCATCCGGGAAGTGATGACGACCAAACTGGTCACGGCTCCTCCCAGCACGAATCTCGAAGAAGCGCAGGCCATTCTGCACAAAAACAAAGTCGAGAAACTATTGCTGGTCGATGAAACCGGCCGGCTCGCGGGCTTGATTACGATCAAGGACATCGACAAAGCGCTGCGCTATCCGCACGCCTGCCGCGACGAAAAAGGCCGTCTGCGCGTCGGCGCAGCGGTGGGCACTCACGATGAAGCGCGCATCGAATTGCTGATCAAAGCCGGAGTGGATGTGCTGGTGGTGGACACGGCGCATGGGCACTCCGCGCGCGTTGTCGAGACGGTGAAGTTTATCAAGCGGCTCCATCCGAACACGGACGTGATCGCCGGAAACGTCGCCACGGCCGTGGGCGCGCGCGAACTGGCGGACGCGGGCGCGGATGCGGTCAAAGCCGGCGTGGGGCCGGGATCGATCTGCACGACTCGCATCGTCTCCGGCGTGGGCGTGCCGCAGATCACGGCGATACTCGAAGCACTCGAAGGACTCAAAGGCACCGGCTGCCATCTGATCTCCGATGGCGGCATCAAATATTCCGGCGACATCGTCAAAGCCATGGCCGCGGGAGCCAGCGCGGTGATGATCGGCAGTTTATTTGCCGGAACCGACGAATCGCCGGGGCAGGTGGTGCTCTATAAGGGGCGGCAGTACAAAGTATATCGCGGCATGGGTTCGATCGGCGCGATGGTGGCCGGCGGCGCGAATCGTTATGGCCAGGATGGTGCGGCGCCGGAAAAACTGGTGCCGGAAGGCATCGAAGGCCGCGTGGCTTATACGGGATCGATGGCGGCGTTTTTATATCAGCTCGTGGGTGGTTTGCGGGCGGGCATGGGGTACCTCGGCGCGCACACGATTGAAGACCTGCCAAAGAACGCGCGCTTCATCCGCCAGACATCCGCCGGCCTGCGCGAGAGCCATCCGCACGATATTCATATTACGACGGAGGCGCCGAATTATCGCCTTGATGAAGGGCAGTATGATTGAACGGCCTCGCACAAAGACACGAAGAACACTAAGAATCACAAAGAAAAGCATGGAATGAAAGAGACGAATAAGATAAGTGAAAAGAGTTGCATTCTTTGTGTCCCTTGGTGTTCTTCGTGCATTTGTGCGAGAATGTTTTTTGGACGACTGAGCGCGCGCGATTTTCGCTGCTATTTTGCGCGGCTGAGCTTATAATCCTGTTTTAAATCCCGGAACTCGAATGCTCATGCACGAGACTGTTTTTGTCGTCGATTTCGGCGCGCAGTATGCGCAATTAATAGCGCGGCGCGTCCGCGAAGCTCACGTCTTCTCGAAGATCGTGCCGTTTCATCGCGCGCTCGAAGCCGCCAAGGCCGAACGCCCCAAGGCGATCATCTTTTCGGGCGGACCGGCTTCTGTGTATGCGGATAAAGCGCCGCGCATCGAGCCGGAGATTTTCACGCTGGGGATCCCGATTCTGGGCATCTGCTACGGCGTCCAGATCACCGCGTTCACGCTGGGCGGCAAAGTCGAGAAGCAGCAGCGCCGCGAATATGGCAGCGCCGTCGTCGATGTGGTCGACGAACGCGGATTGTTCGAAGGCATCCCAGCCCGGACCGACGTGTGGATGAGCCACGGCGACGCGCTTACGGAACCGCCGCCGGGTTTCACGGTGCTTGCGAGCACGCCTAGTTGTCCGCTGGCCGCGATCGGCGATCCGGTGCGCAAAATTTATGGCGTTCAGTTTCACCCCGAAGTCACGCACACGCCCAAAGGCCGGCAGATTTTGCGCAACTTTCTTTATCAGGTTGCCGGATGCGCCGGCGACTGGCACATGGCCGATTTCATCAGCGCGCAGATCGAGACCATCCGCACGCGCGTCGGCGACGACAAAGTGATTCTGGGCCTCAGCGGCGGCGTCGATTCGTCGGTTGCCGCGGTGCTGATCCATGCCGCCATTGGTGACAAGCTGCAGTGCATCTTCGTCGATAACGGCCTGTGCCGGAAGAACGAAGGCAAGCGCGTTGAGACGACGTTCAAAGGACATTTCAAGATTCCGCTGTGGTGCGTGGACGCATCGACGCGCTTTCTCGACGCGTTGAAAGGCGTGTGCGATCCGGAGCAGAAACGCAAAATCATTGGCCGTGAATTCGTGCGCGTCTTCGAAGCGAAATCGCGCGAAGTCAAAGGCGCGCGCTTCCTCGCTCAAGGCACGCTCTACCCCGACGTGATCGAATCGGTCTCGGCGCACGGCGGCCCGACGGCGGTCATCAAGAGCCATCACAACGTCGGCGGACTGCCCGACGATCTGGCGCTGGAACTGCTCGAACCGTTCCGCGCGCTCTTCAAAGACGAAGTCCGCCAGATCGGCACCGAGTTGGGCGTGCCGGATGAAATCGTCTGGCGCCAGCCGTTCCCCGGTCCAGGCCTCGCGGTCCGCATCGTCGGTCCGGTGGACCCCACGCGCGTCAAGCTCGTCCAGGATGCCGACGACATCGTACAGGAGGAAATCGAAGCCGCCGGAATCAAGCTCTGGCAATCCTTCGCGGTGCTGCTGCCAGTACGCAGCGTCGGAGTGCTCGGCGACGAACGCGCCTACGGCGAAACGATCTGCCTGCGAGCGGTGGAATCGACCGACGGGATGACGGCGGATTGGGCGAAGCTGCCGTACGAAGTGCTGGGAAAAATATCGAGCCGCGTCGTCAACGAAGTGCCGGGCGTGAACCGCGTGGTCTACGATATCAGCCAGAAGCCGCCGGCGACGATTGAGTGGGAATAGGTTTCAGTAGTTGTTTTGGAGAACAAGAATGGGAGCCGAAGCGATCACTGCGATTCTTCCCGTGTTGCGCAAGGTCTTCGCTGCAATTCAGAACAATGATCCTGACGCGAATGATCTGTGCGCCACGTTCGAAGTGGCCGGTAATTCAAAGGCATGGGTCCAAGTCGTAGCGAACACCATAAACTTCGGCTACCCCAGTTTGGAAAATTCGCTCGATTTTCTTACGAAGCAGGGCGTGAAATTGCTGCCCGACAGCGCTGTGGTGAGCTGGGAAAAAGGTCTTGTCGCCACGTTGAGCCATTCGTCTTGCGATGCCGACGCGGTCACGTTGTTTGTGGATCGGATATTCTTGGCCGTCCACGGATTCAATCAAAACGGTTATGTGATCGACGCTAGAATCGAGCCGCTGTAAAAAGTAATTTTGGTGGGACGTCCCGCCCTGCAAATGAAATGGCCGTTTTCACGGGAAACCACGATGCCTGTTGTGAGCCGCTTTCTCGGAATCGTGATCATGATGTATTTCAAGGACCACGCGCCGCCGCATTTTCATGCAAAGTATGGTGGACAGGAAGCGTCTATTGAAATCGAAACTGGAATTGTCGACGGAAATTTGCCAAGACGCGTTCTTGCGATAGTTCAAGAATGGCGTGCATTGCATCAGGCAGATTTGATGTATAATTGGCACGCATGTAGTACAGGGTCGGCATTCAAGAAGATACCGCCATTGGAGTAAAGCAATGATTCTTCACGTCGTCGAAGCCAAGCACGTCAAAGATCACACCATCTGGGTACGCTTCAATGATGGCGTGTCCGGCAACATCGATTTGGTGGATTCGTTGGACGGACCGATTTTTGAGCCGCTAAAAAGCGTTGAATATTTTAAATTGATGACATTGGATTCCGAATTAAGCACGATTTGCTGGCCTAACGGAGCGGACTTCGCGCCGGAATATCTCGAGAGCAAGATCATGATTCACGCGGAATGAATGCATTAAATGCGAATGCGAAACTGTATTTTGGCTGCGATTCAAGGCGTTACGTCTCGCCGTGTGTTACGTTCTTGGGCGAAGGAATTTTGGATTTATACGCATGATACCGAAGTTTGTTTATGCCCTCCTGAAGTCGCTCGAACAGTAGTTCTTATTACTGATAATTACGAAAGAATCTGTAGCGACGGGCTGCTTGACGGAACATTCGTCTAACGATGCGGACGCGGACGCGGAGTTTGTGGATCGGCTATTCCTGGCCGTCCACGAACTGACCCCAGGCAGTCTAAAATCAACGCTAGGATCGAACCCTTGTAAGATAGAAAAACTTGCGACGCGGAACGCGACTGGGCAGCGAGGCCGGAACGCCAAAAGAGTCGTCTGGCTGGAGGACGCGGTTATACGCGTCACGGTTGGTTTGGGCACCAACTTCGGGGTTCAATTCCCTCCCGCGTCACTTAATCAGAAGGTATCAAAAAAAACAGGACGGGCTTAGCGCCCGTCCTGCTTTCAAAACACTCAATCACTCAAAAATTCTTACAGCTTGAATCCCGCCGCCGTCGTGTCTTTCAAGAACTGCTTGACCGTATCCAGCGACAGTTCGGTCAGGTTCGTGCCGATGCCCTTGAGCTTTCTCAGGATGTCGTGCGGCACGGTGATGATCTTGCAGCCGGCGGCGTCGGCCTGCCAGATGTTGATCACTTCGCGCGTGCTGGCCCAGAGCAATTCGGCCTGGGGCAGCGCGGCGCAGACTCCTGCGCAATCTTTGACGAACGGAATCGGATCGACTCCGGTGTCGGCGATGCGTCCGGCGAAGACCGAGACGATGGCCGGCGCGCCGCCCTTGAGCGCATCGCAGGTGCCCTTAACCTGTTCGAGGGTCATCAGCGCGGTGACGTTCAGGTTGACGCCCTGGTTGGTCAGTTTTTTGACCAGCGGCAGGCAGCTTTCCTGCTTGGTGTTCGTGATCGGAATCTTGACGTAGACATTCTTGCCCCAGGTCTTGATTTCGGAGGCCTGGCGTTCCATTTCGGCGATGTCGTCGGAGAAGACTTCGAACGAGATCGACAGATCGGTGATGTGGCTTGCGATATCTTTCGCGAACGCGCGGTAATCCTTGATGCCCGCCTTGTTCATCAGCGACGGGTTGGTCGTGAAACCCTTGACGACTTTTTCACGGTACAGGGCAAGCATGCCCTCTTTTTCAGCTCCGTCCGCGTACAGTTTGACCTTCAAATCGCTCAATGACGGCATGTGTGTCTCCCTTGAAAAGATGTCCCTGTGGGTAAAAAACCAAGTCAGAAGATAGCAAGTGAGCCAGAGGAATCAATAGCAATTAATATTCTTCAAATTGCGATTGCGCGGCTGCCGGATGCGTCCGCGAGAAAACATTTCAGACGCCACAAAATCGGCATGGCGAACTCGGTTGTTTAAAAAGAAACACTGTTTTCATATTTACTTAATGCATGACGCGCTTAATCTATCACCGTACCCGTGCATCCGGTCATTTCGGCCTGAGCTCTTTCAAACCATGCAGATTCAATATTGCGACGCGTGCGGGACTCGCGTCGAGGATACCGAGGCCGTTCACATTGCGGGCAAATACTATTGCCAGCAATGCGCGCCAAAACATGTGCCCGCGCAGAAAACCGGAGGCACGGCGGTGATAGCCGCGCCTCGAGGAACCACGCGCGCGCAGCGCCAGGCTCCGCCGGGCTCCGGGAGTATCAATACTCGTTTTGCAGGGTCAAAGGATCCAGAGCCAAGCAGAGAAACCCGTCACTTTCCAAGCGCGCGGGATCGCGCCGCGCCCAAGCCGGGTTCGGTCGATTCAGCCTTTAAATGGGCGGCTGAAAACCCACCGATGGCCATCCTGCTTGTGGCCGGGATTTTGGGCATATTTATTTTCGCGCTGTGGTCGATTGCGAATTCCGGCGAAAAGCCCGGAACGTCCATGACCAATCCTAAAACGGTGAAAGATTCGACGTCCCGCACGGCGCAGATTTCGACGGCGGGAATCAAAGGGACGACGAGTATCACGACGTTTCCTTCCACTACGCCATTGGTGTCGAAAAGCACCGATCCCGATCCGCGCACGGACAAGGCCATTCGCGATCTGAAGTTGATCAAGGAATCCATCGCCGCCGGCAACGCCAACCCATTCGACGTGCGAAAAAAACTTGAACGGCTTATCGAACCATTCTGGATCAAGAAAACGCCAATGGGTGTGGAAGCTGCGCTGTTATTGCAGAAATTCAAAGCCGAAAAGCGGGTGCCGGACAAAGCCGATGGTGCCGCGCCGGGCGTCTCGGTAGCCGTTTCCGCGCCGAACGATAAAGCGCCGGATGTGTTTAACACCAATTTCAATCCGACGGAGTTCAAAACAATCCCGGATATCAATATTCCAAACGAAGGCGTGCTAAAATCCATATTCGGCCGCGATCAGAATATCGCGCTCAAGTTCAACGGTTTTATCGATGTCCCGGCCGACGGTGAATACACTTTTTACATCACTTCCGACGACGGCTCAATGCTCTATATTGGCGACACGTTGCTGATCAACAACAGCGGTGACCATCCGATGGCGGAACAGGACGGAAAGCTCGATTTTAAAGCCGGGAAACACGCTTTCCGGGTCGAGTATTTTCAAGGCATGGGCCAGGCAGGAATGGTCTTCAGTTGGTCCGGGCCCAACATCAACAAGCAGGTCGTTCCGGCGAGCGCGCTGTCGTCCATTCCGAAAAAATAGCGCGGCACGCAACCGCCCGAAAATCGAATCGTCCTGGAGAACCATGAACGCAGCGCTCGTTTTGCCCGCGCGGCTGGCTTCCACGCGGCTGCCCAACAAATTGCTTTTGAATGACTCCGGAAAAACGGTTCTGGAGCACACGCTCGACCGTGCGCGCGAGGCGATGGCGTTGTCAAACGGCCTGATCGTGCGCATTCTCGTCGCGGCCGACGACGAACGGCTGATCGCGGCGGCGCGGCGCGGCGGCGCGGACGCCGTTCTGACGCGCGCTGATCACACCAGCGGCACCGACCGCATCGCCGAGGCTGCGGAGAAATTAAGCGAAGAACTGATCGTCAATCTGCAAGCCGACGAACCGGAGATCGATCCGGCGAACGTGGTGCTGGCCGCGCGGCTGCTGGCCGGCTCCACGGAAAGCGCGCCGATGTCCACGCTGGCGGTGCCTATTTACGACGAAGAAAAATTCCTAAAAACAAGCGTCGTCAAAGTCGTCGTCAGCGGCACCGGCAACGCGCTGTATTTCAGCCGCGCACCGATTCCGCATCTGCGCGACGCGGCCGACGCCCACTTATTAAACGTGGGCGGGCGGCGCGTGTACAGCTACCATCATCTGGGGTTGTACGCCTATCGGCGGGCGTTTCTGCTGGGCTACAAAAATCTGCCGGCGTCGTTGCTGGAGAAATTGGAGAAGCTGGAGCAATTGCGCGCGCTGGAAGCGGGGCACACGATCAAGGTCGGCATCGCCACATCGAATCCGCCGGGGATCGATACTCCGGAGGATTACGCGGCGTTTTTGAAACGGATCGCATGCCGCTGATTATTTGGGTATTCAGGTTTCGCCGAAAGGGCGCTTTTTCCATCATTATATTGATCGATTTCTTTCAAATAAAAAATGAAAAATGAAAGAATTTATGTGGCGGCGCGTGCGTGTTTGAATCAAGCTTTCCAGACAGCACTGTCGTTCACTCGTTTTCCAGGATCATCGCACTGCAATGGCTAAACACATCTTCGTCACCGGCGGCGTTGTTTCATCGCTGGGCAAGGGCATCACGACCGGCGCGGTGGGCCTGCTGCTCAAGCGCATGGGCCTCACCGTCCGCCTTCAGAAACTCGATCCGTATCTCAATGTCGATCCCGGGACGATGAATCCCTACGAGCACGGCGAAGTTTACGTCACCGAGGACGGTGCCGAAACGGATCTCGACCTGGGCCACTACGAACGCTTCACCGGCGACTTCGTCTCGCGCGACAGCAACTATACGATGGGCCAGATTTATTCGACGGTCATCGGCAAGGAGCGGCGCGGCGATTACCTCGGCAAAACGGTGCAGGTCGTGCCGCACACCACCGACGAAATCAAAAGCTGCATCCACAAAATCGCGCAGCCGGGCGTGGACGTGGTCATCACCGAAATCGGCGGGACCGTCGGCGACATCGAGGGCGCGCCGATGCTCGAAGCCGTGCGCCAGTTCCGCCACGAAGTCGGCAGCCGCAACTGCATGTTCATTCATTTGACGCTCGTGCCCTATATCAAGGCCGCGGGCGAAGTGAAAACCAAACCGACGCAGCAGTCCGTCGGCGAACTGCGGCGCATCGGCATTCAGCCCGACATCCTGGTCGTGCGCACCGAAGTCTATATTAACGAAGAAACGAAGAAGAAGATGGCGTTGTACTGCAACGTCGATTACGAGGCGGTGATCGTCGAGAAGGATGTCGATCACAGCATTTACGAAGTGCCGCTGGCGCTGGTCGAACAGGGCATGGATCAGTTGATCAACGACCGGCTGAGCCTGGCGCGCGGCAAGCCGAAAATGACCGATTGGATCGCCGTCGTCGAATCGATCAAGCATCCCGAGCACAGCGTCAAGATCGCGGTCGCCGGCAAATACATCAAGATTCAGGATGCGTATAAATCGATTTACGAATCGCTCAGCCATGCCGGCATTTTTCACCGGGCGAAAGTCGAGATCGTGCGCATCGAAGCCGAGAGCCTGGAAAAACGCGGCGCGCTCGCACAGCTCGAAGGCGTGCACGGCATTCTCGTGCCAGGCGGTTTCGGGCTGCGCGGCACCGAGGGCAAAATCGCGGCGATTCAACACGCGCGCGAAACCAAAGTTCCTTATTATGGACTGTGTCTTGGAATGCAGCTCGCGGTGATCGAGTTCGGGCGCAACGTCTGTGGCTTGAGCGACGCGACATCGACGGAGTTCAACGCCGCATGCACCAACCCGGTCATCCACATCATGCCCGACCAGGCAAACGTCGCGGTAAAGGGCGGCACGATGCGGCTGGGCGCGTATCCTTGCGCATTGACGGACGGTTCGAAAGCGCAGGCGGCTTACGGGCAGAAGCAAGTCAACGAGCGCCATCGGCACCGCTATGAATTCAACAACAAATACCGCGAGCAATTCGAAAAAAGCGGCATGGTTTTCAGCGGGCTTTCGCCGGACGGGCGGCTGGTTGAAATCGTCGAATTGACGGATCACCCGTGGTTCGTGGCGGTGCAATTTCATCCGGAATTCAAATCGACGCCGACGAACCCGCATCCGCTTTTCCGTGAATTTATTGGGGCGGCTTTGGCTTACTCCAAGACCGCGAAGAAATGATTGGAAAAGGCGAAGAGACGGCTTTTAACCGCGGATAACGCTGATCTTCGCGGATAAACGCGGATAATTGGGGAATGGTTTTATCTCGACAATTCTTTTGCCAGCGTCCGCAAAAACAACTCCGCGTCCGTCACCAGCCCGATTGCCTGAAACGTCCCGCGGTCCGCGAGTTTCGTCACGACTGCCGGATTAATATCCACGCAGATTGTCCGCACCGATGCCGCAAGCATGTTGCCCGTGGCGATGGAGAGCAGTGTTGTTCCCACCATCAGCGCGAGTGTCACGCCCGGCAGCAGCGCGCGCATCGCGTCCTGCGCCTGTGGCATGTCGACGATTACGTCCGGCAACGGACCGTCGTCGCGGATTGATCCGGAGAGCACGAACGGGATTTTTTTCTCCACGCAGGCGCGCATGATGCCCGATGGAATCACGCCCTTCTTCACGGCTGCCGCGATTGAGCCGGCTGCGCGGATGCGATTGATTGTTCGCAGATGATGTTCGTGCCCGTGTTCGACGGGTGCGCCGGATTGCAGCGAGACGCCGAGGCTGGTGCCGAAGAGCGCCGATTCGATGTCGTGCGCGGCCAGCGCGTTTCCGGCGAAGAGAATGTCGATGAAGCCCGCGCGAATTATTTTTTCAAGGTGCGGTCCCGCGCCGGTGTGGACGATCGCCGGGCCACCAACGAAGAGAATTTTCTCGCGCCGTTTTTTGGCCGCGCGAATCGCGCGCGCGATTTCGCGGATGACCAGATGCTTGGGTTTTTCGCTGGAGACCGCGCTGCCCATGAAGCCGAAGGCTTCCTTCTCCGCGCCTTCCCGGCCTTCTGAGCGGCCGGGGGCTTCGACGCGCACGCCCGCGTGGCCGGTGACGACCGCGTCGCCTTTCGCGACGCGGTGCATCCGCACGCAGCGCGCGCGCTGCTTCTTTTTATCGACGACCAGCGCGCAATCCATCTCGGCGTTTTCCACGCGCAGCCAATGCCCGCCGATCAGAATTTCAGTGGCCAGATTCGTGCTCGCGTAAAAGTCGTCGGGCAGCACGCCGTCACGCGGAGCGGGTTCGAGCACGGCATCGCTGCGATTGAGCTGTGTTGCCCCCGAGCGCGCGATCAGTTCGACCACGCTTTGCAGCGTGGCATCGTCTTTTGCGGTCACGGTTACACGCGCGTGGCTCGTGTCTTTGCGCGTGTGCCCGATATCGATTTTATCGATGCGGTAATCCGCGCCGAGCGAGACGATCTGATCGAGCACGCGCGGCAGCGTCTGGTTGTCGAGGATGTGTCCGCGAAGTTCGATGGTTTCGGTGAACATAGGGAGGGGCATGTTTCGTCATGCAGTGCTGGCCGTTCACTGAATGTAGACGGGACGGCACGAAACTATTTCGAAACGTTTCGTGCGCGTCCCTGTTCTGTGCATTCGCTCAGTTGATCTTTTCAACAGTGATATCATCGCCGTACACAGTGCCGGTCACGTTAATCGGATCGCCATTCTGGCGGATGGCTTCGATCTTTGTGGCCAGTTCGCTCGAGGCGATCAGATTGTACGTGCGATCGAGCTTGTTGCCGCCGCGAGCCAGCAGCCGGCAGACCACCCCGGCTTTGGCATCCAGCGCCTTGATCGCCATCTTCCCGCCGACCGTTACTTTGGTGCCGTCGGGATAGGCGTCTTCCTTCATCCGTTTTTCTTCTTCCGCCTTTTTAGCATCGGCGAGCGCTTTCTCTTTGGTCATTTTTTCGTCGGCCATGGACTTCTCTCCCTTGGCCTTTTCGTCCATCTTGCCCTTCTCTTCGGCGACCTTTGGGTCGTCCGGCTTTTTGTTTTTGGCGTCGCGCGCTTCTTTCAATTTTGCGAGACGATCCTGCTTGGCCTGCTCATTGGCAGCCCGGCGTTCAGCGTCCCTTTTTTCTTTGTCGTCATCGGCGGCACGCAGCAGAGTGCCATTCAGTGCGACAAGAAAACACACAGCCATGATCCAATGTTTCATATAAAATCTCCTCGATGTGTTTTGATTCGACGAAACCCCATTTTACACTGAATACACCAAATTCCATAAAAAAAAGTGCTGAGTGCTCAGCACTCCAGGGCCTTTCAAAAGTCCTCATTTTTCGTAGAGAAATAGCCGATCTTCTATTCAAAGGAGATCAGAAAAATGAGTGTTGCCGCTGAAATTTCGCTTTTCGATGCCTTCAAGCAGGTTCCCGATCCGCGCAAACCGCG
>JBBRQD010000104.1:0-18152 GCA_038227045.1 Planctomycetota bacterium
CCAACTGCTCGATCCGCGCGTTCAGCCTGGCAATGTCCTCTTGATAGCTTCGCTCGTCCATGCCAATATCATCGGACCACGGGCGCAGAAAAATAGTGAAAAGTGGATGGGGTCAAATTAATAACACGGTAATCAGTTACAGCCGGTTTAAACCAAGTTAAGAACGGCGCCCTTCTTGCGGCAGCAGTTCAGCGCGGCTTTGATGTCTTCTTGACCGGAGATCGAAATCTCAGTTACCAGCAGAATACGACATCGCTCGACATTGCGATCGTCGTGCTTGAAGCCGAAGGAACACAATTGCATCAAACGTTGCCTCTCGTTCCGAAAGTCTTGGATGCGTTAAAAAGTATTAAGAAGGGGCAAGTCATTAAAATCGGTTAGTCGTGCCAGCCGCCGTACCGGAGCTCTCCCGAAATGTCCACGCGTCTTTATGTATCGATTTTCGCACTCATTGTACTCACCCGTATCGTCCCGGACGCATATTCCAAAGAAGCCGATAAACCCGCCGACGAATCCGAAGGCATCGTCAAAGGACTCAAGATCGCCCCCGGTTTCAAAGCCGAGTTGTGGACTTCGAACAAACAACTCGTCAACCCCGTCGCCATTTCGTTCGACGATCAAAACAGGCTCTACGTCTGTGAAACATTCCGATTCCGCGATGGCGGCGGCCTCGATATTCGCGAACACAAATTCATGTACTACGACGATATTCTGTGCAAGACGCCCGCGGATCGCAGAGCCAATTACGAAAAATACAAGGACAAGTTCAAGCCCGACTACTTCACCGCGAACAAAGAAAAGATCGTGCTGCTCGAGGATACTAAAAACTCGGGCAAAGCCGACAAAGTCTCCGTCTTCGCCGAGGCGTTCAACGACGCGCTCGACGGTCCCGGCGTGGGCCTCGCGTGGTACGATGGCAAACTTTACTACGCCTGCGTGCCAAAGATTTGGGAACTGACCGGCGCGAATGGCACCGGACCCGCCGAAAAGATCAACACGTTTTTCGAAGGCTTCGGTGTGCGCGTCTCGATCAGCGGCCACGATTGCCACGGCACCATCATCGGGCCGGACGGCAAGCTGTACTGGTCCCTGGGCGATCGCGGCTACAACGCCACCGGCCGCGAAGGCCAGCATTTTGCCGATCCGTTTTCGGGCGGTGTGTTCAGAGCCAACTTAGACGGCAGCGATTTGGAGCTGTACTATCGCGGCCTGCGCAACCCGCAGGAACTGGCCTTCGACGAATTCGGCAATCTCTTCACCGTCGACAACAACGCCGACATCGGCGATGGCGCGCGGCTGAATTACATTTTGGAAGGCGGCAACACCGCCTGGCACATGGGTTGGCAGATGCTCGGCAGCGCCGATTTCACGAAACTCGCCGGGATCGGCGATAAAAAGCCCAATCCATGGATGGATGAAGGCATCTGGAAAATGCGTTTCGACATGCAGACCGCGTCGATTCTTCCGCCGGCCGGCCTGATCACCAGCGGCCCCTGCGGCTTCGCGTATGCGCCCGGCACCGGCCTGCCTGAAAAATACGCGCGGCACTTTTTCATCTGCGATTATTCGGCGGGATCCAACTCCGGCGTGCATTCGTTTACGGCCGAGGAAGACGGCGCGGGCTTCGTGATGAAGAACGCCGAGAAATTCTGCTGGGGCCTCACCGCCACGGATGTGGCCTTCGGCTACGACGGCCGCATGTATATCTGCGACTACGGCGGAGGCTGGCACCTCTCCGGAAAAGGCAACATCGTCGCGCTCAGCGATCCGGACGCGCTCAAGCAGCCCGTCGTTCAGGAAGTCCGCAAACTATTCGCTGACGGCATCGGCAAACTGCCGTCGAAAGTACTCTCCGCGCTGCTCAAACACGCCGACATGCGCGTCCGACAGCGCGCGCAATTTGAACTCGCCAAACGCGGCAAAGAAGGTCTCGCCGCGCTCAACGATGCCGCGAAAACGCCCGGCCATATTCTCTCGCGCGTCCACGGAATCTGGGGCTTGGGCCAACTGGGCAAATCGCAACCCGGCGCGCTGAACATGCTCGCCGAATTGCTCGGCGACAGCGAAGCCCGCGTGCGCGAGCAAGCCGCAAAAACGCTCGGCGACGCGCGCTTCACGCCCGCCATGGACAAATTGCTCACGCTGCTGGCCGATCCGAGCGCGCGCGTGCGCGCCTTCGCCGCGATTGCGTTAAGCAAACTGAAATGCAATTCCGACATTCCCGCGCTGATCGATATTCTGCGCGAGAACGCCGACAAAGACCCGTACTTGCGCCACGCCGCCGTGATGGGCCTCGCGGGCGCGGGCGATGCCGCTGCATTGCAAGCGCACGCGTTCGACTCGTCGAAAGGCGTGCGCCTCGGCGTGCTGCTGGCGTTCCGACGCATGGCCGATCCCGGCGTCGCCGCATTCCTCAAAGACTCCGATCCCCTCATCTACGCCGAAGCGGTGCGCGCCATTTACGACGAACCGGTCGCGGCCGCCATGCCGCAACTGGCTGCGGAGATAACGCACATCGTTGCAACACCCGACGCGTTTAAACAACTCACGCCGCTACTGCTCAGTCGGATTCTCAACGCGAATTACCGCTATGGAAGCACCGCACAGGCTCCCGCGATCGCCGAATTCGCCGCGACAGCAAGCGTCCCGGAAAGCGTGCGCACCGCCGCGCTGGATATGCTCGAGAAATGGGAACAACCCACGGTGGTCGACCCGGTGCTGGGCCTTCCGCGCCCGATGCCCAAACGCGAAAAACTGGTGCCCGACGCGGCGATCAAGAACGCCATCCAGAAAATCATGACCGAAAACGGCGCGATCTCCGCGCGAGCCGTCGAAATGGCGCTGGCGTTCGGCGTGGAGTTGTCCGACGACACGCTGGTCTCCTTCGTCAAGAACGCAAAACGCGGCGAGGATGTCCGTGTTGCATCCTTGGAACAATTGGTGCGGAAAAAGAGCAAACCGCTCGCCGCGCTGCTGCCTGAATTGATCGCGGATTCGAGCCTGAAAGTTCGCGTCGCGGGACTCTCCGCACTTCTGGAGACTGACGAGGCCGCCGGCATCAAGGCCGCGCGAGAAATCCTCGACAACAAAGCGCCGGCGACGAACGAAATTAAAATTGTCGCCGACCGGACAACCGGCGATTGGGGCGCGCTGAAAATGGGCGCGCCGTCGAACGCCGATTACGCCGATCAAAAAAGCGGCGACGGTGCTGTATTCTCGTATGTCAAAGGCTTCGGTGAACCGAGCGCCAAATCCGGCGCAAAAGACGGAAAACTGCCTCGGCTCAACGACGGTCTTGCCGCTGAAATCGACGACGATCTCGAACGCAATGTCTGGATCGACGCGCACGGCTCGCGCATGCTCTGCGACCTGCAAAAGCCCATCGAAATCGGCGCGGTCAATACTTTCTCGTGGCACGTCCGCGACCGCGCGCCCCAGCATTTTACGCTCTGGGGCTCGGCAAAGGACAAACCCGACGCGGCCGCAAAAGAACTCAAAGGCGACTGGACACTCATCGCCAGCGTGGACACCACAAAGTTGAACGACGGCGGCAAGCACGGCAGCATGATCTACAATCCGGGCGGAGGCCTCGGCCAGTTCCGCTATTTGCTCTGGCAGAGCGCCAAGCAAGGCAGCGGAACGTTCTTTTCCGAAATGGACGTGTACGAAAAAGGCAAATGGGATTTCACGCCGCTGGGAGAATACCGCGTGCAGCAGTTGGTGTTCGCGCTGCTCGGTAAATCGCCCGCCCCGGCCGCGGCAAATCTTCTGAGCGAATGGATCGAGAAAATGGCCGCTGGCACCGTGCCGCCCGTGCTGCATCTCGATTTGATCGAAGCCGCCGAGATGCGCAAGGAAGAGAAGTTCGTCAAGCGCATGGCGGAATTTCAAAAAGGATTTCCCGAAGCTGACAAACTCGCCTCCTTCCGCGCCGCGCTGATCGGCGGCGACGGCAAATGCGGAGAAGAAATCTTCCAATTTCACGCGGCGGGCTGCCTGAAGTGCCACAAAATCGGCGGAGCGGGGCACGATACCGGCAGCGACGTCGGCCCACCGCTCACGGGCGTCGCCTCGCGCCTGACCCGCGAAAAACTACTGGAATCGCTCCTCGAACCCAGCGCCATAATCGTCCCGGGCTACGGTTCGACGACTTTCAAGATGCAGGATGGAATGGTGATCAGCGGCAGCGTCATCGCGGAAAACGCGACGGAAATCACGGTCAAACAAGCCGACGGAAAGGTGTTAAAAATCCAAGCCGCTGAAATCAAAAAGCGCGCCCAACCCGTCTCCCCGATGCCGCCGATGGGCACGGTGCTCAAGCCGCGCGAAATGCGCGACCTGATCGAGTACCTCTCGACACTCAAATGAACAAATCGTCGCGGTTTCTCGAATTCAGCGGCTTCATTAAACGCTGATGATAGTCCACTTATAGTAAATTCATCCGCGTTATCCGCGGTTAAAGCCATTGCCGTTCGCTGTTCATTCGCGGTTAAAGCGCCGTGTCCGGGCCGCTCTTTACTTCTTTTTTGTTGTCCGCCTTCGATTCATTTAATTCGGTGAATTTGAATGAGAACGTGAAATTCGCCGCACTGGCAGCCTTGTCGGAATAAATGGTAAATTCCTTTTCATCGCCCGGCTTCAATGTCGACGGCAGCGTGCGATCGACTGACGTAAATTCGCTGCCATTCGCTTTCACAAAACCGATATGAATAATCACGTCCTTGACCGCGGCGCTTTTGCCATTCCGAACCGCACCTTTCAGTTCCATGACTTTGTCCGCGTTCACGCTTAGCAGTCCGAATACAACCTCCACATCCGGCTTCTTCTGGAACTTAAGTTCACCCGTCGCCACCGCCTCCGGCGCTTTCTTCGGCGCGACCCCCGCCTTGCCGTAGGAAATCTGCTGTTCGTACTCCTCGTACGCCGGCAACCCCGGAATTTCGAACACCACATCTTTGATTTCGCCGGCGGAAATCGAGCCGGGCGCTTCGTGGCTCAACCGTTTGATTTCTTTCTTCTTCGCCCCGAAAAATATCATCTCCAGTTTCACGTGATCGACGGCGAACTTCAGTCCGTTGCGGCACTGTACCTCGACTTTGTACGGGGATCCTGCCGCTTCCAAACGAGTGAATTTGAAGTGCGCAAACTCGACGTCCTCTTTGTTGGAAAAATCGCCGCCGGAGAGCGCGGCTTCTGGCGCCGCGTCGTCGTTGTTCAATTTGATTGAATAACCGCCGAAGTTCTTCGGCGCGCCGGTCATCGTGAATGGAATGTTCTGTTCCGTACTTCCGGCCAGCGATCCCGAACCCAGCGGCCCGTTCCATTCCTTGATCTTTTTCTTGCGCATGTCGTAAAACGTCACGAAGATCTTCAAATTCTTCGCTTCTTCGGTGCCATCGTTCTTGAGATGCAGCGTGCCGGAGAACGTGCCATTTTTATCAACGGACGCCTCCTTCCCCAAGATCACGACATTCGCTTCGCCCTTCATCGGTCCCGACTTCGGCTCGGGCTGAGCCGTGTCCGAGTTGCCGAACCACTCTTCCACTTTGTTGCCATTGAATTGCATCGAAATCGTGTAGCCCTGAAACGCGGGCACAAGTTGAGCAACGAAGGTGAGCGTCTTGCTTTCGCCGGGCTTCAGGGCGCCGGCCTTCTGATGCAGCGGTCCGGCCACTTTTTCGCCCAGGCCGGTCGTATACGTCAGCGTCGCGCCGACATCCGCAAGGACCGCTTTCGTTGCGTTCTTAACCGTTATGCTTGCGGTGACGCGATTGCTTCCGGTGATTGTTTTGCGCTCGCGCCCATAGGTCCAGTCGCTGATTTTGAACGTGGTCTCAACTTCAGGCGCGTTCGGCGGCGCATCCGCGGCAAACGCAGACGGCAGCAACACCACGGCGAGCAGGACGGCGACGACTGACTTCATTGCAAAACTCCTTGTCTTGCTTGTCGAAAAACAACGCAACGACACGTTGCCTGCAAGCATGACTGGGTTCCAACCCAATTTACTGCAATGAACGCGATTGAAGCAGCCGTTATTTCTTCAACTCTTCAACGCACAGATTCAGCGCGTCCAGCGCGTAGGACGTCGCCAGCACCGCGTCGTTTTCCATCCAGCGCTGCGCCTCGTTGGCGAACGATCCGTCCGGCTTCTGCAGCTTCATCAGTTGTTCTGAAAGATCCTTGGCCCAATTCGCTTTCTTTCCGTCGGTCAGTTCCAGTTCCGTGATGCCTGCCGCAGTGAACGCCTTGGCCATCACGTTCGAATAGTAAAAATAGCCGACCGTCCCGTTCGCACCGGGCTGGTGGTCGACGGCGTAATTGTTCTTGATCCATTTGAACGCCGCCTGCATCGACGGATCGTCCTTTTTCACGCCGGCATAAATGAGGCTTTTTACGGCCATGTAGGTCATGTTTCCATACGGCTTGGGCAGTTGCTTGCCGGACTTCGTTGTCACGTTGCCAAATTCGCTTTTGCTCGGGTAATAGACGAAACCGCCGGTGTTGTCGCCGCCTTTCATTTCGGGCGAATCGTTGGTTTCGTCGTTGTCCTGGCTGCGCTTGAGGAACTTCACGGCATTCTTCCATGCAGGCGAATCCTTCTCGAGTCCCAGCGCGTTGAGCGCTTCCATCGAAAACCCGGAGTTGCTGATGTCGGCGCGCTTGATACTGCCGTATGAAAAGCCGCCGTATGCGCGCATGTGCTCATCGGGCTTGAAGCCGGTTTCCTCGTCGAGCTGGCACGTCAGAATGAATTTTTTCGCCTTCTCCAGCGCCGGTTTGTATTCGGGATTCTCCAGCGCAGCCAGCGCAATCACCGCGATCGACGTGTTGTAATTTTCAAGACCGAGTTTCGGATCGACGATGGCTCCCGAGGGCTGCTGCATGCCGAGAAGATACTTGGCCGCCTTGCCCACAACCGCGTTGCTCTCGCGCGGCTTTCCGGGACTGGACGCCAGTGCTTTGAGCACCAATCCAACCATTCCAGGCGCGGTGACAGCCGTCGATTTTCCAAACGTTCCGTTGTCGTTTTGCTGTTTGGATAGAAACTCCACTGCCTTGTTCGCGCCTGCGACCGCAGCGGTCAGCTCCGCGCTTTCAGCGGCAATGAGGTGCGCTCCAAGTGCGAACGCCCCAACCAACAATGCCGAAATCATGCTCTTAATCATTAAAGAACTCCCTGTAAAAATTCCGCAACTCATTCAACTTAAATTATATCCGCGGTAATCCGCGTCCATTCGCATTCATCGGCGATTAAGTTGGCCAGCGAAAACTAAAACGATTTGATGCACAGATTCAACGCATAAAGCGCCATCGCGTGGGTCTGAATGTCTGAGCCGATCGATCCATCCGGCTGCTGCAGCTTGGCAATGCTCTCGCCGAGCACTTCCGCCCATTTGACAGGCTGGCCGTCCACATCGATTTCCTTTTTGCCCTCTTCGCCCGCTTTCAACACGGCGGCAATCGCGTTGCGCATGGATTCAGGCGTGGCGACCGCCGGCTTCAATTGCGCCGCGTCGAACTTGGGATACTCCGGCCTGCCGAGTTCTTTGACACGCGCGCGCAGTTTTTCCATGAGCGGCAGATACGCTTCATTTTTAGTGGCCTTCAAACCGGTAATGATCCACAGAATGGCCTCGGCTTCGTTCGTCGCAATGCCGCTCACTTTGCCCGTGTCGTCGATCTTGCTCTGGATGTATTTGACCGGCTCCGAAATGTACGGCCCATTAGCTTCTTTGTAATCGCGAGGGTTATCGCAGAGCGCCTTGACGACCATCGCAACCTGCTCGGGAGCCGTTGTCGCGGGATACCCCTTCTGTTTAAAATCGTATTGCGAAACCAGCCAGTTTCCGCCCTTCTCGACAGCCCTTCGAACCGGCCCGGCGTCGAAAGCCATCAATCTGCTCGTCAGCACAAAAAATAGCGCCAAAAGCACCGGCGTCATACGCCTAATCAGCATTTAAAATCTCCCTCTTTTTTATTCGCGTCCATCCGCGTTTATCTGCGTTCATCAGCGTTAAAATGAAGCCGTCACAGTCAGTCTAGCGCTTTTTCTGATAGTACCGTGCGAGCCGTTCGCGCACGTCTCCAAATTGGGACTCCGATGCCGCCCATGCTTTATCGACGTTTTCAAAGGACTTGTAATCGGCCGGTTTGACCGGGAACGCCCGTGCGGATTTTTCCTCCCCATTCGCGCTTTTCACGATTGAACCGTCCGCTTTCGCGGTGGCATCCGGCGGCGCGGCGTCCTTGCGCAACGTGTCCAGCAACTGCCGGACATCCGGAGTCAATTCGCTCTCCGGCAATCCGCCAATCGCGTCATTCAATTCCTTGAGCGCCTCGCTTTTCCTGGCCGCGGATAGCTCTGGATCGGTGGCAATCAATTCCAATTTATGCAGTTCAGCCGGTGCCAGCACCTGCACCCGCGGCGTCTCGCGCAACGTGGCCGAAGTGTCTTTGCCTCCGCCACCGCCCGGTCCCACGGTTAATCCCAATCCAGCCGAGCGTTCAAACGTCTTCACGCTCCGCAAGTCGCTCGCCGGCATTAAAATAGCGCTCAGCAACAAGATCATCGCAAGCCAAATCGCCCGGCTCCATGCCGGCCAGTGAAGCGGCAAGTGTGTTTTCAATCGAATCGAATCCGCCGCACGCAAGGCCGATTCGCGTTGCGCCGCGCGAAATCCGCGCTGCATGTCGTCCAATTTCGCTTCGTCAAGGCCGCGCAAATGCAGCCACGTCACCAGGTGTTCGGAAATCGCCGCGCGCCGATCCAGCACGGATGCCGCAGTCACCAGCGCGGGGCGCGACATCAAAAAGACGGCAATCCCGGCGCAGGCCATCATTGCAAAAGGCAATGCGGCCAGAACAGTTGTCCCAACAAACTCCCGTCCGCTCCAGCGCATCCAACTTACAGCCAGTGCGGCGCACAGCAGCGACGAGCCGAGCACAGCCAACGCGGCAATCAACGCGCGCGATGCGCGCATCCGCAAGACCGCCCGCTGCAAAAGTCCATGTACGTCGCTTTCGGTCATAAAGTTTTGACACCGCCTCTTGGTAAATATGAGGGGCAAAGACAATGCCATTAATAGAAAAATGGACGCCATGGCAAGCATCCATTTTTTATCCTCAAATTTTGATGCGCAAGTGTACAGCGCGTGTTCATTCCACTGAAATGTTGCCACCTTCGACTTTCAGCTTCGGCTCAACGCCTGCCTTAACCGGAATGGGTTTCACGGTGATTTTCACGCCGGGCGCGCTGAAATCGAAATTGTACAACGCCGCGTCGCCCTTCGCGTGGACTGCGAGCAACGCGACTTTCTTCGGCGCGGGCTGCGCGACTTGAGCCGTGGTTCCGGTTTTCACGGTACAGACGCTCGTCCATTCCCAGACGTCGATGCCGCGCACTTTATTGCGCTGCAAGGCATGGATTTCGTCAAAATTCGCGTCGGCCTTGACTTGGTACAGCATGTAGTCGAAATCCGGATAGCCGCGTTCGTACAGATCCAATTCGCTCTTTAAATCCGCGAGCTTTTGGTTCACCAATTTGAACGGCAGCACGCGAAATTTCTCTTCGTTGGACGTCGCATAACCGCCGGGGTATTTCTGAATCAGCCTGTCGATTTTGGTGGCGTCGAACGGAGATGGAGACTTTTTGTCCGGAATACTTTTCATGACCGCGCGGATGGAATACATTCCCGGGCTGCGGATGAGGTAAAACTTGCCAACATGCAGTTTGTACGGAGGCGACGCCTCTCCGGCCGGAACGTAGTGGTTAGGCGTGGCATCCAGAGCCGTGGCCTGGTCGGGGAGGTTGTCGCGCTGAATGATCGTGGGCGGTGTGCCTTCGGGCACGGCTTCGCCTTCGTCAGGGAGTTTGACTATGATGAATTCAATTGTATCGGCGGGTCCAAGCTGCGGCTCGACAAAGGCATAGCCGACACTGTTGACGTTGATTGGCGCGACCTCGAGTTCGCGCTTCTCCGTCTTTTTCGCCAGCAATTCCTTCTGCTGCTCGACGGTCATCTTTCTCAGCGCACCGAGTTCCTCGGCCGTCAAGCGAGTGACGTCGTCGAACGGAATTTTTTCCTTCACGAGATTTTCTTTGGTCGATTTATTGACGAGTGTAATCTCGGCATTCAAATCGGCGACAGGATCGGACCCGCCACGCAGAAACGTGTCTTTAGGCAGCGCCAGCTTCAATTCGATCAACGAATCGAGATCGATATCCGCGGCGCATACGTTCAACACCACCGAAAAGAACAGACCCGACACAGCCACCCAACGCGTTTTGAACATGCGCCACCCTTATATTAGCCCGGTTAAGAACGCTATTCATATCGCCAGCGCGGATTTTCGTCAATACGTTAAAAACAGACAAGGAGACAGTACCTTCTCCTTGTCTGCTGTCCGGTCTTCCGTTTACTTCTCCGCGTCCGCCTTATGCCAGAATGCTTTTTCGGGAATAATTTCTTCGGCGACGCCTTCCGTGGACCAGCCGAGTTTGCAACCCGCGCCGCCTTCGTTCTGGAAAAACTCTACCTTCAATTCGTGTGCGCCGGCGGTCAGTTCGACTTCACCTTCCTTCTTGTCCATCGCATGCAGGCCCGGATTGTCGACCGCTTGCTTGGCGTCGATGAAAAGCCGGGAACCGTCGTCCGATTCCAAATAAAACTTGTACTTCCCCGCTTTCTCAATTTTGATCGACCCCGTCCAGCGGACATAAAAATGCTGGCCCAGGTTCGTGCCGTTGAAATTCGCGTCGGTGCTATCGATATTGATCTGTTTGTCTACCTTTTTGACGGTGGCCTTCTTGTCCGCAGCGATCGTTGGGAAATCTTCCACCGCGCCGCCCATGTCAAAATACTCGCCGATCAATCCCGGCTTCACATCGTCTTCCGCACGGATCGCACCCGCCGCCAAAAACGCCAGAACCGCCATCGCGCCAAGCCATTTTTTCATACGCCACGTCTCCTGTAAAAAGTGAGCGCCGCTCGCGCTGGAATCACGGGAAACCCGCCGAGACGGCCATCCTGAACGCCCTGTGATGACACAGTATGACGCGCACGGCGGCTTCTTGCGACAAAAAAAACAAGAATTGCAATTTCTTAATAACAACATCGGTGTATACGCAAAATCCACCATAATGTGCATGTCGGCACTTCATTCCGCGTCCGCTTTGTGAAAGAGATTGTTTTCGTTCATTATTTCTTCGCCTTTGCCAGGTTGACTCCAAAAAAACTTGCAGCCCATTCCGCCGTCGCCCTGGAAATACTCCAATTTTACATCGTGCTGCCCGGGCGCGAGTTCGATTTCGCCCGCGACTTTTGTCATGCCGTGCGTGCCAGGATTGTTCACCACGAGTTTGCCGTCGATGGACAGGCGCGAGCCGTCGTCGGATTCGACGAAGAATTTGTATTTCCCGGCCTTGTCTATCTTCACCGAGCCCGTCCATACGGCGTAGAAATTGGTATTGAGGTTCGTGTTGTTGAAATTCTCAGTGCAGTTTTCCACATTGATCTGCTTATCCACTCGCCGGATCGAGGGTTTCTTGCCGGCGGGAAGCGCTGGAAAATCCGCGATGGCGGCGTCGAATTCATAATATTCGGCCATCAATCCCGGCTTGACTTCGTCCGACGCGCGAACGCAACCAAGCGCCGCCGCTGTCAAAACCGCGGAAATATAAAAGGTCTTCATCCTGCATCATCTCCAATCCGGTTATCCACGATTTCGTCCAGCGTGCCATTTCCACGCGTGCTCCACAATCGTCCGAATGTCCGGATAGCGGGGTTCCCATTTCAAAACTTCGCGCGCCTTCCGTGGGTCCGCGACCAATTCCACCGGATCGCCCGGGCGTCTCGGAGCCTCTTTAATGGGAACGATTCGCCCGCTGACCGCTTCGACCGCCGCGATGACTTCGCGCACGGAGTTGCCTTTTCCGGTGCCGAGGTTCAACGCCAAGTTGCCGCCGCCATTTTTTAGATGCGCCAGCGCGCGGGCGTGCGCGCCGGCCAGATCGTTGACGTGAATGTAATCGCGAATCGCCGTCCCATCGGGCGTCGGATAATCCGTACCGAAAAGGCTGATGTGTGGCCGCTTGCCCAAAGCCGCTTCAATAACGAGCGGAATCAAATGTGTTTCGGGCGTGTGGTCTTCGCCAATCTCGCCATCCGGATCGGCGCCAGCCGCGTTGAAATACCGCAATGCCGCGTACCGGATGCCATACGCCCCGGCGTACCAATGCAAAATGCGCTCGACGAAAAACTTCGATTCGCCGTACGGATTGACCGGGTGCTGCGGATGCGTCTCGTCGATCGGCACTCGCAGCGGATCGCCGTATGTCGCGCACGTGGACGAAAACACAATTTCTTTTACGCCGGCATCGACCATCGCATCCAGCAGATTCAAGGTGTTGGCTGTGTTGTTGCGAAAATATTTGCGCGGATTCGTCATCGACTCGCCAACGCACGCATTCGCGGCAAAATGGACAACGGCCTCGATTTTGTGCCGCTTAAACACACCGCTTACGAATTCCGCATCTGCGAGTTCGCCCCGCTCAAGCGGTCCCCACTTGGCGGCGTATGCATGGCCGGCGCTGAGGTTGTCCAACACGACCGGCTGGTGGCCGGCTTTCGACATGAATTTCGCGGCATGGCTGCCGATGTAGCCGGCACCGCCGGTAATGAGCACAATCATGGAATCAAACCTCAAATTGAACGGTTCGTAGTTCCGCCTTCAGGCGGTCTTTGGGAGCCGCCTGAAGGCGGAACTACGAACTTATCAAATAGCAATGCCGAACTACTATGTATCTTACCCTAAAATGAAAAACCGATCTTCTCCGTTCCAAACAATCCCGGCGCGTGGCCGCTGAGCGGCAGCGCATTTCCGTTGACCAGATAGGGAAAGTCGAACGCGGTTTTTTCGCCTGCTTTCAAATCAATGATCGGCATCAGCCGCGCTGTCAGGGGCTTCTTCAAAACGGACGCGAGCGTCGCGACGTCGCCGAGGAGCGCTGCAATGGCATCGGCTGAGACGTCTCCGGCAAGCGGTACCGTATCCAATCCGCTTCCGCACACGGCGCTATACAAAAGCAGTTTCTGCAGTTCCTGAACATGCATCGTCCGCTGAGCCAGAACGGCATCTTCGAGCAGAGGCAGAAATACGCCGGAGAAACCCACATGCCGAATCCGCGCGCCGCGAATTCCGCGCGTCAGAGCCGCGACGGCAGTCAACGTGCCCCACTCGCCGAACGGTGCGCCGGACAACTTTTCCAAAGCCGCGCCGATGGAACACGCCGCATCGGGATGCGGCGCGAGCGACCAATCGCAACCCTGAAACCGAATTCCACATTCGACTTGAACTCCGTCCAGCGCTGCGCAGATGCGGCGATCGTGCAACTCAATTTCGCGCGAAAGCCCTTCGATGACGCCCGGAAATGTCTGGTGTTCCGCCACCGCTTTCAATGCGACATCCGCGCATTCGATGGCGAGCGCGCACGAAAATTCTCCAGCAGCCGCGTACGCCGCCGGAAAAAAAGGAATGCCCGGCGAACAATGGGCGAGCGCCGCGAAGCGCAGATTTCCAAATCCGTTTGCGGTCGATGCGGCAATGGCTTTGACCGCATCCGCGATCGGACGCAGCGCCCAACTATTGACATTCTGGGCTGTATCCGCAGCCGGCGCGCTGCAAAAAACCGCTTTCGTTTGCGCGATTAATTCCGGCACCTTTTTGAGCTCTTCAATCTGCGCGAATTCAGCCGCCACCGGCCCAAACGACACATAATCGATTCCGGCGTCGTTCGCCATCAATTCAATGGCCTGAGCGACTCCAATAGTTTGGGCCGTGCCTAGGCCGACCGTCCACGTATGGGCTGGAGCCAGCGCGAGCCGCATGGTCTGGACTTCAAGGCCGGCTGCTTGCAACCGCTTGCGCACGACGGACGCCGCCCTGCCCGCGCGCGCAATTTCGTCTCTATCGCGCGCGTCCGGCCTTCCGTTAAAAATGGTGACGGATCGAATTTTCACTTTTCTGGCTCCCGGTAGGGTACATTATTGGTAGCGCGAGACGCGAAATCCACAGCCCGTTCCCCACCCCGACAAGGAGGCTGTATGTTAATCGACGGACACGTTCATATCTTTTCAAGCCGATTTTACCAGTTCTGGGCCGAACAGGCTAAAATTACTCTTCAGCGCACTGCGGAACTTACCGGCGCCGAAATTCCTCAAACCGACGATTCGCTCCCGCTGTGCGAGCGCTGGATCGCCGAATTCGACAAGTACGGCGTCGATCGCGCCGTGTTGATTTCCAGCGTGCTGGGCGACGGCGGCATGCTGGGAAAACTAGTGGCGAAACATCCCGACCGCGTGAGCGGATTCTTTTTTCTCAATCCAACGCTGCAAGACGCCATGGTGCGCGTCCGCCGCGGTCTCGACGAAGCCAAACTGCGCGGCGCGTGTTTATTTCCCGCGATGCACCATTATTATCCCGACGACGAGCGGCTGCACCCGATCTTTTCGCTGCTGGACCGTGCGGGCGCCGTGGCCTTCGTGCACATGGGAATGCTGAAAATTCCAATCCAGGAAAAGCTCGGCCTGCCGCCAACCGTCGATTTAAAATATTCGAACCCGGTTCAACTGCACTCGGTCTGCAACCAGTTTCCCACTATGAAATTCATCATTCCCCATTTCGGAGCGGGCTATTTCCACGAGACGCTGATGCTCGGTTCCCAGGCCAGGAACGTGTACGTGGACACGGCCAGTTCCAACAGTTGGATCGGACTCGTTCCGGGCCTGACCTTGGAAACCGTCTTCGAGCGCGCCCTGCACGTCTTCGGCCCGGATCGCATTGTGTTCGGAACGGATTCAAGCTCGTTCCCGCGCGGCTGGCGCAACGATAATTACCTGCGCCAACGCGCCGCACTGGACAAGATCGGCGCGTCGAAAAGCGACCAGGACAAAATCTTCGGCGGAAATATGGCGGTGATTCTGAATCTGAAATGAGTTCAGGCACTCAATTAAACGCTGAATTTCAAAAATCCCCGCGCTCATATCAACTCGCGCTTGACGACCTTTCCCGATGGATTGCGCGGCAGTTTATCGAGGAACATAATTGTTCTCGGCTGCTTGAATGCCGCCAGGCGCGCCGCCACGAACGCGCGCAATTCGCGCTCGGTGACACTCTGCCCGGGACACAGCACCGCGGCGGCGTGGACGACTTCTCCCAACGCTGCGTCCGGCCGGCCAAAGACCGCGGCTTCCTGCACGGCGGCATGCGCGCAGATCGCGTTTTCGACTTCGATCGGGTAGACATTTTCGCCCGCAACGATAATCATCTCTTTCTTTCTGCCGCGCAAAAAAACATACCCTTCCGCGTCCATGTAAGCCGTGTCACCCGTGTGAAACCAGCCGTCGCGAATCGCCTCGGCGGTCGCTTCGGGCCGCTTATAATAGCCCTGCAAAACGCTCGGGCCTCTGACACACAACTCGCCGAGTTCGCCCGCCGGCAGCGTCACGCCATGATCATCCATCACGGAAAGTTGCAGTCCAGGCGGCGCGACGCCGATCGACTCGGCGCGCGCAATGGCCTGGCTGTCTGGCAGCACGGTCGTAACCGACGTGGTTTCGGTGAGACCGTAGAAATTATGCAATTCAACGCCCGGGAACATGTCGCGCAGACGTTGAATCGTCAATGGCGACATCGGCGCGCCCGAGTAACAGATCAGGCGCAGCGAACGCAGCTTCTCTGTTTTCAATTCGCGTAAATTAGCGAGCAGGTAAAAGGTCGTCGGCACGCCAAAAAATGTAGTGCATTTATACTTCTCGACAATATCGACAAGCTCTTCCGGATCGATAACCGACGACACCGCCATTGCCGCGCCCTGGTACATCGCAGTGGGCATGACGGTGTTGAGTCCCGTGACGTGAAAAAGCGGCACGATCAGCAAATGAACATCCGAACTGTTCAGTCCGTGCGCCGCAATCGTCGATGCGACGTTGAAGAGAATGTTGCCATGCGTGAGCATTGCGCCCTTGGGCCGCCCCGTCGTGCCGGATGTGTAAATAATCGCCGCAACATCGTCACGCGTGGCCGGATGTAAAGGAGGCGTCGGGAGACTGCTTGCGAGCAAATCGGTAAACGAAATCGTCCCGTCGGGCGGCGTTTCAAAGCCAACGGCAATCACCGGTTTCGACCAATTCATCGTTTTGAGCGCCTCTTGCGCGGGCTTCCAGGTCGCGGGATGAACGAACACGGCCTGCGCGTCGCAATCGCCGGCAATGAACTCAACTTCCGCCGCTTTCAGGCGAGCATTGATCGGCACGCACACGCAACCCGCGCGCAAAATGCCGAAGTAAATCGGCAGAATTTCGACGCAATTGGGCAGCAGCATCGCAACGTGCTGTCCCGTCGCAATCCCAAAGCGCCCGGCCAGCGCGGCGGCCACGCGTTCGGACGATTCTTTCAAGGCTTGAAACGAAAGCTCGCGGCCGGTAGGCGCATCGATGGCGCACACTTCCGGGCCGAACTGCTCGGCCGCGCGGGATAATAGCTGGTTGAGATTGGCGATGGAATGGAGCATGGATGGTGAGCGAGTCCTGGAATAGTTGCTGCGGTTAGAAGACCGGCTCCGGAATAAACGTCTGCCCCGCGGTCAACCCGATGGACACCTGCGCCAGCAGTTCGGCGGCATTCTCGACATCCTGCAAACTGACCATCTCGATCGGCGAGTGCATATATCGGTTCGGAATCGACACCAGTGCGGCGGCGCAACCCTGGCGCGAGACCTGGATCGCCCCCGCGTCGGTACCCATAATTCCGCCATCACCGCTCAATTGGTATGGAATATTGTTCTTGTCGGCGGTGCTTTCCATGATGTCGGCCAGAGGCAGATTGATGTTCGCGCCACGATGCAGAATGGGCCCGCCGCCGAGTTTGAAATCGCCGACGATCTTTTTGTTCTCGCCCGGATAGTCCGTCGCGAAGCCCACGTCCACCGCAATGCCCACGTGCGGATCGATGGTGTACGCTGCGGTTTTGGCACCGCGCAAGCCCACTTCCTCCTGCACGGAACAGACCGCGAAAAATGCACAATCCAATCCCCCGCCGCCTTGCTTGGCTCGATGCCCATGCACCTTCTTGAGCGCTTCGAGACACACAAACGCGCCGATGCGGTCGTCCATTGCGCGCGCGACGGCCAGATCGTTGGGCATGCGTTCGAAGCCGTGCATGAAAGTAATCGGATCGCCCGCGCGGACCGATTTCTGAGCGTCCGCTTTGTCTTTCGCGCCAATGTCGACGAAGAGATCTTCGATCTTCGCGCCCTTGGTCCGTTCATCGGGCAGCGTGTTGTGAATCGGCTTTTTTCCAATGACACCGAAGATCGGGCCTTTGCGCGTGTGAACGTGGACTCGCTGCCCCCAATGCTGCAACGGGTCCGAACCGCCGATCTTCGTGACCCAGATGAAGCCCTGATCGTCGATGTATTTGACCATCAGCCCAATCTCGTCAACGTGTCCGCAGAGCATAATGCGAATCGCGCCCTTGGGATTGATCGCGAACCATTGATTGCCGTGAACATCGCGGTGCACTTCGTCGGCGAACGGTTCGTAATGTTTTCGAATGACGTTCTGAATTTTCGCTTCGAATCCGGAGGGCGACGGCGTGGAGAGAATGTCCTGCAAAAAGGCGAGCGATTCATTGGACGAAAGCGGCATCGGAACTCCTTGGCTGATCGATGGAAAACGACAAGACGAATCGTCTTCGTTAAGAGGAAACCGCGATCAAGGCGGCGCTGAATTAAATAACCCACAGCGTTTTTAATCCTCGAAACGAAATCGTCAAACACCGAATCGATTCAAGAGGCCCTCAGAAAAGAGCCTGAAAGACAATTGAAATCCGGGGCGTATATGATAATAAGAATCATGCGCGAGGATGGATGCGCATTCCCTTCCGGATAGTGTAACGGTAGCACAAGGGTTTTTGGTACCCTTCGTCTAGGTTCGAATCCTAGTCCGGAAATTATAAAGTAATTGATTACCGCCAATCAAACAGTGTCGGGCGGAAATAGCATTGCCTTCAGTTCGAGGCAATCAACAGCGGCGGTGCGCATCCGTGCGGGACGCGCAGTGTTTTGGAGAGATATTCCAGTGTATGTAGACCGC
>JBBRQD010000105.1:0-18150 GCA_038227045.1 Planctomycetota bacterium
CAACTGCTCGATCCGCGCGTTCAGCCTGGCAATGTCCTCTTGATAGCTTCGCTCGTCCATGCCAATATCATCGGACCACGGGCGCAGAAAAATAGTGAAAAGTGGATGGGGTCAAATTAATAACACGGTAATCAGTTACAAATAAAGTAGATTTGAGAGATTCTAAAAATAGGACACCTATATATACGACGACTGCGGGTCAATTAAATGACTGCTAAAAATAAGTACATTATAACCGCCGGAATCAGCCCATTGTATTTCGTACAACACACATAGACGAAATGAGTTGTCGAATGATTGAGCGATTCAAGCCATGGCGAATCTATCCTCCTCTTAATTAGACGTTTCTATTTCAAGCGCTACCAAAAAAAGTCACTCCAATTCGTCACTTCGTGCAAATAACGTCATATTTGTGTATCGTATGGCCACAATTCAAGCCGGAATACCTCAACTTGTGCACACTGTGCAAACAAAAGGCCACCAAACCACGAGCGCGACTGACTTTAGAATAGTACCGCGTGCACTAGTGCCTGACCATCGAAAGAACCCCGTATTTTCTAATAGGGTAAAACCCTTAGTTCTCTGGACGCGCACTCTAGGCACCGTCGTTGATCTATTAGAATGCCCAAATTCCACTCAGCACTACATGAATGTCACGAAACGCCGAAAGGTTTCAATAATAATGTCCGAAGACATTATTTTTATCGAGCATCTTCGTGTTGCTCAAGTTAATTCTGTCAAGTACGTTTTACAGACTTATAATGGCACAGCGAAGGATTTCAATAAAAATGTTAGAAAAACATTGCTAAATATTCAGAAATTGATAACCTTCGCGCCTGGAGTTGGTTGCAACCTTACGTCCTTATGAGAGGGAGATATAATGTATAAGTTATTAATACTGTTTATTGTCGCGGTATCTTCAATGACCATCTTGCAAGTTCCGGCATGCTTCGCCGTGGAAGATAAAGCGCCAGTCAAGACGGAACCAGTCTTGGACGATGCCACAGCCAAGAAAGTGTTCGAAGAGAACTATGAGGCAGGGGCGATGGCGGCTTCTGAAAAGAAATGGGATCTGGCGCAGAAGAGATTGACCGATGCGCTGAAAGCGTTGGGCGAACGGACCCACGCCAACAAGTCCGCCGCATCTGTGTTGCTCACCAAAGCGCAGAAAGCGTTTTACAAGGACGACGCGCTCAACACTGCGAACGAACTCAAGCGTTTCAAGCAATGGGCCGAAGCCGAAGAAGCCTATCGCCTGGTGATCAACGTCACGGGCGAAACCGAATCGCTCAAGAAGAGCATTGAAATCTGCCGCGAAAATCTGGAAGCCGAAAACGAAGGGCTGAAGCTCGCGCACGACTTGTTCAAGGCCAAGAAGTGGCAGCAATCGATCGACGCCTACAATAAGGCCGCTGAAACGCTCGGCACGCTGCGCCCGATCCGCGAGGGGATCAACGATGCGAAACTGCTCATCGAAGCCGACGCGCTGATGCAAAAAGCGCCCGAGCTGCTGGCGAAGAAGGATTGGGAAGACGCGTTCAACGCGTATAGCCGCGTGCGCCAGATTCTGGGTGAGACCGCCGAAGTCAAGAAAGGCATCGCCGCGGCCCAAGCCGGTTATGCCGAAGACCACAAGCCAATCGGTCCGGTCGATAAGCCGAAGAATCCGTAAGAATGCAGCCTGCACCACAATTATTTTTGCGATGGGCCGCCGCCAGCGCACATTCGCTGCGAGAGATCATTGAACGGATTGACGTTTGAGGTCAGGGGACAGACACGAAATAAATTTGATCCGTGTCTGTCCCCTTTACCAAAATCAACCCCCTACTCCATGCTATAGAAAAACTCCTCCTGAACAATCTTTCCATCCTTAACCGTATAGAGCGCCGCCTCATCAAGCTTCATCCGCTTTCCGGCCATGGGGCCGGCCTTGGCGGTGACATCGTAGCTGAAGCGCACGATAAACCGGTCGCCGTGCGGCCAGGGGCCTTCGGCTTTCGAACTGTGAATTTCGTGGTTGTTAAACCACCACTCCGCCTTCCCCTTCACTGCCGCAAGGCCCTCCATCCGCGCGGGCATCGCCGGCGACGACATCGCTTCGATGCTCACAATGGACGGGCTATACAGCGTCTCCAGCGCCTCCCGTTCCTTGCTCTGCTGGCACAGTTCAACCAATTTTTTACCGACCGCAAGTGTGCTGTTCATGGGTTGAGTATCCTAATGAGAGAGGACAAAAAAAGCACGGCGTTCAACGCCGCCGTCAACCTCGGCAGAATAAGCCGCCGTCCCCAAAAATCAATTCACAGTTTCCCTTGGTGGCGCGCTCCGAAATTGCGAACGACCACAGCCCAGCGGTGTAATCCATTGCATCGAAAAATCATTCACCCGAGGCCGTAATTATGTCGTATGCAGTTGTCCATTCCACGCTCCTTCCCAAACGCGTGGCCTGTCTTGCGCTTGCGCTTTTTGCGTTGAACGCCTGTTCGGCCGACCGCGATCCTAAAAAGTTGAATGTTCTCTTTATCGGCAACAGCCTCACCAGCACCAACAATCTGCCGGGCATGATCGCCGGAATGGCGGCGGCGTCCGGACGCGAACTGAACTTTTTTACGCATCTTGTCGGCGGCGCAACTCTGAAAAAGCATTGGGACGACGGCAAGGCGCTCGCCAAGATTCAGGCCAAAATCGAGGACGGGCATTTGGATTTTGTCGTACTTCAGGATCTCAGCAGAGAGGCGTACAAGGATCGCGAGGCGATGGATCGGTACGTACAGCTTTTCGACGCGGAGATTCGCAAAACCGGAGCGCGGACGATGCTGTACATGACATGGGCGCTCGAAAACGCGCCGGATGAATTTCCGAAAATCGAGGAGGCGTATACGTCTCTCGCCAAAAAGTTGCATGCGCAGCTCGTTTCCGCCGGCGCCGCGTGGCACGCGATCACGAGCGTGCCGGGCAAACCCGCCTTCGAGCTGTACGTCGCCGACCACAAGCACCCCAGGCCAATCGGTTCCTACTTGACGGCGTGCGTCTTCTATCGCGCCCTATTCGGAGCCCCAAGCGAAGGACTTCCCTGCCGCATTGAGTGGAAGACAAAAGTGCTGGCCGACCTGTCGAAAGAAGATGCGTCCGCCTTGCAGAAAATCGCCGATAAAACGCCGTTGGTCGCATCCGAATGAATTACCACCGGGTGCCAAGGAGCAGTACCCTGCTCCTTGCTGATGCGCACTGTAATTACAATGATTCACAGCACGGAGCAGAGTATTGCTCCGTGGCACCCTTTTAGCGCCCTTGCAATCTGTTTCGTTACCATCTTAAAGGTTTAGACATGAACTCAAAAATTCTCCTACTCGTTACATTGGCCATCCTACTTAATCTGGCCTGCCTCGGCGCCGATCTGCCCCGCAGCACACCCGAAGCCCAGGGCATCTCCTCCGCCGTCATCAACGAATTCATCGAAGCCGCCGACAAGCAAATCGTCTCGATGCACAGTTTCATGCTCGTGCGCCACGGGCATGTCATCGCGGAAGGGTGGTGGACTCCCTATTCGGCCGAGACTCCGCATGTGCTCTTTTCGTTGAGTAAAAGCTTTACCTCCACCGCGGTGGGGCTGGCCATTTCGGAAGGCAAGTTTAGCGTGGACGACGAAGTCCTGAAATTCTTTCCGGACGACGCACCCGCCGAGCCGTCCAAGAATCTCAAAGCGATGCGTGTGCGCGATCTGCTCTGCATGTCCGTCGGCCACGAAATCGAAATCAAATTCCCCGACATGAAGACTACGCTGCCGTGGACAAAAGTATTCCTCGCGCACCCGGTCCCCTTCAAGCCCGGCACGCGTTTTCTCTACAACACGCCGGGCACGTACATGCAGTCCGCGATCGTCCAGAAAGTAACCGGGCAGCCGATCCTCGAGTACCTGCGCCCGCGCATTTTTGAGCCGCTGGGAATCGCGAATCCGACGTGGGCAAGCAGTCCGCAGGGCGTCAACTTCGGCGGCTGGGGGCTGAATATCCGCACCGAAGACATCGCCAAATTCGGCCAGCTTTATCTGCAAAAAGGCCAATGGAACGGCAAGCAACTGGTCCCGGCGTCCTGGGTCGCAGCCGCCACCGCGCGGCAGACGTCAAACGGCAGCGATCCGAAGAGCGATTGGGATCAAGGCTACGGTTACCAATTCTGGCGCTGCCAGCACGGAGCCTTCCGGGGCGACGGTGCGTATGGCCAGTACTGCATCGTCATGCCGGAGCAGGACACGGTCATCGCGATCACGAGCGGCATCAAAAATATGCAGACGCCGCTGGATATGATCTGGGACAAGCTGCTGCCGGCAATGCAACCCGCGCCGCTGCCGGAGAACAAGGACGCGCACAGCCAGCTTCAAAAAACGCTCGCGGCTCTTACCCTCCCGAAACCCGAAGGCGCCGCCGCGCCGCCATCGGCTTCGGCAATAGTTGGCAAGGAATATCATTTACCCGATAACAAGGATAAGCTCGAATCCATCAAGCTGGAAGTCGATCCCAAGGACAATACCACCGCGCTCGTGCTGCATGTCAATGGAGCGATCCATCGGATCGTTTGTGGAAATGGCGCATGGCAGAAAGGTCGCCTCGCTTACGGGTCGTTCGCCGAACAACCCGTGGCGGCCAGTGGCGCGTGGAGCGCGGAAGGGACGTATACCGTGCGGCTCTGTTTCTACGAAACCGCCGCGAATATCACGGTTAGCCTCAAACTCGCCGGCGACGAGTTGCTCTACGACGCTGATTTCCATCCCAACGGCGGAAAGCAACCCCAATTAAAGGGACAATTGAAATAGCCAGCTATTTCGTGGGCGAATAATCCGTCGGAGCCATGAAGACCGATTTGACGCCGTCTTTTTCAGTCAGTGAACCGCCGGCTGCTTTTTCGGACGCGTCTTTTGCCGCGACCCAAATCGGATCAGCGCGGAATGCTTTGAAGCTCTCTTCCGCCGCTTGTTTGGACTTATGCGCAAGCAGATAAACCAGCGTAGTCTCCGCGCCGGGCTGCTTTTCGTCGAGGTTCCAATAGCCGAAGTTCGTCATGCCGTGCTTGGTGAACAGCGCAATCGTGTGGTCGCGGAAGCGCGCGTTGATATTGACGAGATTGTTGGGCGTGCTGGTGTACGTGCGCAGCTCGAAGACGCGCGCTTCTTTATCCGCGCCCGGCTTGATCTCCGGCGTGTAGTTGGTCGCATGCAGAAACGTCTGATCGGCCTTGGTGACAAGTTTGCCGTCCGCCTCGGACGCGGCGAACGCGGCCTTCCAGTCGGGGTCGTCCTTGAAGGCCTTCCAGGACGTTTCGCGCGCTTCGCGGCTGGGGTAGGCGAGGATGTAATAAAGGAGTCGATCCGGATTCTCGAGCGGCATCCAATATCCAATGTTCGTGATGCCGTGCTTCTCGAAAAGCTTCAACGTGTGATCGCGAAAGCGCGCGTTCAAGGCGTCGAGCTTGCCTTCGGCCGCATGATAGACGCGCATTTCAAAGCAGCGCGTATCCTTCGCCGCATCCTCGGCCTTCAATTGGGAAAACGCGCAAACAAATAAAACCGCGCACACGGCAATCGGCGAAAAAGAATAATGCATGAATGAGTTCCAGGCGATGAGTAGAATGGACAGGAGACGTGCGGAGAGTATAACAAGAAACGAGCAATGTTAAATAAAAAAAGGCGCCCAGAGGGCGCCTTTCGGATTTCTTGTTCAGTGGGAAATTCTTACTTGATGGGGCGCACTTTCGTGGCCTTGGGACCCTTGGTATCCTGGATCGCCTCGTATTCCACTGCCTGGCCTTCAGACAGCGAGCGGTAACCGTCCGCCTGAATTTCGCTGTGGTGGCAGAACAAATCCTTGCCGCCTTCGTCCGGAGTTATGAACCCAAACCCCTTTTGATCGTTGAACCACTTGACTTTACCCGTCGACATCGCTTGCTCCTTCACTTCACCTAGCTCGGCCACATACCGTCCACATTGGCCGATCTGTTTGGAGCTTTATTAATTAGTAGGATAACTGCATTCCAAATTTTGGCAACTGGATTATGGCAATTTTCTTTATCAATCGGCGCTTCACGCGCGTCCAGTCTAACTTTCTCATGGGAAAAGGCAGGTATCGATTTCTTCATAAAAAATTTAATTTTTATCGGTCAATGCCGCGATTTGCGCCACATTCCCGCTTGAATTCAATGCGCTAATCAATCGCGAATGGACGCAAATACCGCAGATGAACGCAGCTAAATCGTATTTGCTTAATTCGCGTTCATCCGCGATTAAGCAGACTGTGAAAACGAGGGCTACGCACGCGCCATCACCTGAGGCGCATTCGACAGGACGAGAGTCGCCGCCGGAGCAATATCGCGAATCGCGATGAACGCAGTGCCATCGTTGCGGCGCTGAACCGGAATTTGCGATCCGACGGCGTAAACAGCGAGAGCGCCCGGCTCGGCATGTTCCGCGGCAATATGGATGACCGTCAAAGCGCTTCCTGGCGGATTGAGTTCGCTGTCGACCAGCACGTCGGCGCCGCGCGGGTATTGGTCGTGCGAATTGACGACGCAGACGGCTTCCTGTTTTTCGAGAATGCGCGACCACGCGACGATCTCGCCTATGCCGTAATTTCGAAAGGAGCCTTGGAAAAGAGAAATAGGCCGCACGTAATGCGTTCCGTCGCGCAGAACGGGCAGACGATTTTGAATGGAGTCGAGTGTTTCGGCGTTGGATTTTGTATCCGCTGCTGCGGCGATTGAGCTGGACACGCGCAGCGATTTGGAGAATGCGTTGGCTCCCGCAGCCGCCGATTCCGACGTTTTTGCGGAATTTTTGTAGCCGGCTGGCTGCTCCTTCTTTGGGCTGGGCTTTTGATTGGCTTGGCCACCGAGCGGATGGGCGCGGACGAGCTTTTGAAGGCTCGACGCGCTGCCTTGATAGCCGGCTCTTTTTACGTCGAGAAAAGCACCATGCCATGTTTTGCCGGCCTGACGGGCGCTGACGGCCAGGCGAATGACTGCATCCAGAACGGACGGTTCGTATGAAATTCTTGCCATTTGCATTCCCCCCTTAATTTGTTGCCAAAATAATCGGCTATGAAATTTCAGTACTTTAGTGAATTAATACTCCCGGGACTGACGACGCTCCGTTGTTGATGATCTCAAACAACCACGTAAGCTGTCTTATGTAATTGGTTGCGTATTACTTGTGAGGACGAAAAATGGAAATCCGAACGTTTCAGGAATCCGACGAACAGACCGTGATTGTTCTGTGGAAATCGGTATTCAACTACGACGCCCCGCACAACGATCCGGCAACGGTCATTCGCTGCAAATTGAATCTGCAGCGCGAATTATTTTTCGTCGCGGAGGAGGATGGAAAACTCGCTGGCACCGTAATGGCCGGCTACGACGGGCATCGCGGCTGGATCTATTCGCTCGCCGTCGAACCCGCGCTTCGGCTGGGTGGAATCGGCACCGCGCTGGTTCGCCGCGCCGAGCAGGCGTTGCGGGAACTGGGGTGTCTGAAGATCAATCTGCAATTGGTGGCGTCCAACGCTCAAACGGTCGCGTTCTACACGAAACTCGGTTATTCCGTCGAGGAGCGCATCAGCATGGGCAAAATTATTTGACCGATCTGAATCCCCGTGCGGGTAGCTTGGGTGTAAAGAAACACTGGCGGCCGGTTGAATTCAGGAATGTCGACTGTTCACGAGAGGTTTTATGAAACGCTTGAACTCATTCCCATGTCTCTTTTTCTTCGCGGTGCTGTCCGCTGCGATTGTGTCCGCGGAGCAGGATGGCGGCGCGTTGAAAGAAGGCACTGCCGTCGAATTGGGCGGCCGGACAGCCACGCTCAAACGGCTCGATACGCTGCCCTTTGTGGAAAGCGATTATACCAAGCGTTTCGCGTTTGATGCATACGACAATCCAAAACTCAAGGAACTTCGCGAGCATTACAAGCTGGACGATGTGGTCGCGCCTGGAAAGGAGGAGTTTGACAAGCAGGTGCTGTTGATGAATTGGACGCATCACCAGTTCAAGAAGTTCGGCGCTCCCAGCGCCAAAGTCAACGGCGCGTTGGAAATTCTGAAGGCCATTGAAGAAGGCAATACATTCTTTTGCGCGCAATATGGCGACGTGCTAGTGTCCAGCGCCGCGAGCCTGGGCTGGGTCGATCGCGAACTGGCGCTGCGGCGGCATCAAAATAAAAAGGGGGTCGCGCCGGAGCATACCTCGACTGAAATCTGGTCGAATCAATTCCGCAAATGGGTGATGCTCGATCCCACGGCCAATCTGTATGTGGAAAAAGACGGTGTGCCGCAAAGCGCGTATGAAATTCGGCAGGAATGGTTTTACCACGAGGGTAAAGACCTCGTATTTGTGATGGGCAATGAACGGAAAAAGTACAAAAAATCGGACCTGCCTGTATTCGTCGGGCGCTTCGCCGGATTCGGGGATTTGAGGCTTGATCCGGACGAAATGGACAAGTATGGATTTACCGCGTACATCCCCAACACCAATCTCATGAACGCGCCCTCGGATTACGGCAAGATGTTCATCGTAAAAGACAAGATGTGCGAAGGAACGAAATGGCACGAGCGCACCGTGCCCGCGAATCCGGCAGTCGACGCCTATTTTCCCATCGGACAAGCGGCGTTGAGTCTCGCCGTGGACGGCGGCAAACTCGCCGCGTCGCTTAAAACGATGACGCCGAATTTCAAAGCCTACCTGATGCGCATCGACGGCGGCGAATGGAAAGTGTCCGCCGATAAAATCGTCTGGGATGTACATCCCGGGTCGAATCGGCTCGAAGCGAAAACAATCAATCAATTTGGAGTCGAAGGGCCGGTTTCGACGGCTGATGTTGAGGTCGCAAAGTAAACTTGAGTCGTACAATTCAATTCGGATATTTGTCGTCGAATCGGAAAAATCAACGCCAAAGGCGTTACGTAGTAAAGCCCAGGGTTGCGCGTACCTGCGACTACCCTGGGTACAATGCACGCGGATCGTCAACAACCCGGAACGGGTTGCGTCCGGATTTACACAGGACTCTGAATTATGCGTTGTTTGACCATATTAGTATCGTTGATTTTCGCACTATTTACCGATCAATCTTACTCAGCAGAACCGATAGTCGAACCGCCCTCCGTTCCGGGATACTTAATTGTTCACGGCGGCAACGATATTCTGCCGATTTTTGGCGAAGCGTTTGTAAAAATCTCCGGCGGCCCGGCCGCAAAAATTATCTACATCGCGATGGGAGTAGAAGCCGCTGGCGGTAACGATTCGAAACGCACTCTTGAGGAGTTCAAAAAATACGGCGCGGATGCCGTTAAGATCTTGACTATAGCGGATAAGAAAGCAGCAAATGAGGAATCGGCCGTTGCGGCATTGAAGGATGCAACCGGCATCTGGGTGGCCGGAGGAACACAAGTAAAAACGGACGAAATGCTTGCCGGCACGGCTGTGGAAAAAGAATTACATGCGCTGCTGAAACGCGAGGGTGCGATTGCCGGTTTATCGGGCGCATCGGGCCGATTCCTGCCCGGATCGATCATTGACCTGCATGTGTCCAAAACAGAGGGCAATGAGCGCTTGTTAAAATTACTCAGCCAGCATCCGGGTTCAATTGGTTTCGGGATGGATACGGATACTACATTATTCGCTCACGGTCGAAATATGGTAGTGGCCGGAGGAAACCTCACGGTCTGTCTTTCGCCTTCATCTACACGTCCTGCCCGGGAAGAAGTACAAGCCCCCGGATCGCATCTCGATCTAATCGCCTTGACCCGCGCGGCTGCCGAGCGCACAAAACCCGCCTTTCCACCGGCGAAATTCGATCCCATTGAATTGGAAAGCGGCACACTGGTAATCGATGGCGGCGGAATTCCAAAGGACGCGCTGCTGCGTTTTATTCAGGCGGCGGGCGGCCCAGACGCGCTGATTCTCGTTGTACCGACAGCGATGGGCGACGACGTGCCCCTTGATCTGCACGAAGGAAAACCACTGGCGGCTGCGGGCGCAAAGAATCTAAAAGTCTTTCATCTTGCGAAGTACGCCGATGCGTTCGACAACGAAAAAATCAAGATTCTGAACGAGGCAAAAGGCATCTGGTTTTGCGGCGGACGTCAATGGCGTTACGTCGATGCGTACCTCGACACGCCCGCCGAGAAACTTATGCACGCGCTGCTCAAACGCGGCGGCGCGATTGGCGGATCATCGGCCGGCGCGACGATTCAAGGTGAGTACCTCGTGCGCGGAAATCCCCTCGGCAACGTGCAGATGATGTCCGAAGGCTACGAGCGCGGGCTTGGATTCTTAAAGGGCGTTGCAATCGATCAGCATTTCATAAAGCGCAATCGATTCGCGGACATGACCGAGCTCAAGAAAGCCTTTCCGCAATTGCTCGGATTGGGAATCGACGAAGGCGCTGCCGTCGTCGTCACGGGCCATGTGCTGGAAGTCGTCGGAATCAAAAACGTCTGCATCTACGATAAACACGGACCCCCAACGAAAGACGAACCGGAGTATGTTTCATTGAAGCCCGGCGAGAAGTACGATCTGAAAACGCTGTCGCGAATTGCGCCCGAAGCTCCTAAACCTTAAAGCGAAACTTCACCACAGAGTCACCAAGGCGGCAGCTCACTTCTTTCATCGACGGATTAAAAAAAGAGTGTAGTTTACCGCCACACCTTGGAGCACTCATCATGAATCGCAGACAAATGCTGACGGCGGGCGGGCTGGGGCTTGCCGGGCTGGCGCTTTCAAAATATCCGGCACACGCGGCGAACGACGTGAAACGCGTCGGGCTGATCGGCAGCGGCTGGTACGGCAAGGCTGATCTCCTGCGCCTGATTCAAGTCTCGCCCGTCGAAGTCGTGTCGCTCTGCGATGCCGACAAGAAGATGGTGGCGGATGCCGCCGAACTCGTTTCGACGCGTCAAGCCTCCAAGAAAAAACCCCGCACATACGGCGACTATCGGGAGATGTTGAAGGAGCGCGATCTCGACATCGTGCTGATCGCGACGCCCGATCACTGGCACGCGCTGCAGATGATCGCCGCGGTCGAATCGGGTGTCGACGTGTATTGTCAGAAGCCAATTGGCGTCGATGTCGTCGAATGCCAGGCGATGCTTGCCGCCGCGCGCAAACAAAAACGCGTGGTGCAAATTGGCACGCAGCGGCGCAGCACGCCACACTTGATCGAGGCGCGCGACATCATCAAGCAGGGCAAGCTCGGTAAAATTGGGCTCGTCGAGATTTATTGTTATTACCACATGCGCGCAAGAGACAACCCGCCCGATTCCGCGCCGCCGGAGAATCTCGATTACGAGATGTGGACCGGCCCGGCGCCCATGCGCCCATACAACAAGCTCGTACATCCGCGCAGTTGGCGCGCGTTCATGGAATACGGCAACGGAATTGTCGGCGACATGTGCGTGCACATGTTCGACATGACGCGCTGGATGATGGATCTGGGCTGGCCCAAACGCATCAATTCCGCAGGCGGAATTCTGATGGACAAAGCGAGCAAGGCAAACATCACCGACACGCAGGAAGCCACGTTCGACTACGATGACGTGAAGGTCGTCTGGCAGCATCGCACATGGGGTGCGATCGCGCCGGGTTATGCCTACGACGTGAAGGGAAAAGACGGCGCGTATCCGCGTTATCCATGGGGCGCGACGTTCTACGGCGAAAAGGGAACGCTCGAAGCCAGCGTGATGGGCTACACGTTCTCACCTGAAAAAGGCCCGGCCGAACACAAAGACGTGACCTACGAACTCGAACAATTCCCCGAGGACAAGACGGAGAAGGATCTCGAGAAACACGTCGCCCCGGCGATTCGTGGCCACATGAAAAACATGCTCGAAAACATCGCCACGCGCGGCCGGCCGGTCGCGGATATCGAAGAAGGCTACATCTCCTCGGCGTCCTGCATTCTCGCCAACATGTCGCAAAAGCTCGGGCGCTCATTGACATGGGATCCCGTCGCTGGACGAGTCGTCTCCGACAACGAAGCCAACGATCTGCTGCGGCGGCCGTACCGCCAACCTTGGGTGCATCCGGAGGCGTGAAACTATTATTCTAAGGCCTAATTAAACGCGGATGGACGCAGATAATTCAGTTTGATTTTTTCAGCGTCCATCAGCGTCCATCAGCGATAAAATTAAGGCGTTGATTTCCAAAATGTGCGCCCGGAAAAAACAGGGGGAGACGGAGCGGATGTCAAAGAAGATTCGTGTCGGGATCGTCGGATACGGCTGGGTCGCAACGGCGCACATTGCCGCCATCAACGCCTCGACGAACGCGGAAGTGGCTGCGGTGTATTCGTCGCGCGCGCTGGATTCGGCGGAGTTGAGCAAGAAGTGGGGCGGGCAAATCGCTGCATTTAACGATCTCGACTCCATGCTCGCGCGCAAAGACATCGATGTGGTTTCGATCTGCAGCTACCCGTACCAGCACACTGCACAGGCGCTAAAGGCTGCGAAAGCCGGCAAGCACATCATCATTGAAAAACCGCTGGCGATGTCCTGGAAGGATTGTCTGGCGATTGAAAAGGCGGTCAAGGCCGCGAAGGTGAAAACCTGCGTGTGCTTCGAATGCCGTTATTCGAACCAGTTCCTGGCGACCAAAGCGCTCATCGACAACGGATTGCTGGGCGAGCTGCACTACGGCGAGATCGATTATTATCACGGCATCGGCCCGTGGTACGGACAGTTTCGTTGGAACACAAAAAAGGAAGCGGGCGGAAGCGCGCTGTTGACCGCCGGTTGTCACGCGCTCGATGCGCTGCTGATGTGCATGGGCAGCGAAGTCGCCAGCGTCATGAGCGCGTCGACCAAGTCGCGCAGCGCCGTGTTCAAGCCATACGAATACGACACCAGCAGCGTGACGATCGTTCAATTCAAAAACGGCGCAATTGGCAAATGCGCGGCGGTCGTCGATTGTTTGCAACCGTATTACTTCCACGCGCACCTCTGCGGCAGCGAAGGCAGCCTGCTCGACAACAAATTTCACTCGATGAAGTTGAAGACCGATAAGAGCAAATGGAGCGAACTCGCAATCAAAATGCTGGACTCCGGCGACGTCTCCGATCATCCCTACACAACGCAATTCCAAGCCTTCTTCGACGCGCTGGAAAAGGGTAAAGAGATGGCGCTGACGAGTCTCGACGACGTGCTGAAAACGCATCGCGTCATTTTTGCAGCGGACGAATCGGCACGGACGAAGAAGCCGGTTAAGCTGGGATAGTCGTTACTGATTGGAGCAATTAATGAGTGCCAATCGCCACAGTATCGCATTATTTGGATTTGCATGGGTGGTATATGTCTTGGGTGTAATCGTGGCGCAAAGCACTTGGGCAATCATGTGGCGGTGCGGACTACGGGATAGCGCAAACGTCGTCATGTTAGTCATATTCGCGCCCTTTACGTGTTTCGCGATTTTCAAGGGAAGTGTCGGGCTTTCGCGTTGGTGTAATGAAAATTCGGAATCGAATTGGAGATTTTTATTCAGTTCATTTCTGGCAATGGGATCAATTCCGGTAGGGATTTTGGCGGGAATGATCATATCATTGGTCGTCACCGCTATTTTCGGAGTTGACGCCAAAACGGGACACGTCGATTAACAAAAGGCACTTCTTTTTTCGCGTATGAAACAAGCCGCCATCGCCATCGCCGCCCATCCCGATGACATTGAATTCGTCATGGCTGGAACCCTGCTGCTCTTGAAAGCGCGCGGATTTGAAATCCATTATCTGAATCTATCCACGGGCAACTTGGGCAGCACCCAGCATTCCGCGAAAAAAACGGCCGATGTGCGGCGCAAGGAGGCGAAGCGGGCGGCGCAGATTCTCGGCGCCCATTGGCACGCGCCGATGTGCGACGATCTTGAAATTCTTTACGAGAGCAAGACGCTGAAGAAAGTCGCCGCCGTGGTGCGCGAGGTCAAGCCGCGGATCGTGCTGACGCATTCGCCGCAGGATTACATGGAAGACCATTCGAACGCTTCGCGGCTGGCGGTGACGGCGGCGTTCGCCCACGGCGTTCCGAATTACAAAACGTCGCCGCCGCGCCTCGCGTTCTTCGAAGACGTGACTGTCTATCACGCGATGCCGCACGGCCTGCGCGATGGAATGCGGCGGCGCATCGTGCCCGGCGCATTCGCAAATACGACCGCCGTTCACGCGAAAAAACTCGAAGCGCTCGCCGCGCACGAAAGCCAGCAGAACTGGCTGAGCGCCAGCCAGGGAATGAATTCGTACCTGAACTCAATGGAAGAAATGTCGCGCGAAGTCGGCGCGATGTCGAAACGATTTGAGTACGCCGAAGGCTGGCGGCGGCATCTGCATCTGGGATTCAGCGCAACGGACAGCGATCCGTTGCGCGAGATTTTGAAGGACGATTATTGCGTCAATAATGCATACGAAAAAACATTAAATGAACATTAGTTCTGGAGGAGAAGAATGTCTCGAAAACAAAGCGCCATCGCCCAGGACTGGTGGGATTACACGACGTTGGAAGACGACCTCATCCACGACGCCGCGGCCCTCACGCCAAAGAAAATGGCAGCCCTCTCGCGGCCCGGATTCAAGATCGTCTTCTACGATTCCCTTGAAGAATTTTACGCGGCCGAGGCGCTCGAATACATCGAGGCTTGGAAGCAGGCGACGCTCGATAATCCCGTGGGAATCTGCGGGCCGATCGGACCGACCGAACAACTGCCGCTGGTCGCGCGCATCGTCAATTCAATCGGTCTCAATTTGCGCGCGGCGCATTTCTGGGGCATGGACGAATGGATCATCGATGGAAAGGAAGCGTCCGCGACGCATCCGCTTTCGTTTGAAAAGGCCGACCGCGAAATGTGTTTCAAGCGCATCGATAAAAAGCTCGCGATGCCGGATTCGAATCTGCATTTCCCGGCAGCCGACACGACGGCGTATCGAAAAACATGGGACGGCGCGATCCGCTGCGCGGTAATGCAGGGCGGGCAGGGGGACATCAAGCACTGGGCGTTCAACGATCCGCCGAAGCGCTCGGGAAAATACAAACAGAATCCGCCGAAGCCGGAAGAGTATCGCAAACTCGCGACGCGCGTCGTCGATTTGCATCCCATCACAATCGCGCAGAACGCGCGCACCTCCGGCGGCGGCAACATCGCGCTCGTGCCGACACAAGCGATCACGGTCGGGCCACTTGAGACATGGCGCGCGGAGAAAGTCTCGATCTGGCACGCCGGCAAGCACGACAATCCATTCGGCATGCGGCTCACGACACTGATGATTTCAAAGCGCCTCCCTGACAGCGCCGTGCCGATGTCACTGCTGGCGGATCACCCCAACGTTCAGTTCAATTTCTATCGCGGTGGGCTGGGCACGTGCGCGGTCGAGATGCATTGAGACGTTTCCCCTCTCCCCTTGAGGGAGAGGGCCGACGCAGGTACTCCTGCGCGGGGTGAGGGGTAGACGCAGATTGGTCAATGCGCATTGGTAAATCCGTACCCACCCCTCACCCGGCGAGCGAGTACGCTCGTCCGCCCTCTCCCTCAAGGGGAGAGGGGAACGTTGCGCGACTCTCCGCTGGAACCAAGCTTGACCTTCGCCGTAAGAATCCTATCGTGAGACCTATGCTTTCCGACTGCGCCACCGCCGATTGCATTTGGATCAACCTGAGACCCGCCACCCTGGACCCGGCAATCGCCGGCCCGTATGGCGCGCCGGACGGGCTCTGGGCGCTCGCCGTCAAAGGGGAAACGATCGCGGCGCTGATTCCAATGGATGTGCTGGATTCGAGCATTTTAGAGATACCCGTGCACGACGCGGGCGGGCGCTGGGCTACGCCGGGACTGGTGGATTGCCACACCCATCTCGTCTTCGCGGGTTCGCGCGCCGCCGAATGGGAAATGCGCCTGGCGGGCGTTTCCTATAGCGAAATTGCGCGGCGCGGCGGCGGCATTCTGAACACAGTGCGAGCCACGCGCGCGGCAAGCGAAGACGAACTCCTCGCACTCGCGTTGCCGCGTGCAAAAGCGCTCGCCGTCGAAGGCGTGACGTGCGTCGAAATTAAATCGGGCTACGGTCTCACGCTCGCGGACGAGCTGAAAATGCTGCGCGTCGCGCGCCGCATCGGGGAACAGTTGCCGCTGGACGTTTCGCCGACGCTGCTGGCCGCTCACGTGGTACCGCCTGAATTCTCCGGACGCGCCGATGACTACATCGATCACATTATCCACGACATGCTGCCCGCGGCGAAAGGTCTGGCCGAAGCGGTGGACGTGTTCTGCGAAGGCATCGCCTTTTCGACGGCGCAATGTGAACGGCTTTTCACCGCCGCAAAAGCTCACGGATTTGCAATCAAGGCGCACGCCGAACAATTAACGCTTCAGCGCGGATCCGAAGCCGTCGCGCGGCACGGCGGATGGTCCGCCGACCACCTCGAATTTCTCGACGAGCAAGGCGTGAACGCGCTGCGGGCCGCAAGCACGGTCGCCGTGTTGTTGCCGGGATCGTTTTACTTTTTGAGAGAAACGCAAAAGCCGCCAGCGGCATTACTGCGCGCATCATGCGTACCGATGGCCCTCGCCACCGACTTCAATCCCGGCACATCGCCATTCGCGTCGCTGCGTCTGGCGATGAACCAGGCCTGTGTCATGTTTGGCCTCTCGCCCGAAGAAGCCCTAAGAGGAGCGACCGCTCATGCCGCACAGGCGCTGGGCCGAGGCGCTCAGCTTGGGACGCTCACACCCGGTAAGCGCGCCGATTTTTTGCTTTGGGACGTGGCGCATCCGGCCGAAATCGTCTGCTCGCTCGGGACCAATCCATTAGTTGAGCGCGTGGTCCGAGGAAAGGTGACGCATGTCTGATTTGTTCCAGCCGCCTGACATGAGCGTGTGGCGCGGGCGCATCGACGACCCAGCCGAAGGAGCAGACGCGCTGCGCTGGCATCAGCGCGTGCAACCGCTGGTTTCAGGCGCAGCGCCTCCGGCTCCGGCACCGCCGGCTATCGCGTTGCTCGGCTTCGCCTGTGACGCGGGCGTGCGCCGCAACCAAGGCCGCCCCGGCGCAGCCGAAGGCCCGCGCACGCTGCGCGCGGCGCTCTCGCCGCTCGCCTGGCATCAGAGCGGTCCGGTTTACGATGCCGGTGACGTGGCCTGCGTCGGCGACACGCTCGAAGAAGCACAGGAAGAACTCGCTGCACGTGTCGCCGCGCTGCTGCGCGACGGGCACCGCCCGCTGATCCTCGGCGGCGGACACGAGACGGCGTGGGGCACCTTCCAGGGAATCGCTCGCGCCCAACCCGCCGCCACTATCGGCATCCTGAATCTCGACGCGCATTTTGACGTGCGCGCCGCCCCGCGCGCTCACTCCGGCACGCCCTTCGCCCAAGCCGCGGAGTTGTGCCGCGCGCAGGGCCGTCCCTTACGGTATCTGTGTCTGGGCATCTCGGAAGCGGCCAACACCGTCGCGCTGTTCAGCCGCGCGGATGCACTCGGCGTCCGCTGCCGCCCCGACACGCGCATGGCGGAGCGGCATCTGCCGGACATTCTCGCACAGGCGGAAGCCTTCGCCGCCTCGGTGGACGCGCTGCATCTCTCGCTCGACCTCGACGTGCTCCCCGCCGCCGACATGCCCGCCGTAAGCGCACCGGCGGCAATGGGCGTCGCCCCAACAGTGATCGACGAAATCCTGCGCGCCGCAGCCAGCTCCGGCAAGGTGGCGGCGGCGGAAGTCGTTGAATACTGCGCGCCGCAGGACGAACGCGGACGAGGGGCGCGACTCGCCGCGCGATTGATTTGGAGCATTGCGCGGTACTGGAAATGCCTTGAAATAAAATGAGACCATTGCATTAAACCTGGCCCGCTTGCACATTGTCATTGATTGCATTGCGTCCCGGAGGGGACGCCCCGAAAATAGCCCAGCACTTTTAGTGCTGGGTAAAAAGTGTCGGCGTGTCGATAGTCCCGGTAGGGATGGCTGAAATCCGGCGCGCGATTTCAGCCGTCCCTGGCGGGACTAAACCCAATCTAAACTGAAAACACTATTTTTCGATGCCAAGGGTGTCGATTCTATATCGGGGGGCAGGAGTTGTCGCTATGCTCAAGCCCGATTTGGCGAAGTGGAATCAGACACTCGACGACCTTTTTACGCTGGCG
>JBBRQD010000106.1:0-17999 GCA_038227045.1 Planctomycetota bacterium
CCATGATAACGTTTTTCATCTGGGCCTGGCCTCCTGATTATTGGGTCAATGGGTTGTGAGAGACTTCATTGACTTTTTATCTCGAGGCTATGGCTCTTTCTATTCCATTACATGGTAACTCTCCCTCAAGGGGGAGAGGGGGGGAATGACACTATGTGCATGTTTGAATGTGTGGCGGGTATTGGGGTTGTGGCGGGGATAGAAGGATTGCGGGCTATTCGCTGACGCTCCATCCACCGTCGACGCTCAATACCTGCCCGGTAACAAATTTCGATCCGTCGGAGAGAAAATAGACGACTGCGGCGTCAACATCGGACGGCTGGCCGATTCGGCCACCGTCGAGCGGTTGTTTGTGCGCGAGAAATTCGCGGATCTCGGGGTTGCTTGCGGCGCGGGCGGCCATCGGCGTTTCGACGACGGAGGGCGCGACGACGTTGAATCGAATGCCGTGCGGCGCGTAATACGACGCCGCCGATTTTGTGAATCCGATCACGGCCGATTTCGCCGCCGCATACGCATGTGTCGCGAAGAATTTCCGCGACGGCGACGACCCCAGCACCGAGCCCATATTCAACACGCTTCCGCCCCCGCCTTGTTTCATGAATTGTTTGGCGGCGGCTCGATTCGAATTGAACAACGACGTCAGATTGATTTCAAACGTTTTCGCCCAGCCTTCATCGGTGATCTCGTGAAGCGGCCCATCGCCGAAGCACCGACCGCTGGCTCCGGCGATGTGATACAAGCCGTGAAATCCACCGAAGTCGGCCAGCGCCGTGTCAACCGCGCGCGGGGCGGTGAGCGGATCGCCCGCGTCGCCGAGCACGATCCGCGCGGACGCGCCCAGCGCGTCGCGCACCGTTGCCGCGTTCTCCTCGGTGCGCCCCACGCAGACCACGCGCGCGCCTTCCGCCACACAGGCTTTCGCCGCGGACAAGCCCATGCCACTCGTGCCGCCCACGATCACGACAACTTTGTTTTCCAATGCATTTTTCATAATGGCTCGATGAAGTAGACTTTCGCCGCAATCGCAGTAAATGATAAATCACAAATGCCAAATCAAAAATGACAAATGCCGTTTAGAATGCCTCAATTCTGAAAATTGCCCCAGTGGAATCGCGCATGTCCTCCCCTGCCCTCTTCGTCAAAGATCTCCGCAAAGTGTACCGCGTCCCCGAACGCGAAGCCGGGCTGGGTGCGTCGATTCGCAGCTTTTTTCACCGTAAAACGAAAGACATCGCGGCCGTCGACGGCATTTCGTTTCACGTCGAACCCGGTGAAATCGTCGGTTTTCTGGGACCCAACGGTGCGGGAAAAACGACAACGCTGAAGATGCTTTCGGGCCTGCTGCATCCCAGCAATGGCACGCTGGAAGTGCTGGGCCACGTCCCGTCGCGCCGTGAAAAAGAACTGCTTCGCCAAATCACGCTCGTGATGGGCCAGCGCAACCAGTTGCAATGGGATCTGCCGGTCGCCGATTCGCTCGACCTCAATCGCGTCATCTACCGCGTTCCACGCGCGGATTTCGACGCCATCTCCGGCGAATTGACCGAGTTGCTCGACCTCAAACCGCTGCTTGGCAAACCGGCGCGAAATTTATCGCTGGGCGAACGCATGAAATGCGAGATTGCCGCAGCACTTTTGCATCGCCCCAAAGTGCTGTTCCTCGACGAGCCGACCATTGGCCTGGACGTCACCATGCAGCGCCGCATCCGCTCCTTTATAGGCGAATACAACCGACGCTACAAATCGACCGTGCTGCTCACCAGCCATTACATGGCCGACGTCGAAGCGCTCTGCAAACGCGTGATCGTGATCCATCACGGGAAGCTGCTGTTCGATGGCGAACTGGCGAAATTGGCCGAACGCTTTTCGCCGTACAAAACGATTACCGTGAAATTGGCAAATGGACAAGCGGACTTGAGCGCCTACGGCGAAGTGCTTTCAAAAGACGAAGGCCAGGTGACGCTGCGCGTGCCCAAGACCGATGCCGCCGCGGTTACTGCGAGGCTCCTCGCGTGCTTGCAAATAAATGATCTCACCATCGCGGACCCGCCGATTGATGATGTGATCGAACGCGTGTTCGCGCAGTGATAGACAGCCCCGACGGGGCAACATACAATGGCGCGCATTTTCCCGCGACGATTTTATGTCGCCCCGTTGGGGCTGAAAACCAGTGCTCGCGAAAGCTCGTCAAAACTTACTTCGCTATGACCACCGGTTCGCCCAATTCTCTCTTGATTTCCTCATTACGATACCCGAATCCCGGTCCGCTCAGTGTCGATAAATCGACCTCGCCGTTCTGTCGCCGATACAATCCTGGATGCACCTTTGCCTCGGGCAGAGACGCTTCCGGATAAAATTGCGACGCGTTGGTTTCGACACCCATGATCGTGCCGGTGTGCGCCGCGAGCAGGGCGTGCGGGATCATTGCCAGCATGGGGTTCGTGAGATCCTGGACCATCAGCGTCATGCCGTGGGCGCGGGCGAAACAGGCGCTCAGCAGCGCGCCGGTTTGCGTCTTGCAAGTCTTCAGCGCCACGCCCGTCCAGCCCAGCGTGCGGCCTAGTTTGACCATGTGCCAGTCGTGGGCGCTTTCGTCCATGAACAACGGCTTGCGCGCGGCGACGCTGTGGACATCGATCGGATGCTCTTCGATTTCATAGGGAAATGGTTGCTCGACGTAGAGGATCATACCGTACAGGCGCGGATGTTCGGCGAGCAGCCAATCGAGAATTTCATTCACGTACGCGACATGTTCGACGGTACAATTGAAATCCGTCGAGAGCCAGTTCACGCCGTTTTCAAGCGCGATCCGGCCCACGTCGACGATCCGCTGCATGTCCCATTTCAGATCGTTGCCCTTCAATTTGATTTTCAGGCACGTCAACCCGTCGCGGCGAATCCAATCGGCAAGCAGCGTCGGATAACCGTCGTCGATCCCCGTGGCGGCAGGTTCCGATGCCTGAATGCGATCGAGACCGCCGACCAGATGCCACGCAGCCAGCTTCGCGGGCGGATCACGGCGCAGAAAATCGGCGGGGTATTTGCCTCGAAAATCGACGTTTGAATTTTCGGCCGGCGTGAGGAATGAAGCGAGATCGGCGTTCATGTATTTTTCAGTGTATGTCTCGTAAATGGGCGTGTCGTGGAGCACGCCGTAGGCATCGTGAAGCGCGATGTCGAACGGCGAACAGCATACCAACGCGGCGAGCCACGGGATCGCGCTCGCGGGCGGGCGGGCGGCATTTTTTTGTTTCAAAATTTCGGCCAGGCGCTGACGCTGGAAGCGGTATCCGACTTCCATGGGATGTCCGCTGCCCTCGAATGCGGCCCATTCGCGGGCGAGTGTTTTGCAGAAATCCAGGAGCGCTTGATGACGGTCCTCATAAGGCAGCGCGCTGGGCCAGACCCATTGCACACTTATAGGGGTTTCACCCCAGCCGACTGCGGTGCGGCCCGCGCGATCAGTGACTGTTACGCGCGCGCGGGCGCACGTGACCGATGTCACGACTTCGTGGCCGAATTTCAACGGCAGGCGTGTGCGCACCGGCAGAAAATACAAATCGACGCCGATGCAGTGAACGTCCGTCGGTTTTTGCGAGCCGCTTTGAGCGAGCTGAGACATCGTGGAAAATCTCCTCGTTGACTTGAACCGGCACAGGCGAGAAAGTAGCCTATTCGAATCGCGACTGCAATCGCCAATTGACGGGAGAATGAACGATGCCGGGAATCCAATCTCAGAATTACAGTGTCGAGCACTTCAGCGAAATCGACGCGGTGCGCTGCCCGTGCGGGTTCAGCCAGCGCGCGTTCGTCTCGCCTGACAATCCGCTGGCAACGATTCACTACGTTGACATTCTGGAAGATGCAAAAACGCATTACCATAAAACGCACACCGAGATTTACCTGATCCTCGAAACAGCGGGCGCGTGTTTCGTGGAACTCGATGGGGCGATGATTCCGGTCAAACCGATGACGACGATTTTCATTAAACCGGGCTGCCGGCATCGTGCGGTGGGGAAGATGAAGATTATTAATACGTCGATTCCGGCGTTTGATTCGGAAGACGAATGGTTTGATTAGTTGAGATGCCACCTGTGGAAATTTTGGAAACGACGATCATGCGACATTGCGTTGGACTCTCACTTTTTTTCGTTTCGTTGACACTCACCGCCGCCGAAACGCTGCTCGCATTACATCCCGACAATCCACACTATCTGCTCTTTCGCGGCAAGCCGACGGTGCTGATCACATCCGGCGAACATTACGGCGCGGTGTTGAATCGCGATTTCGACTATGTGAAGTACCTCGACACGCTGCACAAAGACGGCTTGAACATGACGCGCCTTTTTTCCGGCATTTACTGCGAGTCGGGCAAGGATTTCAACATCACAGGCAATTCGCTTGCGCCCGCGCCGGAGAAGTTGCTTTGTCCGTGGGCTCGCAGCGCCACCCCCGGCTACAAGCTTGGCGGGAACAAATTCGATCTCGATAAATGGGACGAGGCGTACTTCACGCGCTTGAAGGATTTCATGACGCAGGCCAGCACGCGTGGGATCGTCGTCGAGTTCTCCCCGTTCTGTCCATTCTACGAAGACTCTATGTGGGAACTCAGCCCGCTGAATCCGGCGAACAACGTGAACAACACGCCCGCAACTCAACGCCTTGAGGTGTGGGCGTTGAAGCACGAGGCGTTGACGGCGATTCAAGACAAGGTTGCGCGCAAGTTCGTTGAAGAATTGAGCGCGTTCGACAATTTTTATTTCGAGATCTGCAACGAACCGTATTTTGGCGGCGTGACGCTGGAATGGCAGAAGCACATCGCCGACACGCTGGTCGACGCCGAGAAAAACCTGCCCGCAAAACACTTGATCGCGCAGAATATCGCGAATGGAAAAGCGAAGATCGTGAAACCGAATCCCAGCGTGTCGATCTTCAATTTTCACTACGCGACGCCGCCGGACACGGTGGAGATGAATTACGCGCTGGGCAAAGTGCTGGCTGATGACGAAACCGGTTTTAAGGGCACAAAGGACGAAACCTATCGGCGGGAGGCGTGGCAATTCATCCTAGCGGGCGGCGCGATTTTTGACAATCTGGATTATTCATTCACGGTCGGGCACGAAGCCGGCGATTTTGTGATTCCGCCGAAACAGCCGGGTGGGGGAGGAGTGAATTTCCGTGCGCAGATGAAAGTGCTGAAGGATTTTATCCACGGATTCGATTTCGTTAAAATGGCGCCGGATGCGGTCCAGGTATCGATCCATGATACTAAAGGGGCAAAAATAGAATCGCGGATATTGGCGGAAAAAGGCAGGCAATATGCGATTTACATCCACGGCGGCACGCTTGCGGAATTAAAAATTGAGGCGCCGCAAGGCGACTATGGTGTGGAATGGATTGATACGCGTTCGGGTACGGTGCTTAAGTCGGAGACGATCAAGCATCCTGGCGACGGGCCTATCAAGATTACGAGTCCGGAATATACCGAGGACATCGCGCTGAAAATTGTAATTAAAAAATAATCGGCCGGGTGCCACGGATTTGAATGAACACGTTCAAATCCGTGCCACTCAACGCACTTACCGTCCGCCCTTTTCCCATGGCCGCGTGTTGTTGCGATTCGGCTGCGGCCTGCGTGCTGGGCCGCGTGCGGGGCCACGATTGAAATCGCCGCCTCGCGCCGGCGGGTGAAGCTCGTTGCCTGGTTCGGGCGCGTCGTGTTGGACGGGCAGCCGCGCGGGTGCGGCTTCATTGCCGAAGTTGCTGCTTTGCGGAGCGCTCTGCCCGCCGTGGCTTTCGCGCCGGCGATCCTGGTAATGCGGCCGGCTGCCGCCGCGATGTTGTCCGCCGCCGCCCGAGGAACGGCCCCGGTGTTGTCCGCGATTTCCGCCGCCGCCTCCCCCGCTGCCGCCGCGTGACCCGCCTTCGCCACGCGGGCGTTCGACTGGCGCATTGTAATATTCGAAACCGTCCAGTTTCTTGCGTTCAATCGGTTTACCGATGAAGCGTTCAATCGCCGCGACGTACTTCACGTCTTCCGAGCCGAACAAGGAGAGCGCGTCGCCGGAAGAGGAGGCGCGCCCGGTGCGGCCGATGCGATGGACGTAATCTTCGGGGTGCTGCGGAATGTCGAAGTTGACGACATGGGTGATTGTGTCCACGTCAAGACCGCGCGCGGCGATGTCGGTCGCCACCAGCACGTCGTACAGTCCGTCGCGGAAGCCCTTTAAGGCGCGCTCGCGTTCGCGCTGGGTGCGGTTTGAATGCAGCGCGGCGACGGCGTGGCCGTTTTCCTTGAGCAACTTCGCGATGCGGTCGGCGCGGTGCTTGGTGCGCGTAAAGACGAGCATCGAATCGAAATTGAGCTTTTCCATTAGCGCCAGCAGCAGTTTGCTCTTCTGGTCGTTGTTCACCGGATACAGCGCGTGCGTGATGGTCTCGGCCGGCGAGCGGCGGTGGCCAATTTCGATGACCTTCGGCGTCTTCATCGCCCACTTGACGAGATTTTCGATCTCGGGCGGCATGGTCGCGGAGAAGACAAATGTCTGGCGCGTCTTGGGACAGCGCTCGAGAATGCGTTTGACGTCCGGGAGGAAACCCATGTCCAACATGCGGTCGGCTTCGTCGAGGACGAGATTCGAAATATGATCGAAGCGCACGGTTCCGCGCTCCAGATGGTCGAGGAGGCGGCCGGGCGTCGCGACGAGGATGTCGACACCGCGCTTGAGTTCGCGCGCCTGGGGGCCAAAGGCGGCGCCTCCATAAACGGCAATCGCGCGGAGGTCGGTGAAGCGCGCGTAGTCGCGCAGCGCAGTCTCAACCTGGCCGGCGAGTTCGCGGGTCGGTTCCAAGATCAGCGCGCGTAACGTGCCGTGCGCACCGAGTTTGGAGAGAATGGGCAGTGCAAACGCGGCGGTCTTTCCGGTGCCGGTCTGTGCGCTGCCGATAATGTCGTGTCCTTCAAGTGCGAGCGGAATTGTGCGCAACTGGATAGGAGTGGGATCGACATAGCCCATGGCCTTAACGGCTTTGACTATGTTTGGTGCGAGATTGATCTGGGTAAATGGCATCGGAGGACTATAGCAGAAATTTAGGGGAATGACATTGAATTCTTGGAAAGGCGTGACGACCGCGCAGCAATTTGCCCCTTTTTTAAAACCTTCCCACTTGCCAGCGCCCATTTTTCCGGTATCATCCGCTGGCTTTATTGAATTCCAACTTTATATTCAAATGTTAATTGGGGGCGGCGGCTTTGGCTCGATGGTATTACTATCCGGGTGACGAATCGAACGTGCTTGAACGCGTGCGTAATCGCGTGTTTCGTAAGCCCGTTCCTGATTTTCCCAAGACGATCCTGATTGAAACGCAATTCGGCTGCAATGCCGGGTGTGTGTTTTGCCAGTATCCGCAGTTGAAAGACGAATTGCCGCGCGGACGGATGACCACGGCCACGTTCTCGAAAATCGCGAAGGAGTGCGCCGGACGGGGCGTTGAACGCTTTATTCTGTGCCTCGACAACGAGCCGCTGATGGACCGGACGCTTGGCGAGAAATATGCGGAGCTCAAGAAATATTGTCCCGAATCCGTGCGCAATTTAACCACGAATGCGTCGTTACTTTATCCGGAGAAGATCGAGGAGTTGATCGGCAGCGAGTTGGTGAACGAAGTCTTCCTCTCGATCAACGGCGAAACCAAGGACGTCTATGAGAAAATCATGGTTCTGCCGTTCGAGAAGACGATGGCGAATCTCGAGTACTTCTGCAAGTGGCTGCGCGAGCATCCCGAGATCAAGCGCAAACTGCGCGTGCGCGTCAACACGGTGAAGACGAAACTGGTCGCGCCGGAAGTGCCCGCGATGACGAAACGCTGGGAAGCCGAGGGCTTCGAGATGCACGTGATCGACATGGACAACCGTGGCGATCAGTTGGACATGAAGGAAATGAAAGAGTTGGGCGACACCGAGGACATGAAGCCCAACACGACCTGCCGGCGGCCATTTCACACAATGGTGCTGACGTGGGAAGGGCAGTCCGTGTTATGCTGTGTGGATTATAAGCGGGAAGTGAAGCTCGGCAACGTTCACGAGCAGAGTGTGTATGAAATCTGGAACGGCCCGTGGGCGACGCAATTGCGCCGCGAATATCTGGCCGCGGAATTTTCGAATCTGCCTATTTGTGCGGTCTGCAAAATAAATACGGATTGAGGCATGTCTGATTCTTCCACGACAAATGGGGCGGGCGCCGCGCCGGCAGTAATACCGCTGGAGGGCACCGTCGAAAGTTTGGGCCGCGCGGCGGTCCGAATGGGGTTCGTCACCGAAGAGCAGGTGAACGAAGCCGCTGCCGCACAGGCGGAGTTTGCCCACGCCGGTTTGCGCAAAAAGCTCGGCGAGTTGATGATCGAGAAGAAGTACATTGGCACCGAACAACTCGAATTCATTGTTAAAAACCAGACCGTCTCGAAAAAGCGCATCGGCGATTACGAACTGATTTCGAAGCTGGGCGAAGGCGGAATGGGCGCGGTCTACAAGGCGCGGCAGATGTCGATGGACCGCGTGGTGGCGGTCAAAATTCTCTCACCGGCGAATGCCAAAAAGCCGGATTGCCGCAATCGCTTCGAAAGCGAGGCGCGCGCGGTCGCCAAACTCAACCACCCCAACATTGTCACGGGCATCGACGCCGGCCACGCCGACGGCTATTACTATTTTGCGATGGAGTTTGTCGACGGCGACACGCTGGGGCAGCACTTGAATCGCATGGGGGGAAAGCTGGAAGAACGCGTGGCGCTGAAATTCATCCGCCAGATCGCGCTGGCGCTGCAGCACGCACATGCCAACAACCTGCTGCACCGCGACGTCAAGCCGGACAACATCCTGATCGACAAAAAACACACGATCGCCAAACTGGCGGATCTGGGACTGGCGCGCGAGGCCGATAAAAGCGAAGAAGGCACGACGCGCATCGGACAGGCGGTCGGAACGCCGTTTTACATGTCGCCGGAGCAGGCGCGCGGAAAAGATCTGACTCCCGCGACAGATTTTTATTCGCTGGGCGGAACGCTGTTTAATTTATTGACGGGACAGATTCCGTTCACCGGCGCGACGGCGGCGGTGATCATGGCGCGGCACATCACCGATCCGGTTCCGAACCCGCGCGTTCTGGAGCCTTCGGTATCGAGCGAAACCGCGCAGTTTGTGGTCAGGTGCCTGCAAAAGGCGCCCCAAGACCGCTTCAAAACATCCGACGAATTAATTCAGGAAATTGATCGGATTTTGGAACGACGCAAGCCGGACTCGGCTCTGGCAGTTTCAAAGAACAAGCAATCGTCCGGCAGGGCGACACGGGAGTTATCTCCTGTTGGCAATGACGCAGCGACCGACACGAAATCGGGAAAGGGTGGACGCAAGCGCAAATTTCGCAGGCGGCGGGAGGATAAGTCTTCCGCGTTGCTGATCATTTTGCTGGTGGTGACGGTTCTGGCGGCAGGGCTGATTTACGCGGTGCTTTCGGGGCGAAACGAGCGGCCGCGGAAGAATCCAGCGGACACGCGGCATAAAGAAGGATGAATTGGGAAGGATGAAGAATGAATGGAGATGTATTCATTCTTCATCCTTCCCAATTCATCCTTCACTTTACTACTGAACAATCAAATACTGTGAGAATAAGGGCTGAAAATGGACTTACTGGTCGTGGGATCGATCGGCATCGACACGGTGGAGACGCCGACGGCGCGGCGCGAGAATCTGCTCGGCGGCTCGGCGGCGTATTTTGCGTATGCGGCGAGTTTTTTTACCAAAGTCGCGCTAGTGGGTGTGGTCGGGAAGGATTTTCCTGCCGAGCACACGAAATTGTTGCGCGACCGCGAGATCGATTTGAGCGGACTTGAGATCGCGTGCGGCGAGACGTTCCGCTGGACGGGACGGTACCATGAGAACATGAACGACCGCGACACGCTGGAAGTCAGCTTGAATGTGCTGGGCACGTTCGATCCGAAAGTGCCGCCATGCTACGCGGATTCCGAATTCGTCTTTTTGGCCAACGCCACTCCGGCGGTTCAATTGAAGACCCTGGCGCAGATGAAGAAGCGTCCTGCGTTCGTCGCCGCGGACACGATGAATTTGTGGATTGAAATCGCGCGCCATGATCTCGACGCGCTGTTGTCGCGGATCGACGCCATCGTCATGAACGACAGTGAAGCGCGGCTCTACACCGACGAGCGCGAATTGCTGCGCGCGGGAAAGAAGATTCAGGAAAAAGGCCCGGCGACGGTGATCATCAAGAAGGGCGAGCACGGAGCGCTGATCGTTTCAAAGAGCGGAAACTTTTCGATTCCCGCCTATCCGCTCGAAGAGGTCATCGATCCGACCGGCGCGGGGGACACGTTTGCCGGCGGGATCATGGGTTATCTGGCATCGGGCGGAAAGGTGACTTCGGAATCGCTGCGCCGCGCGGTGGCGTACGGTTCGGTCGTCGCAAGCATCACGTGCCAGGATTTTTCGCTCGACGCGCTGCAAAAAACCAGCCGCACGGCAATCGACGCGCGCTATCGGGAATTGCTGGACTTGGTCAGGATCGACGAATAGGAAATTTGCATTCCGGATGCGCGCTCGCGATTTATTTTGTTTCATTTTGTGAGCGGAAAGTGTATAGAATGGGTTCATTCCTCTTGGAGAGCGGTTTTGTAACCCTATGATTGCCGAAGAACGACGTGCTAAAATTTTAGATGCGCTCCACAGCAAGGGCGCATTGTCCGTCAACGACGCCTGCGAATTGCTGCGCGTCAGCCGTATGACCGTGCATCGCGATTTAGAATCGCTCTCCGCCGCCGGCATGTTGCGAAAAGTCCACGGCGGGGCCGTTACAGTCGGCAATGGCACCAACGGCGCCGACGCCGCGCGTTCCTTTACCGAACGCAAACCCGCCAACGCCGAAGCCAAAGCGCGGATTGCACAGCATCTCGCCAGCATTCTGGCCGGCGCGCGCAGCCTCGCGCTCGACGCCAGTTCGACGGTTTACGAAATTTGCCATACGCTCCCGGTACCTGCGGAAGGCCGGACGATGTTTGTCTTAACCAATGGAATTCCGCATTTTGAGGCTCTGCGGCGGCGCACGGCGAGCTTTCACGTCGCTATCACGGGCGGCGAGCTGCATCCCCGCACCGAGTCGCTGGTTGGCCCGCTGGCAGTCAAAACGCTCGAAGGCCTGCGCTTCGATTTCGCAGTAGTTTCCGCGGCAGGACTGATGGACGACACCGGCGAACTTTACGACGGCACACCCGAAGGCGCAGCCATGAAGCTTGCGTTTCTGAGCCGGGCGACGAAACGCATTCTCGCGCTCGACAAGAGCAAACTCAATCTGATTGCGCCTTATTCACTGGGCGAACTGAGCGATTTCGATCTATGGGTTTCGGAGGACGGTGTCAAAGAATTGAAGCGGCGTAAAGGTAAAGTTACTGGTTGAAGGTTTTAAGGTTATAAGGTTGAAGGTTAAGAGCTCGCAACGTTTTGGTTTCAGAATTTCAAACCTTCAACCTTCAACCTTCAACCTTCAACTTTTTAACCTTCGACTATTGGCGTCGTAACAAAACGTAACAAATTTTCACTAAATTTAACTTTTCAACGTTGAATCGCATGCGCTTTGGTGTATAAGAGCCTCGTTACTGTAACGCGGAAACAAAAGCGCTGGGATGCGGAAACCCGAGACTCGACCGGCTCATCGATTCGCCCGGCGGCCCGGACAATTAAAGGAGAACTTGCGTATGGCGTTCAGACTATCGGCTCACAATTGGATGCGTCCGGAACCTCTCGAAGTGACGTGCAAGCGCTTGCACGAATGCGGCTTCTGGGGCATCGAGATCATGGGCGAACCCGATCTCTACAAACCCTTCAAAAACACCCGCGATCTTCTCAAAGCGCACAAGATCGAATGCTGGGGCGCGGTGACGATCATGATCAAGTGCCGCGACTTGATCAACGCCGACTACTATTTGCGCTATGGAAGCATTCAGTACGTCAAAGATTGTCTGAGCATGATCCACGAACTCGGCGGCTCGGTGCTGACGCTGGTCCCGTCTGAAGTCGGCAAGATCAACTGCATGGCCAGCCCGGAGCAGGAATGGAAGTGGGCCATCGAAAGCCTGAAGCCGATCGCCGATCACGCTCGCAAAGAAGGCGTCAAGATCGCGCTCGAACCGCTCAACCGCTTTGAAACGAATTTCCTCAATCGCCACGATCAGGCGTTGGCTCTGGCCAACGCAGTTGGCGACGACATCGGCGTGTGCCTTGACGCATTCCACATCAACATCGAAGAAAAAGATCCGCTCGCCGCGATCAAAGCGGTCGGCAAGAAGCTGTTCGATTTCCACATCGCCGACAACAACCGCCGCGCGCCGGGTGACGGCAAGTGGGACTGGGGCACGCTGTTGAAGACGCTGAAGGAAACCGGCTACGAAGGCTGTCTGACGACGGAGTTCGTGATCCCCAATGATCGCACACCCTGTTCGCCGCGCTTCGCGAAGAAGATCACCGACGACACGAAGGGGTCTGCGGCGGAAGAGAAATTCATTGTCGATCATGGCGGTTACATGATGAGCAATGAGGAATACAGCGTGCATTTCAAGCGGACGCATGATCATATTCGAGCGGTGGAGCCGAAGTAACACGAGCAAAGCGAGCAGTAGCCGTTGCCCTCTCCCCCCGGGAGAGGGTCGAGACGCAGCGAAGCGGAGTCCGGGGTGAGGGAATGCGCGCGGATTAATCGGAACGCGTTGATTAATCCGCACGCATTCCCTCACCCCGCGAGCGATACGGCCGCTCGTCGGCCCTCTCCCGAGGGGAGAGGGGTTGAGAAACTAACGTATTGAGGTACTTTTCAATGCGTGGAGTAACCGAAAAGCAAAAGTATCGTGCACGACGTCTGCGAAAGAAAATGACACCGAGCGAAACGAAATTATGGGCAGCGTTGCGCGACAGACGGTACGTGAAATTGAAATTTAGGCGCCAACAACCGATCGGCCCGTTCATCGCCGATTTTTGTTGCTGGGATAAGAAAGTAATTTTGGAACTCGACGGCGACTCGCACGCAGGAAAAGAATATTATGATAGCGCGCGACAGAAATGGCTTGAACATGCGGGTTGGACCGTTTTGAGGTTTTGGGATTCTGAAATCTACGAGAATATTGAAGGCGTGATGCAGGCAATTTTTAACGCTTGTACTTCATCCGCGTCTTCCCCCTCACCCCGCACAGGAGTACCTGCGTCGGCCCTCTCCCCGAGGGGAGAGGGCAACGGCTTGCGAATTCGGAAGTGAAAGGTTGATATGGCAACAGTTCTCGTCATCGGCACATTCGACACAAAAGGCCCTGAGTCGCAGTATCTGCGCGAACGGATTGAGGCGCATGGCTGCAAGACGCTGGCGCTCGACAGCGGCATTTTGGGTGAAGCCGATGGCATCATCCCCGAATTTACGCGGCAGATGGTTGCGGAAGCGGCGGGCTTTACCATCGATCAGTTGCGCAATGCCGGCAGCCGAGGCAAGGCCGTCGAAGGCATGCTTCAAGGCGTGCGCGCGGTCGCGCAAAAATTGCATGCCGAAAAGAAGATTCATGGTGTGGTGTCGCTGGGCGGCGCGGAAGGCGCCGTGCTGGCGTCCGCGGCGATGAAGGCTCTGCCGGTCGGCATCCCAAAATTGATCGTCTCGCCGCTGGCTTCGGGACGGCGCAATTTCGAACCGTTCATTGGCACCAAAGATATTTTTGTGATGCATTCGGTGGTGGACATTCTGGGCTTGAACGTCGTTTCGTGTCCCATCTTCGATACCGTCGCGTCGGCAATCGCCGGCATGGCGAGCGCCTTTGAAAAACGCGACGACAGCGAAAAGAAGCGCTTGATCGGCGGACGAAAACAGATCGCCGCGACCATGCTCGGCAACACCACGCGGCCGTTGATGTGGATCAAAAAACAGATGGAGCCGAAGGGCTTCGACATCGTGATTTTCCATGCCAATGGCGTCGGCGGCCCGGCGATGGAGGAACTGGTCGAAGAGAATCTGTTCCACGGCATTCTCGATTACACGCTGAGCGAACTGGCGGGTGAAGTCGCGGGCGGATTTCACAACGGCGGGCCGGGGCGGATGGAAAATGCCGGCCAGAAAGGCGTGCCGCAAGTGATCGTGCCCGGCTGCGTCGATTTCGTGGTTGTCGGCCCGCGCAAGGATGTGCCGGAACGCCTGCGCGGACGCCCGAGCCATTACCACAATCCGGAGTTCACGCTGGTCCGTTTGACGCGCGACGAACAGCTCGAAGTCGCCAAGCGCATGTGCCAGAAATTAAATTCGTCGAAAGGCAAAGTCGCGGTCGTCGTGCCAACGCGGGGGTTGTCGATTCCGAATATTGAAACGGATCAGAACGGCAAACACGGCGAATTCTGGGATCCGGAGACCGACCGGCTCTTCCGCGAGGAATTGAAGAGCGGCTTGTTGCGGAAGATCGAGTATCAGGAAGTCGACGCGCACATCAACGACCCGGAATTTGCGAAGGCGGTGTTGGGACAGGCGATGGAGTTGTTTGGGTAAGAATTTAACGGTTTTGTATCAGTAGAAGCACTCAGCAGACAAATAGTGTCTGCGCATTAAAAGAGAAGGAGCAGTCAATGGAAGGTCATGTAGCTGAAGATGGGGGCAAGGGCCGCGCGGCGGGCGCGAAGGCCATTATTGCCTGGGACAAAAGCGGGGCGAGCGGCGCCGATGCGCACGTGAAGCCTTGTTATCAGGACGAGGCGCACGCCCCGCGCCGCAAGACGCTGGACAATTTGAAGCATTTCCCGTCGTATTGCATGGGCGATTTGTCCGCGGCGGACATCAAGGAATACCTCAAGTATTCGGACACGGTGCTCGTTCCGAAGGCCAGCCTTGAACAGCACGGCAACCACTTGCCGTTGTTCTGCGATTCGATCAGTTGCACGGAAGTGGCGAAGCGCGCGGGCGAAAAGGCCGGCATTCTCTACACGCCGACGCTGTGGCTGGGCTATTCGCCGCAGCACATGAAGGAACCGGGCGGCGGAACGGGTTCGATCACCTTGCGCGCCGAAACGTATTTGAATCTGCTCTACGATATCGGCCGCAGCCTGATTCATCACGGCTTCAACCGCGTGATCTTCGTCAACGGACACGGTTCGAACGTTAAGATCGTCGATCCCGTGTTGCGCCGCCTACGCAGCGAAACGGGCGCGATTATCGGCTACTACAAGCCCTACGCCGAACGCTACCTCGGCATGATCGCCGACGTGCTCGAAGGCCCCAAGGAAGAGACGCCCGGCTGGCACGCGGGCGAACTGGAAACGTCGCAGTGTCTCAGCCACAACCCGAAGCTGGTCCGCATGGACCGCGCCATCGCCGAACACGCGCACGCGCCCAAGTGGCTCGGCGAGAATTGGAAGAAGAACGACGGCATGCCCGACTGCGATTTCCAGGGCTATCAGTACTTCAACTTTCCGTTCGACCATCAGGAATTCACGGACTCGGGCGTCATGGGCAATCCGTTCCGCGGCGCGGCGTACAAGGGCGAAATCGCGTTTAGCCGCTTCGCCAACCACTTGATCGACGCGGTGCACGATCTCGAACAAGCGCCAGTCACGGTTAAGAACCGTGACTTCTCGATTGATAAGTCAATGATGCCCTAAAAACAGCCTCGCACAAAGGCACGAAGAACACAAAGAAACACAAAGGGAAGGAAAGAAAATCGAAAAGCAAACACCGACTGCACGTTCAATGATTGATGTAAATTTGATCCATCCTTGACTTTCTTTGTGCTTCTTTGCGTTCTTCGTGCCTTTGTGCGAGAATTTTTTCCCCGTCGCGATTTCGCGCCGGGATTACTCCAAATCTATTCGAGGTTCCCATGTCCGAAATCATGAACGACGGCGAGATGAAATCGCTTGTCGATGCGCTTGGCAAGATTGTTGGCGCGTCCAACGTGCTTGACCGCTACGAAGGGCGCAAGCAGTTCAAAGGCGACCAGAGCTGGCTGACTTACGTCCACGAGCACTACGGTAAGCCGCTCTCGCGCCAGGACGCGGTGGCGACGCCGCACACGACGCAGGAAGTCGCGGCGATCGTCAAGCTGGCCAATCAACTCAAAGTGCCGATCACGCCCATGGGCGGCGGTTCGGGCGTGCAGGGCGCGGCCGACGCTACGCGCGGCGGCATCATGATCAACTTGCGCGAGATGACCAAGATTCGCCATCTCGACAAGAAGTCGCTGACGATCACTGTCGAACCCGGCTACAACGTCAAGAAATTCGAAGAAGACCTGAACGCTCAAGGCTTGTCGTTCACGCACTACCCGGCCTCGGCCGAGTGGGCCAGCGTGGGCGGTTGTCTCGCCGCGCGCGGATCAGGCGTGTTGTCCACGAAGTACGGCAACATTCAGGATCACGTGCTGAGCTGCGAAGTGGTCACGCCGACGGGCGACATTCTGCAAATGCCCAGCGTTCCCAAGCACGCCGCCGGACCTGAAATGACCATGCTGCAAGTGGGCGCGGAAGGCATCTTCGGCATCATCACCGCCTGCACCATCAAGCTGCGCAATCTTCCGACGCGCCGCAACTTCAACGCGTTCCATTTCGAATCGCTGGCACAAGGCATCGAAGCCGGCCGCCAGATTATGGTCACGGGCCTGCGCCCGGCGGTCATGCGCCTGTACGACAAGGAAGCCGCGTTGCACAGCCTTGAACGCGCCGTACAGGCCGGCTTAAAGGGTGTCACGAAAGTGCTGATGTTCGATGGCGATCATCCGACACTGACGGACGCCGAAGCCAACGTTGCGTATGAAATTTGCCGCAAGAACGGCGGCATTGAACTCGGCTGCCAGATCGGCCAGATCTGGTGGGAAAAGCGCTACGTGTTCTACCATCCGCCCTACGCGCCATACCTGCCGCAGATGTGGTGCACGATGGACACCGTCGCGGATTTCGAACACATCGAAGCTACGTACGACAAAGTCACGTATGCGATGAAGAACGCCATCGATCCCAAGTGGGGCCTGACGCTGAAGACGCACTTTAGCCACTGGTACGACTGGGGCAGCATGATCTATCCGCGCTGGGGCGTACCGAAAGGCCCGGACGATCTGGACGAAGCGGTCGCGCTGCACAACAAGATCATCCACGCCGCCACCATGGCCGCGCACGAAGCCGGCGCGGTGATCAACGACCATCATGGAGTGGGCCTGCGTCTCGCGCCGTACATGAAAGTCGAACTGGGCGAAGCCGGAATGAAATTCCTGGCGGGGCTTAAGAAGGGCGTTGACCCGCTGAACATCATGTGCCCGGGGAAGATGGGGCTGGACTAGGGTTGTGGTGCAGGCGCCCCGCCTGCAAGTTGTTTGATTCGGGCGCGTACGTTTGGGCGCGCCCGAATTTTGGTTAGCGGGTTTCACATTGATTTCGAATGCGTATAACTTATGTCTAATCAAAGTTCTAATATGCCATTAATCCCCAGCGTGGCGAGGCCTTTGATTGTAGAAGTTCTGCAGGCGAAGAGCCCGCTAAAGCGCGATATTTTAGCACGTGAAGTCGAAAAACTTCACCAGCAACGAGGCGGCCAGCCGGGAGACTCACCAACACGTAGTGTAGTTATGAGAGCGCTACGAAGTTTGGAAGCAGAAGGCGTCGTTACGAGCCCAGGTTATAGCTTTTGGCAATTCTCTGGGAATGGAGAACCTATTGTCACTCCAGAAAGAATTGACATCGAATTCACACCAAGTTCTGCAAAGCCCATCGACACCGGAATCATACCCAAAAAGACAATTGGAACCGGAGCAGAGTGCATATATGTCTACTATAATCCAAATGATCGCGAGTTAAACTCAATCTAAGCAGAAACCCGTAGTTTTTCCTCTTCGGGATCGAGTTCCCAGCGCGGCCAAAGGCGCTCGACCATGGCCAGCGGGGCTTGATTGACGCGGGCCAGAAACTCCCGGCACGCTGCATGAAGCGCTTC
>JBBRQD010000107.1:0-17756 GCA_038227045.1 Planctomycetota bacterium
CAGCGTAAAAAGGTCGTCGAGTGTCTGATTCCACTTCGCCAAATCGGGCTTGAGCATAGCGACAACTCCTGCCCCCCGATATAGAATCGACACCCTTGGCATCGAAAAATAGTGTTTTCAGTTTAGATTGGGTTTAGTTTGAACATTTAAATTAGGATCAACGACGTGCGTGATGTGCTTTTTCTTTTATCCCGCCTGGGAAAGAGATTGATTTTAAAGAGATTCAGTTTGACCGCGTCTAATAAGCAACTTGGTTGAAAATAAACAGAGTCTGCCTCTTGAAAGCGTCCACTTATGACTCTTGTTTTTAATTTTAACCGTAACTCCTAATCCTAACCTCTTATCTTGGAATCCGAATGGGAACATTGAAAATCGGCGTGGCGCTCTGGTCGTTGGGACCGACGCCAACTTTTGAAGACTTCGAACGGCTTCTTGATAAGGCGGCGGACGCGGGCTTGAAAGCCGTGCAGCCCTGGTGCGTGGATGTCCAGAAATGGGACTTGGTCTGCGCATTGGATCCCGATCGTTGCGCGACCCCTCCGCTGCGCGCCAAAGTGCGCAAAGCCTGTGAAAAGCGCGGTTTGACGATCAGCGGATTTTGCGCGCAACTGGCCGGCCCGGAAACCTTCGGTGGCTTCGGTGAACTGGATGTCGGGCACGACGCGCGCATGGAGAAAACACGCAAAGCCCTGCGCATGGCCGCCGAAATCGGCGCACCCATCGTCACCACGCACATCGGACCGATTCCGCAGGACAGCGCGTCGGCCCACTACGCGCGGTTTCTGAAATCGGTCGTCTCCGTGATCACGGACGCCGAGCGTCATGGCGGAATTCTGGCCTTGGAAACGGGCGAGGAATCCGCAACGGTCCTCCGGCAGTTCATTGAAGACGTCGGCAGCCCGAACCTCAAAGTGAACTACGATCCCGCAAACATGCTGCCTCACGGAGCGGTGGAGGGCGTCGAAATCCTGGCTCCATACATCGTCCACACGCACGCCAAGGACAAGCATCCCAAAACCGGGCGGCCGACCGTCGGGCAAGGCGCGGTGCCTTGGAAGGATTATGTCAATGCGCTAAAGCAAATCGGCTACTCCGGCTGGTACATGCTGGAGGACGAAAGCCGTGAACCGAACGTCATGTCGTCCATCACCATCGGACGAAAGTTTCTCGAACAGTTCTGAAAATGTGTGCGGTCCAGTTGAAGAGGTTGTTTCCCATGACGCTCGTCGAAATGCCGAAGGCAAACGAAAACCTGACCGAGGCGACGCTGGACCGCTGGCTGGTTCAGGCTGGAACGCTTGTGACCGAGGCGCAGTCGCTCTGCGACATCATCACCGACAAAGCCAAATTCGAAATGCCCTCGCCAGCGGCCGGAACGGTGCTGAAACTCTGCGCGCCGGAGCGTTCGGTGCTGCCGGTTGGCTACGTGATGTGTGTCATCGGACTGCCGGGCGAAGTGGTGCCGAAGGACATCGACGCCCGAAACGACGCGCTGATCGCCGCGCACAAAGGCATGGTGACGAACGTCGGATCCGCGCCAACAGCAGTCATCGATCCGGGCGCGGCGAACGCCGTGCGCGCCACGCCGGCCGCGCGTCGCGTTGCCAAGGAACTAGGCGTCGATTTGGCCGCGGTTGCCCATGCCCTGAAGCTCTCAGGACCGGTAAACGAAAAAGACGTTCGGGCATTCGCAGAGAAAAAATCCTAGCCGCGATCCTTTAATCTTTATAAATCTTCGTCCCCGGGCTGCTCGCGATCTGGCGGAACAGCAGCCACACGACTGAGACTGCCAGGAAGATATAAAGCAGCCCGAACGCGATGAAGGGCACCACGATTCCCGGCATCGGCGTAACGGCGTCGGCGGTCTTCATCACGCCCTGAATAATCCAGGGCTGCCGGCCGACTTCGGTGACGACCCAGCCCGCTTCGATCGCCACCATGCCCGCTGGCGCCACGGCCACCAGCGCACGCAAAAACCAGGTGCCGTCCGGCACCACGCGTTTCCGCCAAAACAGGAATGCCGCCCAAAGCGCAACCAGCATCATCGCGCTGCCCAGTCCAACCATGACTTGAAACGCCAGATGCACGATCAGCGTGTTGGGCCACAATTCGCGGGGGAAAGCGTCCAGGCCTTTTACTTCGGCGCGCGGATCGTGGTACGCGAGAATACTCAGCGCGTACGGCACTTCGATGGCCCAATGCGTTTCGTGCTTATCGGCGTCCGGGAATCCCCCGATGCGCAGCGGCGCGCCGGCTTCCGTTTTGAATTGTCCTTCCAACGCGGCCAATTTGACCGGCTGCCAATGCGCGACGGCTTGCGCGCTGAAGTCGCCGGTCATCGGTTGAATCACCGCGGCGATGCCGCCGACGCACAGCGCAATTCCCAGCGCGCGGCGATGAAACGCGTTCGCGCGATCCTTCAACAGGCATGCCGCATGAATTCCGGCGACCAGAAATCCGGTGGCCGCGTACGCCGCGAACGTCATGTGAAGCACTTGCGTGACCATCATCGGATTGAACAACGCCGCGATTGGATCGATGTTCACCGCCTTGCCGTTCACGAGATCGAACCCGGTCGGGCTGTTCATCCACGCGTTGGCGATCACCACGAATCCACCCGACAGCACGCCGCTTATCGCCACGGCAATGCCGGATAACAAATGCATCCGCGGCGAGATGAATTTCCGCCCGTAGAGATAGATTCCGAGAAAGATGGCTTCGGTAAAGAACATGAATCCTTCGAGCGAAAACGGCATGCCGATGATTCCGCCCGCGAAGCCCATGAATTTGGGCCAGAGCAACCCCAGTTCGAACGACAGCACCGTTCCCGATACGGCGCCCACCGCGAACAAAATCGACGCGCCCTTTGCCCAACTTTTCGCCAACGTCAGATACACATCCTCGCCCGTGCGCAGCCACAGCCATTCGGCAATGACCATGTGAAGCGGCAGGGCAATGCCGACCGCGGCAAACAAAATGTGAAAGCCCAGCGACATTGCCATCAACGACCGTGCTGCCAAAAGATCGTCCATGGATACTCCAGGAAAATGGTGGGGCCGTCTCGGCCCCACAAATCGTCGTACGCCAGAACCGCGCACGTAATTAAGCGGCTAAACCTGTGCGCCGCATAAATAGGCCGCTTACTCACGTGCGCGGCTCTGACGGTTACCGGGACCGGGACGGTTCCGCCACGATTACAAATCGACCGGCACCGGCGCGATGCCCCAGATGTCTCGGGCGTATTCCAGAATCGTGCGATCCGACGAGAACTTTCCCGACCGCGCGACATTGAGGATCGCTTTGCGCGACCAAGCGTCGGGATCGCGATAGAGCTGCTCCACTTTCTCGTGCGCTTTGCAATACGACGTCAAATCCGCCAAATGCATGTAGTGGTCGCCTTGTTCCAGCAGCGACTTCAGAATGGGCCGGAAGATGTCGCCTTCGCCCAGATTGAAATGCCCCGACGCAATCAGGTCGAGCGCATTGCGCGTCTCGGGTTCGTGTTGATAGTGCCAGCGCGGATCGTAATAGCCTTGCAGTTCCGCCACCTGCGGCGTGGTCAGACCGAAGATGAACATGTTGTCGTCGCCGGCTTCCTCCAGCATCTCGACATTCGCGCCGTCGAGCGTGCCGATGGTCAGCGCGCCATTGAGCATGAACTTCATGTTCCCCGTCCCAGACGCTTCCAGGCCCGCCAGTGAAATCTGCTCGGACAGGTCCGACGCCGGGAAGATTTTCTCCGCCAGCGACACCTGATAATTCGGCAGGAAGTGCACGTGCAATTTTCCGTTCGACACCGGATCGCGGTTGATGACTTCGCCTAGACTGCTGATGAACTTGATGATCAATTTAGCCATCGCATAACCCGGCGCGGCCTTCGCGGCGAACAGGAACGTTTGCGGGACCATCGCAAGCGACGGATTCTCGCGGAGCCGGTTGTACAGGACGATGATATGCAGCGCATTCAACAACTGGCGCTTGTACTCGTGCAGGCGCTTGACTTGCGCATCGATCAGCGAATCCGGATTGATCACAATGCCCCATTTCGCCAGCGCGTGTTCGGCCAGTTCGACTTTTGCCGCGCGCTTGACCGCGCGGAAACGTTCGCGGAACGACGCGTTTTCCGCGAACGGCTCCAGCTTCTTGAGCTCCGACAAATCCGTGATCCATTTGTCGCCAATGGCCTGGGAAATCAGCCACGACAGGCCGGGGTTGGATTTCTTCAGCCAGCGGCGCTGCGTGATGCCGTTGGTCTTGTTGTTGAATCGTTCTGGAAACATCGCGTAGAAATCGGGGAGCAGGTTTTTCTTGAGCAGCTCTGTATGCAGCGCGGCCACGCCGTTGGTCGAATGCGAGCCGACGATGCTGACGTACGCCATGCGCACCTGGCGCTTCGCGCCTTCCTCAATCAGACTCATGCGGCGCAGGCGCGCGTCGTCGTTCGGGAAGCGCTCCGCCACGCGTTGCAGGAAGCGGCGGTTGATCTCGTACACGATCTGCAAATGGCGCGGCAGCAGGCGCTCGAACATTTCCACGGGCCATTTTTCGAGCGCTTCGGGCAGCAGTGTGTGGTTGGTGTAGCCCATCGACCGCACGGTCAAATCCCACGCCGTGTCCCAGTCGAGCCGTTCGACGTCCACCAGCAGGCGCATCAACTCGGGAATCGACATCGACGGATGCGTGTCGTTGAGCTGCACCGCAATTTTCTCGGGCAGCATCGAAAGGTTTTTTCCGTGGTCCGTTTTGTAACGCCGCAGAATATCTGCCAATGAACAGGCGACGAAGAAGTACTGCTGCTTCAAACGCAATTCCTGGCCCGCATAAAAATGGTCGTTGGGATAGAGCACCTTGGTCAGGTTCTCGGCCTCGGTCTTGGAATGAACCGCCGCCTCGTAATCGCCCGCATTGAATTCGTCGAATTGAAAACTCTCCGACGCGCGCGCGCTCCACAGCCGCAAGATGTTGACACAGGCTCCGCCGTACCCGACGATCGGCATATCGTACGGAATGCCGATCATCCGTTTCGCGCTGTGCCATTCGTATTCGGTGATGCCATTGACTTCCCGCGTTTCGACATGGCCGCCGAAAGCGACGGTCACACTGTAATTGGGGCGCACCATCTCCCACGGATTGCCCGCGCTGATCCAATCGTCAGGATCCTCGACTTGATAACCGTCGACGATGCGCTGCCGGAAGATGCCGTAATCGTAGCGCAATCCATACCCGATGGCGGGGAATTGCAGCGTCGCCAACGAGTCCAGGAAGCACGCCGCGAGCCGCCCCAAGCCGCCATTGCCCAATCCTGCGTCTACTTCCTCTTCGCGCACCACGTCCCAGTCCAGATGCATATCCTCGCAGGCGCGCCGGACGGCGTCTTCCAGTCCGAGGTTGACCACGTTGTTGTCCATCGACCGGCCGATGAGGAACTCGAGGGATAGATAGTACACGCGCTTGGCTTTGGATTCGATGCGCGCATCGCGCGTGGCGTTCCAGCGGTCGATCAGTTTTTCGCGCACGGCCAGCGCCAGCGCCAGATACAATTCGTGCTTTGTGCTCGTTTTCCGGTTGGTCGCCAGACTGTATTTTAAATTTCTGGCGAAGGCCTCTTCGATGCCTTGCGAAAGACTGGACGCCGGAATCGGATCGTGATTCATGTTTGCAGGCTCCGTGCTGGGGTTGGAGGAAAAAACACCACGCCAAATCATACGCCAAATCTGTCAAGGAATTGCAAGTTGCGCGTGAATCTTTCGCGCGAAATTCAAGCACTGCCGGACAAGGCCTGCTGACGCTGTCAAACCGTTTCGGCTGCGAGAGTGTTTCAAAACCGGGCGCGAGCGGAAAATGGTTGCTTTTGAAATATGCCACGCGCCAAAAACTCTGCAAGGGAATTTGCGCGCGCCGCGATCGCAATTACGCCGGAAAGGCGGCCATCGGCGGAATCCCAGGAATCAAGCCGGAATCGCTGCTCCGCAGCATGGGAAGTTCGACGGTCAGTGTCGCGCCCTTGCCTTCCCCTTCGCTCTGGGCCCGCACGCTTCCGCCGTGAAGTTCAACGAGATGCCTTGCAATTGCCAAACCCAGGCCCATGCCCCCAAAGCGCCGCGTGCTGCTGGAGTCCTCCTGAGAAAACCGCTGGAAGAGGTTCGGCAGAAACGCTGGATTGATGCCTTTTCCGTCGTCGTGCACGATCAGTCGCGCCACGTGTCCGTCCGATTCGACGCGGACCTGCACTCTTCCCTTTATATGGGAGAATTTGACGGCGTTGAACAGGATATTGAAAGCCACCTGCTGGAGGCGGTCCACGTCGCCATTGACGCGCACCAGCGGAGCGAGTTTTAAATCGAGCTGAATTTTCTTGGCTTGCGCGGTGGGACGGATTCCATCGACTGCGGCCTCAACCACTTCCGAGAGATCCAGCGGCTGCAATTGAACGAGCATCCGCCCCGTGACGATGCGCGAAATGTCCAGAAGATCCTCGACCAGCCGGGCCTGCGCGCGGCCGTTGCGTTCGATCGAATCCAGCCCGCGGCGAAACATGGCCTCATCGGAAGGGGACTCAAGCAACAGCCTCGCCCAGCCGATGACGGCGGTGAGCGGCGTGCGCAGTTCGTGCGAAACGGTCGCGAGAAATTCGTCCTTCAACTGGCTGGCGCGTTCGGCATCGGCGCGCGCGGCCTTTTCGCGGTCGATGATCCGCTCGCGTTCCGCCGCGATCGCTTTGTGCTCCGTGATGTCCAGGGTCGCGCCAACGGACAATTCGGGCTCCCCTTTTTCATCGCTCAAGACGCGGCCGTTGCTGGCCAGCCAATGTATCGTACGGTCGGGCCAGATGACTCGATACTCCAAGTAATAGTCGCCACTCGCGCGGCTGGCATCGGAGACGCCCCTCAAGACGCTCCGCCGGTCCTCCGGATGAATCATCGCAATCCAGTCGTCGTGCGAGAATGTTGTTTTCTCAGGAGGCAGCCCCATCAACTTCAGCAGTTCCGGCGAGCATTGCACGATCCCGGCCCTGAACCAGCGCTCGTAAATGCCGATGCCCGCCGCGCGCTGCGCCAATTCAAGGCGCTCGCGCGTCCATTTTTCGCTGGCCAGAAGCCTTTCGCGCTCGGCTTCCGATGTCTTTCGCTCCGTCACATCCTGTTCGACACCCACCAACCTCAGAACTTCGCCCTTTTCGTTGCGATAGAACTTGCCCTTGGTCGTGATCCAGTGAACGCTTTTGTCCGGCCAGATCACGCGGAATTCCGCGGCGTATTCGTCGCTCCCGGACAGCCGTGCCTGCCGGCCATTTTCTTCCACGAACGGCCAATCGCCGGGATGGATGAGCTCGCGCCAATGCTCATACGTTTGCCTGAACTCGCCGCGTTTCAAGCCGTAGAGCGCTTCCAATTCGGGCGAAAAGGTCGTCTGTCCGGTAGCCGCGTCCCACTCGAATGTGCCGAATCCGGCGATCCAATGGGCCAGTTCCATGCGCACGCGCGCCGCCATTTCATTGGTCAGCAGCGTTTCGCGTTCGGCCTCGGCCTCTTTCTCCCGCGTAATATCGAGGTTGACGCCCATGGCATTCAGCGGCGCACCCGCCTCGTCGCGAAACATTATCGTTTTGCTTGCCATCCAATGCACGCTCTTGTCAGGCCAGATTATCCTGTAACTCGCGCTGTATTCGGGCAGATTTTCCTGCATCAAGACCCGCATTTTCTCCTGCATCGTTTCCAGGTCGTCGGGATGCACGATCTTTTCCCACGTTTTGGAATTGCCGTCGAATTCGCCCGGCTTAAAGCCGTACATTGCCTCCAACTCCGCGGAAATCGACGCTCGGCCAGTGCGCATATCCCATTCGAAAGTGCCCATCCCGGCGATGCGCTGCGCCAGTTCCATGCGCACGCGCGCCGCCATTTCATTGGCCAGCAGCGTTTCGCGTTCGGCCTCGGCCTCTTTTTCCCGCGTAATATCGAGGTTGACGCCCATGGCGCACAGCGGCGCGCCCGCCTCGTCACGAAACATTTTCGTTTTGCTCGACATCCAATGCACGCTCTTATCAGGCCAGATCACCCGGTAGGTCGAGCTGTATTCGGGCAGATCTTCCTGCATCAAAATCCGCGTCTTTTCACGCACCATTTCCACGTCGTCGGGATGCACGATCTTTTCCCATGTTTCGTAAGTACCCTCCAAGTCGCCGGGATTCAATCCGTACATCGCCGCCAGTTCCACGGAAATCGAGCCTTTGCCGGTGCGCATATCCCATTCAAATGTGCCCAGCCCGGCGATGCGCTGCGCGAGTTCCAGGCGCTCGCGAGCAGTCCTTTCGCTGGACAGCAGCGTTTCGCGCTCTGAGTTCGCCTCTTTTTGCGCGGTGATGTCCTGTTCGGCTCCGAGAAGTTTTGTCGGCGCGCCCGATTCGTCGTAGAAAATTTTTCCTTTCGTCGCGAGCCAGCGCACGCTCTTGTCAGGCCGCAAAATCCGGAACTCGCCCTGAAAATCGGGGGCATGAGCTTCGAAGACGCTGCGTAAATGATCCATTTCGCGTTTCAGATCCTCGGGAAGAACGTGTTCCGCCCATTCGGCCTGGGTTTTAAACAATTTTCCTGGCTCCAACCCGTAGAGAAGACCCGATTCGGGCGACATGTCGACCTGGCCCGTGAGCATGTCTATTTCGTACGTGCCGATACCAGCGATACGATTGGCCAGTGCCAGCCGCTCACGCGCCGTTTTTTCGTTCAGCAGAAGTATTTCGTGTTCGACCTGGGCCTCTTTCTCCCGCGTAATGTCGAGATTGACGCCCAAGGCCCACAGGGGCTCGCCCGTCGCGCTGCGAAACACTTTCAATTTGCTCGTCAGCCAGTGAATGCTCTTGTCCGGCCAGATGACCCGGTAGGTCGAACTGTATTCAGGAAGGTCTTCATGCTGAATGAGCCGCGCATTTATCTGCATCCTTTCCACGTCGTCGGGGTGCACGATCTTCAACCAGGCCTCGTGAGTGCCGCCAAATTCGCCCGGCTTGAATCCGTACATCGTGGCCAGTTCCGCGGAAAGGGTGGTCCGGCCAGCGCGAAAATCCCATTCGAAAGTGCCCAGCCCGGCGATGCGCTGCGCCAGTTTCAGTCGCTCGTGCGCGGCTTGGACGGCCTCCTGATCGCGTTTGCGCTGGCTGACATCGCGTACAATCGCGGACAACAAGCGCTTCGCGCCCGCACGCGTTTCGGAAAACGACATTTCCAGCGGGACTTCGCTGCCATCCTTGCACAATCCTGGAAATTCGGCATTGCGCCAATCAAGCGATTTCTGGCCGGTTTGAATGTAGTGTTCGATGCCCAGTAGGTGCCGCTCACGCAGCCGCTCCGGCACGAGTTGTGCCAATTGCATCCCGATCAAATCCGAGCGTTGGTAGCCGAAGATCGCACCAAACGCTCCGTTGGCATACAGAATTTTGCCTTTTTCATCGGTGGTTACGAAGCCGTCGGAAGCGCCCTCCGCCACGTTGCGGAATTGTTCCTGCCCGTCGCGAACGATGTTTTCGACCAGCTTTTGCTCGGTCATGTCGCGCAGCACGCCAAGCATCCTCACAGCTTCGCCGTGCTCGTTGAAAATCGGCTGCGCCCGCGATTCAATCCACAAAATTTCGCCGCCCGGTTTGATCAGCCTGTATTCGCCGAAGTAAGTATTCCCGGTTTCCATTGCCGTCGCCGCGATGTTCTTGATCGGCTCGAGGTCGTCCGGATGGATCAATTCCATGAAAGCGTTGCGCGTCTTGATGGATGTGCCAGGCAGCAGCTTCTGCAACCCGTCTGAAATCAACTCACCGCTGGCGATGTTCCATTCCCACGGGATCAATTTGCCGGCGTCCAGCGCCAGTTGCAACCGCTCCGCCGCGCCGCGCAGTTCCGTCTCGATGCGGCGCTGTTCAGTCACGTCGCGGAAGACCAGGACGACGTCTTTCAGGGAACCTTCCGGCGCATTGACCGACGCGGCGCTGTCCTCGATGGCGTAACGCCTTCCGTCCTTTGAAATCAGTATAACCGATTCGGCAATGCGCGCCGGCGCGCATTCGCGCAGCGCTTTCGCGATCGGATTCTCCAATTCTTCTTTCGTTTCAAGCGCGACGATTTTAAAGACATCGCCGCACGGCATTCCAATGGCGTCGTCTCCGTAGCCCGTCATGCGGCGAGCCATGGGATTCATGAATACAATTCGGCCTTGCGAGTCGGCGGTGATCACGCCGTTGGCGATATTGGCCAGCGTAAAGCTCAGCCATTCGCTCCGTTCACGGGCCTGCGCTTCCGCCTTGTCCTTGGCCGTCGTAATGGTAATCGCGATGATCGACACGCAGATGAATATCAGTTCGCGTGCGACATCTCGCCACAGTTCGGCGTTGTTGAGTGGCGGAATCTTGATAAAGATCATGGAGCTTGTAAAGAGAACGAAAAACGCGCCTGCTAAAATCCCCGGTCCACGGCCATACAACCAACTGATCAGCATCACAGCCGCCACGCACGGCAGGAATGGCCTTTTGGTCTCCAGCACCATGTACGAAAACGACAATGCCAGAACGGCTATGCCCAGTGCGCCGGCATAGCCGATCCACAACGATTGCTTTTTACCGGCCATACTTTTCGCCTCGTTCGGAATGTCCGCAATCCTTTTAAAACAGGGCTACTGAATAAAGTAACGACTCGATACATACACACTTTGGGAAGAACAAGCCGCGTCCCGACGATACGTTGATGATTAAACCACCAAAGTATAAGTGAAACAAAATCGAATTCAACGGTTTTAGAAGTGCTAGTTTGCCGTTGCCGCAAAGATCAACTTCAATTCTAACAGTGACTGGAATGTTGTTGTTCTGGAATCAACCGGATTACCTAATTAAAACCATAATAACTGTCATTCTAACGATCACCTCCCATCCTTATCTCAAAAAATAACTGTTTTTGACGGTTCTACAAAGTATTTCGCATGATAATTTTAAAAAATCGACGAATTTTGTAGCGTTATTTTTTTAAAGTAGAGTATAGTAACTGTCGATACAGATAATGATCCATCGTCTCTAGTTTATAACAGCTACGAAATATTGGATCGGTTTGGCACGGGACTTTGGGGGGGAGCCCAAAAACCCGGAGGTTGCGGTCATGCACCTGAAACGCCTCGAAGCGTTCGGTTTCAAGTCGTTCGCGGATAAAGTCGTTTTTGATTTTGAAAAAGGCTTCACCTGCTTCGTCGGCCCCAATGGCTGCGGAAAATCCAATGTCGTCGATGCCTTTAAATGGGTGCTCGGCGAGCAGTCCGCCAAAGCCATGCGCGGCGGCGAGATGCTCGACGTCATCTTCAATGGCTCCGGCAACCGCAAGCCGCTGAACATCGCCGAAGTCACGCTGCTCTTCGACAACGCCTCCGGCAAACTGCCTCTGAGCGCGCACGAAGTCTCCGTGACGCGCCGCCTGTACCGCTCCGGCGAAAGCGAATACCTGATTAATAAGGCGCTCTGCCGCCTCAAGGATGTCCGCGAGCTTTTCTGGGATACCGGTATTGGCACGTCGAGCTATTCGGTGATCGAGCAAGGCCGCGTTGCCGCGCTGCTCGAAGCCAACAGCAAAGACCGCCGCGTGCTCTTTGAAGAAGCCGCCGGCATTCACAAATACAAAGAACGCAAGCGCATCGCCCTGCGCAAGCTCGAGCGCGTCGAACAGAATCTCGCGCGTCTCAACGATCTTCTCGGAGAAGTCGACCGCAACTTAAAGGTCGTCACGCGCCAGGCCGAGAAAGCGCGCAAAGCCAAAGAGCTGACCGACACGCTGCGCCAGGCGCGCATCGACATCCTTTTAAGCGACGCGTTCGCCAGCCGCGAAGCGTTGCGCGAAGCCGCCGCCAGTTTGCAACTCGCCGACGAACGCGTCACGACGCTCGCCGCCGAACTGGCCTCGGCGCAGTCGCTCACGGCAGAGCATCAGTCCAGCATGGCCGAACTCGACAGCCGCCTGAACGCCGCGCAACAGCAGCTTGCGGAGGCCGGCAACCGGCTGCATCGCATCGAAGCCGAAACCGAAGGCGAACGCCGTACGATCGGCGAATTGGCCACCGAATCCGAACGCGCACGCAACGCCGCGGCCGCCGCCGGCGAACGCGCCGCGGCGATCTCGCAGGAACGCGAACGCGCCGAACTCGACGCCGAACGTGCCGCCGAACAATTCAAAGTTTGCGCCGAAAAGGCCACCGAATTCTCCGCGATCGTCGCGAGTGAATTGGATCTGCGCGAAGCCCGCGTGCGTGATCTGGAAGCCGCGCGCAAGAAGGCCGTCGAGGCGCTGGGCCGCCGCACGCAGTTGCAGGACACGCTGGTGCGCGCCGAAGCGGAACTCGGCAGTCTCGAATACCGCGTCCGCCGCACGCAGGCGCAGATGACCCGCGCCGACGACCAATTGCGTTTCGCGCAGGCCGAATCGGAAGAGCTGCGCGGCCGCATGGAGCAGGTGACGCATCGCCGCGAAATGCTCGAAACCGAGCAGGAAGGCATGAAGGCGCTGCAGCGCAGAACACAGGACGAAATCGACCGCCTCGGCCGCGCGATCGTCGAGCAGCAGCGCGAACTCGAACAGCGCCACTCGCGCCTCGTGGCGCTGGAAGGCTTGCGCGAAAGCGGCGAAGGACTCTCACCTGGCGCGCGCGCCGTGCTCACGACGCTCCGTCACGAAATGAATCTGGAACACGACGTCTACGGTCTGGCCGTCGATTGCCTCAACGTCGAACCGCGCCTGGAACAGGCAATCGAAGCGGCGTTGGGCGATCATGTCGAAACGATCGTCGTCGCCACCGCGCAGACTGCGCGCACGCTGGCCGCGAAACTCAGTGAAATGGAACTCGGCCGCGCGCGTTTCCTGCCGTTGGACAGCGCCGACGCGGTATTGTCCGCACGCGCCGCGCCGGAACCCGGCGATGCGCCGGGCTATTTGGGCCGCGGTTCGGACCTCGTCGCCTGCAAAGACCGCTTCGGCGCCGTCGGCCGCGCGCTGCTCGGAGACGTCTTCGTGTACGACTCGTCGAACGCGGCCGGAGCCGCTTTCGAACAAGGCATGTCCGTCGCCTGCGCCAGCCGCGTCTCGCTGGACGGCGATCTGTTCGAATGTTCGGGCACCTTCAGCGCGGGGCGCTTCAAAGCGCAGCGCCTCGGCTTGATTGCGCGCAACAACGAAATCGCGCGGCTGGGATCGCAGATCGAAGAAGTGCGCCAGCGCACCGAAGGCCTTGCGGAACGCTCCGCGTATCTCGAAAAACGCGCGCATAAAATCGCGCGCGACGAAGAGCGCATGCGCATCGACATCAACGCGCTTTCGATGAGCCAGGCGGAACTCAAGAGCATGCTGGCGGCCATCGAGCGCGAAGAGTCGCGCAGTTCCGAGGAGAAGAGTCTCGCGGTCAAGGAAATCCACGAACTCGAAGCCGAACGCGCCGCGCACGTCGCACGCGTCGGATCGATGCGCGAGGAACTCGAATTCGCGAGGCACACCGAGACTTCGACCGCCGCGAGCGTTCAGTCGTTCGAGTCCGAACATATCGAACGCGAACGCGCGCTCGCCATTTCTCGGGCGAGCCTTTCTGAAATGGAGCGCGAATCCGCGATGTGGCGGGAACGCGTCACCTCGCTGGAACGCGAAGGGCAATCGCTCTCCGCTCAATTCGCCGACCGCCGCGACGAAGCCAGCCGGGAAGGCATGCGCGCGCAGTCGCTCGACGAACGCCGCGCGATGTTCGAAGTGTCGCTCAGCGAAAAGGACACCACGCGCGCGCTGTTGGCCTCGTCGATCGAAACGCTGTCGGTGGAAGCCGCCGAATTGCAGGGCCACAAGGACGCGGCCCGCGAAGGCTTCGACCGCGCGCGCGGCAGCGAACGCGAAATCGCGACGGAACAGCAAAAAGCCCACGCCGAGCTCACCACGGTCCGCGAACGCGAAGTCAATCTGCGCGTGCGCCTGGAAGGCAAATTGGAGCAGGCGCGTTCGGAATTCCAGATGGACGCCGACGCCGAACTGAACGCGCGCGGAGGCCCGCCGGAAGTCGCCGCCAACGCGGTGGAGAGTGTCCGCGAGCTGGAAGAAAAACTCGCGCGCATGGGACCGGTGAACATGTATGCGCTCGAAGAACAGCAGGAATTGGATAAGCGCCACGGATTCCTCAAGGTTCAATTCGAGGATTTGGATTCGGCGCGCGCGAGTTTGAAAGACGTGATCTCGCGCATCAACCGCCGCAGCCGCACGCTCTTCCAGGAAACATTCGAAGCCGTGAAGGGCAATTTCAACGAAATCTTCCGCAAACTCTTCGGCGGCGGAAAAGCGGAACTGGTGATGGAGCAAGGCGAGGACATTCTGGAAGCCGGTATTGAAATCATCGCGCGTCCGCCCGGAAAAGAGCCGCGCAACGTGATGCTGTTGAGCGGCGGCGAAAAGACGATGACCATGATCGCGCTGCTCTTCGCCGTCTTCCGTTCGCGCCCGGCCCCGTTCTGCATCCTGGACGAAGTCGACGCGCCGTTGGACGAATCCAACGTGGACCGCTTCAACTTGATCGTGAAAGAGTTCACCGATCAGAGCCAATTCCTCGTGATCACGCACAACAAAAAGACGATGAGCTACGCCAACATTCTCTACGGTATCACCATGCCGGAAGCGGGAGTTTCGAAGCGCATCGCGATCAAGTTCGAGGAATTGGAACGGCACCTGCCGATGGACGAAATCGACCGCGCCGCCGAAAAAGCGCGCCGCGAATCCGCCGCAAAGATGGAAGCCGCCTCGGAGAAAGCGGAGTACAACGCCATGCAGCAGAAGGCGGAAGCGGAACTGGTGACCGCGTAGGATTCCGGCCTGTTTACCGAAATCAATGAAACGCCCGGCGAGGAATTCGCCGGGCGTTCGTATTATCATTCGCGCAAGAGACCGTGAATCAGTGCACTTTCCCGCTGATGTACTGTTGCGCTTTTTTAAACGCGATCTGCGCTATTGTTTTGCCCACCTTGCGGCCGATCAGGTCGCCGTCCTTGAAGTGAATCCCGCCGTAGCGGCGCGAGATTCCAGCATCGTTTGCCGCGTCGGCAAACGTGTTCCAGGTAAAGGTGAGCGGCGCCGCGGGAACGTTGAGTTCGATGGGCGTAAATCCGGCCGGAATGTCCACGGACAATCCGAATTTTGCAGACTTGGTGAACTTAAGCAGCGTTTCGGCGCCAGCCGCGCTAAATGAACTATGGCCGGAAATGTATTCGGCAAAAGGCGGCGTGGGTATGTATGTAGCCCAATTCTCACCGCTGATGGTTTGTGTGCCAAGGCCGGGGCCGGCCCAGGCTTTGACACTTTTTCCCTGGAACAGAAAATGAATGGCCGTGATGGGCCGGACCGAATCGTAACGGCGCTTGATATCCCAAACTTCCACGCTGGTATCCAGCATCGCGTTGCCCATGGCAAAGAACATTTTTGCGTCGTCATCCAGCGTATGTTTGTCGCGGTGCGAGACATATTGCGCAAATACAAACCAATGTCCGGACGGCGTCACCGTGCCGGCTTTATCGACCCAGTACGACGCAATGGTCTTGGTGCGATCGTCAAGAGCAGCGGACAAGTCCAGGATTTCCTGCGCCTCGACCGTGTATGCCTTAAGAGGCACTTTTTTCGGAGGCCTGGGAAACAGACGCCGACGCTCCATCTCGGTCCCGATCGCAAACGTTTTCACAAGCCCCCAATGCGGCGTGGTGAATTTCTGCGGCGTTCCATCGGGTTGCAGCAAAGGTTGCCAATGGTCGGGATCCGTGATCATGCCGGCGTCGTTGACCGCTATGTAACTGGTGTAATCCGAATACGCCCCCGGGTTGAGATCGCCGAGTTGATTCGAGCCGTCCGCGTGCCGGAACGCAATGTTCGCCGCCGCAACCGTGTTACCTATGCCAGTAGGTGTTGTGGTATCGATGGACATATCGTTCGGATCGAGATTCAGATTCGCCATCAAGGCGTCAACCTGGCTTTTAAATCCCGGAAATAAATCGACGAGCGTACGATAGGCGGCGAAGGAGATGGCTGTTCCTTTGTTTGCAACAGTTCGCTCGTTCTCGGGGCGGCGCAAAGTGCCGCCCAACTGTGTGCCAACTGCTTTCGCGTCGTACGCGGCCCAGGCATCGAACACACTGGTTTGCAGGACACCCAGCGCCCGCGCCGAAATGGTAGGGGCCGTGTTTGAATTCAGAAAGACCAGCAGCAGTTGATTGTTCCATTGAATGACCACGTTGTCTGCCGCCAGCGGGGCCGTGCCGGTAGCTGTAAACGTCACAGAATTCGTGCCGGGTACGGTCGCGGTTGTGGTGTTGATCCCCGCCGCAGGTCCGAGAGTCCAGCCCCCAGCGTCGCAATGCCGATGGAATTCGTAGTTTCCACGGGATTGGTCAAACTTCCGCCGCCGGTTACAGCGCCCCACGTCACATTGATTCCGGGCACCGGAACGTTGTTCGCATCGCGGACCTGAACACAGACAACGCCCGGAACGCGGGTGCCGGCCGGGGTCGTTTGATTGTCGCCGGCGGCAATCAGCAACTGCGTCGGAGCACCGGCCGCCATGGCACCGTTGGAATAGAGCAGCACACCTGCTACGAACACTAGTGCGCGTAGTAGATACGTTTTCGATTTAAGCATAATTTTCCTGCACGGGATTTGGGTGCTTTGACTGCAACGGTATAGGATATCGTCACGACATTTTCAACATGATAAGTGATCGCAGAGCACAAAAAAGTATTACTCGCGTCCTTGCAATTTCTGAGCCCCTCGATATTGTTAACTTGCTATCACATATAACATCGTTAATATGCGCCATTGAAGTATGAAGTCTAAAACTTTTATTGTGAGAGTGAATCATGAAATCGATTATCGTTATGCTTTTTCTCGCGGTGTGCATTTGCGGTTATGCCGAAGACGAGCAAACACCATCGAAGAAAATGCACGCTTTCGAAATGGAAGATGGAAACATTGTGGAGGTCCGCAGTTATTTCCTCATTGGCGACTCTTATACTGTCACGTTGCCAGACGGTAAAACAATAAACATCAGTAAAAAAGATGTGCGCTCCATATTGAAAAAGCAAGCGAATTCTGGAGCTGCGCAAATTTCACCAAAAGAGTTCGACGAAGTCACTGCAAAAAATGAAGTCGCATTTCAGACCCTTAGAGAACGCATGGCGGACGCTCACACAAAAAGAAAGGCCATCCGCATACCCACATTTCAGCAACGAACTGTAACATCAAATGGTGGCGGTATTGTGTCAGTCGAAAATTCGATTGAGATCGTGGAAGCAAAGGCTTCGTACAAGAAATGTGTTGACGAAATCCTTCTCTCTAACAAACTGCTGCTAACTGCCCTCAAAAGTCAATCATCACTCGACTATGCAATACACAAGCAACGGACTCCCGAGGAACCCGTGCTCGAACCCCAACTTCCAGAACTTACATTTACAGCCGCAGCAGCGCCGAACTTCATTACAGTCGAGGGCGCAGTAAGTCTTAATACTCTTACGGAAATGGCAAAAGATGCACGCCATCACTGGTTGTTGGCAACAACGAAAGGCGGCACATTCGATGGCAAGTATATTCCGGCAATTGACCTTCCCCACGTTTAGCGGACGCGGCCCTTTTGACTCAGTTGGCTGCTGCCTCGAACGATTCGGGGCTGACGTAGCCTAACGAGCTGTGCCGCCTTTTCCGGTTGTAGAACACTTCGATGTACTCGAAGATCGACTG
>JBBRQD010000108.1:0-17669 GCA_038227045.1 Planctomycetota bacterium
AAGCTGGCTCAAAGCGCGGCAAAAGGCTGGAGGAAATTAAATAAATCGGCGTTGTTGGCAGACGTGATCAAGCTTGTTCGTTTCGTGGATGGCATCAAGGAAAACGCCGCATGATTTCAACATCGCCATCCACATCATTTGACAATTGCTCCCAACTGAGTCAAAAGGGCCGCGTCCGCTAAACGTGGGGAAGGTCAGTTTAGACAGACATGAGGCTAAATATAGATGTGTGTCTGTCACCTGAACTTAAGATTTATTATGGATTATAGTTATGCATTTATTCATTGAAGATAACGAGGTCAGTGTCAAAGTAGCTACGCTACGCGGCATGAACTATGGTCAACCTGCGCGAGGTATGGAGACGCATGTTTACAAAATGTACGTTAAACGCAGTGAATTTATTGAGAAGTTGCAACCCGTTTATGAGAAATTTGTATCAGAAGAGAAGGCAGAAGCTGAAGATGCAATCTTAGAAGAAAGAGGCTTGTGGCCAGAACTCGATGATTTGCGCAATTTAGGTTTTCCGCCACTGGCTACGCTTTTGGACGATCACTCTTCGCTGACTTGTTTCGTTATTAAGTGGCTTGAAATGGAGCTCTTGGATATCTTTCTTACACCCGTTTCAGACATCCATGCTGAAACATTCTACGTGCTAAATTCTGTGGATAATGTGGAAGTAATTGAAGGAGTTATATTTGTTTCTGGCGACGCATTTGCTTCAAAAGCAGTGTAAATTGCTATCCTGTGTACCAGTATCCTGGTATCTCGATCCACCGTCAGGCGGGGTGGCGGGTGGGCCACCCGCGATTCGCGCTAATTGCGGTGGCAGGATTTGTATTAGATCCGCAGATTTTCTTTCAGATATTTGGAATAAAATCGGGTGTTCGTGCGTCTAATATAAGGGTAATGAATGGTATCAGTTAATTGATATATTATATTGTTTTAGGCGAAGGATCGTGCACGTAGTGCAACTTGTGAAACGGAAAAGGGAGATTGGACGGGTTGGAAAACTGAGCTACGACATGATGTGCATTTTGTGCAACGGTTTTTCTTCAAAATGGCTGGGTAACATCACCATAATGTGCATCTTTTGCAATGAGCGAGGAATGCCGAGGATTTTGGTTCAATTCTTGACAGACTGTAGTTCGCCCCGATTGGGGCTTTGGGTGTCTTAATACCTTTTAACCCTGGCCTGCACCGGAGTACCGGTTCCGGCCAGGGCTATAGAAGTTCGCGCCGTTGCCGCTGAGGGCGTAATGCCGACGGTGACGATTTTAATCTCGCGTAGGACTTTCGCGCCGTTGGGGCTGAGGGCGTGATACGTTCGGTTGTTATTGACCCGCGCTTTGATGATGGGGCATTGGGAATTTGCAGGCTGGAAGCCTGCACCACAATGCCGCGCTGTGCGCGGTTTGTAATTGAAATGTTAGAGTCTCGCTTGCGTCAATTGGAGAGGGGTTTATTAAGGAGTCTTTATCGCCAAATCGTTTTGCAATCGGACGCAACTCCGTTGGAGTTGAAGGGCATCGCGCGGATTTTTTCCCAAGGTTAGGAACGTAAACGTTCCAACCCTGGGCTTCGCTACGGAACGCCTTTGGCGTTGAACAGCATTGAATGCGCAATTTCGGCATTCGCCGGACTGTCGTAGTTGAGTTATTGTGGTGCGGGGTTCCTGCCTGCATTTGAACTGTGCAGGCGGGACCCCGCACCACAATAACTGAACTGTTACAGTCCCCGCGGATCAATTGTTTTTGATTGTTTGGTTGACTTCGTGCCGGCTGTTGGCTAAGATTTTTAGAGAGTGTCTCATCGTGTCGCCGCGCCAGCCCTTGGGCTCGTGCGGCGGCGATTATTTTGCGTTGCATTTTGGAGTAGAAAGCAGCTTACAATGTCAGCCCCTACTAACGTGATACGCCCGTCAGCCTCTGTTGTCGATGAACCCAAGTCCGGCCACACCCCCGCGCCGGAGATGGACTGGGCGCACTATGTCAAGTGGGGTCTGGTTGGCGCGGTAGCCTTGGCTGCGATCGGGTTGACGTCGTCGCTTTATGTGACCTACGCCGAAAAAAGCGCCAGCAACAAACTGCGCTCGGAGTGGGACGAATACCACAGCGCGCTGTCCGAAAAGAAGTCGGACGACGACCGCATGGAGGCGCTGGAAAAACTCGCCGACAATCCCAAAATCAAGGGCACGGCCGTGCACGCCTTCGTGCTGGCGTCGCTGGCTCATGCAAATTTTGAAATCGGACAAAATCCGCGCCGCCAGGTCGAAACGCGTGCGGCCGCGCTCGAACGCGCCGTGCTCCTCAACAGAATGCTGGCGACGACCGAACCCTTTAAGAGTCATCCGTCGTTCGGACCCTTTGCCGTGCAGAATCTGGCGCTGGCTCTGGAACAGAAACAGACCAACGATCCCGGCACGCAATTCTACGACGAGGCGATCAAGGAACTGCATGGCGCGCTGTACAAGGACGAGTCCAAAGACGCCGATCCGGTCAAAGAGATGAAGAAGCATTTCCTGTTCAATAAACTGAACGCTCAGCTTGGGCGGCTTTATTGGCTGCGCGGACTGCGGAAGGCGGAATTGGAGTTCGCCAAGCTTGAAGATGAACGCAAGAAGGCCGCGAAGCCCGACCCCGCCGCGAAGCCAGAAGATGTAGCCAAGGCGAACGAGGCCGCACAATCTGAAGAACGCGCGAAGGCGAGCGCGGCCGCGAAGACCGACAACGAGTGGGCTTTGTTCTACATTAAGCCCGCGCTCGAATCGGGCACGTCATCCGTCGAAAAAGATCGTTACGGCGCGGATTTCAAAGGCGCTTGGCGGCAGGAAGCCGCGTACATAAAGTCGCTGATCGATCCCGTCGGCAAGATGATGCCCGACGGCAAGGCTCCGCCGATGAAGGTGGAAGTCAAGAAGGAAGAGCCGAAAAAAGACGAGGCGAAAAAAGACGAGGCGAAAAAAGACGAAGTGAAGAAGGACGAGCCTAAAAAAGAAGGCGAGAAAACTGAAGAGCCCAAGAAGGATGAATCGAAGAAAGACGAGCCCAAGAAAGCAGGCAGTTTGCAGCGGAACGACGCGCAAGAATCCATTGCCAGCGAGACGGGATCGTCGCAGCACATGAGCTATGCGCAAATTCAGGCGCTGATCAAGCAAGGGCGCTCGGCGCTCTGCCAGTGTCCGCGCTGCGCCAATCCGGACAAAGCGGTGGGCGCGAAGCTCGCGGAATAATTCGACGCAGGCTGATAGTTCGTCCGTTCGATTTTATTGCGGATGCAGGACCGACGTTTAATTTCATACTAAAATGAGCGCCCCTCTCAACACCGAATCCAGCGAAAGTGAACTGGAATTCGACGTTCCCGCGACGCTGGCAGGCAAACGGATTGACGTGGCAGTGGCCGCGTGCCATCCGGCGCTTTCGCGCACGTATGCCGGGCATCTGTTTCGCGACGGCGCGATCCTTATCAACGGCAAGCAGGCCAAGCCCAGCGCCAAGGCGCGCGGCGGCGAACGCGTTTCGATCGAACTGCCCGAGCCGGAGACAATCGAAGCGCGGCCTGAAAATATTCCGCTCCGGATTTTATTTGAAGACCGCGACATCGTCGTGGTGAACAAGCCCGCCGGAATGGTTTCGCATCCCAGCGCGGGGCACGGATCGGGTTCGCTGGTCAACGCGCTGCTGTTTCACTGCACCGATCTGTCCACCATTAATGGCTCACTGCGGCCGGGTATCGTCCACCGTCTCGACATGGACACGAGCGGGGCGATTGTCTCGGCGAAGAACGACGCCGCGCACCGCTCGCTGGCGGATCAATTCGCGAACCGCACGGTCAAGAAAGAATACCTGGCGCTCTGCCGTGGAAATCCGCCGCGCGACATTTTTTTCTGCGACGGGCGCATTGGCCGCCATCCCGCGCGGCGGACGGAAATGACGATTTTAAAGGGCACCGACGAAGGGCGCGACGCGTATACCGATTTTCAGGTGCTCGAACGATTCAAGGGCGATCTTTTTTTCGTGCGCGCAATGCCGCGGACGGGCCGGACGCATCAAATCCGCGTGCATCTGGCGAAGAGCGGATACCCGATTCTCTCCGACGGCCTGTACGGAAAAGAAGCGGCGCTGCCCGAACTGGGGCTGACGCGGCACGCGCTGCACGCGGCGAAATTGAGTTTCGATCATCCGGCGACGGGCGCGCGGACGTCGATTGAGGCGCCCTTGGCCGACGATATTGCTGAGGCGCTCGCGAAGTTAATGACCAGGAAGGATGAAGGATGAATCATTTCCATTCATCCTTCACCCTTCAAATTACAACCTTCGTTTTACTTGTAGTATGCCACCATCTCGCTCAACGGTTTGCATTTGATCTTGCCCGCGTTGCCGGCCTGGCCGAAGGAGATCATGCGTTCTTTGCAGACCTGCTGCATGGCGGCGCGCGCCGGGGTGAGGTATTCGCGGGGATCGAACTTCTCGGGGAAGCTCTTGAAGAACGTGCGGATCGAACCGGTCATGGCCATGCGCAGATCGGTGTCGACGTTGATTTTTCGCACGCCGTACTTGATGCCCAGCTGGATTTCTTCCACCGGCACGCCCCACGTCGGCTTGATGCTGCCGCCGGCGTTGTTGATGATGTCCTGCAAGGATTTCGGCACGCTGCTGGAACCGTGCATGACCAGATGGGTGTTGGGCAGAACTTTGTGAATTTCCTTGATGCGGTCCATCGCCAGGATCGCGCCGTCGGGTTTGCGCGAGAATTTGTAGGCGCCATGGCTGGTGCCGATCGCGACGGCCAGCGCGTCCACGCCGGTGCGCTTCACGAATTCGAGGGCTTCGTCGGGCTTGGTCAGGAGCTGGTCGCGGGTGAGTTTGCCTTCCGCGCCGTGGCCGTCTTCTTTTTCACCTTCGCCTGTTTCAAGATTTCCCAAACAGCCGAGTTCGCCTTCGACGCTGACGCCCGTGGCGTGCGCCAGTTTGACGACTTGACCGGTCACATCCGCGTTGTAATCGAAACTCGCGTGGCTCTTGCCGTCGGCTTGCAGCGAACCGTCCATCATTACGCTGGTGAAGCCGTATTTGATCGCGCTGGCGCAGGTATCCGGGCTGTTGCCGTGGTCCTGATGCATGCAGATCGGGATATTCGGATACAGTTCGACGGCGGCCTGCATGAGATTGCGGAGGAAAACGTCGTTGGTATACTTGCGCGCGCCGCGGCTGGCCTGGATGATCACCGGCGAATCGGTTTCCTTCGCGGCTTCCATGATGGCCTGAATCTGTTCCATGTTGTTGACGTTGAACGCGGCCAAGCCGTAGCCGTTCTCGGCGGCGTGATCGCACAACTGACGCATTGTCACCATCGGCATAACGACATCTCCTTTATTTTAGGAACGTGCCCTTCGATATTCCGGCTCAACGCTAATACGAACGAAGGCACACGCCCCCATTCATCGCTTTGTTTGGCACATTCCGCTACGAAAAATCATCGTACCAAGAAGATGCTCGCATTCAAGAGCATTCGTCGAGCAGATTTTCCTTCTGTAGACGCAAAACTGCTTGCTTGTTTAGCCCTCTCAATGCTAAAGTCTTTTATCGCGTTCATGATATTTTTTCTAAATAAAAGGAATCGGTTGGCGCACAATGGGCACTACTAAAGTGTGCCGCGGTAATGACGATAAAAGCTATATAGTCCGATAAGACATTTGTTGTAGGAAATTCACCCTGATCCGTGTCAAATTGTCTGCACGTTGTGTTTTTGCGTGCGTTGATTAAATGTTTTGAGTGGAGGCTCGCTAATTCCCATGAAATTTAACTTGCGCTATAGTCTACTGGGTTCCGCACTATTGCTCGCGATCATGGGCGCGCTCGTTCTAAGTTATCATCCCACTCCTCGGCGCACTGTCGAAACGGCGCCGCCTAATACGCCGGTTGCGACTGCCAGCGAAAAAAAGAGTCTGACGCTCTCTCCCGAGCAGCGCACCGCGACGATCAACGCTTATAATAAACTTCCGTTGAGTTTTGAAGAAAACAAGGGGCAGGCCGATCCGGTCGCGAAATACATCGCGCGCGGCAATGGCTATGCTCTTTATTTGAAGCCGAACGAAGCGATTCTGTCGCTGCGAAACAATGTGCACGACGCCGCCCAACCCAATTCCATTTTGCGCATGAAGCTGGCGAATGCCAACGCGGCCTCGACGATCGGCGGCGTTGACTTGCTGCCGGGAAAAAGCAACTATTTCATCGGCAACAAGGCGAATTATGCAACCAATGTGTCGCAGTATAAAAAGGTCTTCTGCGAAAACGTTTACGCGGGCATCGACATGGTGTACTACGGCAATCAGCGCCAGTTGGAATACGATTTTGTGGTCGCGCCCGGCGCCGATCCGTCGGCGATCCGCATGTCCTTCGCCGGTTCGAGCAAAATCGAAGTTAACGCCACGGGCGATCTGGCGATCCACATCGGCGACGGCGAAATCACGCAGCACAAGCCGGTGATTTACCAGCAGATTGACGGCGCGCGCAAAGAAGTGTCGGGGCGTTACGAAATTGTCTCGGCGGCCAAGTCGGCTCAAGGCGAAACTGTCGTCGGATTCAACATTTCAAACTACGATCACAGCGCGAAGCTGATCATCGATCCGGTGCTCGTCTACGCGACGTATTACGGCGATAGGCCGAACACCACGTTAGGCAAATCGGATCACAGCGGCGACGACATCGGCCTGGCTGTTGCGATTGATGCGGCCGGTTCCGCGTACGTGGTGGGCAAGACGAACACGTATGAGTTCCCGCTTTTGGGCAATATTGAAAACTTTTTCGATCCGATCGACCATGCGCAGTTCCCCACCCGGTTTCATACCGCGCCGGCCAACTACCACGGTTTTATCACCAAGTTCAAGCCCGATGGGTCCGGCCTCGTGTATTCGACGTATCTGGCGGGAAGTGGCGTTGACGAATGCCGCGGCGTGGCGGTCGATGCGCTCGGAAACGCGTTTATTTGCGGCACCACGACATCCTCCGATTTTCCCACGAAATTTGCGCAGCACGTATATTCGGGCGGACAGGATGCGTTCCTGTTGAAGCTCAAACCGGATGCAAGCGGCATCGTCTTTTCGACATTCCTGGGCGGCTCGGGCGACGATTCCGCCAACGACCTGGCAATCGACCCTTCCGGTAACGTAATCGTCGTCGGTACAACGAGTTCGGTAAATTTCGTCACTGCGCACCCGCTTCAACCCGCGTTCGGCGGCGGAGCCACCGACGCATTCGTGGCCAAATTTTCGCCGGACGGACAGATCAACGTTTATTGCACGTTTCTGGGCGGAGCAGGCGACGAAACGGGCAATGGCGTGGCCATCGACTCCTCCGGCAATGCGTATGTGACCGGATCGACGACGTCGTCCAACTTCCCGATCGCCAATCCATTCCAGGTCAACAATGCCGGGGGGATGGATGCTTTCGTTTCGAAGATCAACTCATCGGGCACGCTCCTGGTTTACTCGACCTACATTGGAGGCAACGGCAACGATTCCGGTAATGGCATCGCCGTGGATACGGCCGGCAATGTCTACATAACCGGCACGACGACGTCGACCAACTACCCGACCATTTCGCCGACCATTCTGCCGATCCAAACCGTCAACGGCGGACCTCCCGGAACGACCGACGCGTTCGTCACGAAATTCAACGTTTTCGGTTCGTCGCTGGTTTTCTCCACCTATTTAGGCGGCATTATGAACGAAGAAGGCAAGCGCATTCGAATCGATTCGCGCAACGCCATCTACGTCTCGGGAACCACCACGCTGACCGCCGGCGCACTGGCGGCTCAGAACGACTTTCCGGTCGCGCCCAAGGCGACGCCAAACAATCCTTCCGCCAATACGCTGCAACCGTCGCATGCGGGATTGGAAGACGGCTTTCTGACCAAGTTCAACCCGACCGGGACGCCGCTGGTCTACTCGACCTACATCGGTTCCGGCACACATGATTTCGTGACCGATAACGGAACTATCCAACAGAACAAACCGACCACCGTTTCTGTCAACGGCATGGCGGTCGACAATAGCGGCAATGCCTACCTGACCGGTTCGACCGACGGCAGTTTTTATTACACATTCGGCGCCTACAGCAGCATCGCGCCAAATTTCCCTGTTCCGGGCGAAGATTTTCCCGCGCCGCACATTGTCGAAATCACCGATCCCAATGGCAACGTGACCCCCGAACCGGCGGAATCGTCCCTTCAATTGAACACCGCGTTGATCGAGGCGGTCAATGTAGTGACAGTCTCGACGAGTGGTCCGCACAACCTGAAAATGGGACAGAGTATTACGATTGCCGGCGTTGTTCCGGTGGGTTACAACGGAAACTACACGGTGGCCTCCGTATTGAATGCCTTTCAGTTTACCTACACGGATCCAACGATGGGATTGGCCGCAGCATCGGCCCCCGGAAGCACCGCATTTAACATTGACGAGAGCGACATCATCATCGCCAAAATCGGCGACAGCAGCCCGATCATCACCAGCCTGATGTCGGCGCAGGCCACGAATGGATCCATTTTCCCCGGTTACGTCATCATGGCGACCAACAACCCGCTGAGTTTCGACGCCGCGGGTTTGCCGCCGGGCTTGAGCGTCAGCACCGTCAGCGGACAGATTACAGGCATTCCGACACAGAATGGCACTTACAGCGTCGTGATCACCGCCTCGAATCAAAGCGGCACGGGATCGCAAATTCTGATCATCAACGTCAGTTCGGTCCCACCGAATATGACCAGCGCCTTGTCTGCCACGGGCAACGTTGGATCGGTCTTCCAATTCCAACTGACCGCCAACAACAATCCCGCGTCGTTCGTGCTGGCTCCGGTGTCGCCGACGAACAGTATTCCGGGCGGCATCTCGCTGGATACGGTTACCGGCTTGCTCTCCGGCATTCCATTGGTCGAAGGCACGTATCAATTCAACGCCACGGCCTCGAACGCAAATGGCACCTCGCTGCCGCAGAGTTTTTCGCTGACGATTCTTCCGGCGATTCCGGTCATCACCAGTCCGGTCGATGTCCAGGCGCTTTTAAACGTGCCGTTCAGTTACGCCATCACTGCCACGGGGAATCCTCAATCGTACGGCACCACGCCCAACCTCGGCCTGGCACCCCCAACAGCCAACAGCGCGTTGAGCGAATCGGATCCCGTCAATCCTACTTTCGTGACGGTCACGACAGGTGCGCCCCACAACCTGACACAGGGACAGAGCATCACCATCGCCGGCGTCGTTCCGGCGGGTTACAACGGGATCTACACGGTGACGTCCGTGCCGACAACCACGACATTTATTTACACGGCCCCAGTCACCGGCTTGGCTGCGGCAACGACCCCCGGAACCTTTGCACCCAACATTTTTATTCTGTCGAACGGTTTGCAATTGAACACGGTCACGGGTTTCATCACCGGCACGCCGACAAAGCTTGGGTTCTTTAAATTCACGGTCAGCGCGACCAATGGCGGAGGGACCGGCACCCAGCAATTCAATCTGACCGTCATTCCCGCCCTGGTGCCGGTCATCTCCAGTTCGTCCTCGGCCAGCGGCATTTGCAACGAACCGTTCAATTTTACGATCACCGCCAGTAACAATCCACTCGTGTTTGGAGTTATAGGCGCGTTGCCGGCGGGTTTGACACTTGACGATCAGACCGGCATTATTTCCGGCATTATTACCGACGGAGTCACCGGTGTCTTCAACTTGACCCAGACTGCGGCCAATATCGCCGGCCCGGGAACCAAGCCGCTGACTATCACAGTCAATGCGCCAGCGGTTCCGGTCATTATCAGTCCGCTCACCGCCAGCGCCGTGGTCAACGCGCCGTTTGAATACGATATTCTGGGGACCAACCATCCGACGAGTTACAACGCTTTGGGATTGCCGGCCGGCTTGGCGATCAACATGGTGACGGGGCAGATCACCGGTACACCGACCAATCCCGCCGGCGGCAATTTCAATGTCACGATCCAGGCTACGAATTTCGGCGGAACGGGCATGGCGACTCTGGCGCTGAATGTCGCACCGCAGCAGGTGCCGATCATCGTCAGTCCGAACCAGGCCAGTGGCTTTGTGGGAATTCCATTCAGCTATCAAATCGTCGCGACGGCCAATCCCACATCCTTCAGCACATCTGGGAATCCGCTACCGCCGGGCTTGAGCATCAACGGTACCGGCTTGATTTCTGGAATCCCCACCACGGCCGGCAACTATACCCCGACGATCAATGCCACCAATGCCATCCCCAGCACGGGCTCGAAAACACTGACCATTTCCATCACGCCGCCCGTTGCGCCCACGTTTACCAGCCCGCTTTCGGTGAACGGCATCGACGGTTCCGCCTTTACGTATCACATCACCGCGACGGGCATCGGCCCGATCGTCTTCACCGCGGGTGGACTGCCCGCGGGTCTCTCGCTTAACGGCAATACGATCGCCGGGACGCCGGTCAATGGCATCACAAACGTTTTGCTGACTGCCTTCAGCCCCGCGACGAATCCGGCGACGCCGGGCGGCGCACCCACTCTGGGCGTGGCGCCCACAACCGCGACGCTGCAGATCAACATTGCCGCGTCCCCCGCCTCGCTCGTCAACAACCCCCCGCCGATGGTCGGAACGGTCGGCACGCCATATTTGTACAACATCCAGGCGTCGGGCAGTGCGCCGCTGACAATTACCACGTCGGCTCTACCGGCAGGGTTGAAGTTGGTGGGTTCGACCATTCAGGGCACGCCGACATCGGCAGCCGTGACCCTGAACGGTCCGTTCCCCGTAACCATAACGGCCAGCAATACGATCCCGAGCTCCGCGTCAATCACCGTGTATATCACGATCAACGCAGCCCTGCCGAGCTTCACCAGTTCGGCGTTCGTGATCGGCACTGACGGAGTGCCTTTCCGCTATGTCATCGCCGCCACCGGCACGCAGACCATTACCTACACGTCGACCGCGCTTCCGTCGGGTCTCGTCCTTTCCGGCCATATTATCTCCGGCACACCAAACGCCGCCGCAATCGGCTTGACGAACGTAACGTTAACCGCGACGAACGCGGGTGGTTCAAAGACGATGAACTTGGACATTGAAATCGATCCCGCGGCTCCCGTGCTCACCATTCCGGCGTCCGTCACGGGCTCCGCGGGGGTGCCGTTCGCATTTACATTGACCGCGACCGGTTCGCCGCAAATCGATTATGTTGTGTCCAATCTGCCTCCGGGTTTGATGGTGGATATCGACCAGATCGACGGCACGCCGACCACTCCGGGAATTTACAACGTCATTGTCAGTGCCACCAACTCAGGGGGCACCGACAACAAACCGTTGACGATCATCATTAATCCGGCGCCGCCGACCATCACCGCCGCGCAAATCTCTGGGTTTGACGGCGTGCCGCTGGTTCCGTTTCCACTCGTATTCACCGGCGCGCAGCCGATTACCTTCACCGCCGTCAATTTGCCCACGGGATTGACAATCGGCCTCAACACGGGCATCATTTCGGGCACGCCGATCGGATTCGGTTCCACTTCGTCAACAGTCACCGCGACCAATTCGGGCGGAACCGGTACCCAGACGATCGTTTTCAACATATTGCCATCGAAACCCACAATTAGCAGTGCGCTTATCGTTCAGGCGTCTCCCGGCGTGCCCTTCACCTACACGGTTACCGCAACCGGCTCTCCGACGATCACGTACCAGGTTCTCAATTTGCCCAACGGATTGTCGGCCAGCGGCAGTGTCATCTCCGGCGCGCCCAACGTCGCGGTCGGCCAGTACAGCGTGACGCTCATTGCAACCAATATATACGGCAGCGACACGCAGACGCTGGTCATCGACATTCAGCAGTTTCCGCCAACAATCACCAATCAGACGCTACAGGCCAGCGGCCAGCAATTCGTGCCGTTCTCGTTCACAATCACGGTCACCGGCAGTCCGCCGATTACGTTTACTGCGACGAACTTGCCCGCCGGTTTGGTGCTCGACGTCAACACGGGTGTGATCTCCGGCGCTGCGACAGTCACGGGAATGTTCAACGTCCCGATCACGGCGACGAATCTCTTTGGAACGGATTCGGGCAAAACGCTGGTGATTACCATCGCCAATTCTCCGCCGAAAATAACCAGCGCGTTGTCGGCGCAAGGAGGTTTGAGCGCGCCGTTCAGCTATGCGATTATTGCGGTGGGCAGCCCGGCGATTGTCTACGGCGCTCAGAACTTGCCGCCCGGATTGAACGTGAATCAAACCACCGGGGTCATCAGTGGAACTCCGACCGCGGTGGGTTCGTTCCCAGTCTCAATTGTCGCGACCAATACGGCAGGGACGGATACCAAGACGCTGACGATTACCGTCACCGCCACCCCGCCAGTGATCACCAGTCCGCTCACGATCTCGACGGGTATCATCCAAAATATCAACTACGTCATCACGGTTACGGGCGCAGGCCCGTTGACGTACACGGTCACGGGACTGCCGCCCGGATTGACGTTCAGCGGAAACACCATTACTGGGACCGCATCGACGCCTGGCGTCTACAACGTCATCCTAACCGTAACCAATCCGCTCGGCACGGATACCGAAACCCTGGTGATCACCGTCTCGAGCGACGCGGACGGAGACGGGTTCCCGGACGACCTGGAAGTCTTACTGGGGACGGATCCGAATAATCCGGCCTCGAACCCGTTCACCGGCGGCGTCGGCACCATCACGGTCTTGAACATAACTACCGAATCGGTGAAGTTGAATTTCGCCAAGGTCGGGGCGGACACGGTCACGCTAAAGGGCTCGCTATTGCTAGCCCCGGGATTCGACCCGTTGGGCAAACCGGCGGTGATCTATGTCAGCGGACTGGCTGCGAAGGTGACGATCAATGCCAAGACCAGTTCCAGCCTCCCCAGCCTCAAAGTGAAAAACCCCTCGAAAACCTTATTCGGCGGATTCACCACGTTCTCTGCCACGTTGGGGAAGGGCGATTTCAAAGCCAAACTCGCGGCTGTGGGCATGACCAACGAAAATGTGCTGCTGCCGCGTTCCGTCAGCACCATGGTAATCGTGTTCTTCAACAACACAATTTACACGAGCAACAAAGCGTTGACCTACAAAGCGCACTTTGGTAAGAACGGCACGGCCAAGCAGTCGAATTAAGCGTGGCGTGGCCGGTTCCCGATAAATTCTCAATTCAGCCCGGCGCTCAAAGAGCGCCGGGCTTTTTTATGGCATTCACGGATGACGTGCGCCGTCGAGAATCCGAACTGAAAGCCGCCGCTTTCAAAAGAGGCCTTTCATGTTATGATCCAACATTGCTTGATCGAAAGCACAAATTCGATCGTCTAATTTGCAAGGATCCAGGCAACTCATCGCCTGAAAATAAAACTATGACAGACACCAAACTCACCGGCGACGAACCCGTCGGCGCGAAGTCGCACAAAGAAGAGCACGGACTGGACGAACTTTACCGCGAGGTCATCTTCGAACACTACCGCCGCCCCCACAACAAACACGCCATCGCCGACGCGCAGATCGTCACCAAAGGCAACAACCCGGTCTGCGGCGACCGCGTCACGGTCTATGCCAAAGTCAGCGCCGACGGACGCATCGAGGACATCGGCTTCGACGGAAAAGGCTGCGCGATCTGTATCGCCAGTTCGTCGTTGATGACCGAAGCCGTCCGCGGCAAAACGCTCGCCGAAGCCGGCCAGATCAGCGATCACTTCAAAGCCATGATGCGCAACGAAGTCCCCTTCGAAGCTCCCGGCGACTTGCCCGACATGGAAGCCCTCGAAGGCGTCCGAAAATTCTCCGTCCGCGTCAAATGCGCCACGCTCTCCTGGACCACGCTCAAGAACGGCATTGTCGAATACCAGGCCGGGCATGGCGACAGCGAAACAGAAGAACGCTGCGACATCTAAACGAGCGTAGCGAGCCGTTTTCGTTCCCCTCTCCCCTTGAGGGAGAGGGCCGACGAGCAGCCGTATCGCTCGCGGGGTGAGGGGTAGCTCCGACGACTCCATATCCCTCCGAACAACGTCAGCCCATCGTCCCGCACTTCACTTTTCTCCCGCAACCGCCGATATAGTCAAAGCAGCGCGAACGATTCGCGCTCGCTCAAGTATTCCTTCGTCGGGAGTTCTATCGAATGAACTGGGGCTATTGCGTAGATGCCGGCATCCTTCTTTTCCTGGTGCTGCATTCCTTTCTAGGCTGGCGACGGGGACTGATGTGGCAGGCCGCGGGAGGCCTGAGCGTCGGGCTGGGCGTGATGCTCGGGCTGTTTCTCTCACCCGCGGCCGGCGAATACGCGATGCAGCACGTGACCAGCAACCCGCTGCACGCCCGCCTAATCGGATTCTTACTGATCTTCGGACTCGTCGGATTCACGCTCCGCATCGTCGCCGCCTGCTTCGTCGTCCAATCCGAAAAAGGCGTGCCCAAAGAAGAACGCGCCCGGCGTCTGGCGAAGGACCGTATCTTGGGCGGAGTCTTCGGCGCGCTAAAAGGCCTGGTCCTGGCCGCAATAGCCGTCGCAGCCTGCATAGCCTTCTTCCCCCAAGGCACGGCCTGGAAAAACTCCCACCTCTCAAGCCCGCTCGCCATCGCCGGCGCCCGCCTGCTGCCGCAAGGAGCGGTGCAGGAAATGCGCGATTGGGCGAAGCTGCATGTGGTGAATATTAATTGAGGCGGCGATCTCGCCAAAGGCTCCAAACCAGTCCTACACTTAACGCCACTGTCAGCCAGAATTCGGGGAGCCATGCGACGCCCCACCATTGCTCTCGACGCGTCAGGCGCCAAATGTCCGCATGTTTCCCGTTCTTCCAAACCATCCATTTTCCATCGGATGAAAAGGCGCTCGGGAAGATCCAACGGCGGTCGTTGTTCAGCAGCGGAAGCGCTTCGCCGGTGAGCGCGCTCCACGCTTTCGGCGTGTCAGTCTCCGTGGAAATGATTTTTTTTTCCGTCGGGTGAAAACGCACAGATTACCTTCCAGTAGTCCAAGTAGTTTGATAAGGGAAAAGACAGCAGATGCGCACCGGTCTTGATTTCCCAGACGGACGCGCCGTCTTTGCCGACAGTCACTATCCGGGTGCCGTCCGGTGAAAATGGGCCTAACGAATTGGACGGCATGACGCTGTTTAAACTGGATTGCGGACATGAGCCGATCAGCGTTTGGTTCAGTTCTCCGGTCTTAACACTGAATATCTTTGTTTGATTGGGTTGAAGGTTGTGCGTCCAGACCGCGAGTATCGATGCGTCGGGAGAAAAAGCGCTGTCGCACCAGTATATTTTAGACAGGTCCAGTCCAAGGTTCTTTGTCCATTCAATACGATGGTCGGCGACGTTCCAAACCAGAACTGATTTATTATCCGGCACAGCGGACAAAAACCTTCCGTCGGCGGAAAAGCTGCAGCCGGCCGGAATCTGGGTCGTCTTCGAAATGAATTCGCAAACGCGCGACTTTGTATCGAATATCGAAAGACCCGCGCTGTGTTCGAAGGCAATATATCTATCGTCCGTCGAAAACTTTTGGCACCAACACCAAATCGAGCCGGAAACAAAACCAGGAAAGGGCAGCCCTTCAACTGGGAACGTCAGCTCCTTGCCGGTTTCTCGATCCCAGATTTTCTCAAAATGCGACATGCCATCGTGAGAGGACATTTGGACCCAGTGCTCATTCGGCGATAGCGCGACGCTCGCGCCGCCCAAGGCGTCCGGATAGGCGGGATACCCGCCAGCGAACGATTTCAGCAGTGTGCCGTCGGCGGTTCGCCAAAACTGAATTTGGTTTTGGTCATCGGTGCTGTTGACGGCTCTGCGTTTAGCGCCTTGAATTCTGCCCACGCTGTCAAAAGTAGTCATGACCCAGGAGCCGTCCGCTGAAATCGCTGCTGTTTTGATCTCATTGCTTTGCTCAGGAAGCACGCGCGATACACGCCACGGCCCCCAATTCCACCAAAGCGTCCCCCCGCTCGCAATCAGCAAAACAAAAAGCAGCAGCGTCCGCAGCGAAAACCGCACGCGCGGAAACCAGCGCCGCTTGACCGCCAGAGAAATTGCCAGCATCTTCCGCCGCTCCAAAAAAGGCGCACGCACTATACCATTAAACGGCTGCCAATCGGAATCCCTCCAAAAAAATATCCGCGAAGATTCGTGCAAATTCGCGAAATTCGCGGTTAAAAAGCTTTTCGTTCGCCGTCATTCGCGGTTAAAATCCCCCCATGACAACGCATCTCCTGCTCATCGAAAGCCCCGACGCCAAAGGCCTCGTCTACAAGATCACCGGTGTGCTCTTTCGCCACAATTTCAACATCGTCAGCAACCACGAATTCGTCGATGCCGTCAACGACCGCTTCTTCATGCGCACTGCCTTCGACGGCGACGCCCCGGCGCAGCCCGTCATTGACGAACTGCGCCAGATCCTGCCGCCAGCAGCTCACATCAGCCTCGCGCCAGCGGGCAAGCGCCCGATTGTCGTCATGGCCACGAAAGAACCGCATTGTCTTGGCGATTTACTGCTGCGCCACGCCTACGGCGAACTGCCCGCGCGTATATGCGCCGTGATCGCCAATCACGCTACGCTCGAGTCGCTTGTCAAAAAATTCGACATCCCCTTTCATTGTATCAATCACGAAGCCCGCGAACGCGCCGATCACGAGCAGGATATCCTCAAAATTCTGGCCGGCTATCGCCCCGATTACATTGTGCTGGCCAAGTATATGCGTACCCTAACACCGCAGTTTTTAGCCCACTACTCCAATCGCATCGTAAACATACATCATTCGTTCCTGCCAGCCTTTAAAGGGGCCAACCCGTACCGCCAAGCCTTCACACGAGGCGTCAAAATCATCGGCGCGACGGCACACGTGGTCACCGAAGAACTGGACACAGGTCCGATCATCGCGCAAGGCGTTCAGCCCGTCGATCACACGCACACCGCTGAAGACATGGCCCAGGCCGGCCGCGATATTGAGAAAACCGTGCTGGCCAAAGCGCTGAAATTGGTTCTGGAAGAACGTGTTTTCCTGCATAAGAATCGCACGATTATCTTCGAATGAACCCCTTCCAAGCCAAAATTATGCCATTATTAACAAAACCTTAACTGCTATAATTAACAAGGTTTATATGCAATCAGTGCGAAAAAATAACAAATTTTGCAAGGAATACACTGAAATGCATTGACAGGCTTCGAGACCCGTTGTATAAGTAGTCCGTGATGCGAACGAACCGTCTGCACAACAGGCGAGACGTTCGCAGTCTCAATTTGAAAACTGAAAAGAGCATACGCGGCCAAAAGTATGATGGAAATAAGGCTGCGGCAATTCGCAACTGCTGTTCATTGAGGAACGCTCCGGCGCGGCTTTAAAAGGTCGCAGACCAGATTCCTACGACTCCGATTCAATTCGTGAGCGCTTTCTAAGAATACAATTATTTAGAAAGAAAAAGTTAAGTAGACACCGTGCCAAAGACGATGAAAGTTATGTCGTACTGCGCACGGCAACGTGAGCGTCTCAACAGAAAACAGGATTTGCGGACGAGATTTCCGGGCTTTTGATTCCGGATGTACCGCTGGTGTTTAAAGCGGTTATTCCGATATGAATTGAAAGGTTGGATATTTGTCGTCTTTTTTTGATTTTAACAATCAAAAATAACAGATTGCGGTAAA
>JBBRQD010000109.1:0-17552 GCA_038227045.1 Planctomycetota bacterium
ACATCCATCATTCTCTTCACCTGTCGATCTGTGACCATTCCGCCCCCCTGATTTGCAGGGAAACAGATTGGCCGATCCCGCCTTAAAAAGCCGGGAATTCTACTTGCCGTCAGGGGGAATTATAATTGTCGTTCATCAAAAGTTACCCAAAATCAGGAAATCCGCCATCATAAAGTACCGGCCACACTTAAAGCCGTAGATAAACTTGTCTTTGGGCCAATTAACAGCGGGTCGAAAAATTCGTATTGCAGAATATGTCCGCGCATCGAATACTTCACTTGCGATCTCGCCGCTTTTCGAAATCGTGTGGGCAATAATCAGTTGCTCATCATTCTGTATAGAAGTGTTAAATATACGTCCTTCGGTGTGAATTGTCCGGACGTGTGCCCAAGGCTCCCAACTATTCCAGCACAATGTTGCCGCACTTCCAACAAACAGTGCAACCAATACGAGCGACCTCAGCGAAAATCGAAAGATCGCGCGGAGCCAGGAACGAATTTTAGTTGAACCCTGATCTGTCACTATTGCGGCCTTTCGGGTCCTGGACAGTCAGGACAGCCACTTTTAGCATTCGAATTCGAGGCACAAAATAGTGGCTGTCATGGCTGCCCCTCATTACTTCCCGCCCATCCACTTCACCGCGTTCGCCACGATCTTGAGCGGATTCTCTTCTTTGAAGACCCCGAACGTCTCGTGTCCAGGGCGGAAATAGAAGACTTTTCCTTTTCCCAGATTCCAGACCATGCCCGCGCGAAAATGCTCGCCCTTGTCCCATTTTTCTTCGAAGATCAAGTCATCCGGCGCCGGGACGTGGAAGGGTTCGTCGTACATTTCGGTGTGCGAAATGTCGAACGCGGCGGGGATGCCTTTCGCGATAGGATGATCCGGCTTGACCGTCGTCACATGACTGGGCGCGCCGTCGGCGCGATAGGCCGGAAAGATACATCCGGGCAGTTTGATGTCGAGCACCTTCGAACCGTCGGCTTCAGTCTTGAGTTCCGACGACGGCGTCAACGGCGCATCGCGTTTAACCATCGCGCGCTTCGGATCATCGGTCTTGATCTTGACCGTCTTGCGATCCTCCTCGCTCAATTTCTTGAGCGCGTCTTCAATAGTCTTCGCGCGCATGGCCTGAACAAACGGCTCGGCCCAATGCGCCGAATGCAGCGCGATCAGCGACAGTTTGCCGCTCTTGATGCGCTCGACAATATCCTTGGAGCGTTCAACAGAAACGTCCTTATTGCGCACATGCCCCCACCATACCAGCACGTCAGCATTGTCGAGGTTTTCCGTCGTCAGGCCTTGCTCGGGATCGTCCAGGCGCACAGACGTGACCTTCATGCCCTGATCCTTCAAATACGCGGCAATATGGTTGCCGAGGAAATTCGGGTAGACGCCTTTCTGCGCAGGCTGCTGCTCGTCCCAGACGAGCACGCGGATGGGGGAGTCTTCGGCGCGGATTCGCGCAGCGAAGCCGGCGAACAAAATTGTGGCGAGCAAAACGCACTTCGAAACACTTCGCGCAATGGACATGGTGCAGCCTTTCGGATGTTATCGATTTCAAGGACAGGGTTTGTGTAGACTACACCGATTTGCATGCTTCCGTGGTGTGGTACACGTTTGTCGCGGGGAGCGCCGTTCGATTTGCGCTCAAAGATACCGTACGGTTCAAGGATGATTTTACGTTTGAACGCTACTTGGGTCCGATCGTGGTGTCCGAAATTTTTCTGACAATTCTCCTAACAATTCATTTAAAAATTGAACCCCTTGCACGCGCTGTCGTAACCGAAAATGCCAGAGTGTGGATTGTGCTCAGTGTCTATACTTTGATGCTGGCGTTCGGCGCTTATTTCGTCGCACTGTTCTACGATTTCAGTGGGGTTTCTACCACTTTTCCGAATATCGGGGGCCCGCACAAAACCATTCTCAAATAGTTTCCTGCTCGTTCGCTTCGCTCTCCCATTCCGCAGGCACGGGCTGTTCTGCTTCAGTCGAAATAGGACCGCACGAAACCATTCAAAAATAATTTCGTGCGCGTCACTGATTCCCCGCACAACAAATCGCCTCCCGCCCATGCCACTCATGATCAATCCCCGACATCAACAGCGCCGAATCGAAAGAGACAGACCCGTCCGGGAACCGCGCCCGATCGTCGAAGAAACTGGATTCAACTTTCTCAATCGCCAGCGGCTGGACCTTCCAGTTGAAACTGCGCAGTTCGAGCCCGTCGTATTCACCTTCTTTCGCCGTCACGGAGTAACCGAGCGATCCGCGTTCGAAGAACTCGGACGCCTCCTTCAGACTGCGGAATACGGAAGTCGCGGGCAACTCTGCGACCGTGTGTCCTTCGATCCGCAGATGAGTCTGCCCGTCGTCGCTGTTCAGGGCAATGCGATAGCGATCGTCCTGTTCGAACACCTCGAAGCGGGCATGGTGGTGCATCCCTGGAAAAAGGCGTCCGCCCGCAAGCGTATTCAACTGTGACGACGTGTCGCGGCGCGGAATGAACACGCCCTCGCATGGCTGACCGTTTCGTTCCCATTCCACGGCAATGCGGTGCGCGGCGTTCTCCGACGAAATCCCCACGAACGCGGGAAAATATTTCGGGCGAATATGGGCTAGGCGGATCAGGCACACGCCGGCCATGCCTTTGCCATTGGCCAATTTGGGTCGAAAAGGAGCAGGGATGACGCGCGCCAGCACCTGGGGATCGACGCTGAAGTTCACGAGGATGCGGCGCTCGATGATGCCTCGGATGATTGGGATTTTCATGTATCCTCCGCTCAATAAGTAGCATCTCTCAAAAAGACAATGCAATTCTAACGCCCGGTCGCCTCGGCACGCTGGAATTTTGCAAAAACGGCGTCCGGAACACAGTTAAAGTCAACCCGAATTCTCGTGTTGCAATTCGACCCATTTGGTCCCATATATACAAATTATAACACCCTGCTCGAATTGTCTCGGACAACGTACGCAAATAACTAAATTTGATCATTGTTAAGAACGCGTAATTTTCTACTTTTTATAAGAAATATTTCACTATTTCGCTAGATATCATCGTCGAACGTGATAAATTCTTAACGTTCGAAGGTTTTCCATTCTGGAGTTCAGAGCCTTTTCAGGGTAGCAACTGTTCGCGTTCCGTGTCGAAATTTGACTCCGTGAGCGTCGATACCCTCCTGCCGATCGTGGCATTGGCTTTGCTCCTTTAGTGGTCAATACAAATTTGTGTGTTCAATATCCAGCACCATCCGAAAGATGGCTTGGTTGGACTGTCTTTGTTTTTAGAGGCCATATCATGAATTATCCCGGGCACCCTTCCGCGCAGGGTTTATACGACGGCTTGAACGAACACGATGCCTGCGGCGTCGGGTTTGTGTGCAACATGAAGGGCACGAAGTCGCACAAAATCGTCGAAGACGCGCTGAAGATTCTCCTCAATCTCAAGCACCGCGGTGCCTGCGGCTGCGAAGTCAATACCGGCGACGGTGCCGGTCTCTTGATGCAGATTCCGCACAAGTTTTTCAAGCGCGAAATGGCCAGGCAGGGCGTCAACCTGCCCGAGCCCGGACAGTACGGCGTCGCCAGCGTCTTTCTGCCGCCGACCGCCGACCAGCGCCAGCAGGCGCAGATCCTGTTCGAAAAGGCCGTGCGCAAAGAAGGCCAGATCGTCATCGGCTGGCGCAACATTCCGCAGTACGACAAAGACATCGGCCCCAGCGCGCAGATCGTCGAGCCGGACATTCGCCAGTTCTTCGTCGGCCGCAGTTCGAACGTCAAAGATGACGACGCGTTCGAGCGCAAGCTGTTCCTGATTCGCAAGCGTGCCGAGACCGCCGTCGGCAATTCCAGATTGATCGAGAAGAACTTCTTCTACGTGCCGAGCTGTTCGTGCCGCACGCTCATCTACAAGGGCATGTTGAATGCCGATCAGATGAACTTCTTCCCCGAATTGTACGATGCGGATGTCGAATCCGCGTTGGCGCTGGTGCATCAGCGCTTCAGCACCAACACGTTTCCGACGTGGTCGCTGGCGCACCCGTTCCGCTACCTCGCGCACAACGGCGAAATCAACACGCTGCGCGGCAACATCAATTGGATGCGCGCGCGCCAGGCGCTCTTCGAAACGCCGCTCTTCACGAAAGAAGAAATGGCCGCGCTGATGCCCGTTTGCATCGAAGGCGGCTCGGATTCGGCGATCCTCGACAATGCACTGGAAATGCTCGTCATGTGCGGCCGGTCGCTCCCGCACGCCATGATGATGCTCATCCCCGAAGCGTGGTCCGGCCACGAAAGCATGAGCCAGGAGAAGAAGGATTTTTACGAGTTTCACGCCTGCATGATGGAGCCATGGGACGGCCCCGCATCGGTGGCGTTCACCGATGGCCGCGTCATCGGCGCGGTGCTCGACCGCAACGGCCTGCGCCCATCGCGCTACTACGTCACCAAGGACGACACCGTCGTCATGGCCAGCGAAGTCGGCGTGCTGCCGGATATCAAGCCGGAAGATGTCGTGCACAAAGGCCGCCTGCAGCCGGGCAAGATGTTCCTGATCGACCTGACTCAAGGCCGCATCATCGACGACGCCGAGTTGAAACAGCAGATTGCCACCGGGAAGCCGTACGGCGAATGGCTCAAAAGCAACCTTGTCGAACTAGAAAAACTGCCCGCGACGAACAACATTCCGGAGCCGGACCATTTGACGGTCTTCAATCGCCAGCAGGCGTTCGGCTATACCGCGGAAGACTTGAAGATCCTCATGTCTCCCATGGCGATCAATGGCGAAGAAGCCATTGGCTCGATGGGCACCGACACGCCGCTGGCGGTGCTGTCAGACAAGCCCCAACCGCTCTATTCGTACTTCAAGCAGCTCTTTGCCCAAGTCACCAATCCGCCGCTGGACGCGATCCGCGAGGAGCTGGTTACGTCAATAGAAACGACGATCGGACCGGAAGGCAACATTCTCGATCCCGGCCCGGACTGCTGCAAGCAGATCAAGCTGCACACGCCGATCCTGGACAACCACGAACTGGCGAAAATCCGCCACGTCTCGGTGAACGGCTACAAGAGCCTCACGCTGCCCATGCTCTTCGAAGCCAGCACCGGCGGCGACGGCTTGCGCAAAGCCATCGAAAGCCTGTGCGAAAAGGCCGCGCAAGCCATCAAAGACGGCTACACGATCGTGATCCTCTCCGACCGCGGCGTCGACGCCACAAACGCGCCGATTCCGGCGTTGCTGGCGACATCGGGCGTGCACCACCATCTGGTGCGTCACGGCTTGCGCACGAAAGTCGGCTTGGTGATTGAATCCGGCGAGCCGCGCGAAGTCCATCATTTCGCGCTGCTGATCGGCTACGGCGCGGGCGCGATCAATCCGTACCTGGCGTTTGAAACATTCGACGATTTGATTCGCGACGGAATGTTGTCGAACATCGATCACAAACTCTGCGTCAAGAATTACAACAAGGCAGTGAAAAAAGGCGTCGTCAAAGTCATGTCCAAGATGGGCATCAGCACCGTGCAGAGCTATCGCGGCGCGCAGATTTTCGAAGCCGTCGGTCTCAACAAAGAAGTCGTCGACAAATATTTCACGGGAACGGCGTCGCGCATCGAAGGCATCGGTTTCGACATCATCGCTCAGGAGACGCTGACGCGGCACAAGCGGGCCTATCCCGACCGTGACGTGCCGGTCGAATCGCTCGACATCGGCGGCCAGTACCAGTGGCGGCGCGACGGCGAATTCCATCTGTTCAATCCGGAGACCGTGCACAAGCTTCAATACGCGGTGCGCTCAGGCAACTACAAAACGTTCAAAGAATACTCGAAGGCGGTCGATGACCAATCGAAGCGTCTGGCCACGCTGCGCGGCCTCTTCGACTTGAAGTCGGCGTATTGCACGCCGGTGCCGTTGAGCGAAGTCGAGCCGGCAAGCGAGATCGTCAAACGCTTCGCGACGGGCGCGATGAGCTACGGGTCGATCAGCAAAGAGGCGCACGAAAATCTCGCCATCGCCATGAACCGCATCGGCGGCAAGAGCAACACCGGCGAAGGCGGTGAAGACTATGAGCGCTTTGCAACGCGGCCCAACGGCGACACGCCCAACAGCGCGATCAAGCAGGTCGCGTCCGCGCGTTTCGGCGTGACCAGCATGTACCTGGTCAATTCGAAAGAGCTGCAGATCAAGATGGCGCAGGGCGCGAAGCCCGGCGAGGGCGGCCAGTTGCCCGCGCACAAGGTCTATCCATGGATCGCGAAGACGCGCCATTCGACGCCGTTCGTCGGCCTGATTTCGCCGCCGCCGCACCACGACATTTACTCGATCGAAGATCTGGCGCAGCTCATTCACGATTTGAAGAACGCGAACAAATACGCGCGCACCAGCGTGAAACTCGTCGCGGAAGTCGGCGTCGGCACGGTTGCGGCGGGCGTGAGCAAAGCGCACTCCGACGTGGTGCTGATCGCCGGCTACGACGGCGGCACCGGCGCGTCGCCGCTGACTTCGATCAAGCACGCGGGCATTCCCTGGGAACTGGGACTGGCCGAAACCCAGCAGACGCTGGTGCTCAACGACCTGCGCAGCCGCATCGTCGTGCAGGCAGACGGCCAGATGAAGACCGGCCGCGACGTGGTCGTCGCCGCGTTGCTGGGCGCGGAGGAATTCGGCTTCGCAACCGCGCCGCTGGTGGCGTCCGGCTGCATCATGATGCGCGTCTGCCACCTCGATACCTGTCCGGTCGGCGTCGCGACGCAGAATCCGGAATTGCGCAAGAAATTCACCGGAACACCCGAGCACGTCGTCAATTTCATGATGTTCATCGCCGAAGAAGTCCGTGAATTGATGGCGCAACTGGGTTTCAGGACGGTCAATGAAATGGTCGGCCGCAGCGATCTGCTCGACATGAAGCAGGCCATCGAACATTGGAAAGCTAAGGGGCTGGATTTCACCAGCATCTTCCACAAGCCCGAACCGCTCAACGGTTCGACGCTTTATAAATCGATCGAACAGGATCACGGCATCCAACACGCGCTGGACAACGAGTTGATCGAGAAGTGCAAAGGCGCGCTCGAGCATGGCGAGAAGGTCGAATTCCGCCAGGTGATTCGCAACGTCAACCGCACCTGCGGCACGATGCTGGGCAGCGAACTCACCCGCAAGCACGGCGAACACGGACTGCCGGATGACACGATCACGATTCGCTTCAACGGTTCGGCCGGACAGAGCTTCGGCGCATTCATGCCGAAGGGCATCACGTTCGAACTCGAAGGCGACGCGAACGACTACGTCGGCAAGGGGCTGACCGGCGCGAAGATCATCGTCCGGCCGTTCAAGAACGCGCCGTTCGACCCGAAGGATAACATCATCGCCGGCAACGTGATTCTTTACGGCGCGACGGGCGGCGAAGTATACCTGCGCGGCAAAGTAGGCGAACGCTTCTGCGTGCGAAATTCCGGCGCAATCGCAGTCGTCGAAGGCGTGGGCGACCACGGCTGCGAATACATGACCAACGGGCGCGTCGTCGTGCTGGGCAAAACGGGCCGCAACTTCGCCGCCGGCATGAGCGGCGGCGTCGCGTATGTCTACGATCTAGACGGTTCGTTCCCGGTCAACTTGAACAAGGGCATGGTCGAACTGGAACAGCCGGAGAAAGAGGATTTTGACACAATCAAAACGCTGATCGAAAATCACAAAAAATACACGGGCAGTACCGTAGCCGCGGAAATCCTCGCCAACTGGCCCAGCGCCTCGAAGAAGTTCGTGAAAGTCATGCCGGTGGACTTCAAGAAGGTGTTGAAGGCACAGCGGGAAGCAGCGGCGAAGACGCCGCTGGCGGCGGCCGGGGAATGAGATAGATTTCGAAAGTGGTTCCGGAAGGAAGTAGACAAACAGAACTGAAGTGAGCGAAATAGGAATGTTTTCGAGCGGAGCAACGACTGATGGGCAAGCCGACAGGATTCATGGAAGCGACTCGCGAACTGCCGAAACGGCGGCTGGTCGAGGAACGGGTCAAAGACTGGAACGAGGTCTATCTTCCTTTTCCGGAAGACAAGCTCAAGACCCAGGCCGCGCGCTGCATGGACTGCGGCGTGCCGTTCTGTCACACCGGCTGCCCGCTCGGCAACATCATTCCGGATTGGAACGACCTCGTCTACAAAAACCGCTGGCGCGAAGCCATCGACCGCCTGCACCTGACCAACAACTTTCCGGAATTCACCGGTCGCTTGTGCCCCGCCCCGTGCGAAGCCTCGTGCGTCCTCGGCATCAATGAACCGGCGGTGACGATCAAGCAGATCGAAGTCACGATCATCGACCGCGCTTTTCAAGAAGGCTGGGTGAAGCCGCAGCCCGCCGCGCACAAGACCGGCAAGAAAATCGCTGTGGTCGGCTCCGGCCCGGCTGGGCTGGCAGCCGCTCAGCAGCTCGCGCGCGTCGGCCACGATGTCACCGTCTTCGAACGCGCCGACCGCATCGGCGGGCTGCTGCGTTACGGCATCCCTGAATTCAAAATGGAAAAACGCGTTGTCGACCGGCGCCTCGAACAGATGAAAGCCGAAGGCGTCAAGTTCGTCGTCAACGCGCACATCGGCGTCACGCACCCCGTCGAAGAACTCCGGAAGAAATTCGATGCAATCGTCCTCTGCGGCGGCGCAACTGCCCCACGCGACCTGGTTGTGCCGGGGCGCGAATTGAAGGGCACGTACTTCGCCATGGACTATCTGCCGCAGTCGAACAAGGTCTGTCACGGCGATAAAGTCCCCGGCCAGATTCTCGCGACAGGCAAGCATGTCGTGATCATCGGCGGCGGCGACACCGGCGCGGATTGTCTGGGCACCGCGGTGCGCCAGGGCGCGAAGTCGCTCAAGCAACTCGAAGTCTTGCCGCGCCCGCCGGACCAGCGCGCCGGGAACAACCCTTGGCCGCAATGGCCCAACATCTGGCGTTCGTCATCGGCGCACGAAGAATGCGAAGCGCGCGATTTCAGCATCCAGACGCTCAAGTTGACCGGCGAACACGGCGAGGTCAAGCGGCTCCACGCAGTCCGCCTGAAATGGGTGCCGAACCCAGCGGGCGGCCCACCGATGCCGGAGCAACTTCCCGATACGGAGTTCACCATCGATGCCGATTTGATTCTGCTCGCAATGGGATTCGTCGGACCTGAGAAGAACACGATGCTCGCGCAACTCGGCGTAAAACTCACCGAACGCGGCAACGTCTGGGCGGACGACCAAAAGATGACCAGCATTCCAGGCATATTCACCGCGGGCGACATGACGCGCGGCCAAAGCCTGATCGTCTGGGCCATCGCCGAAGGCCGCAACGCGGCGTACGGCGTGGACAAGTATCTGATGGGGACGACGACGCTGGCGAAATCCTACTAGAAAGTGGTTGGCCCGTCCCGGCCCAACGGTAGTGCCGATTATATTTCCGGCTCAAAAAGCTGAGTGTAAACTTCAACCAACGCCATCTCCGGATCGCCCGATTCCATATTCAATACCAATCGCTGGTTTTTAGGATCGACGAGAACATCAAGGCCCTCCATTGGAATTTGGCCCAGAAGCGGCGGAATATTGGCCGGACCTTGCATTGCTTCGGTCTGCATCGTTCTCTTGCAGAATCGAACCGTCACGGGACCGTAAATCTTGCACTCCTTCGATTTACCCTCCGCAAAACGGCTTCGTGTTGTGCGGCGCAATTGCAACCCGAGTGCAATGATATCCTTCTCAGGCAAGACCAGAATCGTCGCACCAGTATCAACTAAAGCGTTGACGTTAATGCGCCGAACCTTATATTTCGCCAATGCGCCATTCGCCGCTGCATATTCTTCCCCGGCGTTGATTACCTCAATATCAGCCCATACTTTCCCCATATCGTCAGATTCCTTTTTCATAAGCACCTCCTGTTCTTAAAACAGTCTCGTTTGTCATCGGGTGCACGTCAATGCGTTTTTATCTGACGAAATGCTGGAATCACGGTCGCCGAATAAACGGCTTCAACTCACTCCCAAGCATTTCATAAAGTTCCCCAATCCACGTCAATTTCAAATACGGATTCTTGACCGGGATATGCTCGCGCAGGTCATTCGGCGCGATGATGATTTTCACGCTCGCCGGTCCCATGCGTTCGACCAGCGCATAGAGATCCTCAATCGCCGGGTCGCCGATCGCCACGCAGCCGATCGAACAATTCTTTCCGTGAATGCAGATGTCACCGCCCAGCCGCGTGCGGCCGTCCGCAACCGCTTTCGCTTTGTCGAACGCGTTGGGGTAGTCGAGCTTCATTGATAGATGAAAGCGGCTGTGCGGATTCATTTCGGCGACGCGGTACACGCCTTCCGGAACCTGGCGGTCACCTTCGATCAATTTCGGCCCGGCCCCGCCACTGGCCGCAAGCACGGGATATTCGCGCAGCAGCGACCATTTCTCCGCGCGGCTCGCCCACACTTCCATGCGCTTCTCCGACTTAAAAACCAGGATCGCCAGTTGCGCAATCGCCGCATCGCGCCGCGCCGCCGGCTGCGGCGCGGACGGACTCGGCACCGTACCATTTACATCCACGCGTTTCGCAAGCACGGCATTCTGCGTTTTTTCGATGGGCAGGCGCACCGAATTCCAATAGCGGAATCCAGCGTAAAGCGCGGCCAGCGCCAACAGGCATAGCGCCACAGTGAGGCCACGACGTGGCGTTGAGTATGTGGGAATTCGATGCTCGAACATGTCATCTGTAGGTGTCGTCAGAACGAGTGAAATTCGAGAGGCATTTTTGAGATTGCTGGCGTTACTGAATTCGCGAATCGCAGTTCAAAACCTGTCCCGAAATCGCCGAATTTTGCGCGACGTCCACGGCGAATTTCGCCAGTGCGCCGGCCGCGTCGATATCTGCCTTCAACACACGCCTGAGTTTCGCCGCGGCGATGAACTCCAGCGACGCTAGACGACCCATGCCGGATTCCGCGACGAACGGCGGCACGATCGCGTTGACGCGCACGCCGATCGAACCCCACTCGCGGGCCGCCGATTTAATCAGCGCCAGCAGTCCGCTCTGCGCCATCGCGTCCGCCGTCCCGCCGATGCGCCCGGAGAACGCCGCGTGCGATGAGAGCGCCAGCACCGCGCCGCTTTTTTGTTTGATGAATTGCCGCGAAAATGCTTTCAGCACGAGAAAGAACACTTTCAAGTCCACGTTCAGGACCGCGCGCATGTCGGCGTCGGATTGATTCACAAGCAAGGCGTCGCGCGAAATGCCGCAGGCCCATACGAGCGTGTCGAGCCGCTCGAATTTCTTGATGAACGCCGCGGCGAGCAATGCGGGCTGGTTCGGGTCGCTGAAGTCCGCCTGGAACGACGCGCTGGTCGAAGCGATTTGAAGCAACACATCGCACGGCTCTTGGCGCGTGTTAAAATGCAAACCCACGGAAAAGCCGCGCGCGAGCAATTCTCTGGCGATCGCGCCGCCCAGCGTGCCGGACGCGCCGAGGATAAGAGCAGTGGGCATGCGCGGCGTTACTCCTCGAAATTCTGGAAAAGTCTCTTCATCGCGGCTGTAGGGCTGTGTTAGAATAATGCGTATGCGCTTGACCGTTTTATTCTATCTGTTGCCATTCTTCGCGGCAACGCTCTTCGCGGGCGACGACGACGTCCCCCCGCTGAAATCGCCGCCGGCCGGATCCGTGGCGTTCAGCGGCGCGTTGAAAGACGCGGCGGAGAAAATGGCTCTCTCGCCCGACGGCTCAAGCATTGCGGCCATCGGGACGGGCGGCCACCTGCAATTTTTCGATACCGCCACGCTTAAGGCCCAGAAGGACATTGAAGCCCCCGGCGTCACCGGCGGCATCGATTTTTCCGCGGACGGAAAGCAAGTCGTCGTGGCCGGTCCCGGCAACGACATTCAAGTGTGGAATCTGGAATCCGGAAAAAACACGCGCAAATTCGCCGGACATACCGGGGAAGTTCATGCCGTCGCCTGTTCGCCGGACGGCTCCCGCGTCGCCAGCACCGACGGCGCCGGGACCGTGCGCATCTGGGATTTCAACGAAGGCAAATTGCTGTTCACGCTGACCGGCAAGAAATACCCCGACGATCCGCCCACCGAGAGCATCAGCACCGAAGGGCTGGCGTTTACGCCGGATGGCCGCTTCATCATCACGGAAGCCAACGACGTAAAAGCGCGCGTGTGGGATGTGGCCCAGGGTGTGGAACTGCGCATGGTCGCCGATCACGACGGCACCACGGCGTCTGTGAGCATCTCGCCCAATGGAACGCTGGCCGCCACGACACGCTCCGGAGGCATCGCTCGAATTTGGAAGGTCGACAGCGGCGAGATCGTGCGTTCGCTTTCCGGCCATGACGACGACGTGACCTGCTCCGTCTTCTCGTCCGACGAATTCACCCTTTTCACCGGCGCGCGCGACTCCACCGTGCGCCAATGGGATATCGATACAGGCGTCGAATTGCGTCGTTTCAAGCTGACCGCCGTGCCCTCCGCACTCGCCTGTTCGGCAAACGGAAAGCGGCTGTTCTCGCTCTCGCCCGACGCCGGCCTGGTGGCGTGGGACACCACCGGCGTGCCGCTCAATGGGGGCAAATTCGCCGGGTCCGTCACGTCGCTCGACACCGCGTGGTCGGCGTTGGGTTCGGTCGAATACGACGCGCGCGCGGAGGCCATTCTGTTTTACCTCAAATACAACGATCAACCCGCTGCGATCAAAGCGCTCGTCGATCGACTCAATTCCGGCGGCATGAAAGAAGAAGACCGCAAGATTCAGGACGATCTCGTCACAAAATTGGACGATCCATCGTACGCCACGCGCCTGAAGGCCGCCGAGGATTTGAAGAAACTGGGCCACGCCGCGCGCGATACGCTGACGCGCGCATTGAAGAACGAGTCCAGCGAAGTGCGCAACAAGGCGGCGGAACTGCTGCGCGACATCGGCGGAGCCGTGGACGGACGCGGCTTCCTCGCGATAGAGATTTTCGGACTCATGCATTCGCCTGGCGCGAAAGACGCGTTGACCGCAATCGCCGCAAAAGAAGGCCCGGCCACCGCCCGCGCCAAGGCCACGCTGACGCAGGCGTGGGGAAATAGATAAGTTCGTAGTTCCGCCTTCAGGCGGCTCCCAGAGACCGCCTGAAGGCGGAACTACGAACCTTCGGCAATCAGGACGACAAAAAAATGCCCGAAAAGCTGAGCGTTCTGGTTCCCGTTTTCAACGAAGAAAAGAATCTCTCCGCATGCCTGGAATCGATCCGCGGAATCGCTGATGAAATCTATGTCGTCGACAGTTTTTCAACCGACAAGACACTCGATATCGCGCGGCAATTCGGCGCGCGCATCGACCAGCATGTGTACGTGAACTCGGCCGCGCAGAAGAATTGGGCGATCCCGCGCTGCACGCACGAATGGATCTTTATCATCGACGCCGACGAGCGCATGACGCCGGAACTGCGCGACGAAGTCAAGGCGCTGCTGGCGCGCCCGGGCGGGCCGGAACTCGACGGCTATTTCGTCGTGCGGCGAAACTTCTTTCTCGGCGGCGAAATCAAGCATGGCGGCTGGGAGACCAACGACTGCCAGCGCCTGTTCAAGCGCTCGATGGGCCGCTATGCCGAGCGCGACGTTCACGCCGACGTCCAGGTGAACGCAGGCGCGGTGCCCACCGGCAAGCCGGGGCGCTCCGGACAGCTCAAGGCCAAGCTCGATCACATCACCTGCGCGCTGGACGGACTCAACCGCTATTTCCAGCGCTTCAACCGCTACACGACGCAAGCGGCGGAGCGCTATCATCGCGAGGGGCGCAAGCCGCATATCTGGAATTTCTTCCTGCATCCTGGCTGGGAATTCTTCAAGATGTACATTTTGAAGCTGGGGATTCTGGACGGCATTCCGGGCCTGGCAGTGAGTTCGTTCTGCGCGTTCACGCGCTTCGTCCGCTATGTAAAATTGTACGCGCGCATCAAACAGGGCCTGCCGCCGCCCAAATCGTACAGCGAAGGCACGACCTCTTCGCGCGACATCGACGGCGCGGGCGACGCGACGAAATGAGGCGAGTCGAAAGATAATTTATGCAAATACTTTGCGCGGCGATACAAGATGATGACTTCACCCCGGAGGGGTGCTAGCTATTAGCCGGTGGTTGAGGCCGTACCCGGCCGACACCACCGGTTGTAACGCCCAAATCTCTCCGCATCCCAAAGGGATGCCAGCAGCCTGTCACATAATTGGCTGGCATCCCTCCGGGATGCGCATTGATTTTGAATCCAATCCGGTGGTGTCGGGCGAGTACGCCCTCAACCACCGGCTAATGGCTATTATCCCTTCGGGATATCTAAAAACACAAACTTGCGTCGGATGTAAGTTGTTGGCGATGACCGTTTTTTTCAGTATAATCCGCGCCTCCATGCGAAATCTCTGGCGCGCGTTCAAACTGGTTCTCCCGCATCGCGGAATGTTGGTTTTATATATGTGCACGGCCCTGGGCCTCGCGATCTGCGGCAGTGCGCCGCTCATACTCGCGCGCACGTTCATCTATCATATCGATAAAGTGGGAAAAGACGCGGCGAAACAAAGGCTTCTCAAAAAAGCCGCGGGCGCCCCGAAACCTGGACCGGCTCCCGCTCCGGCGCCGGATGACGAAGACGACGAGAGCATGTTGTTTCCGGCTCCGGTGGATCCGAAAGCGGCGGCTCAAAATCCTCTGGGAATTAAAGAGCGCATCGGCGCATTTTTTAAGGGACTGAACGACTCGCTTCAGACGCGCTTTGGAACCGGAAAAGAATACCTCTTCGCGCTGTGCGGGCTTATTGTCATTTTCTGGTTTCTAAAATCAATGTTTGACGCCGCCAACACGTACATCGCATCGTGGTTGGCACAGCGGCTGCGCACGGAGGCCATCGAACGCGTGATGGCAAAATTGCTGTCGCTGGACATGCCCTATTTCGACTCCCGCCAAACGGGCGATCTGGTCACGCGCATGGTTTCGGACGGCGAAAATCTGCGCAAGACGGTCAAGATATTTCTCGATTTCGCGCAACAGCCATTCATGATCATCGCACTGGCCAGCGTCGCGATATATTACGATTGGCGGCTGTTTCTCATCGGAGCAATGGGCGTTCCGATCGTGATGGTCGTCCTGACCAAACTGGTCCGGCGCATCATTCAGCAGTCCCGGCGGTATCAGGAAAAGACCGCAGACATCGCGCAGGCCATGCTGCAGAATCTGAGCGGTATCCGCGTCATTCATGCCTATGGCGCGGAGGAACTCGAAGCCGAGGGTTTCCGCGGACTCACGCGCAGCCTCTTTAGAACGGGAATGCGGCGCAATCTGAATCGCGCCATTCAGCGGCCGCTCACGTCGTTCCTGATGGGCCTTGGCGGCATTGCGGTGCTCGCGTGGGGCGGAATGCGCGTGATCGAACATCCCGACAGGCGCAACATCGCTGATTTTCTCACCTTCATCGGCGCGCTCGCCATGCTCAACGACCCCGTCACGGCGATCATGCAAACGATCGGCGAGATCGCCGAATACTTGCCCAACGCCGAACGCATCTTCCAGATTCTGGATGTCAAACCCACGATTACCGACGCGCCGGGCGCAATCGCCTGTCCGCGCCTGTCCAAGGAGATTGTCTTCGAAAAATTGGAATTCGATTACGGGCGCGGCGCGGTGCTGCGCGATTTCAATCTCACGTTGCGTTTTGGCGAAAAGCTCGGCATCGTCGGCCGCACCGGCGTGGGAAAATCCACGCTGCTGTCGCTGGTGCTGCGCTTCTACGATCCCACTTCCGGGCGCATTTTGATTGACGGAGTTGACATTCGTTCAGTGACGCTTGCCAGCCTGCGCGCGCAAGTTGCGCTGGTGACACAACAGCCGTTTTTGTTCAATGCCACGGTCGCGGAAAACATTCGCTACGGCCATCCAGGGGCGACCGACGATGAAGTCATCGCGGCCGCAAAATCCGCGATGGTCCACGACGAAATCATGAGCAAGCCGCTGGGCTACAAGGAACTCTGCGGCGAGCGCGGCGGCGAGTTGTTCTCCGGCGGCCAGAAACAGCGCATCGCCATCGCGCGCGCGCTGCTGCGCAACGCGCCAATTCTACTTCTCGACGAAGCCACCAGCGCGCTCGACACCCTGAAAGAACGGTCGCTGCAGGAAGCGTTCGACAAACTGGAAGCCAACCGCACGTGTTTAATCGTCGCACACCGCTTGAGCACACTCACCAACGCCGACCGCATTCTTGTGTTTGGCGACGAGGGCGGAGTCGAAGCAATCGGCACGCACGCTGAATTGATGACGATCTCGCCGACCTACCGGCAAATGTGGAATGCGCAGAACGAGAACGGGAAGTAATGGTCGGGTGCCACGGAGCAGTACCCTGCTCCGTGCTGTTGAGCTTGCGCTTCAGGCGATGCGATGCGACTCGACTGAATTCGTTGGCGCATCAGCACGGAGCAGGGTACTGCTCCGTGGCACCCGTCATCGAAAGCGTCTCGCGTCCTTGCTATTGACATGTGCTCAACGCGGCCTAAATTCGGCTGTATGGCAAAGGAACCGAAAAAAGAAGATGGCGGCGGAACTGCGGTCATCGAAGCTCCGGTGGAAACCAAACGCCGCCCCGCCCCACAATACCACGTCATTCTGCACAACGACGATCTACACACCTACGAATACGTCATTCGCATGTTGATGCAATTATTCGGAAAAACCGCCGAGCGCGCGTTCGAACACGCCAAAGAAGTCGACATCACCGGCGTCACGATCGTCGAAACGACCAGCCTTGAACGCGCGGAACTCAAGCGCGATCAGATCAAAGCCTTCGGAAAAGATCCGCTGCTCCTGTCCTCGTCGGGAAGCATGTACGCCACCATCGAACCGGCGGATTAACAACGGTTGAAGGATTCGAGGCTGAAGGCTCGCTTCGCATAGACCGCTGTGAGTCAGGAAAAAGCGAAAAGCAAAAAGTGTAAAGGTCAGTACACCGGCATTACACAACGAAAGCCGTAGCTCGTTAGGCGGTTTGCCGGCGAGTGCCAGTACCGGTTCGCGGAACGGCAGCTCGGTGGAAGAGCGCGCCACGAACCGCCCCGAAGCACGCGATCCGTACCCGTCGCCGGTCCTTTAGGGTCCTGCGTTGGCGAGTTATTGTAATAGTCCTCGTCGTACCAATCCTGACACCACTGCCACACGTTCCCGTGCATGTCGTACAGCCCAAACGCATTCGGTTTCTTGCCACCAACCGGATGCGATTTGCCAGCGCTAATTGATCCATGCCACGCGACTGCGTCCAAGTCGCTATCTGCATCGCCTGAATAAAATCGGGTCGTCGTGCCCGCGCGGCATGCGTATTCCCATTGCGCTTCCGTGGGAAATTGCAGCGAGATGCTTCCGGACGGTGCTGCTTTGAATTTGGCATTCAGGTAGCCGTTCACGATGCTAACGCGGCAAGAAACGCTACGGATTAGATTGATGCAGGAAGCAAATGCGGTGCACTTTCACCGGTGAAGTAGGCTTGGACGGCATCTCGAATAAAATGGAAGGCTGAAACGCCTTGCTGGT
>JBBRQD010000110.1:0-17477 GCA_038227045.1 Planctomycetota bacterium
CAGAATCAATAACCTGAATCAAAGAATTCCCAGTAAGCTCCTTACAAAAAGAAGAAAGCTTAGACTGCGAAATCTACATCTCCCGACAAACCTCCACCACCGGATCCCAAAACAAAGTCCGCTCCGAACGAAACTCATCCACCTCCTGCCGCTTCAACTCCCGCCGAATCAAAAGCACAGCCGCCTTATAAAGCGCCCGAATCTTCTTCCGCCGCACGGGCGCCGGATCGCTCTTCTCCACCTCAGGCCACAATCCACTAACCACCACCCACTTCGGAGGAGTCGTATTCCGCTTCCGCAAATACTCCAGCATCGAGTGCCGATTAGCAGCCCCTTTAGGAACATCCTCCACAGAAAACCCAGCCTGCAAAAAAACATCCAAATCCTCAGCCCGCATCCCCAAAGTAGCCGCCTGCTCAATCAAAACAACAGTCCGGCTGCGATCCACCCCATCTTCATCAACCAAAGAAGGAAAGCGTTCGGTTCCCCTCTCCCCTTGGGGGAGAGGGGTTAGGGGTGAGGGGTTGTCGGATGCCAACGAAGAAGTTCGTAGTTCCGCCTTTAGGCGGTCCGAAGAAGAATTTGTCGAAGAAGAAGTAGTAGTAGTAGAATCAGAATTAATCATTATGGCACCCCCGAAAAAGCAATCAAAAGCCCCTTGTAAAAGGGCATTTTAATCGGATTCCAAGGACGAAATGCAAGCGCATCCGTGCCGACTACCCATTTTAAATTTTACCCTATTATTAACCTATGTCAAGTAGTTTTAAAAAATCCCAGCCAGATATTTCCTTTCTTCGTGCCTTTGTGTCTTCGTGCCTTCGTGTTAAAAATCATTCGGCTGGAATGTCGCGCAGAATTGTGGTGCGGGCTTCCAGCCTGCATGGAGGGTGGCCCAGCCCAGCGGGCTGGGTCGCAAAGCGACAAGAAATCCCTCCCAAGACTCTTGCGCTTCAAATAATGCGCGAGTCAAGGAGAAACTGCGCTACACAAACGAAATGAATCGAACCGAATGCCCATGAACGAGTCGCCCACCCCAAACGATCCGCCGCCAGCGTTGCCGCCCGAACAAACGAGCAACGAAACCCCGCCATCCATCGCGACCGCTGCCGTCGCGCCGATATCCGTCGAATGTCCAGGATGCGGAGCCAAGTTGCGCAACATCAGCATCGGAACAAGCGTAAAAATTCGCTGCTTGAACTGCGGCATTCGCTTCTCTCCATTTCAAGCGTCGGACGCAACGCACGCAACCGCATCGCACGAAAGCGCAGCGATGTCCGATGAAAGCAAGCCAAAGATTCGCGAACCAAAGAGCGCCGGCTATTGGCTCCTGCGCATCCCGGCAATTCTATATGCAGCGGGAATAACATGCGTGTTCGCCGGTTCCGTCATCACCACGCTTTATGCGCTATTTTTCCAGAATTCACGATATCGGGGTCAGACCGACGGGTATCTTTTTGCGCTGCTGTATCTGCCCCTGATGCCGCTCTCAGCGTATTATTTTTTCGTAGCAACGCGCGCGCTTGCTCGCCTGGAAACGCGCACGTTGAAGGCCGCCTGGAATGAGAAACTCATTCAAAATTCCCTGCCGGGCGCGCCCGGTTCGAGCCTGCCATATATCCTGCCACTGGCCGCCGGGCCGATGGTGCTCTTCATTATATCAGTCGTGAAATCAAACCAGGACTATTTCAGATTCGATAATATCGTGACATCGGGCATCGCCAGCGTGGCCTGTTTCTTTCTGGCATTCATGATCGACGATCTTCGCCAGTTCATCTGGCGGCAAAAGTCAATGGCGGACATGTGCATATCCGGCACAACCCTATCGCCCGCTATAAAATCCGATTCACGCATTCCAATGCTGGGATTGCTTCCGGCTGCCACGCTCGTCGCCATCGCCCTTTTTTTCGCGGCCATTTTTTTTGAGAATCAGCTACGTCGAGAACGCCTGACAATGCGTGACAAGGAGTCGCTTATTGTCATGATGATCGCCATGCTCACAGCGTTCGGCTGCGCGACAACGTTTTTCCTGACGGGCCGCAATTTTCACAACGCAACGAACGCGTGGTGGAACTGCGCAGCACGCGTGCCCGAGCATGGCGATTTCGCGGGGAAAGAGTGCGATCTTCCCGACTTTCCTGCGCGGCGACTGGGGAACGCCCTAATCGCGTTCGCCATTGTCGGCACAATAACACTTGTGGTCATGGCGAATCGACACGGGCCATTTTTTTTGACACTTTTACAGTTCGTTGGTGCGATTGTGTTTTGCGTGTTGATCGCTGGGCTTTATTTCACATTGTTAGGCAATAAACTCCGCTCTAGCACGCTTTTTTTCGTGCTTGCTGCTGCGGTAGCGATTATTTTCCCTATCCTGATAATTTGGGATAAAAGGTCTGATTCCGTTATTTTTTTATTGGGAATCTGCGGCGGCAATTTGGCATGCCTGACGCTCTCCCAAATTTACGCGTCGGTGCGCAATTGGCGCAGAGCACAATCGGCTTTTTGGAAACGTCGAAAGAATCTAACCACACAGCCGGCACTGCCCCCCCTGCCCCGCGTCATTCTCGCCGCGACGTATGTTCTGACGATTATTCAATGCAGTGTGTTCGTCTGTTACTTTTTCTACGAGTTCTTCGGGAGAGGTTTTTCGCGTTCGATGGAGTGGGTAGTAATATTCGGCATTCCACTCGTCGCATTCATGCTCCACTTTCCAACAATCTGGGTGGCCCTGATGGCACGTGAGTTTTTACTGGCGGAAGAAGCCGCTGCGCTTTTGAAAGCGCGGCCGGAGGAAGTTCATGGCGGGACCGTCCCGGTAATCGTTGCTCCACATCATGCGTCAGATAGTAAAACCATTTAAAGATTCATCCCGTCCTGCTTCAGCGCCAACGGCGCGAACTTCTATAGCCCAGGCAGGAGCCGGTACTCCGGCGTAGGCCTGGGTTGCTCGGTTTGAAATTTTCCCAAGCCCTGTAGGGGCGGACTACATTCGGCCACGATTCTATTCGTAACGCAGCGCTTCAATCGGATCAAGCTTCCCCGCCTGCCACGCCGGATAAGTCCCAAAAATCACGCCGTCGAGAAGCGACACGCCCATCGCCGCAAACATGCTCCACCAAGCCCACTTCGTCTGCCATCCGGTCATGTTGTGGACCAGAGCGGTGAACCCCACCCCGACCGCGCAGCCCAGCAATCCGCCCAGCAGACAGATGCTCAGCGATTCGAACAGGAATTGTCGCAGAATATCCGACTGCGTCGCGCCGACCGCGCGGCGCGTGCCAATTTCGCGCCGCCGTTCGGTGACATTCGCAAGCATGATGTTCATGATCCCGATGCCGCCGACGACCAGCGAAATGCCCGCCGAACAGGCCATCACGATATTGAAAATCTCCTGCGACCGCTCGGATTGCTTAACGAGATCCTGCGCCACGCTGACCGCGTAGTCGCGCGAGCCCGCCGCGAACAATTCCATGCTGTGCGATGCTTCGTAAAAGCGGTTGACGATCGCAGCCGCCGCGTGCACGTCCTCGGCCGCGCGGCACTGAAAGACCACGCGCGAAACTTCGTCCGAAAGCGGCTCCTGCGTCGTGCGCGAAAGCGCCGCTTGCAGCGGAATGTAGATGCGCCGGTTCAAACTCTTGACATCATCGACCGTGTATTTCGAATCCGACGAAGTCTCGACGTTTTCGAGAATGCCGATGATTTCGTATGGCTCGTGGTCAATGACCAGCGTCCGCCCAATGGCGGCGGTGAGCCGGAAATGTTCCTGCCGGATGGTGTCGTCGATGACGCACACGCGCCGCGCCAGGTCGTCGTCGGTGTTCACAAGCCAGCGGCCTTTTTGCAGATGCAATCCCATCACGTCGAAAAACGCCGCCGTCGTGCCAATGACTTCCGCGTTGATCGGATGCTCGTCGAGGCGCACGGAGGCCTGAACTTTGCGAAGCGGCGCGTGATTTGAAATCAGCGTACAGGAGCGCGCAATCGCGGCGGCTTCGTCGACGGTCAGTCCCTGCGAATGCAGGCGCGTGAGCTTCTTTAAATCGCGTTTCTCGCTGGAAGATTTCCAATCGATGTCGTCAACCATGATGTTGCTCGCGCCCAGCGCCGCAAGCTGCTTGAGCACTTCGCCGCGCGCGCCCTCGCTGACGGCGATCACCGCCACCACCGACGCCACCCCGAAGATGATGCCGAGCATCGACAGCGCCGCGCGAAATTTATGCACCGCCAACCCAGCCACGCCGATGCGCGCCGCGTTGATCCATTCGATAACCATGCCGGTCTCCGTTACGTCTCAAAAGTCAGCGCTATCTTTGGCGCAATCCTCGGGCGTTCGACGATCTCTTCCTGCGCGATCAGGCCGTCTTTCAAATGAATGATGCGCTGGGAATATTCGGCCTTCTCGCGGTCGTGCGTGACTTGAACGATCGTCTTTCCCGCGCCGTGCAGCGCTTGAAAAACGCCCATGATTTCTTCGCCCGTCCGGCTGTCGAGATTGCCGGTCGGCTCGTCGGCGAGGATCAATGCGGGCTCCGTCACCAGCGCGCGCGCGATCGCCACGCGCTGGCTTTGTCCGCCGGAAAGTTCCGCGGGTTTGTGCCGCAAGCGGTCGCCCAGCCCGACGATGCGCAGCATTCCGCGCGCGGTCTCCAGCCGTTCCGCGCGCGCGACCCGCGCGTACACCAGCGGCAGCGCCACATTTTCGACGATGTTCGATTGGCTCAGCAGATTGAATTTCTGAAACACGAAACCGATCTTGCGGTTGCGCAGCATCGACAACTGATCGTCGTTCAAACCGGAGACTTCGACGCCATCGAGTTTGTAACTCCCGCTGGACGCGCGGTGCAGGCAGCCGAGCACGTGAAGCAGCGTGCTTTTTCCGGAGCCGGACTGGCCCATGATCGAGACAAATTCACCGCGCTTGACCGTCAGCGTGATGCCTTTCAGCGCCGTAACGGCGTGCCCTTCCATGCCGTAGGTCTTGACCAGATTCTCGATCTTGAGCACCGGAACTTCGTCGTAGATCGAAGCGCCAGCCGCGACGGATAAATCCTGTGTGATGGAGGCAATCATTCGCGCTCGGCCTCCGTCCCGGGCGCGCGCGAAACCTCCGCGGCCTGCAAATCCGGCAGGCGCGAAGAGCGCGGTGCATCTTCGCGGTAAGGGATCGCCGCGCGCGAGCGATCCACGACGCTCATGCCGTCGGAAAGACCCGAGAGCACTTCGACGTTGATGTTGTCGGATCGCCCGAGCTTCAGTTCGCGGCGCTCGATCTTTCCGTTGACGAGCACGTCCGAAAATGGCTTGCCGCCGGGATCGAATCCTATCGCCTGCCACGGCGCGCTGACCGCCGTCCCTCCGATTCCGAGATCGAGTTTTACATCGGCGGTAAATCCGACGCGAATGCGGTTCTTGACCTCGTCCTTCAATCCGGCGAAGCCCATCTTGACGCGCACTACATTGACAAACGCTTCGCCCGAGCGCCGCAGCGCCAGCTCCGACAGGGCTATGTTCTTGTCCTGGGCAGTAACGGAAATATCAATGACTTCGGCGTCAAAGGATTCGTCCGGAAGTGCCGGCAAAAAGACCCTGGCCCGCTGTTTCAGGCGCACCCCGCCGATGTCCATTTCGTTGATCCACAGCGAGATGATCAATTGCGATGTGTCGAGCAGCGTACAGAGATCGGAACCTTCCGGGCGCGTTTCGCCAACTTGAATCGGGCTTCTGTTTTTGACGGAACCTTTAAAGATGCTTTGAAAAATGACGCGTCCGCGCATCGGCGCGCGCACCGTCGCGGATTCGAGGTGCTGTTTCCGGCGCTGCAGATCGCGTTCGAAATTGGCCAGCGAAAGCCGGACGAGTTCCAGAGCGGCCTGTCCCGTCGCGAGGTCGGCTTTGCGGTTGAAGATTGCGACGTTCAAGGACTTTCGCGCGTCCGCAACCGCCAGTTTTGCGACTTGGATCAGGTCCGGCGTCGTGCCCTGGTGCGTCAAATCGTAGATCATTTTCGCGCGCGCGCATTCCACTTTGGCGTTTGCCAGTTCCAATTGTTTCTTGCGCAGCGCAGCTTCGCTGTTGAAGCCTCTTTTCGTCAGTTCTTTCATCGAGTCGGTCTGAACCTGATTCTGATTCATGTCCAGCGCCGCCGATTTCCAGGTCAGTTCGACGTCCAGTAAATCGTCGGGAAGTGGAAACTCGACGGCCTTTTTCTGATCCAGCTCGGCCTTCATCAATGTCAGCTTTTTCTGCCGGATCAGGCGCGCGTATTTTTTGCGGATCGTTCCGATGGCGTCTTCCGCGAGGCGCACCGAGTCCTGCTTGTCGAACAGATCGCGTTCGCGAAGCTCGATGTCGTCCTGAAGCGTCTTCGCGTCGAACATCACCACGGGATCACCCGCTTCGACAAGCGTGCCGTCTTCCGCCCGCCACGTGATTTCACCCGCGAAACTGGTCAGCACCGGGCGCTCGATCGACGACGAGATGTATCCGATTTCGTGGAGCACGGATTCGATCCTGCGCGGCCGCACCGCCAGCACGCGCGGCGGCGGCTCCTGAGTCAGGAAGCGAGGCCCCAGCCAAAACGCCGCGCGCGCCAGCAGCGCAACCGCGGCCAGAAATGCCACTGCGCGCAAAGCCCGGGCAAGCTTGGCCGGGCGTGACGCCTGCTTCAGCATCCGGACCGTTCTCATGCCGGGATGCGCCGGGGGCGTTTGCAAATCGATAATTTGAGGAGTCTCTTTCATTCGCTTTATTAGTGGTTGAAGGTTTAAAGGTCGAAAGTTGAAAGTTGACTTTCGAGAGTCTCGAATCCTAAACCTTCAACTTTAAACCTTTAAACCTTCAACTTGATTTGCCTAGTTTTTATCGTCCGCCAAAATAACGCGCTCGCCCGCCTCGATGCCCTCGACCGCGGCCCAAAGATCGCTTTCGTCTATCACCTTTATCTTGCGTTTCGAAATCGCACCGTCCGCGCCCGAAATGGGCGCAAGCACGTCGCCGTCCTTTTGTTTAATCAGCGCCGCGCGCGGCACGACGATCGCGTTTTCGATCTGATTCAAGACGATATCGACGTCGCATCGCAGACCGAGACGCAAGATGGGTGAATGATCCTTCAATTCCACTTCGACATCGAATACCTTGCGATTGGCGGTGCCGGAAATCGCCGTCGTGTCTTCCTGAAATTGCTCGAATTCGTCGCGCCCCTGCTCGGAAATCTTGAACACCGTTCCGACGAACGGCGCGCCCGTCCAGCCTGCCGGGATCACCTGCGCCTTCATGTTTTTCGAGATGCGGCTGACGTGCCCCTCGTCCACAGTCAGCTTCACTTTCATTTTTGATAGATCGGGGATCGTCAGGATTTCCATGCCGTCGAAGACTTCGCGTCCGGGCGCGAACCGGAAGCCGTAGTACGCCCGCCGCGGAACCACCAGCCCCATGCACGGCGCGCGATACAGCGTTTTCTTAATATTCTCCTGCAGTTCCTCCAGTCGGCTCTCGTCGCGCTTTCTTCTCAAAAGGTAGCGCTCTTCGTCGCGCTTCATGTTTCGTTCGAGCAACTCGACTTTCTCTTTCGCTGAATTGCGCGTCTTGGTCGCTTCCTTGACTTTCAACGCCTGTTCGGCGACTTTCACCGGATCGATGATGTTCAATTTGCGGTGGGCGATGTCCATCTGCAGAACTTTGAAGTGCTGTTCGACGGACTCCGTCTGTTTCTGGCGGAGTTCCGAGACCGACGCGTAGCCCAATTTCGCGAGGCCATCGATCGCCGCCAATTCTTCCTGTTTTGCGGTCAGCAGAATTTTGTTGTTCTCGAGGTTCATCTGCGCGTTGACTTCATCGGCCGGTGTCGGCCCCTTCTTGATTTCGTCCAGGCGCAACTGCTCCAATTTTAAGCGCAGCTCGTAACTCTTGACGTCTTCCCGCGCGAGATTCAAAATCTTCAGCGATTCTTCGTGCAGCTTTTTGAAATCCGCGCCCTGTTCGCCGATCAATTCCTCGTGCTCCGCCTTCGCGTCCTCGTGCGGACGAGGGTCGAGTTTCAAGACGATGTCGTCCTTCTGCGCGAGCGAGCCTTCGAGCGCGATTTCGAGAATCGTCCCGGCCAGCTTTGTAAAAATGCGTTCTTCGCTGAGCGGCAAAATGACGCCGGTGCGCCGCAGCGAGTGCGTAAACGCGCGCCGTTCGGCGACGGCCATCGGGGAGGTATTGATTTTCGGGCGCGCGCTGTCTTCGTACCAAATCCATGCGCATGCAACCATCGCGGCAAGCATGGCCGCTTTAAACAACGCGCCGCCGAGCAGGCGCCATTTCGAAACCGGCCGGAACACATCATCTTGCATCTGTGTCATGCCGGCTCCTTTCGCCGCTGGCCGTCGCTGGAATTCGAGGACGGCCGGTGCTCTGGAGTCTTGTCGCGATTTGAATCCGGCCCGCCGCCATTTCTCGGACCCGCTTTTTTGTCGGGCGACTTTCCGGATTTGGGCGCGCCTTTCTTTGAGCCGGGATCCTCGTCCGGCGCGTGCTGTTCGGCAATTTTTGGGACGTAAATCCTGTCGCCGGAATTCAAGCCCGACGCCACCACCACTTTTCCAAGCGATGCCCGTCCGAGCTCGATTTTGCGCACCGCTGGCGTGCCGCCATCCATGACCATGACCGAGGACATGCCGTCGATCGTGCTCACCGCCTGCTCGGGAATCGCGATTGCGTTCTTCAGCGTTTCTTCGGGAAAGTCCACGCGCGCGCGAAACCCCTCGCGCAAATGCTTCGGGTCGCTGAAATCCAATTCCACTTCGACATCGAATACTTTCACGCCCGACAGGCCTTGCGCCTTGACGTCCGCGTCGGAAAGCTTCGAATTTCTATCGCGCGCCCAGCCGTCGATCCACGAGACATGCGCGGCGTACACAATTCCGGGCAGCGTGTTGACCTGCACCCGCGCCGCGCTGCCGGGAACCGGCGCGCCGCCCGGTTCCGCCGCCGGCGTGAGCGCCTGGATTTTTCGGATCAGGGATTCGGGCACCTGCGTCCGGACTTTCATTTTTTCATAATTCGGCAGATCGATCGGCGCAATCCAGGGGCTAACGCGCTCGCCCACTTCGGGCTTTTTATTGTTGCGGTAGCCCATCGTGCGGTAGACCACGACGCCATCGTGCGGCGCGCGCAGCGTGCTGCGTTCTAGTTCGAGTTCGAGTTTGGCGAGCCTGCGCTTGAGCGTGTTCGCGGCGCGTTCCGCGCTCTTTACCTTTACGTCCAGCGCGTTGATCTGATCCCCGTTGTCGATCAGTTTGTACTTCCATCCCAACTCCGCAAATTCAAGATCGCACTGCGCGGTGTGACGGTCGTATTCCAGCGCGCCATCGTACAGAATTCGCGCCTGCATCGCGGCGCGCGTTTTTTCGAGGCGCGATTTTTCAAGCGCAATCGTCTTCAATTCGTAGTCCTGCTTCGCTAGAAATCCGCGGTCGTACAGCGGCTTGCAGAGGTCCAGATCGCCCTGCGCGGAATTCATGCGGGCCTGGGCGCCTTCGAGCGTATTCTTGGCCTGTTCTTTCTCCACTTCATTGGGATGCGCCGCTGTTTCGCGCACCTTTAACAGGGAATATTCGGCCTTCTCCAGTTCCGTGTGAAATTCGACGGCGAGACGCTTGGTCTCCAGATCGCGCGTTTGAATTTGTTGGGCCAGGGCGGTTTCGGCAGTGTCGAGATCTTCCTGAATATGCTGGATGTTTTCCTTGAGATCCTTCGTCTCCAGCGCGATCACCGCTTCGCCTTTTTGGACTTCTTTGCCCTCGGGAACGAGCAGATCGATTTTTCCGGGAATGAGAAATGTCAGGCTCGTGACTTTGACCGGCCGCAGCTCGCCGTCTTCCTGAATCGCGATTTCAAAATCGCCGCGGGCGACTTTCACCCATTCTCCGTGCAAGCCGAGAATTTTCGTGCGCGCTTCCTCGGCCGCCGCCGAACCATTCGCCGCGGCGGGCTGGGTGTATCGAAAAAGCGCGATGGAAAGCGCCGCAAGAATCGGTAAAACCGCAATCAGTCGAAACCACATTGGATGGTTTTTCGCAACTCCGGGACTCGCTCGAAAATTCTGAAAATCATAGGGCAGCGCACCTCGTTTTCACTCGTGTTTGCGCTGCTATGAGGTACACCACACGGCCAAGCGGTAGTAACGAACTTTTCAGAACTTTCGAAATTCGCCCGGCACTCTGAATCTTGACCCTGCTTTAGCGTGCGATCGCTGTATTATATCGGCAGTTTTACAATGGAATCTTGAGATCGCGGGCCGTTGCGTTCTCTCCGAAAAAGAGGGCAATCGCTGCCGCATTCCGGGATTTGTGCACATGTGTCGTGAGATTTCGAATACCGCCATTATGAAACTTGGAACTTGATTGAATGAATTTAGTGCGTGTCGAAGAGCGGGAAGAATGCGTCCGCGTCAGTTCGGATTGTTGGGAGATCGAACATCTCAAACATGCGGGCGGCGCGTGGCACTCGCTGATCTTTAAGCACGGATCCAAAAAGAATCTGCTGCGCGGACCGCTCTCCAGCGCCATCCGCGTGCTGCGTTCGGACTCGCTTCACGGCGAGGCACACGGCTATTACTCCGAATCCAACGATCCCGCTCCGCGCATCTCCGTCGAACGCATGGCCGGCGGTTCGGCCGCCGTCGTATGCGAAGGAACGTACCTAAATGTGGACGGCGGCGCCATTCCGGTCGGCTACCGCCGGCGCACCGAATACGGTTCGCACGGCCTGATTTGGACAACGCTGCAGATCATGACGGATTGCGGCTGTGGCGGCGTGACCGAAATCCGCGCGCTGGGCCTGCCGTTGCGCGCGGGGCTGACCGACGCGTACGTGCGCTTTCATCCCACGCAAGCCGGCGGCGCGGATCTGCTCGGCGGCCGAACGTGGCTCGATCTCGCGCGCAACACCCATGCGACGCCGTTTCTATCGCGCTTCACGCCGCTTCAAATCGCGTGCTTCGAACGCGGTGTGGAAGGCTTCGAAATTTTTCCGGGGTCGGATTTCGCGCAGTGGGATTGTGCGTTCAAGCCCGACATCGGCCTGGGACATTTTCGCCTCGGCCACGATGCGTCGGGCACAGCCATCGAACTCGATCCGTACTGCCTCGCCGCGCGACGCCTGAAAATCCGTTTGCAGGGCACGCTCACCCTGCGCTTGGGCATCGCGCTCAACGAAGTCAAGCCGCGCTCCGCCACGAAAAACTCCATTCGACACGTCTTCCTGAACAATGCACGCACCAGCGATGCACAAATCGAACTGCTCGCCGCGGAAGGCGTCGAACTGATCTGTTTCAAAGACGATTATCGCGACGGCGGCACATTCTGGCGCAACGGCGCAGTCACGCCCTACGACGCCGAGGGCATGGCGGCGCTCCGAGCCCTCATCGAATCGTGCCGGCGTTGCGGCATCAAGATCGTACCGTACGTCTCGACGCACGAACTTCATCCGGAGACGCACGCGTACGAACTGCACGCCCGCGACTGGATGCACGCGGCCGCGCGGTCGCTCGACGTGATCCATACATGGATTGGCGCGGGCGAACTCGGCGGTCTGATGTGCCTGCGTTCGGGGTGGCTCGATTGCCGCAAAAAAACCATCGACGCACTGTTACGTGATTTGCCCTGGGACGGCCTGTGCCTGGATTGGCCCACCCCGATGCCATGCTGCCATCCCGGCCACGCCCCCGGCCCGTTTCACAGCGATATCGAGGAACTTCTGGACCTGCTCATTTTCTGCCGCACGCGCGTGGGACCGGAAGGCGCGCTCGTATTTCTCGCCTCAAACGATTCCTCAATTATCGCGGCGAATCTCGCCGACCATATTTTGCCACGCGAATGATCACGAACGATTGAACGATGTCATTGAACCCAGCTTGAGCCCTCTTAAAGGGTGCCACTGGTAGCGGCCGTTTGCTACCAGTGCCGAATCGAGAACACGTGCTGAGTTTCAATAGATAGCGACGTCGGCACAACGAATGCCCAAGCTTTTTTTCACGCAAACAACACGTGTTGCTTCAAAAATTTCTCCAGCGAGGCAAAGAACGCTTCGATGGTTTCGGTCTTGCGCCAGCCGTGGCCTTCGCCGGCGTAGACATGGTATTCGTGGGGAATGCCGCGCGCTTTGAGCGATGCGACGATTGCATCCGATTGGTTCTTCGGCACGACCTCGTCGATCTCGCCCTGAAAGATTGCGATGGGATCGACGATCTTGTCCGCGAAGAACGCGGGCGAACGCTCGCGATAAAGCGCGCTGGCCGCCGGCAGCGGACCGATCAGCGAGTCCGTGTAACGCTCCTCGAATTTGTGCGTCTCCATCGCCAGCCCGAATTGGTTCGAAACACCGAACAAGTTCACCCCAGCTTTGAACAATCCGGGATGCGTGACCATGGTCTGGAGCACGGTGAAGCCCCCGGCGCTGCCGCCCATGATCACGAGGCGCGTAGAGTCCGCCAGGCCACTATCGCCCAAATGCCGCGCGGCGCTCACCGCATCGTTGACGTCGTGAATGCCCCAATTTCCGCGCAGCGCATTCATGTATTCGCGCCCGTAGCCGGTGCTGCCACGGTAGTTCAAATCGAGCACGGAATAGCCGCGCGTCACCAGAAATTGAATCTCAGCGCTGTACTTCGCCAGCGCTTGCGCCGTCGGTCCGCCGTGAACGCGCACGATTGCCGGCGGAAGGCTGGCGGTGCCCGCGCGTTTCGCCGAATACAACAATCCATGAATCTCGACACCGTCCAGTCCGCGCCACGAAATCGGGCGCGGCGCGATCAATGCACTTGCGTCGATGCTCTCGCTCGACGACCGTTTGACGATCAATGCCGGAGCCGCCGCATGGGTATCCATGTCTTTGACAACAATGCGCCCCGGCTGAACGGCCGACGACACAGAGCACGCTATAAGGGGGCGGCACGGATTGAGCGCGGGCTGTAGAAAATCGCTGTAACCTTCGGGATTTTCAAGAGGCACCGAGACGCCGGATGCGGCTTCGATGCGGTGCAGCGATAAGACGCCGAGTTCGTTGCGGGAATAAACGATGTATTTTGAATCGCTCGTCCAGCCATAATTCCGCTGGCCCTGAGTCCAGGCGGGCGAGCCGAGCTGCGCGGCGCGTTCGTCGGACAGGCAGCGCCGCGTCTGCTGCTTCAAGTCGTAAAGATAGAAATTGAACCAGCCGCCCTCGTCGCTGAGGTACGAGAGCCAGTTTCCATCGGGCGAAAACTCCGGCTGAAACGTGGCGATGTCCACCGCGCCCGCGACACCACGCACATTTTTAAGCGACGGCAATTCGCCTTCGTTCAGGCTCACGTCCGCCAGATAAAGTTCAGTGCCGTCCCAGGGCATGTTGGGATGATCCCACGAAATCCACGCGACTTGTTTCCCGTCGGCGCTCCAGCGCGGCTGCATGTAGAAGTCGTGGCCTTCGGCGATTTTCTTCGGCCAGCGTTTGCCGTCGGCATCCACCACCGCCAGACCATCGCGCCGTTCGTGTGAAAAAACATACGCAACGTACCCGCCACACGGCGACACCGCCGGCGCAGCGATCTGGCCAAGCGGCGGCGTAATCGCCCGCGCCGCGCCGGGCGCAATGCTGCGGCGATACAATTGCCCGTTCGACACGAAGTAGACGGACCCGCGCGCCACGGTGAAATCGCCGCCACCGTAACCCAGGCGCGCGCGCACTGAAAGTTCATCGGTCAAATCGCGGGGCGCGTCACCGTTGAGTTTGGTCGCCACCAGCGCGCCGCGATCGCCGCGCCCTTCAAGCCACACCAGCGTCTCGCCGTCGCTATCCCAAAGCGCATCGCCAAGCCGCTGGCCTTGCGCAATATTCTTGGGCGTAAGCGGACTGTTCCAGAGACCGTAGGGTGCGGGGGGCGTCGACACGATGAGATCCTTTCAACGTTGGGCCTTTTAGCATGAATGGCGTTTTAAGACATAAACCGCGCAAGTTGTTCGGACGTGCTTCGTTTCAAACATTAATGGGCAACGAAAGGAAGTGTCCGATGCGAACACCGATTTTGATGGCCTCGATTGTGTTTGTTACATTGCTTATTTCATCCAAGAATGTTGAAGCGGGTGCTGTCAATGAGAACCCACTCAGCGCAGGCCTCGACTGGTTGGTGAGACACCAGGAAGCCGACGGGCATTGGGATTCGCGTAAATGGTCCGCAGCGAAGAAAACGGACACTGCCACGACCAGTTTGGCGCTGCTCGCGTTGTTGGAATATGGCAACAGTGAAAAAGTGGGAGAATCTAAAGATAATGTCAAACGGTGCGTAGCATGGCTGAAAAGCAAACAGGACGCGAGCGGCAGAGTCTTCGACACGACCGATGCGGCAGGGTTAACTGAAGAGGCTCACGGGGCGGCACTCGCCACACTCGCGATCGCGGAGGCTGTGGGAATGGCGAATAGGCCAGAAACAAAAATTGCAGCCCAAAAAGCCACAGATCGGCTCACTCAAATTTTCCCATTTAAAAACACGACGAAAGCAGACGGGCAGATTGAGTACGGAATCGATCCGGCTGCCGACACGCCCACCATCGGTTGGTGCGTCATGGCGCTGAAGTCCGCAAAAGTCGCGGGACTAAAAGTCCCACACGATGCGTTCGATGCATTGATTGTCTATCTCGATTCCGTGGAGCACAAATTAGCGAAAACGCCGGACGATGATGTGGCGCCTTCAGAATATTGGTTTCGCAAACTGGAACAAGCCGGCGACGGACATCCCTCGTATCGTGTATCGGCAATTGGGTGCTTGTGCCGTCAATCCCTGGGTTGGAAAAGCGAGGATCTTCGATCCTCCGTCGCGCGTTTTGTAACGCAGAGCGGTGTCGCGGTCTGGAATAAAGATGAAGAAAACGTGGACCTGTATTATTGGTACATCGCGACGCTATGCACGTTTCAACAAGGCGGCGGTGGGTATTTCAGACTGAACGTTCAGGAAAAGGACTTGGGGATTTGGCCGGCATGGAACGATGCAAAAAACAAAGCACTCACAGAGAACCAGTGCAAGGACGGTGATGATGCCGGCAGTTGGAACGCGCACGGTTACGCGTCGCGCGAATGGGGGCGTGCTGGGCAGACAGCGCTGGGATGTCTGTGTATGGAGATTTATGGTCGATAGCACCGTTTCGCCATATTTTTCGACAACTTCTCTCACCAGCCGCGCGCGTCTTCCAGGGTCTGTGTCATCTTGGTGCATTGTCTTCAACACCAACGGTGCGTACTTCTATAGCATTTATCATTTTCGTTAATTTCGTTTTTTTCGTGGTTAATCGCCGTTGAATCGCCCTGGAGATTGAGCCTGTATTCCCGCAGACCCCGTCTTCCATACCCTTCCCGCTTCCAAATGCCGATATTCTCTACTATTGTTGTGCGGACCGAACGTCTGCGAAATAGGGAGAACTCGTCGCGTGCCCGATTCTGTTGAAAATTCGCCGCGGCCCGCGCCGTGGCGGGATGCGCTGTTGATTGTGCTGCTCGCGCCCGCGCTGGTGGCGGGGTGCTATTCGGCGCGGTTCTTGGACTACGACGACATCGCTCATTACAACTATGAAACCGTGCTTCCGGATACACCATTGAGCGGCACGTTTCGGCCAGTGATGGCCAACACTTATTTTCCCATCACCGTGTTGAGCTACCGGTTTGATCGCTGGATGTACGAAAGCAATCCGCCCGCGCCTTGGCGGCAGTCGACGGCTGCGCCCGGCGTGCGCTTCAATTCGCTGTTACTGCATGTAATGGCCGGGATTTTTTTGTGGCGGGCGCTGTTACTCTTGAAGCTCGGGCGCTGGATGAGCCTCTTCGCGGCGGCGGTCTGGACTGTGCACCCTGCGGCGTGCGAGTCGGTGTGCTGGATCTCCGAACGCAAGAGCGTGCTGGCGGCATTTTTCGGATTCGCGTCGCTCTGGGTGTTTTTCGGCGGCATGCGGCAGGTGTGGCTTCGAACTCTGGCAACCGGCGCGCTGTTTGTTCTCGCCATTTTGAGCAAGCCTACCGCAGCGGGATTCCTGCCCGTTTATTTGGTTTACGATTTGTTCCGCATCTCGCAAAGACCCGCCGGCGCAACGAACGCGGGCGGCGGTGCGGCGAAGTTCACATGGCTCGATGCGCTGCCGCCGCTGCTTCTTTATGCGGCTTGCACGGGCTTGATTGTATTTCTGGCGCAACTGAATCTGCGCATGGATCAGGCTTCGTCCGTGAAGCTCGCTGGCGGCAGTCTTTGGACCGTGGCGTTGACCGATGTGCCGATCCTCACGGAATACATTTTCAATGCACTGATTCCGACATCGTTGAGCATCTTTTACTACAACCCGGTGGTCGTCTCCCTGGCGGATTCTTTTTTCTGGACGCGTCTGGCAGCGCTGTTGTTCATCGTCGCGGGAACGCTGTGGATGTCGCCGAATCGCTGGCGGACGGTGTTCTTATGGGGCTGGTTTGTCGGAGCGCTCGGACCCGCGTTGAACATTATTCCGATCCCCTATTTGATGCAGGATCGCTTCGCCTATTTTTCGTTGCCGGCGATTCTGATCATTGCGGCGGAGACGCTTTCGCAATTGTTCGTCAAGGTTCAACGCGCCGGTCTTTTCAAAAATTATTCCAACAAAAATATCGGGGCTTCAACCGCGATTGCGGCGGCGCTGTGTTTCGCGCTGATGGCTCTTTTGCGAAGCGGCGTGTATCGCAACGATCTGGAACTCTTCGGCGACGCCATCGTCAAGCAGCCGAAATCGGGGTACGCGCATTTGCATTATGCCCTGACGATCTCCGCGGCGGCGGATATCGGGGAGTATTCGGGGACGGGGGATGCGGCGACCATTCAGGCGACGCGCGAAGATGCGCGGAAACACCTGATCCTTTGCTCTCAATGCGGCGATTTCGACCGGATGCTCGATCCGGGGCGTGTGCGCATTATCATTGCAGTGCTGACCGAAAAGTTGGGGCACCCGGCGGAGGCGTATCCCGTGCTCGTTCAGGAATTGAAGTTGCCGCAAATGCCGTACAACGTCGCCGCGGCGTGCCAGTCGCTGGCGCGCATGGAGTTGCTGCGGAGTCGGCCGGAGGCAGGACTTGTCTGGCTGGACCGTGCCATCAAATCGCTGGCTGAACCCAAGCCCTCGCCGGAGTTGCTCTATTTAAAGGGAAACTGTTTTGAGAAGCTGAACCGCGTTCAGGATGCGCGGGAAGTTTACCTCGCGATTCCCGCAGGCAGTTTGGCATTCAATCGCGCCCAAGCGCGGCTGAAAGCATTGAGTGCTGCGCCGTGAACCATTTGTGGTGCGGGCTTCCAGCCTGCATGGTGTCGCATTATTGACCCGCGCGTTTCTAAAGCGTCATTATCGCGCCGCGCCGGGCAAGTTGAACGAGGCGGTCGAGCAAAGGCGTATTGGGAAGATACGCCGTGCGAGACCAACGAAGTTCAACGCCGCCCGCCGCAAGCGAGAATG
>JBBRQD010000111.1:0-17369 GCA_038227045.1 Planctomycetota bacterium
CAGCAAGGCGTTTCAGCCTTCCATTTTATTCGAGATGCCGTCCAAGCCTACTTCACCGGTGAAAGTGCACCGCATTTGCTTCCTGCATCAATCTAATCCGTAGCGTTTCTTGCCGCGTTAGCATCGTGAACGGCTACTCGTGTTCTTTGTGCGAGACTGTTTTAAGTCGTTCGCTTTTCGCGGATGAATTTTTGGAAGATTTCCAGGGTTTCTTCGCTGACGTGGTGCTCGATTCCTTCGGAATCGGTGGCGGCCGTTTCTGGCTTTACGCCTAACGCAATTAAAAATTCAAGCACGATCGCGTGCCTTCGGCGCGCTTCTTCGGCGAGCTTTCGGCCTTGTTCGGTTAGAAAAATCGATCGGTATGGCCTTGTCGTGACGACGCCGTCGCGCTGCAGCCGGGCGATTGTTTTGATCACGGTGACGTGCGTGACGCCCAGCCGCTTTGCGATATCCGTGGCGCGGGCTTCGCCGCAGGCGTCGATGAGATCGGCGATGGTTTCGGCGTAGTCCTGCGAGCGCTCCTCGCCGTGCGCCGAGCGCGTTTTGCGATGGATGCGGGCCTGCGTCTCCGGTCGCAAAAGCGCCTGGGATGCCTTGTTCGCCGCCGCACGCTGCCGCTTTGTCTGTTTTGCGGAATTCATGTACGGCGAATCTAAAGGAAATTTGAAATCCCGCCAGAATTTTCTTGACAGCGAATGTACCCTAGGCTACATTTTGCAGCGCTGTATTCAGAAGTGTGACGCCACAACATCACGATGCGAAAAATAAAAGGCGGCGCAATGCAGACGGACCAGGCTGTTCCAGAACCGGAGATCGGCGATCCCGGGCATAAATCGCTCGAAGGGCTTCATGGCACCGTCGGCGTGCCGCAGCCCAGTGCCGGTTTCTGGCGGCAGTTGCGGGCGTTCGCGGGGCCGGCGGTGCTGGTTTGCGTCGGTTACATGGATCCGGGAAATTGGGGCACCGATCTGGCCGGCGGCGCGCGCTTCAAGTATGGGCTTCTGTGGGTCGTGGCGCTGTCGAGCCTGATGGCGATTTTCTTGCAGATTTTGTCGTCGCGGCTGGGCGTGGTGCTGGGCAAGGATCTCGCGCAATGCTGCCGCGATTTTTACCCGAAATGGACGCGCTACCCCAATTGGATTCTGTGCGAGCTTGCGATTGCCGCGTGTGATCTGGCGGAAGTGCTGGGCAGCGCCGTCGCGATCAATCTGCTTTTTGGTGTGCCGTTGTTCTGGGCCGTCGTGATCACCGCGCTGGACGTGGTCCTGCTGCTCAGCCTGCAAAGTTTTGGGATGCGCTGGATCGAAGCGGTGGTCGGAACGCTCGTGGCCACCATAGGTATTTGCTACGGCGTTGAGATCTTCGGGCTGGCGCAGACGCAGCCAAGCTTCCTTGAAATGGGGCATTCGTTGCTGCGCCCCGGCTTTCCGCACGAGGGCATGGTGGTCGTCGCGATCGGCATCGTGGGCGCGACGGTCATGCCGCACAATCTGTATTTGCATTCGGCGCTGGTTCAGTCGCGGAATTTTCAGCGCGACGACGCGTCGCTCAAGCAGGCGATTAAATTCAACGCCATCGATGCCACGCTGGCTTTGACCGTCGCGTTTTTTGTCAACGCCGCCATCATGGTACTTGCAGCGATCGTATTCCATGGCAAAGACAGCGTGACAGTCGCCGGCGGCAGCATCGTTCAGTTCGATCAGGACAGCGATTGGATTCGCGTCGCGTACCTGACGCTCGCGCCGCTGCTCGGCACTGCATTGGCCAGCACGCTTTTTGCGGTCGCCTTGCTGGCCAGCGGGCAAAGCAGCACGATCACCGGAACGCTCGCGGGGCAGGTGGTGATGGAAGGCTTCATGCACTGGCGGATTCAGCCGTGGGTTCGCCGCCTGATGACGCGGCTTCTGGCGATCATTCCCGCGGTGCTCGTGATCGGCTTTCGCAGCAACGGCAGCGTGACGGATCTTTTGAATCTGAGCCAGGTGTTTCTCGCGCTGCAACTGCCTTTCGCGATGATTCCGCTGATGCATTTCGTGAGCAGCCCCAAACGCATGGGCAAATGGAAACCGGGCGCGTTTCTGTTGACTGCGGGATGGGCCAGCGCCGCGCTCATCACAGTGCTGGATCTTTACGGATTGTGGACGCTCTGTTTCGACAGTACAAAGTAAACGCACGGTACGAGACCCGACTCGTTCGCACTTTTTGGAGCCGACCCATGTACCGAAAAATCCTCGTGGCGCTCGACGCCAGCAAAGCCGACAAAAGCCTGCTGCCGCATATTGCGAAACTCGCGAAATTGCTGGGCTCGGAATTGCTGCTGCTTCATGTGGCCGATGGGTGGGCTGCGCGCAACTTCGATCGCTTGCAACTCGCCGAATCGGAAGAAATGAAGACCGACCGCAAGTATCTGGAAAAGACCGCGGAAGCCCTGCGGGCGCAGGGCCTGCACGTCGAAACGAAACTCGCGCTGGGCGACCCTCCGACGGAGGTCTTGAAGACGGCGCAGGCCGAACAATGCGACTTGATCGCGATGACGACGCATGGCCATCGCCTGGTCGGAGACATTTTCTTCGGCAGCACGATCGAGACGGTTCGTCATGCTTCGAAGATTCCCCTACTGATTGTGCGGAGCGCGGAAAAACCAACACCCGTTGTCTAACCGAGGTCTCGAATGGAGTGGAACATTTCGACCAGGCTCAAAGATAAAAACACACTCGCGGCTCTTTTCGTGATCGTGTTTTCAATTTCGCTGGCGGCCGAAGATGCCAGGCCCGAAATCGTCATTGCGAAAGCGGCGCACGAAACGGCTCTTGAAGACAATAAGGACGACAAGGCTGACGAGCCAAAGCCGGACAAGAGCATCTACAATTTATTCCGACCTGCTCCGCGAGAGCTGATGCGCGACATGGAGACAGATCGTCCGGACGAAACAGAGGCCGCCCGGACACTTGACGCCGGTCATTTTCAAATCGAAACAGAGCTTTTCTCCTTTTCCTACGATGATCGAAATTCGGGAAGGCCGAAGTCGCGCGAGAAACAATACAATTTCGGACAGACGAATGTCAAGGTCGGCTTGTTCGACAATGCCGATTTTCAGGTGGTGATCGATAACTACTCCGTTCGCTTTACCAATGAAAAAAACGGGCGAACGACGACGCAGCGCGGGTTCGGCGACGTAACTTTGCGCAGCAAGATCAATATCCTGGGCAACGAGAACGACAAGGCCGCGTTTGCTCTGCTGCCGTTTGTAAAAATTCCCACGAATCAGGACCGTCTTGGAAACAATGCGGTCGAAGGCGGGCTGATTGCGCCGTGGACCGTGGCGCTGCCCTGGGAATGGACCACGTCGGGCGAAGCGAAGATTGAAGTGAACCGCAACGACGGCGGAGGCGGACGTCACGTGGTTTACGGCGGAACGTACGAATTCAGCCACGCGATCGTACGTAAGGACCTCAACGGATACGTGGAATTCGCCGGAAGCGCCGCCACCGAAAAAGGCTCCACGTGGGAAGGGCGATTCAACACAGGAATGACGTGGGCCATCACAGGGGACATCCGCTTGGATTTAGGGGTCGGCATTGGTCTCACCCGCGCCGCGCAGGACGTCAAACCCTTCGTCGGAATGTCGTTGCGCATTTAAGCACGCTTTCCGAATCTTCGTTCGCCGGTGCCGGCTTAATGAATTCGCAATCTCTTGTACTCCCTCTTAGAGAACGGACGGGCACTCTTTTCACAAAGCGCCTTAACCACGGTTGCGAGTTTCAGGTTGAAGGATGAATGAAGGGCGAGCAGCAATTCATTCATCCTTCATCTGCGCTCATTCGTGCGTCGCTATTTTACACCAGGATTGACGCCGGCTTTAATGTCTTCGTCGTTGGTCTTGCCGTTGCCATTGCTGTCCTTTGAACCGATGGCTTTGATTGCGGCGCCGACGGCAGTCAAGTCATCGGCTGAATACTTGCCTTTGGTTTCCTTGCCCATCGCGGACTTGGCTTCGGGAGCGCTTTGCAGGTCTTTGCCATAAGCGTTGAGATTCTTCTTGCCGGCCTTGTCCTTGCCTTCGATGGCGTGACACGTTGTGCACTTGCCGAGTTTCGCGTCGAGGCCCGGATACGTTTCCTTAAATTTTTCGAGGAACGCCTTCTGGGCGAAGATGGGCTGCGCGATGAACAACACGGCGGTGATCGCGCACAGTGCTACGGCGGCTTGACTGCGTTTCATGGATTTTCCTCTCCCGTTAGGATTGGCTGACCGACCGCGGCGGTTCGACACGAAACCGCCGCGCACAGCGTCACACTTCTATCGGCTCAGGCGTAGTACCCTGACGAGGAAATTTTCTTCCCGGAATTCCGCGGCCAAACCCGTTGGGGGTACGAACCGCGCGGCGCATTTTTACGCAGCATTTAGTGCAAAAATGTTGTCCAGTGCACGTGTGCAGGTTAAGATGTGTTACCGGATCCGCGCCTCAATCATTTTTCAGGAGTTGAACCGTTCATGCGCTCGCACCTCAGTCATGTGTCCGCGGCACTCGTTTTTTTTGCGATGATGTTTACCAGCAGTGTGAGAGCGGACCCGCAGTCCGACGCACGCGCGTTGAAAGACGAATCGCTCAAGATTCTCAAGGCCACCGCCGATCGCGACGCCGCGCCGGAGGAGATGGCAAAATGCATTTTCAATCTTGAGAAGGCGGCCAATCTACTCGAAGCGGCCCACGATTCCGATAGCAATTTGGCGCTGGAGATCAACAGCGAATTGTACTGGTCGCGCAAGCGTTCGACGCTGGCCATCGACGCGGCGCTGGACAAAATGCGCGGTGCTTCAGGCGTCGCCAAACCGGTCACGCCGGTGAAAACCACCGTCAAAGCCGATCCCAACGCGCCCGCCGAATTGCAACCGGGGCTCGACGAAGCGCGCAAGGCGTTTCAAGAAGCCGAAAAGTTCGCGCACGCTCACGGCGACGACGACTACGTGGTCAGCCTGCATTGGTTTCAGATGGCCAGTTTGCATTCCGGCACGGATTACGCCTTAAAGGCGCTGACGCTCGCGCGTGAAGCGCAGTTTCGATTCAAATCAAAAAATCCCAATGCAGTGAAGGAAGAGATCCCCGACTCGGCCGAAATGAAGCCCGTGCTCGAGGCCGAACCGCTGGCCAAAGCGGCGCATTTCGACAAAGCGATTCCGCTATATCAGGCGTCGCTGAAGATCAAGGAGTCCACGATCGCCCATCGCAAACTCGGGCAGGCATACTATGCGCGCGCTCAGCAGGTCAAAGAGGAAGTCATCAAGAAGTGCGAAACGTCTTATGCGGCTTGGATCACGGCGCGGGACAATGCGACTCGAACCGTGACGTCGCTAGGTGGAGCGCAGCGAAAAATTCTCAACCGCAACGATCCGGCGTTTCAGACCGCGACACGCGAATTTAAGGCGGTCTACAAAGAAGGCGACGTGGCATTCGATCTCTTCGACAAAGCGCAGACGGAATTCAAGGCGGTGTTGCACATGGCCTCCGGTGGAAAGGATTTGATCTCCGCGGGATTGATCGGCATCTGCATCAGCCAGCGCCCGGACATCATGAACAAATCGAACGCCAAGCAACACCTCGCGATCTTCCTCAAGGACTACTCGCCCACCAACGACGACGACCGCACGATTTACGAGTATTGCAAAACGGAGTTGGAGCGCTTGTCGAAGTAGCGCCCTTTTTTGTTTGTGGTGCGGCCGTCCCGGCTGCACCACAATTTAGATTTTGTTCAACGGGTATTTCGGGCGCTTTCCATTCAACACGAGCAAAATATCGTCGACGACTTCGGCGTAGGCAAGATTGGCTTCAGGCGTTTGGGCTGCGGAGTGCGGCGATAATATCGCGTTCTCGCAATGCAGCAGCGGATGATCCAGCGGCGGTTCTTCGGGGACGAACACGTCGAAACCCGCGCCGCCGAGTTTTCCCGCTTTCAACGCGTCCGCCACGGCGCTTCCGTCCACGATTGCGCCGCGCGCGCAGTTAATCAAGAACGTACTTGGACGCATCCAACTCAATTCTCGCGCGCCGATCAGGCCTTCAGTCGAGGCGTCAAGCGGCGTGTGGAGCGTGACTACGTCGCTCGTTTCGAACAGCTTTTTCAACGAGACCTTTGCCGCGTGCAGGCGTTTTTCTTTGGCGGGAAACTTGAGCAGATCCGTATAGATGATTTTCATGCCGAACGCGCGCGCTCCGATTTCAGCGACGCTGGTGCCAATTCGGCCGAGGCCCACGACGCCGAGCGTTTTGCCGCGCAGTTCGAGGGATTTGCGCCGCTCGCGGAACGCAAAGTCGCCCGTTCGAACGGCGCGATCCGCGGGCAGGGCATTTTTCGCGAGTCCCAGAATCATCGCCCAGGTGTGCTCGGTGACGGCGACGCGGCTGCCTTCGGGCGTGTTTACCACCCACACTCCCGCGCGCGTGGCAGCGTCGATGTCGATGTGTTCGACGCCGATGCCGTGCCTGCCGACGATTTTTAAATTCGGCGACGCGCGGAGAATTTTTTCGGTTACGCAGCCTTTGGTGCGGATGAGGATGGCGTCGACGCGTTCGGCGCCGGCGAGTGCCTCGAGTGTGTCTTCGTCGTACGCGTCCGGACGGACCACGCGCGCGGCGCGCTCCAATTTCGCGAGATAGCGCGGATGAATCTTGTCGACGAGCAGAACGGCGGGTTTTGATTTTTTCATTTTTTATTTAAAGAGCCGCGACCGCAAGGGAGTGGCGCGTGGATTTCACAACTCGCTTTGGCATTTCAAAAATGCGAAAGACTAAATTGAAATTCGGTAACTATTGGCGAGTTCCAGCTTGGCCGCTTACTTACGTGCGCGGCTCTTTGACACTTAATGCGGCTCGAACGACTTCACGATCTCGTCGAATGCCGGCTTGTACTTGTCGAACGCTGGCGTCTCGGCTGCGGCGGTGATCGCGTAGCCGTGTTTGCCCGCAACGGCGAGCACGAGGATCGATTTCAATTCGAAGTCCTCGAACGCGTATGTGTACACGACCTGGATCGCCTTTACCGCGCCGATGGAGATTTCTTTGCGCTCCAGTTCTTTGTAGCCCTTCAGTAGTTTGTCCATGACGGACAGCGAGCCATCGGAGAACTTTTTCAAGTCCGTGTCGCTTGGGATGTCCTGTTCGATGACGGTGAGATTCGCTCGAAAGGCTTCTTTGCCGTCGCCTTTCGGGACGAGCAGCGTGACGGCCGCGCCGCTTGTGCGCTCCTTCTTCTCCCACGTGCCGGAATATTTCAGCGTAAAATCGGTTTCATTGCTCTTATAGGTTTCGACGTCCGCTGCGCCCGCTGATAACGCGCAGACACAGAACATTGCCGCCGCAATCCATCGTTTGATCATCATTTCGATTTCCCTTTGCGGAGCCACGTCCCGCTTTTTCCACCGCTTTTTTTCATCAGTCTGACGCGCTGAATCTCCATGCCGCGATCGACGGCCTTCACCATATCATAAACCGTCAGCGCCGCCACCGACGCCGCGGTGAGCGCCTCCATTTCCACACCGGTTTTTCCGTCGCAGCGCACCGTCGTTTCAATGCGCAAGCGTCCGCTATCGAGTGGTTCGAATTCCACGTTCGCCGAGGACAAGGCCAGCGCGTGGCACAATGGAATCAGTTCATGCGTGCGTTTGGCGGCCTGAATTCCGGCGATCCGCGCGATGGCCAGCACGTCGCCTTTCGGCGCGCGGGCGGAGACAATCAGGTCCAGCGTCGCGGGTTTCATTTTCACCACGGCTTCGGCCTTTGCTTCGCGCTGCGTGATGTCTTTGGCGCCTACGTCAACCATTTTTGCACGGCCTTGAGCGTCGATGTGGGAAAGTTTCGATGGCATTTTTCACACTTTCATTCGGCGGCAGGCGGCCGCAACCAAAACAGCATTTACCATTTTCCATTTTCCATTTCTTTCGGCATCTGCGCGTTTCAATAAATGGAAAATGAAAAATGGCAAATGGGCAATGGAAAATAAATCGGCTCCATCATTGTCACACGGGATAAAATGTGACGGGTTGTCCTGCCTGAAGAGGTGCTCCGACGGGTTGCACGAACAAGCCATCGGCTGCGACGAGTGCGGCCAGGTGTCCTGAACCGTGCCAATCGACAGGTTTGACTTTCGTTTCGCCTTCGTGAACGACGAGTTTGCAGGGCCGAAAAGTCGTGCGATCCCCGGGCCCGCCCGCACCTTCTAATAAGGGGAGCGTGTACCATTTCGGCAGAGGGTCCGTCGCGCCACAGCGTACACGCACGGCGGTCATCACGAACAGATGAAAGCACACCCACGCTGCGACGGGATTGCCGGGCAGGCCGAAGACGAGCGTTGAATTTTTGATTCCGAAAGTCGTCGGCTTTCCGGGCTTGATCGCGACTTTGTCGAAGAGAATTTCGACGTTCAATTCTTTGAATACCGCGCCGACGTGGTCGTGGTCGCCGACGCTCACGCCGCCGGTGGAGATGAAAAGCTCCGATTGCAATCCGTCTTCGATCAGTTTTCGAGTGGCCGTGCGATCATCCGGCGCGATGCCCAGATATTTCGAATCGATCCGGTTTGCGGCGCATTGCGCGAGCAATTGATAGCTGTTCGAATTGCGAATCTGCGCCGGGCCGGGCTGAATGTCCGGTTCGACGATTTCGTCGCCCGTTCCCAAAATCGCGGCGCGCGGCAATTTTCGCACGGGCACGTTGACGCATCCGACCGCGGCGAGCACGCCGATTTCCGCCGGGCCGATGCGCGAACCCGCGGAGATCACACTATCGCCGATGTGCGAGTCGCTCGCGCGCCGGGCGATGTTCTGCCCTTGTTTGGCCGCGGTATTGAAGCGCACGAAGCCTTCGCGCGGAATCTCGGTCTGCTCGCGCATGACGACGGCATCGGCACCGGGCGGCAGAGGTGCGCCGGTCATGATCTTGATCGTCTGCCCAGGCGAAATCGCGCGAGCGGCGGCTTTGCCGGCGGGGATTTCTTCAATCAATTCAAGCACGTCCGGCGCGGCACGCGTATCGGTCGAAAAGACCGCGTAACCATCCACTGCGCTGCGATGAAACGGCGGCCAATCGCGATCCGCAAAAATATCTTTGGCGAGGTAATGGCCCAGCGATTCGTTCAACGCAACATGCGAAGCCGGCGCGCGCGCGGTTTTTTCCAGAATGAATGAAAACGCTTCGGCAATTGAAATCAACGCCATTCGAAACCAAGCCTCGATAATCCGATAATCCGTTCACGATGCAACTCGAAAGGAAGTTTATTCGATGTCCCCGAAAATTCCCTTCATTTCCCCCAAAAATCGGACGAATTCATAGCCAGATGACTACGATGACGCTCACCCACCCCGAAGCTGTTCCGTTGCCTGTTCTCCATCGCGCGCAACATCTGGCGCCTGTCGAACGCGTAATCCGCACGACCGAATTTGTAGGCCGCGCGCGGCCTCTCAATCTGAGTGCGCTGCTGGCGCCGCTTATTGAAATTTGTCCGGCTTTGCGGCCGGAGGCGTTGGTCGTGGCGCTTGCCGAGGAAATGGTTTTGCGTTCGTCCGCCGCCATTCCATCGCGCTGGCTCGACAAACTTGCAGGGGCGCTGCAAGTGGACCGCGCGCGCGTGCGCGTTCCGCAAGGTGTCTTTGACGAACTGCCCCGTCCCGCCTGGAGCGACCCCGCGCTGCTCGGCGAGTGGCTCAACGCGACGCGGCAGCGCGCGGATTTGAAATTACGCGCGTCGCAAGCGGATGAATTAGGCCGTGCGGGCCGTTCGAGCGAAGGATGTGTCTACACGCCGCCCGCCGTGGCGCGCGCGATTATTGAAGAACTTCATGTCGGGGCGCGGCGCGTGGTCGATCCCGCGTGCGGCGCGGGCGTGTTTTTGCTCGAAGCATTTCGCCGGGCGTTTGCGCGCCGCATTGAAAACGGAATCGCGCCCGAACTTGCCGCGGAAGATGCGTTGACGCACGAAATCGCGGGAATTGATATTGATGAAAAGGCGCTGGCTGTTGCGGAATTCTCGCTGCGTATACTAGCGTTTTTGAGCGGAGGGTTGGAGCGAGACGTGCACATCGATCTGCGGCACGCCGACGCGCTCGCCCCGCTGCCGGAGCTTGACGGACGCTGCGACTGCATCGCTGGCAATCCGCCTTATGTCGAAGGCCGCGGCTTGAGCGTCAAACAGTTGGCGTCGCTGCGCGGGCGGTTCAAATCGGCGGGAACGGGCAAGATTAATCTGTTCGCCGTTTTCATTGAACGCGCGCTGACCCTGCTGAAAGACGGCGGCGTGATGGCCTTCGTGGTTCCGGCGACGTTTCAACGCAATTCGCGCTACAAAGCGCTGCGTGAATTGCTGCTGAACCACACCATCGAATCGATCAAGCCGCTCGACGCGGGACTCTTCGGCGAACGCGTCGTCGAGACCTGCGTGCTGCGCGTGCGCAAGTCGCCGCCAGCGATGAATTCAATCGTCGCGACCGGCGACGGCGAGACGCTGCAATCGCAGCTTTCGCACGGCCCTGTTCTGCGATTCTGCAACACACTCCCGCGCAAACTGCGCCGCCAGATCGGCCTGATGGAAAAGCATGGCGTGCCGCTGGCGTACATGTTCGAAGTGCGCGACGGCATTTCGACGGGCTTTCAGCCGTTTCCGAAGCGGCTGCTGGGTACCGTAGCGGACGGGCAATTCATTTCGCAGGAAGGCGCGTCGAAGCCGTTCGATGCGCGCGTTCACAAGCGCATCATCGACGGTTCCGAATTCAATACGTTCACGCCGATTCAGTGGGCCGGCCGGTTCATCGAATACAACAAGGAACACGAGCATTTTCCGCCGCATCCGGGCCGGCCGTTCAACTGCCAGTTGCGCGACGCGGCGCTCTATGACCGCCCCGAAAAATTGATCACGCGCCAGACGGCGAAAGGGCTGATCGCGACGGTGGACCGCGAGCGCTATTTCGTGCGCAACTCGGTCCACGTCACGTTTGCGAAGAATCCGTTTGGCGACGACATGGATGTCGAAGGGCGCGACTTCGATTTCCATCCTGAATCCAAACGCCAGCCGAGCATCTCACTGGACGCGCTCTGCGCCTGCTTGAATACGAAGTTGTACAGCGACTATCTGATCGCGGTGACGGGCGAAAACGGGGCGGTGTTTCCGCAGGTCCACATCGCCGATTTACGAACGTTGCCGATTCTGCCCGGATTGTTGAAACCCGGCGGCGAACTCGCCGAACTTGGCGCGGCGCTTCTCGACATGCATAGCCAGTCGATTGCTCCCAGCAAAGATATCCGGGCGCTGATGGAAGAAGTCCAGGCGCTGCTTGAAGCGGCGTTTGAGATGTAATAATTTCTCTCGCACAGAGACATAAAGAAGCACGAAGAAGTATCACCCAGAACCTGCGCGTTTCCTTAAACTCGGATGCTCAGTGCGGGGCTTCTTGTCGCTTCGCGACCCAGCCTGAGGGCTAGGCCACCCACCAAAACTGCGTTCAGCGACATGCACATTCTGCCGTCGTGCATTGAATTTTTGGCTATTATTGCCTTTGATTTCGCTTTTTGGGATTTTTAGAAACGCCAACTGCGTCTATAATAATAGAAAGAGGTATTCGAATATGACTGAACAAGCGACGGAGAACGAGGCATTACCTATAACCGCGGGCGATTCGTCTTTGCCCAAGATATCCGGCTATTCGCTGCTGCGCGAGAAGAGCCGTGGGCCGAAGGCCGTGGTCTATAAAGCGCAGCGCGTTTTCGAAAACGATCTGGCCGCGATCAAGCTCTTTCATCGCGGCGTGTGCGACCGCGTCATGATCGCGAACCTGGAAGCGGGTATTGAGAAGACCGCCGGCTTGCGGCATTCCGGCCTGATCCGCGTGCTGGGTGTCGGGACCGACGACAACCGGCCGTTTCTCGTCCTTGAATATGCGTCGGGCGAATCCCTTTCAAATTTTCTTTTTCGCTACCAGTCTTCTCCGCCCGCCAAGGCGCTTGCGGTGATCTTGTATTGCGCCCGCACGCTGAAATTCGCTGCGGATAAAGGCTTCGTTCACGGCCGCCTGCACCCGGGCCGCATTGTCCTGGGGCGCAACAATGTCCGTATCGCCGGCGTGGGAATGGGCGAGCGGCCCGAACATGCAGCGTGGACGCATCCATTTCCCAACCGCTTCGAACCGCTGATTTACACGCCGACGGAAGCATTTCCCTCCAAGCCATTCCCCGAGAAAACGGCTCAGGCCGTCGACGTCTATGCGCTGGGCGCGATGCTCTTTCATCTGCTGACGTGCATGCCTCCCTTTAAAGGTGGCGACGAAGGCTCGCTTGAATCCGAACGCAGCAAATTGAAACGTCCCGTCGCCTGGCCCTCGGGGGCGCGCGCCGCGTTTCCGGGAGAATTGGGGGATCTGATCGAAGCCATGCTCGATCCGGACCCGGTCAAGCGGCCCGGTTACGATGACTTGATCCAAAAGCTTTCGCTGCTTCAAGCCGAATTGCAAATCTCCGGCGCGGAAGCCTGGCATGGCTCGGCTTCCGGTGTCCCGAATGTGGTCCCGGCATCGGGGGCTCAACCCGTTGTGCCCCCCGTGCTGGCCGCGACCGCCAAAGCGCTCCCCGATCCACACAAGCCATTTGCTCCGCCACCGATGCACGCCACGGCACCGGCGTCGTCATCCGCCGCGCCCATTCCAACCGTTCCGCATGTAAACGTCGAAAAAAAGAAACACGACGCGCACGGGGTTCATCTGAAAAGGCACCCCGCGCATGTCACCGCCAAGCGTTCGGCGTTCGACGTGGTTTTTTCGACGCTGCTGTTTTGCATGACCGGGTTGGTTTTCTGCTGTGCCGTGTACGTCACCATTCAGCCTTATCTGCCGGAGAAGTACCGGTTCGTCACACGCTGGATTCCGGCTCCAGAAAATACCGCCCAGCGTCAACCCGCGATCAGTACTCAGCCGGGCAAAACGCCGGACGCCACTGCCGTGCCTGTCAAAGCGCTGTCCGAACCGGTCAATCCCGAAGAAGCCGCACTGGCGCTTCGTCAGCTCGACAAGATCCAAGAAATGCTGCGCAACGGCGATATTTTGCCGTCGATGGGTTTGGCCAAAGTGCTGCGCAATATCTCCGACCGCGCGGGACGGACTTCCCCGACGGGGCTGCGCGCGCTGATTATTGCCAGCGAAATCGAATGGAAAGTTTCGCCCGGAAAAGCGCTTGAACCGTTGCCACAGATTCCGGTCACGCCGCCCGTGGCGGTTGCACCGGCGCCGGTTGCGCCAAAGGCAGACACGCCCGCCCCGGCCAAGCCCGAACAGCCCGCCGCGAACACTCCGCCCCCGGCGGCCAAGCCCGTCGACGCTCCGAAGCCGATTCCAGGCATCGCCGCCGCGGTCAAGCAATCGCGCACGCTGCTCAAATATTTTGGTTACTCCAAAGCGAAGGAGGGCATCGACCAATTCGCCGTGAAGGGGAACACCGAACAAAAGAGAATCGCCGCGGATTATCGCACGCTGATCAGCTACGAAGAGGGTCTCTACGAACGCTGCCACGCGAAACTGGTCGAGCACATTAAGAAAGATCCCAAGCACGAATCGATTTTGCAGGTCTTCCCGCGCAAAGACGATCCGGTCGGCGACGACATCATTGACTTCGATGAAAAAGGCCTTTCGATCCTGGTCAAAGGGGGCAACAACAAGGGCGTCAAAATCACGCCGTGGGACAAGTTTCCGTCGGTGCAGGTGTTGAATTTACTCCTGCCGCTCTCCACGAAAAATAGCCTGGAGGATCAGATCGGACTGGCGGTCTTTGCCTACAACCGAGGATTGACGGTGGAAGCGGAAGACGCGTTGGGCAAAGCCGAAGCGCTGCCGAACGGCAAGGACAAGGCAGGGGCAGTGGCCGACACGTTTGTTAAAATCACGCGCGCGCTCGATGCGCCGGAATGAGCGCCAGCAGCCAGGGCGTTTCAACAAGGGAAGGATTGCCAATTAAGGTGCACACAAACGAGCCTCGCACGACGTTCTCCCGCTTCGCGTTTTTGGCTGTGTGTCTCGCCGCTCAGATGGTTTGGGCTGAAGATGTCCGTGTCACGCCGCGCATCATCGATGGAACGCTGGTGCCGCAATCGCAGTTTCCCACGGTTGGCATCATTACCACCATCGCCAAATCGGAATTCTGCACGGGCACGTTGATCGCTCCGCGCTTCGTGCTGACCGCCGCGCATTGCGTCAATAATCAAACGCCCGGAAGCATCGGGTTCAACCAGAAAGACGGACTCTTCATTCTGGGTTCCAAGACGTACCATACGAAGCATGTCTTCGTGCATCCCAGTTATGCCGGCGACAAATCACAACAAGCCGAGGGTGCGATCGATCTGTCCATCTATGAATTGGATATAGACGTAAAGAATATAACGCCCAGTCCGCTGTATCGAAACACACCGGCCGTCGGCACGATTTTGACGCTCGCGGGTTATGGACTTCTCGGCACGGGTCTCACCGGTTCGAACTCTAGCACTCCCCCGAAGGGCAAGATCGCCACGGGCAAGACGCCGATCGATATCGTGACCAACACATTCATCGAATGGAATTTCGACAACGTGCCCGCGCCCAATCAGGAAAGCAATACCGCGCCCGGCGACAGCGGCGGCCCGCAATTTATCACTGAAAACGGCGTTATGTATGTCGCGTCGGTCACCTCCGGAGGGATCAAAGGCAACGCCAGTTTCGGCGATTTTTCATACAACACGCGCGTGGATATCGCGATTCCGTGGATTGAATCGATCACCGGCGGGCCGCCCGTCGCCGGAAATCACCCGCCGGCGATCACGGCGTTCGAGACCTCGGCAATCGGCTTCACGGCTGGAACTCCGATTACATTCACCGCCACTGCGAGCGACGTGGATAACGATGTACTGCAATACCATTGGCTCTTTGGCGACGGCACCGAAGATTTAAATGGAACCCCCACCGAGACGCATACCTATTTGTCGGACGGCGATTTTGTCGCGCAACTTGTCGTCAACGACAAGAAAGGAGGAAGCGACGCTAGATTCGTCACGCTCGGCACGGTGACCTCCGAGCCCAATCCGACTCCGCTCACCGCCGCAACCATCGGAAAGAAATTTTTTTTGGTCGATCTGAGCGATCACGAAGTGGGCGGCTCGCTGGAAATCAGTTTGCAAAGTCCAGCTTTTGTATTTGCCAGCCAGCAGGCGTTAGCGGATTTTTTCAAGGCGACGGTCATCACACGCATTTATATTGGCAACGACGTTGTCGACACCATTTTCGGGATTGATCGAAAAACCTCCGCCAGCCTCTTCAAATTCGACTACAAAAAGGGAACGGTTCATTACAAGGGCACCAAGGGGCTCGACATCCTTTATCTGCTGAATTTTTACGGACTGCAAAACGCCGACGCGTCATCGACCCTGACGGTCCCGATTCGCGTGGAATTTGACACCGATATCGTTCACAACGGCCCGAAGTATCTATTCGGTGGGGATGCGACGTTTACCTACACGGCCAAGAAGAATGTTTCAGCGAAGGGAAAATAGCGAAACAAACAAATACATTTTGCATTGCCCATTTACCATTTATTATTGTCCATTTACCATATGCCATTGCCCATTTGCTATCTTTAAAGGACTACGATTAGAGCATTTTGCCGTCGAATGTAGCCCGCCCCTTCAGGGCTTGGAAACTTCCCTTACCCGAAACCCAGGCCTGCGCCGGAGTACCGGCTCCAGCCTGGGCTATAATAGTTCGCGCCCTTGGCGCTGAAGGCACGATACATTCAATCGTTAAATAAAGGAAAGGGAAAATGGTAAATGGACAATAATAAATGGTAAATGGTTAATTAGCGGCCAGCATCCACCAGTACATCCCAAACGCGCCTAGAATGGTTACCGCGCCGAAGACTTGGACCAACAGGACGCCCAGCGCGCTGGGTCTCGTCTTTTGTATTGAAAAGGAGCTCGTCAGCCGCGCCTCCGCGCTTGCCATGGCGCCGCCACACACCAAGAACAAGAGACCGATGATGTAGACGCACACGTCGACCAGGATAAACGTGCCGTTCAACGCCAGCGCTTCCGGGCTGGGCGGGTGGAACTGAACGAGCAGCGTCGCGCCGACCAACGCCAGAAAACAGTAGCTCAGCCTGAAAATTCGCCAGCCGCGTTCGGGCAGAGACTCCGCGACATTCGTCGCCTGGCGATGCACCTCCACCATCGCTTCCGAAAGCCGCATGCGACCGGAACGGCTCGAACGCAGCGGCGCAAGCGCTTCTTCTAGGAGCGCGTTTTCCTCTTTAAGCTGCTTGAGTTCCGTTTGCAGATCGGGCGTCTCGGCCAACAGGCCTTCCAGTTCGCGAGCCGGCTCGGTTTCGAGCAGCCCATCGGCATACTGTGGCAACAAGGAACGGGCTTCGTCAATCGTCATGGGCATATCAAAAACTCGTAATTTCTTTATCGGTTCATTTGCTTCAAGAGCCGCGCACGTAAGTCAGCGGCTAAGATTGTGCGCCATACGAAATACGGCCGCTTACTTACGTGCGCGGCTCTTGAATGCTCGTTACGTTTTCCAGCGGTTGAGCGATGCGCGCAACAGATCCTTGCCGCGCGATAGTCTTTTATCGACCGCGGCGTGCGAAAGATCGAGGATTTGCGCGATTTCGGTGTGGCTTCGGCCGTCCACATATTTCAAGACGATCACTTCACGGTAAATTTCGGCGATGTCGGCGAGCGCTTTGCGAATACTGGAAAGTTTTTCCATTTTTTCGGCCTGGTCCGACGGCGAGCCGAGATGAATGACTGCGCGGCTTTCGTCCTTCTTGACTACCATGGCGGCGTTGTGCATCTTTTTTTTGCGCAGCACATAGATGGCTTTGCGATACGAAATGCCGTAAATCCAGTGCGCGAATTTCAATTTTTCGCGCAAATCGCCCAGGTTTCCAGCGGCTTCGAGAAAGGCCTCCTGCGCGCAATCCTTCGCGGCGTCGATGTCATTCAAGACTTTGTACGCGGCGCTGACGACCACGGCATAGTGGCGCTCGACCAATTCGTCCCAGGCAGCCCGGTCATTTTTTTCAGCACGCTCCACCAGTTCCGCGTCGCTCGCGCGTTCGGCCATGCTCGTCGCCTCAACCGGCTTGCGCGCGGACTGAGGCGGAATCAGGATTCGACCCGCTCCAATAACGCTTTCAGCCATTGCTATTTCCGTTCCGCTTTCGTAATGAGAGTGTTTCAAAACCGAACGCGGCGTAAAACGGCGCTTTTTGTCCGGCTCTTCGTTGCGAACTTCAAGCGTTATCTCCTCTGGATAGCGCATGAAGTTCGCGCCTCGATCCGAACAAAAATCGCTCGTTTTCCGCTCGC
>JBBRQD010000112.1:0-17333 GCA_038227045.1 Planctomycetota bacterium
CATTCTCGCTTGCGGCGGGCGGCGTTGAACTTCGTTGGTCTCGCACGGCGTATCTTCCCAATACGCCTTTGCTCGACCGCCTCGTTCAACTTGCCCGGCGCGGCGCGATAATGACGCTTTAGAAACGCGCGGGTCAATAGTAGCGCACCAGCCAGCGAGTGAAAATTTAGCGACATGAGCGAGCAAGAAGATCAAGTGGACGAGAGCATCGAGGATGCAGCCGAGGGTCGCGGGCGGGTTGTTCCCGAGGGTGGCCCCTTTGGCCGCGTGTTTTTGCCGACGGCGCAAGACGCGTGTGAATTGCCTTTGGATGCACTTCCGATTCCGGCGGATTGGACGTCGATTTATGGCCGAACGCAGCCGTTGATCGTGGAGATCGGCTGTGGCGGCGGGCGCACGATCATGAGCATGGCGGTGGCGCATCCCGAGTGGAATTGCATGGGCATCGAGCGTTGCGGCGAATACTATCGCCTGATGCGCGACCGCGCCGCGCGCAAGCAGCTCGCCAATTTTCGCTGCGGCCGCATCGACGCCGCGTTTCTGATCAAGCGCTACTTCACGGACACCAGCGTCCACCACTACCACATCTATTTTCCCGATCCGTGGCCGAAGAAAAAGCATCTCAAGCGGCGTTTGTTCAACGAGGCTTTTTGCACGGATTTGAAACGCACGCTCGAGAAGAGCGGAACGCTTTTTTTTGCGACGGATCATAAGGACTACTACGGCGAAATTCTGCCGCTGCTGCGCGGATTCTTCGACGTGGCCGAACATCCGGAGCCATGGGAAGATGCACCCAAGGGACGGACTAATTTTGAAGTAAAGTACATGGTTGCGGGGCGGCCGATTTATCGGTTGGTGGCGACGCAGAAATAAAAAGCGCGGACTTCAATCGGCTTGAAGTCCGCGTTGCTCGCAACTCAAATAGTTACTTCTTCGGCGCCTGCATTTTGGTGCCAAAAGCAACGGCCGCTTCCTCGACTGTCTTGTATTTGCCGGCGTTGATCTCCTCGGTCGTTTCGGCCATGATCTTCATCATCGGCGCGGCCTGAGCGGCCTGCGCGGCGTCATCGCCCATGGACGCCAAGTCAACCTTCCACGTCCCGTCGGCCTTCTTCAGCTTCATTGGATTCTTTTCCTCGGGCTTGGCTTTGTCGACCGCGGTTGCCGTGTCGCCTTCGACTTTGTACTCCGCCTTGGCGGCTTCGACGGCGATGTCCGGCATGCCGCCGGCCATATTCTTGCTCAGAAGATTGTCGGCTCCGAATTTCTTGTCGCATGCGTCTTTGAATTTCAGAATCGTCGACATCATATCGATCAGGGTGTCGATGGTTTTGAGCTGCTCCGGAGTGCCGACGCACAGGTCATGCGCCGCCTTTTTGTCGCCGACCTTCACCGCTTTGGCGAAGGAAACCGCGACGTCTTTCGGTTCATCGGCTGCACGAACCTGAACTGCAAGCATCACGACACACGCGAGCAACGCTGACGACTTGATTGATTTAAAACGAATCATGAATGATTCTCCAATGATTTGCCGGACGACAAAAAGGCGGCCCAAAAAACAGCGCGTCATTCTCGCCGTTTTTTGGGCCGCCTAAATGGCTCATTTGCAAAAAACTCTACTTTTTCTCCTTAATCCAGATATTCCGATAGAAGACCGGGTTTCCGTGGCCTTGAAGCTGGACCTCACCGCCTTCCGGCGTCTCCTTTTGACCGCCGCCTGTCGGTCCGTTGATCTCAAAATTCTCGTGAATGAGCACGCCGTTGTGCTTCACCGTGGCCATGGCATTCTTTAGTTTTTTGCCGGCTTCGTCGTATGTCGCCATGGTGAAATCGATGTCGTACGTCTGCCAGGCCAGCGGCGGGAAGACCATGTTGACCTTGGGCGCGGCTTTCGTATAGATGCCGCCGGCTTCGTTGTTCTTGCCGAAGCGGCCGAACGAATCGAGCACCTGGCATTCGTAGCGGTTCTGCAAGTACACGCCGCTGTTGCCGCGGTCCTGTTCGCGCCCGTAAGGCTTGAACGGCTCCATGTATTCCACGTGCAAGATGAAGTTCTTGTACTTTTCTTTGGAGTAGGCATTGCCGTGGGCGGTCGTCAGCAATTTGCGCTCTTCGATCTGACCGCCTTTCCAATTGTCCATGTTCGTGCCGTCGAAGAGCACCGTTGCGCCTTCCGGGGGTTTGGCGCCAAGTGTCGGGCTTTGGCGCATGACTTTTTTGCATTCGAACGCTTCGCCCTTGTCGTTTTTACCCGTGAGCGTTTCGCCGCTCAGCGTCGCCGCGTAGGGTTTTTCGAAAACGGTTTTGTCGCCGTCGGTGTTACCATCGGCCACCCATTCCTTTTCGGTGATGACGCGCAGTTTCGCATCGCCTTCCCAGCCGTCGCCAGGCAACCCGCCATAATAATAAACCGCGCGGAACGCGCCGCCGCCCAGCGCCATGATCTGCGCGCCGAATTTTTTCTTGCCATCGGCCGCGGCGATTTCACCCGAATATTCGCCTTGAACTTTGAAATCCGGACCGGCCTGCGCGACATCCAGCGCCAGATCCTTGTTCACATCGACCTTTTCGCCGGCCAGCACCGCGCCGGCAAGGCACCCCACTACACATAACGCAGCAGACAATCGTTTCATGACACGCTCCATTGAAAAAAGATGGCAAAACGCCTGACCTGTCTACACCCTGGACACGCGGGGCGCGGCAGAATTCATTTTTCAAATATTAGTACGTGCACGTACTGTTTTGAGTGTATACTGTTGCGGCGTTGGAAGCGCCTGCGGACCGCGGCGGCAGGGAATGAGCGTAATATGATGAATCAAACCATTGGCAATACCGAGATTCTTTTTCCGTTGAACCGGTTTTACGAAACCGAACACTTGTCTTTGCCAAAGATGGCTCTCCTTAAGGGAGCGGAACTGCCCGAACCGTACCGCGGGATGCTGGACCACGGCCGCGATATGACTCCGACGCTCGAAGCATTCTTCCGCGAAACGGTTGCGATCAGCATCATCCACAGCGGCCGGCAGGGCGACTCCTACACGCGCGAAGTCGTGTTGTTCACCGAGCAGTCGCGCAAGCCCGTCGCGTATGGCAGCATCGATATTCATCTCGAAAATATCATGGGCGGAGCGCGCACCGATATTCTTTCCGGGTGCCTGCCGTTTGGTTCGATTCTGCACAAGCATGCGATCCCGCACGTCAGCGCGCCCAGCGCGTTTTTTGAAATCGATTCCGATACACAGACGCAAAAACATTTTTGCCTGCCCGGTCCGACACGTTTATACGGCCGCCGCAACCGGCTTTCGACTCCGGAAGGATTGACATTGGCCAATATCGTCGAAATTCTCGCGCCCGTCGTTTATCGGCAGGATTGACAGGAGAGGAAAATTATGAACGTAAAATCGTGCGACGCATTGGTCATCGGATCCGGTCCCGCCGGTTCGTCTGCCGCGGCGATTCTGGCTGAATATGGACACAAGGTCATTATCCTGGAACGCGAGAAACATCCGCGCTATCGCATCGGCGAATCGCTGCTGCCGTTCACGTATTATTGTTTCAAGCGGCTCGGGCTCCTGGAGAAAATGAAGGCGTCGCAATATGTCAAGAAATACAGCGTTCAATTCGTCTCGCCGTCCGGGCGCGCGTCTCAGCCGTTTTATTTCACTGACCGCTATGGCACGGAAGTGGGCCAGACCTGGCAGGTTCTGCGCTCCGAGTTTGACCTGATGATGGTCAACAATGCGCGTGAAAAAGGCGCTGAACTTTTGGAAGGCATGACGGTCAAGGAAATCATCAAGGAATGCGAACGCGTCGTGGGCGCGCGCGCGGTCGATCAAGAAGGGACGATGCACGAATTTCGAGCGAAGATGACGCTCGACTGCACCGGCCGCGAATCGCTGAGCGCGTCCCGCAACGGCTGGCGCATTCACGATCCGAAGTTGAACAAGGTTGCGATCTGGACGTACTATAAGGGTGCTCAGCGCGATGCCGGCCGCGACGAAGGCGCGACGACGGTGGCGTATGTTCCGGGCAAAGGGTGGTTCTGGTACATTCCACAGCACAACGACATGCTGAGCGTCGGCGTCGTCGCCGATCACAAATATCTTTTCCGCGACGGCGTCCGCGACTTGAAAGCCGTCTTCGACCGCGAAGTGACGCAGAACAAATGGATCGAACAGCATCTGGCGCAAGGCACGCAAGTGGGCGAATACCGCACGACCGGCGAGTATTCTTTCCGCTCGAAATATTGCGCGGTTGACGGGCTGGTGCTGGTGGGCGATGCGTATGGATTCATCGATCCGTGTTTTTCGTCGGGCGTGCTGTTTGCGCTAAAGAGCGGCATCAAATCGGCGGAGGTGACGCACGAAGCGCTCGTGGCGAACGATTGTTCGGCCGTGCGCTACACGGAATACGCGAACATGATGATTCAGGCGATTGAAAACATGCGCTCGCTGATCTATGCGTTTTACGATCAAAATTTCAGTTTCCGCGAACTTACGAACAAATACGATTTCGCCACGGGCGACGTCACCGATTGCCTGTCGGGCGACGTGAACAAGAGTTTCGAACGGCTCTTCACCGCGGTCAGCGATTTTGCGCCGGTGCCGGAACGGCTGCCGTATGGATTGCCGATGGGCGTCAATGAATGATCTATGGCGAGCCTGAAGTTTCCGACTATCCCGAGCGCTACAAGAAAGGCGTGTGGCTATTTAATCACCGCCATTTTTTCGAGTGTCACGAAATTCTCGAAGCGCAGTGGATGGAAACCATCGGAACGCCGAAGACGTTTTATCAAATGATCATTCACGCGGCGGTGGCTTTCGTTCATTGGGAGAATGGCAATCGCAAGGGCGTGCTTTCGCTGCAGCACACGTTCAAAATGAAAGCCGCCGCGATTCCCGCCGACGTGTACATGGGTCTGGACATCGCGCGTCTCAAAGCCGATATTGCGGCGCTGATTGAGCCGCTGCGCGCGGATATGACTTTGCCGCTGCGGCTATTCGCGGAGGTGACGCCGCCGATGATTCAGGTGACGGGGTTTGAGCCGGTGGAATGTGACGAGCATGAGATGCTGGTGCTCGGGCGGCATATTAAAGAAGATGAGTGACCTGTACCGCAGGCATTATTTGTTTTCAATCACCGACTTCAAAATAATCCGCACCGCGTCATCCAACTGCTTGCGCCCCGCTTCGTCCGCCGGCGGCACCACGGGCACGTGCACAAATCCGCGAATGGCTGGCGCGTTTTTATCCGTCATCAGCCGGTAGAAACATTCGTTGCAAAGATACCCGCCGGCGTCTTCCGAGGTCGCCGCTTTGATGCCCGCATCGTTCAATTTCTTAATGATCGCATCGACAGGCAGACCGCTGCGGATTGTTTGCGCGCCGCCCGGAACGATCGCGTCGCGCGGCGGCGCTTTGCCGTCGTTGTCCGGCGGCTTGGCCGGATGGTAGCCGTTGCGCGCGATTTTCTCGACGTGAATTTCCGGGGTGCCTTCGCCGAATGAAATCACCGCGACGGGCTTTAATTTCTCAATCGCTTCGGCGAGCGGTCCGCCTATTTTGTCATAGACGACTTTCAGCCGGACCGTTTTGATGGCATGTCCGGCGATTTCCTGACCGTCGAATTTGCTCACGACATCCCAAGATGTGTTGTACGCGGAGCCGCCGAAGGGTTCGAATCCGGTCAGCAGGATGACCGGCTTGCCTGTGGGTTCTTCGGCGCGCGAAATGGCTGCGCAGAAAAATGCGGCAAGTATCGTGAGTCCATACCGCGTCATGCGTGTCTCCCTCTCTCCTTGTCTCCCCGGCCGCCGTTACCCCCATGTAATCAAGCTGGGAATAAACGGCGAAGATAGATTCGGGTTCTTCGGCAGCACGCGAATTTCATAACCGAAGCGGCCAGTCGCCTCGCACGGAATTTCGCCGGAATAGCGGTACGAGCCGTCCGCGCCGTCCACTCGGAACAGGCAGTTCAAGGTCTTCGACGCGCCTTCTTCAATTGCGCCCTGATCGTTCAACGGACCATAGTACGCTTGAACGTCGACGTCTTCCGGCCGAATGGGCGCCAGATGGACGCGGGCGCTGAGCCGCATCGTGCCACCCGAGTTCAGCCGTTCGGTGCGGTCCGCCGCCACGTCCTCCACGCGAATCTGCGCCCAGCCCGCAAACAGGCTTACTTTCCACTGCCACAATTGTTTCGCGGCTTGGAGGTTCGCCTCGTTTATTTTCGTCCAGCGCTCGCCGGCTTTGCTGTAGTATTTTTCATAGTAGTCCTGCACCATTCTGAAGGTGCTGAACGTGCCGGCGGCGGTCATCATCGCGCGCTTCATGCGCCGAATCCATTCGCGCGGCAAGCCATCGGCGCGGCGCTCGTAGAACAGCGGCACGATATGTTTTTCAAGCAGATCGTAAAGCGCGCGGCTCTCGACGTCGTCCTGGTAATCGAGGTCCGTGTAGTCTTCCCCGCGGCCGATTTCCCAACCGTTCTCGCCGTCGTAGCCTTCGCACCACCAGCCGTCGAGAATCGAACAATTCAGCACGCCGTTGGCGGCCGCCTTCATGCCCGACGTTCCCGACGCTTCCATCGGCCGGCGCGGCGTGTTCAGCCAGACATCGACGCCCTGGACCAGATAACGCGCCACGGTGATGTCGTAGTCTTCGAGGAAAATAATGCGGTTCTTGAAGCGCGGATCGCGCGCGTATTTGTAAATAGCCTGGATGAATTGCTTTCCGGCGCCGTCCTTCGGATGCGCTTTTCCGGCGTACAGAATCTGCACGCGCCGGTCCTTGTCGGAGAGAATCTGCGCCAGCCGCTCGGGATCGCGGAACAGCAGCGTGCCGCGCTTGTACGTGGCGAAGCGCCGGGCAAAGCCGATCGTCAACACTTCGGGATCGAGAATTTCTTCGGCTTCTTCGACCGACCGCGGCGACGCGCCCGCGCGCCGAAGCTGCATTTTCACACGCTCGCGAGCCCACGTCACCAGCCGCGACCTGCGGCGCTCGTGAACGCGCCACAATTCGGAATCGGGAACCAGGTCCGGGCCGCGCCACTCTTTGCCCTGCATCCACGCGTCGAGCGACCAGCGCGGGCCGCAATAGCGCGCGAACAATTCGTCCATCTGATCGGAGACATACGAACGGATGTGGCAGCCGTTGGTGATGTGGCCGATGGGGACTTCGTGAACCGGAACGTCCGGCCAAACCGGCGACCACATTTTACGCGACACTTCGCCGTGCAGCTTCGAGACGCCGTTGGCGGCGCCCGACGTTCGCAGAGCCAGAATCGTCATCGAAAAATTTTCGTTTTCGTCATGCGGATTCACGCGCCCGAGAGCGAGGAAAGATTTGCGGTCGATGCGCAGCTTTCCGGGCCATTCGCCGAAATAGCGGTCCATCAGTTCCGTGCCGAACACTTCGTTGCCTGCGGGCACCGGCGTGTGCGTCGTAAAAATATTTCCGGGGATGCCCGATTCGAGAGCCTCGCGGAATTGCAGGCCTTTTTCTTCGACCAGAATGCGCATCCGTTCGATCGCCGAGAACCCCGCGTGCCCTTCGTTCATGTGCACGACTTCCGGCTCGCGGCCCAGCGCCCGGAGCGCGCGCACGCCGCCAACGCCGAGCAGCAATTCCTGCTTGAGGCGGTGTTCGTGGTCGCCGCCGTAAAGCTGATCTGTGATCGCGCGGTCGTCAGCGTTGTTACCGTCGATTTTTGTGTCGAGCAGATACAACGGGATTCGGCCCACCTGGACGCGCCAGATTTGCGCCACGACTTTGCGGCCGGGGTAATCCACTGAAATCGTCAGTGGCTTGCCGTCCTTGCCGATCTCCAGCGCGCATGGAAGATTGTAGAAATCGTTGGGCGCAAGATATTCCTGCTGGAAACCTTCGTGATTCAAATACTGGCGGAAGTATCCATTGTAGTAAAACAAGCCGACGCCGACGAGCGGAATGCCCAGCGCGGAGGCTGCTTTGAGATGATCGCCGGCCAACAGACCCAGGCCGCCCGAGTAAATGGGCAGGCATTCGTGCAAGCCGAATTCGGCGCTGAAATAGGCGATCGATGCGGACCGTTTTCCCGCGGCGAGATGGCTGTGCCAGGTCTCGGCTTTCATGTACTCGTCGAGATCGGCCTTGACCCGATCCACGATCGCGAGAAATCCGTTGTCCTCGCTGAGCTGCTTAAGCCGCGCCGGGCTGACTCGTCCCAGCATGAGAATGGGGTTGTGTCCGCACGATTCCCACGTTTCGCGGCTGATGTCGATGAACAACTGCCGCGCTTCCCGTGTCCAGCTCCACCACAAATTGCACGCGATGTCCCGCAAGGCGCTCAAGCGTTCCGGCAACGCCGGGATAACGGTGTACGTGCGAACATTCCTCATGGAGCGAGAATCCTCATTTTATAAAGAACGAAAGCGTCGAATGAATCCACGCTTTCTAACACGAGCAATGCCAAATTCGAACGCAAGGAGTGTATTTCTTACTTTAATGTGGAGCGCGGTCAATCGAAATTACAATTCCGAGAAAATGCAAATCAGCACACTGCACAATTTGTTACAGAGTGTATCGAAGCGAGGGAATACTGGTCAAAAGGAGTGCAGAAGGAAGTAGGACTCATCCTTTCCGTCTATCTCACCAACCAGACCGCAGCAATTGCCGTAAATGCCAGACACAAGCTTTCGAACAAGGCCTGGTTGATCCATTTAATAATCGCCCAGCCCACAAACGCGCCAAACAGCGAAAAAGGAATGAATTGAAGATCTACTCGAAACGTCTCGGCGTTGATCATGCCGATATAGATCATGAAAGGCACTTTGAAACAATTGAGCACCAGAAAGAAGCACGAACAGGTGCCGATGAACTGCATTTTCGGCAGTTTCATGCGCATCAGATACAGGATCATGATAGGTCCGGCCGCGTTGGCAATCATCGTGGTGAAACCGGAAATGATTCCGACGACGATTTCAAATCCCAGCCCGTGCGTATCGTCCGATTCTGATTCGACGGGGCGTTTGCGCAGCCAGCGCCACCAGACCGACAGGGCCACGAGCGCGATCAACGTCCAGCCGATGATGTGGTTGAACGTTTTCGGCGCGCTGTCTTTGTGTTCAGGCGTATTGATCATCGACATGATCCAGCAGCCGAGAAAGATGCCGATCGCCGCCCACGGAAACATGCGCAGCATTTTCGGCCAGACGGCGAGCCTGTAATAAGCGAATCCCGCAACGAAATCCGCGGCAATCAACAGCGGCAGCGCAAGGCCCGGCGAACGTTCGAAGACCAGGGCGAAGAGCGCCACGCCCAGAATGCCGACACCGGGAATGCCTGTCTTGGACAACCCAAAGCCGAACGAACCAAGCGCGGCGAGGCACCAGAAAAGAGTAGGGATCTGCGTCGGATTCCAGAATTCATGCATGAATGCAGGAGCTTAACATCATGGAACGCCGCACGCAAAGCCGTTCCAATTGTGGTGCAGGCTTCCAGCCTGCGCAGGCTGGATGCCCGTGCCACAATTTTTCACTTCATTTCACACGTTTTCAAGGCATAGTGTCGCCTGTCAATCGCCCACTAAACTCAAGGATTCCCCAATGCCTCACGATCTCGTCACGTTCGGCGAAGCGATGCTGCGCTTCGTTCCTCAAAACGATCTCCGCACCGAACAGGCTCAGGCCTTCAATGTCACCGTCGGCGGCGGCGAACTGAATGTCGCCGTCTGCGTCTCGCGGCTCGGGTTTTCATCGGCGTGGGTGAGCCGCCTGCCGGACAACGCACTGGGCCGGCTGCTGCTGGGAAAAGTGCGCGAACAGCGCGTCGACGATACGCATGTCGCGCTGACTAAAGAGGGGCGTTGCGGGCTTTATTTTCTCGAACCGGGCGCCAGCCCGCGCCCGTCCGCGGTGTTGTACGACCGCGCCGGCAGTTCGATCAGCCTGATCAAGCCCGGTGATGTGAATTGGAAAAAAGTCTTCGACGGTGTCAAGCGCTTCCACATCTCCGGGATCACCCCCGCCCTCTCCAAAAGCGCGGCGGAGACGACGCTCGAATCGCTCAAGGCCGCGAAAGCCGCGGGCGTAGCCGTCAGTTACGATTTGAATTACCGCTCGAAACTCTGGACGCCGGCCGAAGCCCGCGCGTGCCAGGAACCGCTGATGCAATACGTCGATCTGCTCATTACGACGGAGGAAGACACGAAGGTCGTTTTCGGCATCGAAGCGCACAAGGCAGGCGACGAAAAATTTGAGAACGTCGAAGCCGCCGGATATCAAGACGTGGCGACGCAGCTCGTCGATAAATTCAAATTCAGCGGCGTGGCCATCACGCTGCGCCAGAACAAATCGGTCTGGTTCAACGATTGGTGGGGGCTGTATTACGACGCGGCGACGAAGAAGTTTTTCGAAGCGCCCAAGTACCAGCTCGAAATCATCGACCGCGTCGGAGCGGGCGACAGTTTCGCCGGCGGTCTGTTGAGCGCCCTGCTGATCAAGCCCGGCGATTACGATCACGCGATCCGCTTCGCCGTCGCAACCAGCGCGTTGAAGCACACGCTCCCCGGCGATTTCGCCATTGTCTCGCGCAGCGAAGTGGAGACTCTGATGAAGGGCGGCGGGTTGAGGATCGTGCGATGACGCCGGGTGCCACGGAGCAGTACTCTGCTACGTGCTGAGGCTTGCATTATTCAGCTTGATAGAAACGAATTAACTGAAATTCGTATCCGCAACAGCACGGAGCAGGGTACTGCTCCGTGGCACCCAAACACACCTTTGAATCGAGACACCCATGCGCTTCGCGACCCCTTATGTTTGCATCGTTACCGGCGGCACTTCTGGTATCGGCGCGGGATGCGTCCGTTTATTCGCGAAGGAAGGGGCACACGTCGTATTTTGCGCGCCGGGCGCGGATCAAGGCAAGCCGCTTGAAGCCGAATTGAACGCCGCGAGACCCAATGCCGCGCTGTACGTTCCCTGCGACATGACCAAGCCCGACCAAATCGAACGGCTCATCGCAAGCACCGTTGGAAAATTCGGGCGCATCGATTGCCTGATCAACAACGCTGGCTGGCATCCGCCGCACAAGACAATCGACGATTTTTCAATCGACGAATTTCGTGCGCTGATCGATCTGAATCTCATCGGCGTATTCGCGGCCTGCAAATACGCGCTGCCGCATCTGCGAAAAACGCGCGGCGCGATCGTCAACATTTCGAGCCTCACCGCCGTCATCGGACAGTTGCACGCCACGACATACGTCGCAACAAAAGGCGCGGTAACAGCGCTCACCAAAGCGCTGGCCATCGACGAAGCGGCTCACGGCGTCCGCGTGAACGCAGTTTCGCCGGGCAATATCTACACGCCGTTGTGGCAGCAAGCCATCGACGCCGCTCCGGATCCGGAAAAATGCCGCAAAGACGGCGACAACGCACAGCTCCTCGGCCGCATGGGCACCATGGAAGAGACCGCAAAGCTCTGCCTCTTTCTTGCGGCAGACGCGACGTTCACGACCGGTGTCGATCATTATTTGACCGGAGGCGCGGAATTGGCGTATGGTCGGAAGACGCAGGTGTGAGAAATTTGCGATGCGTTTTCCGCGCGGTGCTTTGCGTTTATGGTAGACTTCACACATGGATACAGCAGTCCAACAGTTGCCTGAGAATACTGTCTATGCGATCGCCGCGCAGTTGATTGGAATTCAACACGCCGTGGCGGAAACATTTGGAGGACGCAAAGTGGACGCCGACCCGCGAGCCCTGTCCAATGCCGTTGCTCAAATTCGATCCATTCTTCGTTCAATTGATGGTGCATACGGCGTGATTATTGGGGGCTTGGCGGTTCAGAATCTAGGTTATGAGCGTTATACGAGCGACGTAGACTTAGTGGTCGACTCTGAGCATTTTGACGAAGTTCTTGCCAAATTGCGGGAGAATGATTTTGTCATTCAGAATGACTTTTCGCTCAAAAATTGGCAATCGGGCGCGAAACTCGATTTGCTTAAAGAAGGCACTCTTTTGAAACACGCGCGTATCCCATTGCCGCACCCGAGCCTCTTGGGAAAGAGTGGTTGGTTTGCAACTCTACCGGCTCTGATACAACTAAAGCTTCAGACCCCGCGAATGCAGGACAAAGCCGATATCGTCGAACTTTTAAAGCGGCACATGAGCGAAGCCGACACAATCACCAACTCTCTCGCCCCGGAATTTCGCGGCGAATTCAATGTACTGCTGGAACAAGCCCGCAGCGAATTGGCTTGACTATTGTCACCGTTTTTAAAGTTTCTGTTTCCCGGTTGCACCATCGCCCCTTCTCCGGTAATTTCAACGCCGGTTTTTCCCGTCCCTCACCTTCTTCAGGAGGCATTCGACTTATGAGCGATCTAGCGTTGTGGGCTCGTTTCAAGCAGTATTATCTCAACTGCGAATCGGTTGGCGTCGCGCTCGACATCAGCCGCATGAATTTTTCCGATACGTTCTTTGGCGAGATGGAGCCGAAGATTCAAGCCGCCTTTGTATCGATGGACAAGCTCGTCGCCGGCGCGATTGCCAATCCCGATGAAAACCGCATGGTCGGCCATTACTGGCTGCGCGATTCGTCCAAAGCGCCGAATGCCGATCTAAAGAAGGAAATCGATTCGTGCCTGGCGGGCATCAAGAAATTCTCGAGCGATGTTCATTCCGGCGCGATCAAGCCCGAGAAGGCTCCACTCTTTAAGAATGTGCTCGTGATCGGAATCGGCGGTTCCGCACTTGGACCGCAGTTCGTCGCCAAAGCGCTCGGTTCGCCGACGGCCGACAAGCTCACCCCGTACTTCTTCGACAACACCGATCCCGAAGGCATGGATATCGTGCTGGCGAAAATCGGCGGCGGTTTGAAAGAGACCATCGCGATCGTCATTTCGAAGTCCGGCGGCACGGCCGAAACGCGCAACGGCATGGAAGAAGCACGCGCCGCCTACGAAGCGGCGGGACTGACGTTCGGCAAGCACGCCGTGGCCGTCACGCAGGCCGGCAGCAAACTCGACAAGTACGCGGTCGCAAACAATTTCCTCACGCGCTTCCCGATGTGGGACTGGGTCGGCGGCCGCACCTCGGAACTCTCCGCGGTCGGGCTGCTGCCCGCCGCGCTGCAAGGACTGGACATTCAAGGCATGCTCGACGGCGCGAAAGCGATGGATGCCGTCACCAGCGTCAAAACCACGCTGAAGAATCCCGCCGCTCTGTTGTCGCTGATGTGGCACCACGCTGGAAAAGGCAAGGGCCTCAAGGACATGGTCATTCTGCCGTACAAAGACCGCCTCGAATTGTTCAGCAAATATTTACAGCAGCTCGTCATGGAATCGCTGGGCAAGGAGAAGGATCTCGACGGCAAGGTTGTGCATCAGGGCATCGCGGTTTACGGCAACAAAGGTTCGACCGATCAACACGCGTACGTTCAGCAGTTGCGCGACGGCGTCAATAATTTCTTCGTAACGTTCATCGAAGTGCTGCATGATCGCAACAGCAAGTCGATCGAAGTCGAACCCGGCGCGACCAGCGGCGATTTCCTGAACGGTTTCCACCAGGGCACGCGCAAGGCGTTGCATGAAAGCAACCGCGAAAACATCACTATCACGGTAAACCAGGCCAACCCCGAAACCGTCGGCAAGCTGATCGCGCTCTACGAACGCGCCGTCGGATTCTACGGAACGCTGGTCAACACCAACGCCTACCATCAGCCGGGCGTGGAAGCCGGAAAGAAAGCCGCCGAAGCGGTGCTGTACGTGCAGCGCGAAGCGGTCAAAGTCTTGACTGCGCATAAGGGGAAAGCGCTGGGAGTCGATGAAATCGCCGCCGGTATCGCCCCGAATGCATCGCTCGTCCCGGACCCGAAGTCGGCTGTCGAAACGGTCTTCAAGACGCTTCGCCATCTGGCCGCGAACAAGAAAGTGCATCTCGAAAAAGGCGCGTCGATTTTCGACGACAAGTACTCGGTGTGATGAAAACGGTTGAAGGTTAACCGGTTGAAGGTTGAAAGTTATTGCGTTGCGATTTCAACTTTCAACTTTTTAACTTTCAACGTTTTTTAGTACAGCACCTTATCCAAACACAATCCCAGAGCCGGCGCGGTTGGGCCGGCTTTGCGGCGGTCCTTTGCCGCGAGTGCTTCCGCCATCCAATCCGGCGGACGATAGCCGCGCCCCACATCCACCAGCGAACCCGCAATCGTCCGCACCATCTGATATAAAAATCCGCTGCCTTCGACTTCAATCATCAAGCGCCCGGGAATGCGCGGATCGTCGCGAATTTCGATGCGCCGGATGTCGCGGATAGTCGTCAGTTCCCGTTTGCCTTCTTCCGCGCGCTTGGCTTGCGTTTCGTTTAAGCGCGTGGCGAACGAAGTGAAGTCGTGCGTGCCGACCAGATGCGCGGCTGCCTTGCGCATGGCCTCGGGATCGACCGCGAAACGCACGTGCCAATGGTCGCGCCGCAGCATCGACGAACGCTCGCGCCGGCTAAAGAGCGAGTACGTGTAAATCTTTCCCGCCGCGTCGCGCTGCGCGTGAAAATTCATATCGACTTCTTCGGCTTTGACCGCCGAACAATCCCGGAGCATGTTTGAATTGAGCGCCATGCAAAGATCGGCAGTGGGAATCAGCACGTCGTCGGGCAGCAGCAGGCTCGCGACCTGCCCGCGCGCATGCACCCCGGCATCCGTGCGGCTAGCCCCGGCGATGCGGATCGGCTGGAAGCAGATTTTATTCAGCGCCCGTTCCACGGCCCCCTGCACGGTGCGGGTGGACGCCTCAGTGCCTTCGCCGGCGCGCTCGCCGCTCTGCACCTGAAAGCCTTTGAAATCAGTGCCGTCGTATTCGAGAGTAAGTTTGATGCGGCGCGGCATTTTCTTTTCTTCACCTACATCTTTCCTATATTCAACGTCCTAATTAAACGCTGATGAACGCAGATTACCGCAAATGGACGCAGATAATTTCATTATAGATAATTCATCAGCGTTTTATCCGCGTCCATCTGCGTTTAATTAAGACGTTGAATTCACTTCGGATTCAGACAACACCGCACCGTGCCTACCCCCTGAAACTTAACGCCTTCTTCGCCGCCGCCACAATCTTGTCAACGCTCGGCAACACTGCGCGCTCAAGTTCCATCGCGCTGGGGATCGGCACGTCCGCGGCGGCGACGCGCTGGATGGGCGAATCCAGATAGCCGAAGGCCATTTCTTGAACGCTCGCGGCCAGTTCCGCGCCAATGCCGCACGTCAGATGACCTTCTTCGACAATCACCAGCGCTTGCGTGCGTGCCGCCGATTGCGCGACTGTTTCGCGGTCCAGCGGGGCGACGCAGCGCAGATCGACGATCTCCGCCTGCACGCCGTCTTTCGCGAGCACTTCGGCGGCCTGGATGCAGAGCGAAACCATGTACGAGTTTGCGCAGAGCGTGATGTCTTTTCCGGCGCGGACGATGTTCGCTTTTCCGAGCGGGATGAACTCTTCCGTTGTGGGCACCGGACCGACGGTTCCGTAGAGCGCTTTATGTTCGACGAACACGACGGGATCGTCGCTTGCCAGACACGTTTTCAATAATCCTTTCGCATCGCGCGGGCTCCACGGCGTGACCACGCGTAGCCCCGGAAATTTCATCAGCAGCGAATCGAGACACTGGCTGTGCGTCGCGCCGTAACCGCGATAGCCGCCCATCGGCGTGCGCAGCACAAACGGGGCGCTCAACTGGCCGTTGTAAATGTAGCGGAACTTCGCAGCGTGGTTGCCCAATTGATCGAGCGCAAGCAGAATGAAATCCATGAACATGATTTCGCCGATCGGCCGCACGCCGGCCATCGCCGCGCCAAGACAAACGCCGGCAATCGCCGCTTCGCTGATCGGCGTATTCACGACCCGCGACGCGCCGTATTTTTCAAACATGCCGCGCGTGACTTTGAAGCATCCGCCGTATTCCGCGACATCTTCGCCGAAGACAAAATAGCGTTCGTCGCGGTCCATCGCCTCGCACATCGCTTCTTGAATCGCCTGCCAATACGGCTTCTGTTCGAATTTCAATTCAGATTCAACAGGCTGGGCTGCCGCCGGCGCTTTCACTTCAGCATAGATTTTTTCGAATGCGGATTCCGGACGCGCGGGCGGCAGCGCGCGGCATTTTTCAATGCATTCGACGATGGTCGTGCGGACCCGTGCCTCGATCCCCGCGAGCGTTTCCGCGGCAGCTTCCCCGCCATCAATCATGCGCGTTCGCAAGCGCTCGATGGGGTCGCGCTCGTGCCACTGGCGCTCTTCTTCCTTGTTGCGGTACAGATTCTGATCGCCGCGGCTATGGCCTTTCATGCGCCAGGTCTGGCATTCGAGCAGCACGGGCGATCCACCGTCGCGGACCATCGCCAGCGCCGCGAGCACCTGGTCGTAAACGGCTTCCACATTGTTGCCGTCGACAATCTTGTACAGAATTCCATAGGCCTCGCCGCGCCGCGCGATGTTGTAGCCGGCGGTAACCGAGGCGGCCGGCGTGGACATGCCCCAGCCGTTGTTTTCGCAGAGAAAAATGACCGGCAACTTATAGATCGTCGCCATATTCAGGCTCTCATGAAAGACGCCCTGATTGGCCGCGCCGTCGCCGAAAAAAGAGAGCACCGCGTTCGACGACTTGCGGCGTTTGAGCGCCAGAGCCAGTCCGGTCGCGACCGGAATGCCGCCGCCGGTGATGCCGTTGGACCCCATGAACCCGCACTCGGCGCCGGCCATGTGCTGCGTGCCGCCCTTGCCGCCGCTATACCCGGCTTCGCGCCCGTATAACTCCGCCATCATGCGAAACACATCGCCGCCCTTGGCCAGAAAATGCCCGTGCCCGCGATGATTGCTGATGACCAGGTCGTTGTTCCTCAAACAACCGCACGCGCCCACCGCAACCGCTTCCTGTCCCGCGGAACTGTGAAATGTGCCGGGCAACCGGCCGGCTCGCGCTTCGTCTTCCATCATCGTTTCAAACGTGCGGATGAGCACCATGCGTTCAAACAGTTCGAACAGATTGGGTGGCGGAGGGGAATGGAGGATCGATATATCAGCCATGTCGTATTTAGTCCGAAATCCGATGGTCTCAGTTCGAGTTGCCGACGCTTCAGGCGCTCAATGTACAGGAATACGCCGGTTGAATCCAGTGTCGCCAAATCCCCTCTCCCCACGGGAGAGGGCAACGGCAATGCCAGGGCCTTTCAAAAGTCCTCATTTTTCGTAGAGAAATAGCCGATCTTCTATTCAAAGGAGATCAGAAAAATGAGTGTTGCCGCTGAAATTTCGCTTTTCGATGCCTTCAAGCAGGTTCCCGATCCGCGCAAACCGCGC
>JBBRQD010000113.1:0-17331 GCA_038227045.1 Planctomycetota bacterium
CAACGCGGCCTGCATACACTGGAATATCTCTCCAAAACACTGCGCGTCCCGCCCGGATGCGCACCGCCGCTGTTGATTGCCTCGAACTGAAGGCAATGCTATTTCCGCCCGACACTGTTTGATTGGCGGTAATCAATTACCTTCGAGTTTCATGGCTGCTCCTTTTAGTTTTGTTGTATATGCAACTATTTAATGAAAAAAAATCAGCTTGCGACGGAACCAGCCTTGACTCGTTTCATGGCTTGGTTCAACTGCTCCACGATTCCATCCCCAAGAACCTTCTTGACCTGATTTTGCGCTTCGCTCCAAGCCGGAATCGCCTTTTCCAGAAGCTTGCGTCCCTGTGGTGTCAGGCAAAAAGGCTGCGAGCGGCCATCCTCGTCGGGCACACCTTCCAGCCAGCCACGAGCCTTCATTCGTTCGACGTTGCGGCTGAGGGTTGAAACGTCGAGCTGTAAAAACTCGCAAACTTCAATGGGGCGAGCCGTCCCCATTTTTGCGGCAGCGACCAGAATGTTCATCTGGCTCACCTTCAGGTCGAGTGATCGCAGGGCGTTGTCGTAGATGTTGGTGATGACGCGATTCAGCATCCGCAACCGAACGGCAATGCACTCGCTGGCGATCTTGTCAATCATCGATTGCATAGGCTCAGCTCCAATTTCTCCACTCTTATTTTAATTGTATATGCAACTATCTGTTTATCAAGAGGAATTCCGTGAACTTTCCAGAGGGAATCCAAATTCGTGAGTTAAAGAGACAGACACGTATCTATTCCGAGATTCGGAGACATGCCCATTTATCCCAATCCCCTCACACCAGCGGCGTATTCTTGCGCTTCTCCTCGCGGTGCTTTTCCTTCTCGGCTTCAATCGCCTTCAGCGTGTCGAGCCGCTCGTTCCGAAGCGTTTCTTTCATGCGCGGATTGACCTGCAGCGCGCGTTCGAAACATTTGTACGCGTGGGTCGGCGCTTCGACCGCCAGTTGAATCCGGCCCAATGTTACCAGCGCTTCAAAGTGATTCGGCGCCAAAGTCAGCGCGACGATGGCGTCCCGCTTGGCTTCGAAGACTTCTCCAGCCTGCTGGTACAGTCGTGCGCGGTGCGCGTAGCCATCCGCCCATTTCGGAAAACGCGCCAGGCATTCGTTTAACGCAGTCAGTGTTTCGGGCGCGTGGCCCGTTACGTTCTCGACCTTCTGCAACTTCTTTCGGTACATCTCCCCCGGCCCGTCGCGCCGGTCCCACGCGGACAGCAGAAACGCTTCAGCCTCGCGGCCAGCGCCATCGTCAGTCGCGGGATGCGCGCGAAGCTGTTCCAGCAGAAATGTTTCGCCCTCATTCTCACCGAGCACCAGCAGCACCTTTGCACAATGAAAACGCGTGGTCGCATTCTTCTCCGCAAGACCGCCGCGCAACGCCGGCAGAGCCCCCGATCCCAGGCGAATCAGGGATTCTTCCGCGTCCAACAAATCGCCGCGATTCTGCGAAAATAAACTTACGTTCCAGCGCGCGCACAACGGCGTATGCACTGCCCACGCCAGAGCGAGCAGGATGATGAAGAGAAAGGCGATTGTGATCGAGCGCATTTTTCGATTCCGGCACGTCCACCGTTACTTCACCTGCTGCCGCCGATGCCAGTCGTCTCGGAAGAGATTAAAATGATTCCCAGTGGGCGGATGCTCTTTGATGAAATCCTCATTAATCGTGATGCCCAGTCCCGGGCCGCTCGGCAGCGAGAAATAACCGTCCACGACTTCCGGATAGCCCGGCCCGCTCGCGGCCTCTTTGACCCACGAATCGACGAAATCGTTGAAGTGTTCGAGGATTTTGAAATTGGTCGTGCACGCGGCCAATTGCAAACACGCCGCGGTGCTCAGCGGCCCGCCCACGTTATGCGGCGCGAAGGTCACGTAATACGCGTCGGCCATCGCCGCGATTTTCTTGCCTTCGAGCAACCCGCACGATTCGGTGATGTCCGTTTGCAGCACGTCGATGCAGCCGAGTTCCAGCAGGCGGCGCGTTTCGTAGCGCGTGTGAATACGCTCGCCGGTCGCGACCGGGAGATGGATCTTCGCGGCGGCTTTCGCCATCGCTTCGAGATTGTCGGGCGGCACCGGTTCTTCGACCCACGACGGCTTGAACGGTTCCAGATCGCGCGAGATATCGATCGCCGTCGCCGGGCTGAAACGCCCGTGCATCTCGACCATGATCTCGACATCCGGCCCCACCGCATCGCGGATTGCTTCGATCAGCGAAACCGAGAGTGTCTTCTCTTTGCGCTCCATCTCGTAAAAACCTGCTCCGAAGGGATCGACTTTCAGCGCCAGGTAGCCTTTCGCCGTGACTTTTTTCGCGGCCTTGTGAAACTCTTCGGGCTTGCGTTCTACGGTGTACCAGCCGTTGGCGTAAGCCTTGACTTTTTCGCGCACCGCGCCGCCCATCAATTTGTAAACCGGTTGGTTCAGCGCCTTGCCAACAATGTCCCAGCAGGCCATCTCGACCAACGCAATGCCCGATCCGGCTACGTCGTCCACGCGCGCGAAATCTTCATGAAACATGATCTTCACGAGCGATTCGATATTAAACGGATCGTGCCCTACGATCCAGCGATTCTTGACGCCGTGAAGATAGCCCAGCAGCGCGTCGGTGCGGCTGACGTTGCGGCATTCCGAGACGCCGACAAGACCTTCGTCGGTCTCCATTTTCAAATAAGTCAAATTGCGCCAAGGCGTGCCCAGAACCATCGGGGTGATGTTGGTGATTTTCATTTACTTAAAAGTCTCCGCATTGAAAAAGTTTAGTGGGTGCCACGGAGCAGTACCCTGCTCCGTGCTGGTGAGCGCACGATTTTCCAACTATTCGTCCGAAAAATAAGTTCAACGTACCACTTCATTCCGCCAAATTCCCATCCGCATCAAAGACCATATCCTGAGCGCTCGAAATCGCCTGCAAATCGTCGCGCCCTTCAATTTCAGCGGCATACGACTCCGAGACCTGCACCTCTTCCAGCGAAAGAGTGTCGGCGATGCGGATGCACCTGATCGGAGCGTCCTTGGGCAGCGCCAGCGTGCCGATGGCTTTTTGAATTACTTCGCGGTCCGTGTCGAAATAGACCGGAATCTTCGAAAGCTGCGGCGTCACCGCCGTCAGCGAATTGATGTACGTGGCGTTGCGATCGATCGAATTCACCAGCCGCGTGGTGATGAAATCGGCGATGCCGATGCCCACGGCGTTGCCGTGCGACTGCGGCGTCAGTCCGCGCACAAAGAGGCGGCGGATCACCGGCGGCTTGATGTCGCCGGGAATCAGCGACGACGAATAGCCCTGCACACCGCGCCCGACGATGTTCGTGTCCATGCCGGTCCCGCTGATGTTTTTTCCGATGCGATCGACGATCAATAGATCGACGTCGGCAAACGGAAGCTTCGGCATCAGCGCGCGGGCCTGTTGCAGTAACTTCGGTTCCTCTTGTTCGATCGACGCCGCCGGCATTACCTTGACCATGGCCGTCTGATGGAACGCGTCCTCAAGCAATCCGACGCCACAGAGAATCGGCGCGAACGATTTCGTGATGCGCGCGACCGACATGATCACGCGCTCGTGTCCGAGCCGCGCGGCGGCGGCGTGGCAGGCCTCCGCGCCGTTGCGTTTCCCGAGGCCAATGCCGATCATCTTCATGACGCCGCTGGCGAACTGAAGACCGTGAAAATCGGTGTGCGGCTTGATGCGATTGATCACCACGATGCCATCGGCGCTCAATGCCTCGACGCTGAAATGTACCGGCACGCCGTCGCTGGTCGTGCCGAGAATCTTCGTTTCCATCGACGCGCGAATCGGCACGCCCATCGTCACTTCGGTGATGTTGTAATCGGCCAGCAGCGAAAGCTGCCCCTCGGGCGTGGCACCGCCGTGGCTGCCCATCGCTGGGATAATATAAGGAGCGGCGCCGGCATGCTTCAGCAGCTTGACAACGCTGCCGACAATCGCCGCGATGTTGGTAATGCCGCGGCTGCCCGCCGTAACGGCGATGCGCGCGCCCGGCTTGATTCCGCTCAGCACGCCCAGCGCCGCGAACTGCTCCGCGAGCGCCGAGGGCACATCCAGCGGCGGCGATTTTTGAAATTTCTGCCGCACATGCAGCATTTTTGGAAAAGCCATGCGTCGAATCTCCTTGCGCGAATCAGTGTACCCGGTCTCATTTCGGCTGCATTTTTTAACACAATTCGCCAAATAAGTGTAAACTGATTTCACACTAAAAAAATGGAATCTTTTCAAAGCGCCGCGGCGCTTTTTCGCCGTGGCGAGAGAAAACCAGACAGATGGCCTTACTCGATCTTTGGGATTATGTCCGCGCCTCCGGCGACCGGCGCCTCCGCGCGCAGGGTTACGTGCAGTCCGGAATGGGAATCCTGGAACGCTACCGCAAGGCAGCGGGGTTCTGGGGACCGCACCTTGAAAACAACCGCCGCGGCATGCAGCGCATCGCGGATCAATTCGGCGGAAAACGCGGCGGCACTTTGATGGTTCTCGGCGCGGGACGGCTACTGGATGTGCCTTGGGAACAGATCTTTCCGCTCTTCGAACGCGTCGTGCTGGCCGACGCCGATTTCTGCGTCGTCCCCTATGTGGAACGAGTCATGGCCGCGTCGCGCGCGGCGAATCTGCCCAAACCGCTTTTCGAAATCGGCGACCTCACCGGATCGGTGGTGGACACCGCCGCGTGGGCCGAGCACGCAATTCACACGGCGCGTTCGGCTAATGCCGCAGTCGACGAATTGAGGCGCGGATTCGATCAGGCCGGCACCCCGCAGGCAGCGTGGGCGCGCGAGTACGCGGACGTGCGCATGGTCGTCTCCACGAATCTCATCAGCCAGTTGGGCTACTACCCGCGCCGGCACGTTCAAAACGTCTTCCGCCAGCGCTTCGAGCAACCGTTCGAAAAATACGACAAAGCGGCGGAGAGCCTCGAAAAATACTTCGACCGCGTCCGCGCACGGCACTTCTTCGACATCGCCTCGCAGCGCAGCGCATGGGCCTATGTCTCCGGAGATACGTCGGTGGTGACGTATAAAATCACCGGACGAATTGCCCAAAACCTGCTGGCCGAATCCGTGCCGCCCAACGCCGGCGTGACACTTGACGACAAAGGCGAACCGCTCTTCAAATGGCCGGTCGAGATCGTGGAACGCAGCGATCCCTTGAACGGCCAAAGCGTCCGCGAATTATGGCCGCAAGGTTCTTCTCTGACCGTGGAAAAATGGGTCTGGCACATTGTCCCGCAAGGCGCGGAAACCAAATACCGCGACAAGGGCCGCGTACATGTTGTCGAGGCGTGGACACGGCGGCCGACTTGATTTTTCACAGAATAGGACGCGGGGTGGCTAAAATTACTTCCCGATCTCGACATGCTCTGAGCTCGAAACCAACTCGCGGTCGTCGGTGACGTTGAAATAATAAACGGTTGCGCCATCTGGAATCGCTGCGCTGGCCTTGTCGCCGTCGATGGAAGCCGGAAGGATCTCCCATTTGCGTGGCTGCCATTTGCCGGAATCTTTTGTGAAATTGAGCTCTGCTTTTTTGACCGGCACAACGGAAGCAAATTTGACCCACGCCTTGTTTGCGTCGCGCCCCTGATCGGCGATCTTCGGCAACGCTTTCCCGCCGTTTAAAATGCTCTCGGCAAAGACGTGAATCTCCTGGGGATTTTCGCCGAGTCCGCCGTGGCCGTGAAGCATCCGCACGCGGATCGCCAGAGTCCGGTCGCCCTGCGGCAGTCGATACGATTTCTGAAGGCTGCCCATCGGATAGGCGAAATCGTTGGTGCCGGTGACCCAGAGCATTGGCATTTTCGCGTTCTTCAAATACACACTGGGATCCCAGAGACTCAACCACTTCGCCCGCGTCTCGGCACCCATTTTCTCAAACGTCGGCAGCCACGTTGAATCTTCACCCAAAAATCCGCAGCCGTACACCGGCACGGCGAATTTGAAACGCGCATCGAGTCCCGCGACGATACATGTCAGATACCCGCCCCAGGAAATGCCGGTGACGCCGATGCGTTCGGGATCGACTTCGGGAAACGAACGGATCAGCGAATGCGCCAGAATTGAGTCGGCCACCGCATGGTACGTCCACTGATCCTCAATCGGATTGGCGGTCTGATCAAACCCGCCCCAACCCGGCGGGCCGCCAAACTCATGACGCGGCCGAACGACGCCGCCGCCTTTGTCCGAACCCGGAAGACAGCCGCACGTGTCCATCGCAATGGCCGCATAACCGCGCGAATTCCAGAGTTTCACCCAATAAATAAACGCGGATCCGCCGCCGCCGTGAATCAACACCATCGCAGGCAATTTCTTTCCGTCCGGATTCGCGGGCGCACCGTACCAGGCGAAGACGCGCGTCGATTTGCCTTTGTATGGAGGCCCCTCAAAAAACAGTCCGCGCACGCCATCGGCCTTTTGATCGGGGGCGTCGAAGACTTTGGGCGGCTGGGAGAGTTTTTGAATATCCCATGGAGGTGCGGCGTCCGCAGCAGACACAGAATGAACGATGAACAACAAGCAGCAGACAATCAATTTACGCATAATATTTTCGGAATCTCAAGTCCCTTAACAGGCGCTTACCCCTTATATATCCGTCCATCCACCACCCGCGCGAAATCGCTCCACGCGCTCTCGTTACCCGACGCGTTTTCGCGTTCGATGATCGTCTGGATGCCCTGCACTTTCGCGTCGAGGCATTCAAGATGATGCAGTGCCACGGCTTCCGCCGTGTATGGCAGAACCGGGCTGCCGTATTCCAACGAACCGTGATGGCTCAGGATCAGATGCAGAATCAGGTCGCGCTTTTTCTTCGGAAAATTTTCTATCTTCAGCATGTTGCGCTCGGTCAACAACGCGCCGAGCACGATGTGGCCGCAGAGGCGCCCAGTGTCGGTGTAGCTGAAGCCCGGACCCGGATCGAGTTCTTCGATCTTTCCAATGTCGTGCAGCAGCACGCCGGTCATGAGCAGATCGCGGTTCAAATACGGGCGTTGCTCGGCGATGGATTGCGCTGTCTTGCACGCAGACAGTACGTGCTCGATCAGCCCGCCGCACCAGGCATGATGGACCGATGCCGCCGCCGGCCCCTTGATAAACTTCGCGCGGATTTCGGTGTCGCCGAAGATCGTTTTCAGCAAATTTTTGTAATCGGGATCGGTGAATGTTTCGAGCAGCGCGTCGAGTTCGCGCTCCATCTCGTCGAGCGGGCGCACCGACACCGGCAGAAAATCGGCAGGATTGATCTTTTCGCCGTCGGCGTTCTGCACGGCGAACACGATCATCTGCATCGCGTTCTTGTAGACTTCGATGCGCCCGCGAATCTTGGCGTAACCGCCCACGCGGTATTCGGCGAACATGCCGTCGGACGCGTCCCACTGACGAACGGGAACCGTGCCGGTCCTGTCGCAGAACGTCGCCTGAATATACTTCGAGCCGTTCTTCGCGGCGCGGATCGCGGCTTCGACGACCAGGTAAATACCCTCGACATCCTGCCCCGCAACGAAGTCTTTCACGCAGGTACGCTCGCCCTGCGGCCGGGCGCTCGCGGCAGCCTTCGCGCGCGGCGGCACGTTTTGCGGCGGAGCCGGCTTGATGCCGGCCGCCTGTTGAAGATCGTTGGGAAAAAGGTCGCCGAGTCGGGCCATGAGCGTTGTTCCAAGGATGGGGCCAATAAGTTTGTAGTGTGAGGCAGATTACGGCGAAGTCGCCTCAAAGAAAAGCGTTTTTCAGATGCAATTTGGCGGCTTAAGGCTATCGTGCGCGATCTCAATATCATGGAAATCGAAAGGCCTCATGCGCGTCGCCATTTTTTATTTCGCGTTTGTCTCGACGGCGGGACTCCTGCTCCCGTTTTTTCCGAAATACCTGGACGCGCTGGGGTTTTCGGGGACGCAGATCGCACGCGTCAGTTCCATCGGCCCCATCCTGGGGCTTTTCGTGCCGCTGATCTGGGGCTTCATCGCCGACAAGACGGGACGCACGGCGTTTCTCCTGAAAATCGCCTGCGCGGGCGCGGCGCTCTCGCTGGCCGCGTTGTGTATCGGCGGCATCTCATCGTACCTGGGCATGCTGGCTATCATCACCGCATACGGCTTCTTTCAATCGCCGTTGCTGCCGCTGGCGGATTCGCTGGCAATCATTGAAGCGCGGCGCATCGGCACTGACTACGCGCGCTTGCGTCTGTGGGGTTCGATCAGTTTTATCGCCGTCGCATTCGGATTCGGTCAATACCTTGAGCGCGGCGGCGACATCAAGAATGTTCCGTTCACCGCCGCCTGTCTCGCGGGAATTGCCGCGCTCTGCGCACATCTACTGAAACAATACGGCAGCGGTCCGCACCGCGTTCCGCCGTCGTTCAAAGAAGCACGCCAGCTTCTCCACAATTCCGGACTGATGTGGTTTTTCGCTGCTGGAATGATTCACCAGGCGGCATTGTCGCCATATTATTTATTTTATGGAATTTTCATGGACGAGCGCGGGCTTGGGCAAGGCATTGTCTCGTGGTCGTTCGCGCTGGGCGTGACCGCGGAAGTGACCATGTTCTGGTTCGCGGGCTCGCTGTTGAAACGCTGGCCGCTTATTCCGATTCTGGCGTTTTCATTCGTGCTGAGTACGTGTCGCTGGCTGCTGGTCGCGCGTATCGGCAATGGCGTACTGATGGCGCTTTTGCAAACTTGCCACGCTTTCACGTTCGCGATTTGGTACGCTGGCTCAATCGCATATCTCGAAAAAACCGTGGCCGAACCGTTGCGCGTCACAAGCCGCGCGTTATTCGCGGCGATCGCATTGGCCCTGGGCGGTGTTTTGGGAAACACGATCGCCGGCTGGGTCCGCGACGCGCACGGCATCGCGATTTCCTTTCAATGCGCGGCGGCGTTGGACGTGATCGCACTGATTCCGCTGACCCTCGCGGCCATGTATGCAACGGGGAAAAACGCAGCGGTTGACACCGTCGCCGAAACGCCAGAGCCGCGCACGTAAGTAAGCGGCCCAAGACTGTCCTTTACGCAGGAAAAAGCCGCTTACTTACGTGCGCGGCTCTGGCTGCACTATTTCTTATCCACAAAAAACAAATGCCACCAGCGCGGACAGTTGCGGTCGTGCTGAATATTTTTGAGGAACTCGAAGTCCTTCATATAAAGGGGCGATGGCGGAAGACGCGGAAGCGTTTCTTTGCTCATTTCTTCCAGCGCCGGAATCGACAACAGCAGCCTGCCTCCGGGCCTCAATAAAGTCAGGAGTTTTTCAACGGCCTCTTCCAGCCGCGGCTTGATGCCCTCGATGTGGTCGAGCGTTTCGGTGCAGATGATGCCGCTGCACGATCCCGGCTGCAGCGTATTGGAGTCGAGCGTGGCGATTTCGAAGACGCAATTCTCGATGTGATGCTCTTTCTTCAATTGATCGCCGACCGCCAGACGCGATTCGTCCGGATCGATGCCTATCACGTGCGCGCGCGGCTTTTTCGCCGCCATGTTGAGCGTGAGAATGCCATAGCTGCAGCCGATGTCCGCGATGGTGCCTTCGTGCGGCATCAAGCGCAACATGCACTGCATGCGGTGCATCGCCACCCAATGAATAGGCTGAAAAACGCCCTGCGCGGCTTCAATATGGCCGCGCCAAATTCCCGTGTTGCGGTCGAGATAAATCCAGGCGTCCTTCACATCTTGAATTGACATGTCGCGCTCCGAGTCCGTGATTGAGAGGCGCGATTTTGGATTAATCAACGCCTAACTGCAACGGAAAAAGCAACGGCGAACGGCTTTTAACATCGAATCGCGCGGATCTTCGCGAATCTTCGCGGATGATTTTTGAGGATTTTTCTGGACCTTTCGCACGATTTCGAGTTTATTACTCCCGTAGCTCTATTAAATTCCATCGGGAGAAGTATGCGGAAGGCCGTTCGCATCGCGTTCGTCCAGGCGTTGATGTTCAGCGCCGCCGCACTCTGTGCGGGCGAGGCGCCGCGTCCCGCGACGGCTCCCGTTCCGCCTTCCGCTCCTTTAATTCCAAAAGTTGCGTCATCGTCTGAAAAATCGGACCCGTCGGACGATATGAGCGCTCCGGCGAATTATGACGAAGTTGTGCGCGATCTCGTCGATCAATTAATGAACCGGCGCGAAATGGTCAAGAAGAAGGAAGTGCTGCGGTCCTTTAAGAAAAAGGAAGAAGAACAGCGCGATGTGGTCAATGATAAGGAGCAATTCACAGTCAACGCGCAGGACGCGGCGCGCAAACTGGCGTCGCTCGGCAAACGCGCCGTTCCCGACTTGTCGATCCTCTTCAAAGCCAATTACAACCGCCCGGCCAAAGAGGCTGGCGCGGAGCGGGCCGCGCAAGTCGCCTATTACGCGGCGTGGGCCTTGGCGCGCATCCGCACCGCGGAAGCCGCGCGCGTGCTCATGCCATTGATGACCGACCCGACCGCGCCCACCGATCTGCGGCTCATTGCGGTCGATGCGGCCGGATGGGAGAAGTGCGAAGACGGCGTGGCCGCGCTCGAAAAAGTCGCGACGGGCGACGCCGACATCGAAATGCGCAAACACGCCCTCGGCCAGCTCGCCATGATCCCCGAATTCTGGCAGCGAACCGAACCGATCTTTGTCAAAGCGCTGAGCGATCCAAACGAAGAGATCCGCGTGCAAGCCGCCAAAGCCTGCCACTTTTCGCACCGCTTCTCGAGCGCCAACGTAAAACTGGTCGAACTGCTCGAAAAAGACACGGTGCCCAGCGTGCGCATGTACGCCATGCTGACGGTCTCCCGCCTGAAAGTCGTCAAAGCCGAACCGGCGCTGGTCCGCGTCCTGCAGCAGCCAAGCCTGGACGAAAAGTTGAGCAAGCAGGCGCTCGTCGCCATGACTGGAATCACGGGCATTCCATTCCGAAGCGTGGAAAGCGTATTCACGTGGTGGGAGAAATCGGGACGGCAAGAATACGACAATTTTGCGCAAACCGAAAAACTCTCCGACGAGCGAGCCGCCGATATCAAGTCGCAGCGCCCCATTAAAATTGCGCCGAAGTCACTCAACAACAACGCAATCGAACCCGCCGGCGAAATCGTCGATGCGGAAGTGGTTCCGTTGGAAAAACTGGTAAATGGTTCGCAGGAAAAACCGGCGGCCCAAGCGCCTCCTGTTTCCGAAGCCCCGATAATACCCGCCAAAATCGTCAAACCCGCGCCCGAGATTCCATACGTCGAAAATCTCTCGCCAAACGAATCCAGCGGGTCGCAACGCCGTCGCACGCAGAAAAAGGAATGAACCTCTGCGTCATCTTGCGGTTTAAACAACGGGCGGCGTGTAAAGCGTATTCTTCTTCCGAAAATAAAGCATCAATCCAAAGCCCGACAAAACAATCGGAATCGCCAGCCATTGCGCGATGGTGATCGATTCGGAAATCATGGGCAGCGGCGGGGCGTCGTCGTTGCGCAGCATCTCTTCGAAAAAGCGCGTCGTGCCCGCCATGATCAGCATGAGTGACAGAACTTGTCCGTCGTACTTACGCCGCGGCCAATACAGCATCAAAAACGCGTATGTCAGAAACCCTGCGAGCGCGGCGTAAAGCTGCGTCGGATGCACCGGCCTGGACCGCGCCATCCAAGCGCTGATTTCACCGGCTTTCACCTGCCATTCGAACACCGGCGCGCCCGGCATGTCCTCGGAACGCCCCGGAAACGTGACCGCCCACGGTAGGCTGCACGAACGCCCGTAGCAGCAGCCGGTCAGAAAGCAGCCGATCCGCCCGAACGCCTGGCCCAGGATCAGCCCTGGCGCGGCGACATCGACAAACGGAATCGCCGGCAGTTTGTTTCTCTTGCAATAATAATAGCCCCACGGAATTGCCGTGAGGAACGCGCCGTAAAACACCAGTCCGCCTTCCCAGATGAAAAACATCTTGGCGATCTTCGACGCGTCAAATCCGCCGCCCACAAGCGGAGTGAATTCGTTCCAATTCATCAGAACGTAAAAAATACGAGCGCCCAAAATGCCCAGAAAGCAGCCCGTCAGCCCCATATCGAGGACGTGATGCCCATTCACGCCAATCAACGGCATGCGCCACGCAGCCAATAAAATTGCGGTCACGAAACCAATCAGTATCATCACGCCGTAGCCCTGCACGGCGACGAGATTGTGCCCAAATTTCAGGAAGAACGCGACGAATCCGATGAGCAGTGCGCCAGCCACTCCGCCGATGACGGACGCGCGCGTGCTCTTGCCGCCGAATGTTGCGCCCACAGCGCCGCCCATCAGCGCCGCGAAAATCCAAACGGGTAGTGAAAAAAGATGAGGATACATGATTCAGATGTGGAACTCTGAATTCGCGCGAAGGAGAACGGCGCGACAATCAGAATTCTTTTTTCGTTACTCCTGAAAGCGGGCAACCTGGTTCTTCGAGTCCATGAACGCAATCTTCATGCGAAAGGAATCCACTTCTTTTTCATCGAGGTGCGCGAAGACCATGATAATGAGGCGGTCGCCGATTTGGCCCAGCCGGGCGGCCGCGCCGTTGAGCGTGAATTCGCCGGCCTTCTTTCCAGGAATGGCATACGTCGTCCAGCGTTCGCCGTTGTTGATGTTGGCGACTTCGACCTGCTCGCCCTCGCGGATATCGAGCCTGCGCATCAGGTCTTCGGGGATGGTCATCGAACCGATATAATCGAGGCTGGCACTCGTCACGGTGGCTTGATGAATTTTAGAACGGCAAAAAGGTCTGAGCATTGGTGAATATCTTCTCGGCGAACGCGGCGGCGAATCAAAATCTCATTGTAGAGAAAACCGCCCGAAAGGCAAAAGGCAAAATAAGGCACCGCGTCGAGAGGATTGCGTAGCCCTAACTGTGGTAGGGTGGCCCCATCTCAATTGTACCCAATAGGGATGGGTGCGGAACGCACAAGAATTGCTCCCTGACCGCTCGCACAACAGTGAGCGCCCAGGTTCACAGTAATGCGAGCGGTCAGGGAGGAGTTTCTTGTTCGCTTCGCTCACCCAGCCCTACGCACTATCACTGTAGGACTACACACTCCTTTAATTAAACGCAGATGAACGCGGATTGGACCGTCGGGAAACCTGCGTTTTTTGCGGAGCGAATTGAACACCGTGTCTTTGAAAGTACAATCATGCGTCCTGCGATCGCGCCGAATTAGTGTACTCCGAGAGAACCGATGCAAAAATCCTTGCCCCCCGCAAACACTCCGCCCCGCCCCCATGCCATCCGCGTGCGGGGAGCTCGCGAACACAATCTGAAGAACATCGATGTCGATATTCCGCGCGACAAACTCGTCGTCATCACCGGCCTCTCCGGATCGGGAAAATCGAGTTTGGCGTTCGATACGATCTATGCCGAGGGGCAGCGCCGCTACGTCGAATCGCTCTCCGCATACGCCCGGCAATTTCTCGAAATGATGGAAAAGCCCGAGATGGAATCCATCGACGGGCTGACGCCGACCATCGCGATCGAGCAGCGCAGCGGATCGAGCAACCCGCGCTCAACCGTCGCGACCACCACCGAGATTTACGATTACCTGCGCGTGCTCTTCGCCCGCGTGGGCACGCCGCACTGCCACGTCTGCGGGCGCGTCATCGAAAGCCAGTCCGCCGAAAAGATCGTCGATAAGATCATGGAAATGCCGGAGGGCGCGCGCCTGAATATTCTCGCGCCATTGATTCGCGGACAGAAGGGCGAGCATCGCGAAATTTTTGCCGCCGCGCGCCGCGAAGGTTTTCAGCGTCTGCGCGTGGATGGAAAGATCGTCGACGCGCGCGAAGTCGAATCCGTCGCCAAGACATTCAAGCACGACATCGAAGCCGTCATCGACCGCGTCATCGTCAAAGCGTCGCTGCGCACGCGCCTTACCGACACCGTCGAACTTGCGCTGAAAGTCGGCGAAGGTCTCGTCATCGCCAGCGAAGTGGACGAGTCCCGTACTTCTGGCGTCCCGCCTGCCAGTATCGATGAAAAAGCTCCCGATGCGAAAAAATCAAAAGCCGTCGAAGCTCCCGCGCGCGATCATTTGTTCAGTGAAAAGTACGCCTGCCCGATTCACGGTTCCGGAATCGAGGAACTCTCGCCGCGCATCTTTTCGTTCAACAGCCCCTACGGTGCGTGCCCGACGTGCGCGGGCCTCGGCACGAAGATGGAAGTCGATGTGGATCTGCTCGTGCCGGACAAGAAGCTCGATATCGAAACCGGCATCGTCGGGCAGCTCTGGCGGCTCGGCCACGCGTACGCCATCTGGTACGGCCGCGCGATTCGGCGTTTTTGCAAATCGGCGGGTGTGCCGTTGCAAACGCCCGTCGAAAAAATTCCGAAGGACATCTTTAAAGCGCTTCTTTATGGCGTCAACGCCAAGCAGGAAAAAGAGTGGGGCGTGAATTGGAAAGGGCTTGCCAATTCGCTCACCGAACGCTTTCACGCGACGGAAAACGAAAACATCAAAGCGAAGATTCACGAATTGATGTCCGACCTCGGCTGCCCCGATTGCAAAGGCGCGCGCCTGCGCCCGGAGGTTCTGGCCGTGCGCATCGGCGGCAAAAACGTCTGCGAAATCGTGTCGCTCAACATCGAGGCCGCGACAAAATTCTTCGCCGGATTGCCAATGCCGGGCGAGAAGGCAAAGATCGCCGCACCCATTTTGAAAGAAGTCGGCGAGCGCCTCGGATTTTTGAACGACGTGGGGCTTGGCTACATCACGCTCGACCGCACGAGCGGAACGCTGAGCGGCGGCGAAGCGCAGCGCATCCGCCTCGCCAGCCAGGTCGGATCGAAACTCGTCGGCGTCACCTACGTGCTTGACGAGCCGACCATTGGCCTGCATCAGCGCGACAACGACCGCCTGCTTGACACACTGATCAAACTGCGCGATCTCGGCAACACCGTGCTGGTCGTCGAACACGATGAAGATGTGATGGCGCGCGCCGATTACTTGATCGACATGGGACCGGGCGCGGGCGAGCACGGCGGCGAAATCACCGGACAGGGGACCGCTGAGGAACTCGGCAAATGCGAGCGCTCGCTCACCGGAAAATACCTTACGAAGCAGCTCGAAATTCCGCTGCCGAAAATGCGCCGCGAGATCGACGGCAAGCGCTTCATCCGCATCAAGGGCGCGCGCGAAAACAACCTCAAGAACGTCGATGTCGATATTCCCATCGGGCGTTTCGTCTGCGTGACAGGAGTCTCCGGGAGCGGCAAATCGTCGCTCATCAATGAAGTTCTGTATAAAAACCTGGCGCGTGTTTTGATGGGCACGAAACTCAAAGGCGGCGTGTGCGACCGCGTTTGGATCGCGAGCGGGACTATCGACAAAATCATCGACATCGACCAGAGCCCCATCGGCCGCACGCCGCGCAGCAACCCCGCGACGTATACGGGCGTCTTCGACGAAATCCGCAAGCTGTTCGCGTCGCTGCCCGAAGCGAAAATCCGCGGCTACAACATCGGGCGCTTTTCCTTCAACGTCAAGGGCGGGCGCTGCGAGGAGTGCCAGGGCCAGGGGCAGAAGCTGATCGAAATGCACTTCCTCGCCGACGTGTACGTGCAATGCGAACAGTGCAAGGGCAAGCGCTTCAATCGCGAAACGCTGGAAGTCAAATTCAGAGATCACTCGGTGGCCGATATACTCGCGCTATCGGTGGATGCGGCGCTGGAGCGCTTCAAGAATCATCAGAAAATCCGCGATGTCTTGCAGACACTTCACGACGTGGGTCTCGGCTACATCCGCCTGGGACAATCGAGCAACACGCTGAGCGGCGGCGAAGCGCAGCGCATTAAACTGGCGTTCGAACTGGCGAAACGAGCGACGGGCAACACGCTGTATGTGCTCGACGAACCCACGACCGGCCTGCACTTTCACGACATTGCGAAACTGCTGGACGTCTTGCAGCGCCTGGTGGACGTGGGCAACAGCGCGATCATTATCGAGCACAATCTGGATGTGATCAAGCAGGCGGATTGGATCATCGACATGGGCCCGGAAGGCGGAGAAGGAGGCGGCACGGTTGTGGCGCAAGGGACGCCAAAACAAATCTGTGCGGAACCGCGCAGCTTCACCGGGGCGTATTTGAAGAAATATCTGAAGTCGTAACCCGCTCACTTCCCCGGAAGCACTTTGATCTTGATAGCCCGAAACCAGACTTCGTCGCCGTGGTCCTGCAAGAGTAGATGGCCTTTCGCGGGCTGGCCGTAATTGGCTTTGCCCTTGAATTTGCTCGTGACGACTGCGGCTTTCCACTCGTCGCTGAAAAATTCGTATTCGACGACTTTCTCGCCATTCAGCCAGTGTTCGGCGTGGTTGCCATTCACAACTAATTTGGCGGAATTGAATTCACCGGCGGGCTTGAGTTTCTTTTTGTCGTTCGTTGCGATGACGTTGTACAACGATCCGGCGGCCGTTTTCGGGTGCTTGCCGTCGGGGTGCTTTTCGTCGTCGAGCACCTGCATCTCCGGTCCAAATCCCGCGCCGGCCTTATCTTCAACACGATATTTCACGCCGCTGTTGCCGCCGGGCGCAATCTTCCATTCGAGGGATAATTCGAAATTCTCGTACGTTTCGACGGTGACGATGTCGCCGCCATGCGCCTTTGTATGATGCAGGCACCCGTCTGCAACTTCCCAGCCTTCCTTGGGAAAATCCTTCTCACCGATCTTCTTCCAACCCGCAGTCGTTTCGCCATCAAAAAGAAGCGTCCAGCCGTCTTTCTTTTCGTCGTCGCTCAAGACAGGTTTGGTGTCGGCGGCGGATGCGGCCAATGCAACGAACGCGACGACAATGCATGAGATCTTGAGAGAAGTTAAGAACGCGTGGCGCATGAAATTCCAAGTCCCCAAGCCCCAAAAGGGGCGAACTACACCGTTTCTCATTACAACAGTTGCACATCGTGTCGTAACAAAAACTTTAAACCACCTTTTCCGTAATACAAGTTGCACTACGTGCACTATCTCAACCTAAAATCATATAATATACTAATAGATAAGCCCCGCTTCATTGCCTGTACATTAGACGTTTGATAACCCGATTTTATTCCAAAAATCTGAAAAATCGGTAACCGTTCATCCCCAAAAAAAAGAACAGAGAGCCGACGAGCCGCCCTATTCCTCGCTCTTCCGCGATCACAGTTTTTAAGGCTTTCGGTGAGCCATTGCTTGCCACCACCTTGAGGGCTTGTCTTTACCCACATCTTCGGAGGGAAACTGGACGAAATATAAGGGAGACCCTGATTAGAGGAGTGGCTCCCATGAGAAAAATCGAATCGGCTGGAAATTGGGCGGAGGCGGAGTTTGGTGAGGCGGATC
>JBBRQD010000114.1:0-17038 GCA_038227045.1 Planctomycetota bacterium
GAGCGGAAAACGAGCGATTTTTGTTCGGATCGAGGCGCGAACTTCATGCGCTATCCAGAGGAGATAACGCTTGAAGTTCGCAACGAAGAGCCGGACAAAAAGCGCCGTTTTACGCCGCGTTCGGTTTTGAAACACTCTCTATAGTCTATCTTTTTTCTCATTGGCCCGGTTTCTTGCGGCCGGTCTGCCAGAAGGCGTCATCGGTGGTCTTGCGCGACAATTTCGTGGCGGTGACGACACTGAGCGTGGAGATCTTGTTGCCCAGAGAGTCGAACTGATCGAGATCCAGCCGCAGCGCAAAATTGAACGTCGTGAACGCCTCGCCACGCACAGGCAGGCCCGTGCCGCCCACGTTGGAGTTGGATTTGATGTCCCACGTTGTAATCGCGAATGTGCGCTTTACCGTGTCAATCACCACGGTGTGAACACCGCCGGCCGCACGGTCGGCTTGCGTGTACGAAATCAGATTTCCGGACTGTATCACCCGGCCATCGAGCGGGACCGAGATCGGATCCGCCTCGTTTAACTTTATCACCCAGAAGCCGTAAATCTTCGTCGAATCTTGCGCCGGTTTCGGCGGAATATTCACGAGCACTCCGGCCGACTCCGAAAGATAGCCGTCGAATTCAAAGAAGTGCGACTTGGTGTTCGGCACTTCAATCGCAGACGATTTGGAGACTACGAAGAAACCTTCGCCGATGTCGCCGCGGCGCTTAGACAGATCGTACTTGCCGATCGCGGAGGCACCTGCGACAGCAGTGTAGTCGAACTTCTGCGTGAAATCGTATGTCTGTGCGCCGATCGTTAGCGAGACGGTCACAGGGACTTTCGTCACCGGAAACGCTGGGACATTCGCATCGACCGCGCCGGAGGTTGCGAGGGCGGCGCCCAGATTCGCTTTGCTGATTTGAAAAACGAACTGCTGATCGGGAATATTGATGAATGCGAAAAAGCTGGGCTTCGTCGAATTGGTTGGATTCTGAATGGTGTTTTCGGTGCCAATGATACCATTGATGACAAACGTTCCGTTGATCTTGATGCTCGCGGCCAGATTGAGCAAACTCGACGGCAGATCGACGGTATTGAAAATACCGCGCATCATGAACGAATCGGAGTTCACGACCTTTCGGTTTATTTTAAACGACGCCAACGTCGGTGCGATGCGGAAATTCATGCCCGGCGTGACGGCTCCCGAGCCGATACCAGCCACGGTGATGACCAGAGTCGCGGGATTCGCCGTATCGCCATTAACCACCAACGTGGCGGTATAGGTTCCGGCAACCGTGTAAATGTGGGTGACCGTGGCGCTGGTCGAAGATCCGCCGTCGCCGAATTCCCACTGATACGTGGTCGCGGCCGATCCGCTGCCGTCGAAGAAAACGGCCAAAGGCGCATTGCCGCTGCTGGGACTGGCGGTAGCCACCACCGCAGCCCTGGCCGAAGAATTCAGAATGGACACGGCCAGAATGCATAACGCGGAAAACCGATAAAAACTCAAACGCATCGTCAAAAATCCCTTTTGGTGGAATTCAGCTCATTGAAAACACAAAAGCACTCATCTTAGTGTTGATTGCTGATACTAACGCTTATTTAAAAAAAAGCCACGTCAGAGAGACGTGGCTCGGAGATAATCTCGGTAGAAAACTCAAAATTTAGCGCCGGCCGCCATGCGAGCCGCCCGAAAAACCGCCTCGGTAACCGCCACTCGAGGAACCTCCGCGATAGCCGCTGGAATACCCTCCGGTATAACCGCCCCGGTAGCCACTATAACCGCCGGAATAACCACCTCGGTAACCACCGTAGCCACCGTAGCCACCGTAGCCACCCCGGTATCCGCCATAGTAGCCATGTCCGAAGTTAAAGCTCAAACCGAAGCCAGGGTAGCCATAGCCATAATAACCATAGCTCGGATAATACGAGCTATAGTAGTACGGATAACCGCCATAGGACGAATAACAAGACGGATAGGAATCAGTATAGACATATGACGTCGTGGGTGCGACGCACGTCGTCGTCGCCGGTTCGTATGCTACAGTCTGACGCTGAACGGCCGGAACCGACTGAATTTGCGGTTGTTCGGCGCGCATTTCCCCACGCATCATCGGTACTCTGCTTCCGGCGCGAAGCAACGCGGCAATGGCATGATCGGGAACTTTCCCATCTTTCAAGCGAAGGACGTCCGTTGCGGAAAGATTGCTGCCACCCTGACGTTCGGCCCACGCCACAATAACTTCTTCTCCAACACCGCCTTGTGACAATTTAATGCAGTCGTCCACGATGCCATCCGCAAAGACCGGCAACGTCAACACTACTGTCAACAACACCAAAGACAATCGCAAGTAGTTCATAACACATCCTTCCTTTTTTCTAAGGCCTCGGTAATCAACTCGTTTCGTATATATGTGACGATTGAATCGCACATCTATTGAACGAAATTTAAAAATTATCTGAAGATAATGCATTTAAAGTCGTGACCGGCAAGTGAGCCCGCATGAAACCATAGGTTCCTAAGATTCCTCAGCCGCGCCCGCTTGGCAGATCTTCAAAAAAATGTCGCGCGTTGTTGCCGTGTGCTTGCGATGCAATTCAAGCAATTCGTCTTCCGCGCGTTTGCCGTCTTTGTCGCTATACCCTGTGCGCAACGCCAGTTTTCGCAAGGCTTCCGGTCGGCTGGGCAACGAATTTGACGAGAGGCCGTGAACAATCCGCACACGATTTTCGAGCGTCCTCAAAAACAAATACGCCTCGCACAGCGCCTTGCCGTCAGCCTCACCCAGCTTCTTCGCCTTCATCAACGCCTTCAACGCCTGCACGGTATTCGTAAGGCGCAATTTCGGCTGTGCCGGGCCGTGAACCAATTGCAGATACTGCGCGATGAATTCGATGTCCGTTACGCCGCCGCGTCCGCGCTTGAGGTTCCCGGGTTCGGCGCTTTCTTCGAGCCGAACGCGCATCGCCAGCACTTCCGCCGAAAGGGCTCCGGTGTTCTTCAACGGCGAAAAAATCGCGCTGCGGATCATGTGCAGCGCCCGCTCCGCCACCCCCTCGTCGCCCGCCGCGAAGCGCGCACGCGTCAGCGCCATGCGTTCCCAGTCCATCAACTGTCCGGCGACGCAATAGCGTTTGAAATCGTCCAGCGAAATCGCCAGCGGTCCCTTGTTGCCGTTCGGGCGCAGGCGCGCGTCGAGTTCGTACAGCGGTCCCAGCGCCGTCGCATGCGCCATCGCGCGTGTCAATCCCTGCGCAAGTTCGGCGAAATAGGACACGGCCGGCAAGCCGTCGGCCGTCGTTCCCTCCTCGCTGTAAAAATAAATCACGTCGAGGTCCGAGCCGTAATTCATTTCGCGCCCGCCGAATTTTCCCAGCCCCAGCACCGCGAATTCGACTGGTTTATGCTTGTCGTTCAGCAGCACGCCGCGCCGCTGCGCGTGCTCTTTGAGACACTGCGCCAGTTGAGCCTTCAGAATCGCCGCCGCCAGGTCACTTAATTCTTCCTGCGTTTCGTCGAGGTCCGCCGAATGAATCAAATCCGAGACGCCGATGCGCAGCAGTTCGCCCGCCCGGTATGCGCGCAGCGTGTCCGAAATGTCCCCGGCGGACGCGATCCGCTTCAACTCGGCGTCCATGTCTTTTTCGGTCTTGTGCTGGCCGGTGCGCAGCGAATCGACGAGTTCGTCGAACAACCCCGGGTTGGCGACCAGGATGCCGGTCAGGAACTCGCTCCACGCGGCCAGCTCCGCCGTCATTTGCAGCAGCCACGGGTTTTCGTTGAGCGTCAGAAAGAAAAGCGCCTTCGCCCCCAGCGATCCTGCAATGCCAGCAAAGCGTCCCAGCGATTGCTCCGGCTCGCCCGTTGCGGCGAGCGCTTTCAACAGCTTCGGCGCGAGCGCGGCGAACATTTTCCGCGTGCGCGATGGCGCGGTCAGCACCAGCCGTTCGCGGCTCAATTCCAGCAAGTCGCGCGCGGTCGGCTCGGACGCCGCGAATCCATACGAGGGCAGCAATTCCGCGATGTGCTTCAAGTCCGGCTCGGGTGCCAGCAACGCGTCGGACAATTCGCCGTCCACTCCGCGCTTGTCGCTGAAAAGATTCGCGAACAATCGCTCGAAGACTTCGCGCGTTTTTGTGGTGTGCTTCACGCGGTCGATCTCGAACGCGTCCTGCGCCGTAGGTGCGGGCGGCGTTGCGGCAACCGCACTCGTACCGCCAGGTGCCGGTGCGATCGAATCGGCGTAACCCATGCTCAGTGCAATGCGCCGGCGCACGCTGGGATCGGTGGGAAGCAGATGTGTCTGCAAGTCGCCGTGCAATTGCAGCCGGTGTTCGACATGCCGCAGAAATACATAAGCGTTGTTCAGCGGCACCGATTCCGCGTCCAGGATCAAGCCTTCGCGCCGCAACAGATACAGCGCGCGCAGCGAGTTGCCGCTGCGCACGCCCGGATGCTCGCTGCCGTAGAGCAACTGCATGAATTGGACCGTGAATTCGATGTCGCGGATTCCGCCGCGCCCGAGCTTCACCTCGCCTTCGCTCTCGCCGCGCTTGGCGACGCCCGCTTCGATCTGGCGCTTCAGCGTCTTCATGTCGGCGATGGCATCGTGGGTCAGAAAACGGGGGAACACAAATCGCTGCATTTTTTCGAGCATGTCGTTGCCCAGCTTGACGTCGCCGGCGACCGCGCGCGCCTTGAGCCACGCCTGACGTTCCCACGTGCGCCCTTCGGTCTGAAAATACTCCATCGAATTTTCAACGCTGCGCACGAGCGTCCCCGCGCTGCCGTGCGGCCGCAGACGCACATCGACGCGGTACACGCGCCCGTCCTCGGTGACTTTATCGAGCGCCGCGATCAACTCTTCCGCCAGAGCGGTGACGTACGCCTCGGCGGAAACGGAGCGCGCGCCGCCGCGCGTTTCACCCTCGGCGCGGTGCGCGAACACCAAGTCGATGTCGGAGCTGTAATTCAATTCGCCGCCGCCCAGTTTGCCGAGCGCAAAAATCGCCAGCGCCACGCCGCTGGTTTGCTGGCCGCTCGTTTGCGGCGATGGAGATTCCGGCCGGCCGCCGTTCTCGCGCAAATGGGCCGCGGGCAGCCAGCCCAGGCGCGAGCGCACATTTTCCTCGGCGATCTTTAGCGCGGCCGAAACGCACGCATCCGCCAGGTCGCTCAGCGCCCGTACGGTCGAGTTCAGCGGCGCAATCAGAAGCAAATCGAGCGTCGCAATCTGAAGCATGCATTCGACCCGCATGCGCCGCAGCGTCGCCAGCCGTTCGGCGTGCGACGTGGCAAGTTTCATGCGTTCAGCCAGCAGCCACTCCCACGCCTTGCCACCAGTCACTTCGCGGGACAGAACCGTGTGCAGGACCGGTTGAGTGCGCGCCGGAAAACGCAGAAAATAGGCCGAGAGCGCGGGCGTGGCGGAGAAAAGCGCAAAGAGCGCTTTCAAGAAATGCGGCTCAAACCACGACGGTGTAAGCGTCGCGCCGCCCGCGTCAATCCAGCGCTCAAACAATGAGATTGCCTGGTCGGGATCAAAACTGGCTGCGAGCGCATGTGCAATGGTTTTCGCCGCCCCCGCAAGCCCGCCGCATTCCGGTCGCAAACTAAGCGCGGCAAAAAAAGCGCGAACCCGGCCCGGGTCGCTGAAGCCAAGCGCGACCCAATCGGCGTCGGAGAATTCGCTCAGCGCGGTGTGGGATTCGAGAAGGTTGGTTTTGGGAGTGGGGTCCATGGATGCTCGGTGCCGGATGAAGACAATGACGGGCTGGATTTTCGCAGATTTGTCGGGGAATTCCAAGTCATTCGCGAAGTGTGAGGCACTCGTTAGAATCCATTTGCACTTTTCGAGGTTGCGTAGCGCCACTTCGAAAATAGCGGTCTGGTATCAGGACGCGTCCATGAATCCGCGACTGCCCGAAATCACAGTTTTTAGTGCGCAAATACTGCTTGGTATTGGCACGCTAATGATATTGGCGCTGCTTATCCGGCAATTCGTTCGCAAGCGCGGCCAGCGATTTTCGTTTTCGCTACGCTGGTTTGTGGCGTTTTGTTTAGCCTGCAGCATCGCGTTGGGAGGCGGCATTCGATTGCACTTGGCGCGGAAACAAGCGCTGGAGTATCAGAAGGCGGTGCAACTGAAGAAACGGCTTTCGACGAAGGTTTCTCTCGCAATGGTCCAGATGCCGCTGATGGACGCCCTATCATACATGAATAGTATCTGCAATTCCGGAGCTGTTCTTGATTCCACTCCACTCACAGCCGACAAAGGGAACACGCCTATCAATTTAAGTATAGATTCTAAGGCCGAAGTAGCATTTAAATTGATCGCAAAGGCGAGCGGATTGCAATGCGAATTCGAAGGGGGACACATTAAACTGATCGAGCGATCCAAGAAGACGCTCGCATTGGACGCGGAGCGCGATAGAAAATTCGCACAAATTATTTCAATCGATTTCTCACAGATGCCGTTTTTGGACGCAATCAGGGCGCTGGAGAAACTGTCTAAGATTGACCTCGTACTGGATGAAGATGTTAAAGTGATCAAAAAAGGTGCTAGGATCGATTTGCATCTTAAGGATGTCGAAGTAAGAAGCGCAATAGTTTGGGTGATGCAATATGCTGACGTAGATTGGGATAGCTTGAATGACGGCGAGCTTTACGAATTACCAGACCAGAAACGCGAAGGACGACAAAGCTCGGAAATTGAAAAGAGACTTAACGCGTGTGTCGTCTCGTTTGAATTCGTCGACAAACCACTCAGCGAAGCGCTCGATTTCATCGCCAAATCGGCTAAAGTCAACATCCTCGTTGATCCCCGGTATTCTGGAGAATATGGTAAAACGACCATCAGTCTTCGAGTCAATTCCATGAATGCCGACTTGGCGTTGCAGTGGATTTTGAAATTGGCGGAGCTGGATTACATCATAAGAAACGAGGTCATTTTCTGCAGCAGGAAACAGACTATATAATTGCGATGAAACTGTCCCGGAAATTTCTTGAGGATCGCACGAATTCTGGAGGATTTAAAGAATTCGGGATGAGGGAATCGTGCTGTCTTGGTGGACGACGTGACGATCGACTAATTCTTCGATCAATCAAGCAACTGGGAAAGGTCTGCGGAGAACTCAGATAACGCATCAAAAGCACAGGGGGCCGGCAACCCCTCCTAATTCCCTAGGACACGGGAGGAACGCAATCGCTTTCGCGATGCGTTCACCCCCGCATCCGTACCCCCTCATAAGTCCAGCATGCTGCACTTATAGGAATCGTCCGAATTTCACGCGTTCTTGACTTCCGAGTCGCAAGATTCATCTGGATTTTCAATCTTTTCCGGTTAGTATTACCTTCCTTACGAGAGGGGCGCTCCGTGCGAGCTCCCCTCTTTTTGTTGTTTAGTCTCAAGCGCCTCCTGTGCGGAAGCGTGGGGTTGAAACAAGAACTCATTATAAAAGGAGCATGTTCGTAGTTCCGCCTTCAGGCGGATTCCCTAGCCGCCTGAAGGCGGAACTACGAACGGCCAGCCAGCCATGTCCGACCAGAATCCCGTTCAGAACCCGGATCGCAAAATCCGCAACATCGCCATCATCGCCCACGTCGATCACGGCAAGAGCACGCTCGTCGACCACCTCCTTCGCCAGGCCGGCACTTTCCGCCAGAACCAGGAAATGACCGACTGCGTGATGGATTCCAACGACCTTGAACGCGAGCGCGGAATCACCATTCTCGCGAAGAATTGCGCGATCAATTACATGGGCACGCGCATCAACATCATCGACACCCCCGGACACAGCGATTTCGGCGGCGAGGTCGAACGCGTGCTGTCAATGGCCGACGGCTGCTGCCTGCTCGTCGATGCCGCCGAAGGCGTCCTGCCGCAGACGAAATTCGTCCTGCGCAAGGCCTTCAGCCACGGCCTGCGCCCGATCGTCGTGATCAATAAAATCGATCGCGGCGACGCGCGCCCCCACGAAGTCCTCAACCAGGTCTTCGATCTCTTCATCGAAGTCGGCGCGCACGACCGGCAGCTCGACTTCCCGCACGTCTTCGCCATCGGCCGTCAGGGACTCGCCAAGCTCCAACTGGAAGACGAAGCCAAGGATTTGCGCCCGCTCTTCGACATCATCATGGCCCACGTTCCGACCCCCGCCGGTGACGAAAAAGCGCCGCTGCAAGTGCAGGTCGCGAACATCGATTACAACGACTACGTCGGCCGCATCGCCATCGGCCGCATCGCTCAGGGCACGATCAAAGTCGGCCAGCAGTACACGATGATCGGCCAGGACGGCAAGCGCCGCAACGAACGCGTCACCAAGATCGAGATTTACGAAGGCCTCGGCCGCAAGGAAGTGCAGAGCGCCGAGTGCGGTGAAATCATCGCGTGGTCGGGATTCGAGGAAGTCCACATCGGCGACACCATGGCCGAGGGTGAAAACCCCGAAGCCCTGCCGCCGGTGCCGATCGACGAACCGACGCTGTCGATGATGTTCATGTCGAACAGCAGCCCGTTCAGCGGCCAGGACGGCAAGTACGTCACCAGCCGCCAGGTCCGCGACCGCCTCGAAAAAGAAGCGCTCCGTAACGTCGCGATGAAGTTCGAACCGACTGTCGCGCCCGACGTCTTCAAAGTCTCCGGACGCGGGCTGCTGCATCTCGGCGTGCTCATTGAAAACATGCGCCGCGAAGGTTACGAACTGCAGATCAGCAAGCCGCACGTGATCATGAAACGGGACGAGAACGACAAGCTGCTGGAACCAATCGAAGCGATCGCGGTGGACGTGCCTGAAATGCACATGGGCAAAGTCATCGAACTGCTCGGTGCGCGCCGCTGCGTGATGGAAAACATGACCCAGCATCAGGGGCACTGCCATCTCGAATTCAAAGGCCCCAGCCGTGGCTTGATCGGCTTGCGCAATAAACTGCTCACCGCCACGAAGGGCGAAGCCGTTCTGCATCATTCGTTCGCCGAGTTTGGCGAGTACAGGGGCAACTTGGGCGACCGCGGAACTGGCGTGATGGTCGCCAGCGAAGCGGGGCAGGTGACCGGTTTCGCGCTGCAAAATTTACAGGATCGCGGCGAGTTCTTCGTCAACCCCGGCGAGCAGGTGTACGAAGGCCAGCTCATTGGCGAGCACTGCAAAGACAACGACATCGCCGTTAATTGCGCGAAAGCCAAGCACTTGACAAACATGCGCAACGCCAACAAAGAGAATCTCGACACGCTGAAGTCCAAGCGCAATTTCTCCCTCGAAGAAGCGCTCGAATACATCGAAGACGACGAATTGGTCGAAGTCACGCCGAAGTCGATCCGCTTACGCAAGCGACTGCTCGGCGAAAAGCTGCGGCTGAAAGAAGTGCGCGAAAAACAAAGCCGGGACGAATCGGCGGCTTAACGGCGGTTGAATGTTTTAAGGTTTGAAGGTTGAAAGTTCTTAAAAAAAAGCGATGCGAGACTCGAATCTCGCATCGCTTTATTGTTTTCTATTCGATCAATAAACAGCAAGCCGCCGAATCCACCTCAAAAACATGAAACTTGGAACCTGAAACCTGAAACTGGTTTTTTTATCGTATCCGATGCGAATTCTCATCCCGTTTGACCGGGCGGTACATCAAATCCACCGGTGCGTAATTGTCGGTCAGGATCACTTTGAATTGCTCGAGCACGTCGGACGACGGAACCTTGTGGGCGAGCAGCCGTTTGTAGCTCTTGACGTGCGCTTTGAGATCGCATTTGACCTTCGCTTTTTCAACGGCTGCTTCGCGGTCCTTCTCTTCTTTGAGGCCGTCCAGCATCGGCGACAGTTGCGCGGCCAGTTCTTCGAGACTGTCGGGCGCGCCTTCGACCGGGCGGCGCTTTGCTTCGTTGGTGGCGATGACGATCACGTTGCGGTACTCCTCGAGTTTCCCGTCGGTCAGCAGTTCGTCGTCGTCGTAAAATTTTGGAAAGACGTAGAGGTGTTCAAACAGCGGCGCTTTGTCCGCGAGATCGGCGCTATCGATTTCCAGAGCCTGGGCGCGGCTGGCGTGGAGTGTCTTATACTCGGCAAGAAACAAATCGGCGTTGTGCGCCGTATCGGGCTGAGTGCCGTTTTGCAACCCGGAAATGATGTTGGTGACCAGGATTCCATTGGGCGCGAGCTTCGATTTGACTTCGGCCATGAAATCCCACGTCATTAAATGAAACGGAATCTGGCCGCCCGACGAGTAGGCGTCGAGAAAGATGATGTCGTAGGGACCGGCCAGATCGCGGCGAATGGTCTTCCGGCCGTCGCCGATGTGAAACTTGATGCCCTCGACGAGCTTGCCGTTTTCCTGGCGCGGCATGTCGAAATACTCCTGCGCGATGTTGGCGACTTTTTCGTCGAGTTCGGCCACGTCAACCTGCGCGCCATACCAATTGTAATATTGGCTCGGAATAATCCCACCGCCGCCGCCAACGACCAAAATACGCTTGGGAGTTGGAACCCAGATCAGCGGCAGATGCAGCAGATCGGTGTACGTCACCGCATTCTTATGCTTGGTGCCATACGGAAACGTGCCGCTTTCGATGTTCTCGTTGAACTTCAACCAGCGGCGCTGATAAAACATCGGCAGATCCCAAATCTTGCACGGAATCAAGTAGCCGCCGTCCTTGTCGTCGACATCGGAATTGATCACTTCTTCGGTCACCTGAATCTCGTGATAGGGCGAATCCTCATAGTGAATCAGGCGGGTGCCGGGCCACAGATTGGGCTTCGACGGAACCGCGGCCCAGATTTCCGTACCCATCACCGAGACCAGCAACATCGCGCCGACGGTGTTGACTTGCGCGCGGCTGATTTTACCGGTCGCCGCAATGAACAAGTACAGACACCCGGTCGCCGTCAACAATAGCAGCACGCCCAGCAACTGCAATACGTTGCTGAGTTTCATGCTGGGAATCAGCACGAAGGTGGTCAGCCACGTGCCAACGATCGAACCAAACGTCGAGAGCGCATAAAGCCGTCCCGCCACGCCGCCAACGCCGGCCAGCGAACTGGCGTTCAGCTTGACGGAGAACGGCGAGACCATGCCCATCAAAAAGCTGGGGATGAAAAAGAGCAGCAGCGACGCCAGCAGCGGATCGATGACTTTGCCCATGTCCGCGCGAGCTATCGACTCCGACAGGCCGGGACCGAAACGCGGCAGCAGAAACACCCAGATCGCCGCCGCGCCGACGACCAGCGCAAGTGTCTGAAACGAGGGTTTCTTGTCCGCGAGATACCCGCCCACGTAATACCCGGCGGCCAGCGCACCCATGAACATGCCGATGATCGCACCCCACACGAAGGTCGATGTGCCGAATCCCGGCGCAAGGATTTTCGCGCCCGCGATTTCAAGGCCCATCAACACCGCGCCGGAGATGAACACGATGGCATACAACGCCCATGCAGCCTTCGCTGCATTCACGACGACCGCGCGGTCGCCACTTCCCGAATGAGTCATTTCAACTCCCTTTATTGTAAACCTTGAACGAAGCGACTGCTCCGTTCTACTTTCGATCCCAATGGTTCAACATGGCCGGTAGTTCCGCTTCGAATCGTTCAAGTGGAAATCCGACCACGTTCAAAAAACTACCCTCAATGCGTGCGACAAACTTGTCGCCGTTTTCCTGAATCGCGTATGCCCCGGCTTTGCCATCCGATTGGCCGGAGTTCACGTACTCCGCAATCGCGTCCGAACTCATCCTGCGCATCGTCACCCACGTGCTCTCCGCGAACTCAAGCGCCGGCAGCAATTCCGCGCCCGTGTCGCGCGCGACAACAGGTATCGCGCAGACACCGGAAATCACGCAATGCCGAGTTCCCGAAAGACCTGATAGAATAGCGGTCGCATCCGTCCGGTCCAATGGCTTTCCGATGACTTTTCCAAGCGCGGCGACCAGCGTGTCGGCGCCAATCACCAGCGCGGGGAACGGCGGCTTCAAAGCCGCCGCAACCGCATGCGCTTTCGCACGCGCTTTGTCGATGGCCAATTGCGCGGGCGTGTGCGCAACATCGATCGCGTCCTCCGCGTCTCCAGGGTCCGCGATTTCAAAACAGTAGCCGGCATCTTCAAAAATATTTTTGCGGCGCAGCGAAGCCGACGCGAGAATCAAGCGCGGCAATTTAATCCCGATTTTCGATTCGACGCGTGTGTCTTGCATAATCCTTCACCCGTTTTTATCCGCGGTAATTCGCGTTCATTTTGTGTTTATCCGCGATTAAGTCAGGCTCTCGAACCCTCATTTGTCCTTCGCTTTGTCCGCCCCAGTTTCGTCGGGAAGTTTTTCTATCGACTCGACAGCCGCCGCAGCTTTCTGCGCGATGAACAAATCGAGTCCTTGTTTTTGGACGACGAACGTGCGCGAGAGCAGATCGCCAAGACGCTGGCGGCGCGGGCTGAAGATCACCATCGGCGCCGCGACGATCAGCATCATCGGCTGGCGCTCCAGCAAGCCCACCGTGTTGCGCACCAACGACGCCCAAATGGACGGCCGGCTTCCGCCGTCCGCGACGACGCGCAGACCCATTAATAATTTTCCCGGCGTCCCGCAAAACAGGCATTCGCTCCCGGCGAAGTAGACCAGGAAACAAATCAGGAACGGCGTGGACGGAACCCCGATCGCACCCAGCGGCAACGGCAGGACTTCGGTGTACTGTTCGAAAAGAAGTTTCGACACGCCAAAGGCCGTGGCGATCACAACCAGCATGTCCAGCACATAGGCGCTGGCGCGAGCGGCCAGTGGCGCGTAGAGATCGCTCGGACGAAGCTTGCTCAATAAAGTCAATGCATGCCGCCGGCGAAGGAATCCCAGCCACGCTCCCAGCAACACGATCGCCGCGCAAAAGGCCAGCGCCCAATACAGCTTGTGCTCCAATGTGAAAATGGGCAATCCGGCGACGCCGCTTGATGCGAGTTCCCATTTGCCGGCGTCGTTGCGCCGCCACAATTCGAATTTCTGCCAGTTCGAGCGCAGGATGTATTCGCGGTCCTCCCATTTGAAATGTTCCGCGGCAATGTGCGAAAACAACCCCATCGTGTGGCGCTCGGGCGCGATGGTTTCGGTCAGTTCGGCTTTGCCGTTCGGCGCGATGTTCCAAATTTCCATGCGGCCTTTCACGCCGTCCGACTCCGATCCCTTCAGGCGTGTCTGCACCAGGCATTTGATTGTGCCGTTCTCCGCCCACACGCATGTGTTGCCTTTCGGCAGTCCGGTGACGGCGATGGGCTCCGCGCTGAATTTCGTCCCATCGAAAAAACACATTCCGATATCCCCGTCCGTCGAAATGCGAAAACCTTCCACGCCGTAGCCGATCGTTTGATCCAGTTTTGCGCCGCGCCACAACACGGCGGTGCGGCCTTCGAGCGCCACGGCCTTGAGCCAGAATCCTGCATTGCCCGACCGAACCAGCGGGCCGGTGACGTTGGGAACTTCCGTCCAGGTTTTTCCGTCGAAGCGCGCTGCTTTTAAGACGCGGTCGGGTGGCGCGCCGTCTTCTCCCGCGGGTTTGATCTTTGCGCCAAACGCATAGAGCGAACCGTCGAGCTGCGCGGTGGCTTCCAGCGCCCAATTCAAGTTCATGGGAAACGACGCGACTCCGGAGTTTTTGTCCGCCTTGGCGACATCAAAAACCGCACAGCTCGAATTGAAGAAAACGCCCAGCCCTTCGATGCGGCGTTCCGGAATTTTTTCCGCTCCGGGCTGAACCGGTTGAGCAGGCTCAGTGGGCGGCGTGTTTTTTTCGGGCTGATCGATCCGCACGCCGGGTGGAATTTCGAAGGTGCCGTACATCAGGCCGCTGCGATTGACATAGAGCGGGCTCCAGCTTTCCAGATCCTTGCCGCTGGGCGCGTAGAGGCCGAAGGTCTCCTGTTCGGCGAGCATCAAATACGGCTTCCCGCCGGCAGTTTGCACTTGCATGCCGACGTACGTTTCCTGGCTCGGATCGAAGTACATGAGCGCCAGCATGACCACCACCATGATGGCCAGAAGAATTGAAAAACGCGCGCGCATATCGGATTTCATTTTTCTTCTTTCACGGGAACCGCCTGGTTCGCGGGAGGTGCGGCCTTGGCGGGCGTGGCGCTGTCGACTTTAGCGGGCTTTTCGGCTTTGCTCTTGTCGAGTGGAACGGTTTCTGCGTCCGGATTATTTTTCTTGAATTCAGCCGCTTCGGCCGACATTCTGCGCCCCGTCGCAATCGATTCGGACGCATCCTGCAACAGGCCCAGCGCCCCCAGCGTCACGCCTGGAAATGCGCACGACGACCGCAATTCAAGGCGGTTGCCCGCGCGGATCGCCGACGCGCGCAATTTTCCAATTACGCGCGAAAATACCTGCGGAGGAGGCAGCAGATCGTTGGGTATTTTGTAGCCCGCCAAAGCAGGGCCTTCATTGGCCGACAACAACCACGCCGCATATCCGATTTTCAGCACGCGGTCGAGATTAACTTCCGCGCGCAGCGCGTCTTCGGCGCTCCAGTCGTTTGCCGGTGGAATTGCATGCACAACGGCCTTTTCGGCGATGGGCTCGCCGTTGGGCGGCACCGGAGGTCCATTTGCCGCGGCGGCGTTCGCCGCCCGCTTTTTTTCGCGCGCCGCCAGCGTTTTGCCGTTTTTGAATGCGTCGGTCAATTCCTGGTACGATACGGACGACGAACACAGCCACGCCCAGCCTGGGCTCAATCCAATCACGGGAGCGGCGAACTGCCCGCGTCCGTGAAACGCCGCGCCGAGGGGCAGCGCGCCGCCGATCTTTCGCGCGCCGATGAGCGTCTCGAAGACCGCGCCGACCTTGCCAAGGCCTTTGATCAGTTCGTCACGAAAAAGCTCGGTATCGGTCTCTTTGTTCGACTCAACTTTATGGGCTTTGATTGACGACGTCAGGGTCAGGCGAAGCTCCCCGGTGATCGCGGGTTTGGCCACTATGCCGAACGAGCCCTGCATGCGGTCGGTCAAAAATTTGAAACGCGCCGGGTCCAGCGCCTCGGGTTTGGCACCGACGACCTTGGCCCAGCGTTTGCCGCGCAGATAGCGTTCGAGGGCCTGGAACACATAAGGCTGGTCGTTTCCCAGCGCGGCGAGATCGCTTTGAATCAGCACGGCTGCGTCCACGTCGCCGGCGGTGGCCGACATCAGCCCGTCCCACGGCGCCACGGTTTCACGAATCGCGCCGACGAATGTTTTGAACGTGGACGCTTCCGCGCCGATGTCCAGCATCAACTGCTCGCCGAGCAATTCGCCATTGAACGCGAGACCCCACACCAGCACGTCGATCCCGGAACCGTCGATCAAATCGACAATCGTCGACGGCTCGCCGGGAAGCTTCTCCGACCCGGGCTTTCCTTGCTTAAGCTGTGGCCGGGCGGCGGCGCAAATCTGAATCGGCCTGGCGCGAACGACGACTTCGCCTTTGGGCCAGGCGGAACGCGCGACCCACTCCGGAAATTTGCTGAGGAGCGGCAATTCGGCGGTCGATACGATCTTCAATTCAGCCGGCGTCAACAGCGCGGCGGGCGCGTCCGCAGCGGCCTGATTACCGGCCGGCCACAGGGACTTCATGAACGAATTTACCATGAGCGATAGTGCCGGCCACTGCTGTGTGACGAGGGGAGCGACCTCGGCTTCGTTGACTTGAACGAGGAAAACAACTCTCAGCGGCGGATTTTTGTCGTCCGGTGTTGCCGGCTTTCCCGGAAGCAGAGCCAGCACCAGCGGCCCGGAAACGGCCTTTACAAATTCAGGCAAGACGGTGCGCGGGCTTGCGCCGAACAACTCGGCGATACGGCTTTCAATGTATTGCGCGCCCCGTTCGTACTGGGGATCGTTGATCATTTTCGACAGCGCCGTGGCGGAGAATTTCTCGGACAATTCGCGCGCATTGCGGCAGGCGATCAACGCCAGCGGCTCGGCATCCAGCGTGGCGATCAGCCGCGGCAACGTGTCTTCCGCCGGCGGCTTTGCGTCTTCAGAACGAATCGGCGCGGCGGATACGGCAGCGGCCAGGAGCGCCGCCGAAACGATCGAGCGTAACGCGGCTCCTCGTGATGATGTGTATGACAAAATTCAAGCCTCCTTTTATTGCACGCACTCTGCGCTAGAATAATGCAATCGGCTGGTTTCTACAAATTGCGAACTAGTGTAGTGCTTCAACGGTAGTGCAGTTTATGCGACAGCGATTTCGCAGAGGATCGAACCGGAAACTTGAAGCTGTATTGTATGAAAATACAGCGTAAAGTTTACGGCGAAGAGCATCTGCGAAAGCGCGGAGCAGAAACTGCACTACCGCTGAAGCACTACACTGGAGCGCACGCCGTATATGGGCGAACCGAAAACTCCTCAACGCGTCACGCCGCTGGTGGCCATGCTGGCCGCGGATCCGGGCCATTTCGACGCCGTACAAGGGCCGTTGGAGGAACTCCTTGGCCCGATTGAACTTCGCAGCAAACTGTTTCCATTCGACCCCACGGAGTATTACACGCCGACCATGGGCGCGAATTTGAAGCGCTGCTTTTTCACGTTTCACAATTTCGCCGATCCCGCCGCATTGGCCGATTGGAAACTGGCCACGAACGCGCTCGAAGAACGCCTCGCCCCGATTCTTGCGCCGAACGGCGATCCGCCCCGCCCCATTAATCTCGACCCCGGCTACGTGACGGGTGCGAAACTGGTTCTGGCCACAACGAAAGATTTCGCGCATCGAATTTATCTGCGCGACGGAATTTTTGCGGAGATCACACTGACCTTCCGCGCCGGTCTCTGGCTGAGCCATCAATTCACGTTTCCGGATTTCAAGAGCGGCATCTACGACGCGTTTTTGCGGCGCGCGCGCGATACGCATCTGCACAAATCGAGAACGACGCGCACAATCGAGCGGCCAACTTAATCGCGGATAAACGCAAATTATTGGCCCGCGCGTTTCTAAAGCGTCATTATCGCGCCGCGCCGGGCAAGTTGAACGAGGCGGTCGAGCAAAGGCGTATTGGGAAGATACGCCGTGCGAGACCAACGAAGTTCAACGCCGCCCGCCGCAAGCGAGAATGA
>JBBRQD010000115.1:0-16836 GCA_038227045.1 Planctomycetota bacterium
ACCCATACATCTTCCGCGTCATCAGCCCCAGAGGATGCTGGTACTCGTACGTCACATCGACATTGCACCCCGACACATGCGACACCCGCCCAGCCTCGTCCAGAGTCCAACTCATCGCCCCGTCGCTCGTCGGCGTATTCCCCTCATAGGTAAACGTCCCCAGTAGCGTCGTGCTCCGGTCCGCATTGATCCGCAGCATCGCCTCATGCCGCCCATTGGACGCATTCGTAAACGCAAACTCCTGCCCCATCGGATCGGTAAGACGTACCAGAAATCCGCTCGCATCATACCCGCGCTTGGTTACCTGCCCGCCCGCGGTTGTCGTCTTTACCAGCCGGTGCAGGCTGTCGTACTTCATCTGCGTCGAACGGCCGTTCGAATCCGTGATCGCCACCAGGTCGCCATTCGCATACGTATTGGTAAGAGTCCCCTCGCCGGTCTTCGTCACCGTCGCCGCGCGCCCCCGCGCATCGTAAGTATACGCGTCCACGCGCCCGTCGGAATGAGTGATTTTTTCCACCTTCCCGTTCGCTGCATACGTCGTCTTCGTCGTCAATCCGCCCTGCGCCACCGTCGAAACCAGCCGGCCGCCCGCGTCATACGTATAGGTGGTGACGCGCCCGTCTGGATCGGTGACAGTATGCTTTTTGCCTGACGCGTAGTACGTCGTCGTCGTCTTATGCCCCGCCGGATCGGTGGCCTCTTTTACCCGGTTGAGCGCGTCATACGTATAAGAAATAGTATAGACTTGCCGCGTCAGCGGATCGTATGGATGGTATACATGGCTCTCAAAAACAGCATTGCCATTGACATCGTAAAAATACCGAATCTCCCGCCCATCCGGTAGCAGCTTGGCGCTCAAAAATCCCGTCCCGCCGTCGAAATACACATTCGTGGTAATTTTTCCCCGGTCGTCGGCGCTCGTCGCAATCCGCCCGAATCCATCATAGGTAACCGGCGCCCCAATCCCGCTCTGGTCCTTCACGTCCGTGTTGCGAACCGCCGCATCGTACACATGCGTGATCGGATGCCCATTCGCGTCGGTCGCAAGCAAAGAGCTCCCGGAATTCAGATAGGTAAATGCGTTGGAAGTATCCAGAGCCGTCCCAATCGATGGAATGGCCCCGCCATTCGCCGGATCGAACGTCGCGTCTTGCGGAGTCTGTACCATCGTCGAAGTCCCCGCCACCCGCGAGCAGGCATCGAGGAAATGTGTCTGCGTCACCGCACCGCTCTCAAGGTCGTGCGCGGCAGTGGGAACAAACTGAAAGTCCGCATCCGTGGCCAGGTAATCCTGCTGCCGGAGGGGTGTGTCGTTGATACTGGATAGAGTCGGCCGGCCAAGCGCATCGATCGTCTGTTTCAAATGAATTTCGCCCGGCAAACCCTTGTCGGTCACGGCGCCAAGCGGGTCTCGCATGTACGTCGTATCAAGAGCCACCCCCTCAATCTTCTCCTGCACCACCAGCCCATGCTGATCAAGCTCCGTGCTCCGTTTTCCCTCACCCGGAACCGTCAGCGTCGCCATGTCCCCATTGTTATCATACTCATACCCCACCGAAAGCCCCAGATCGCCAACCAGAGTCCGAAGTTTCCCGGATGGGTACATAGATTTTGTAGTCTTAAACCCGCGCGCATCGGTAGTTTCGACAGTGCGCGCCGGATCATTATAATTAAATAAATAGAATCGCGGTTGAGGCGCGCCTTCCAAGACTGCCCCATTGACTGCCGAATAACTGGGCACATCAGGATAGTCCCGCCTCGCCTCATGCCCATGCACATCATAGGTATGATGAATCTTGACACCAGAAGCCAACTGAGTCTGCCTCGGCAGCAGAAGAGCATCGAAGTCGCTAAACGTGGTTGTCCCACTGGAACTGTCGGTAACAGTCTCCAGCACCCCAAGCTGATTATAATGCCGCATGCTGGTCCGCCCATCGACATCGCGCGACACCAGAAGATGTCCGGCATTGTCATACCAGTGATCGCTCTCCCCCCCAGTCATCGACCCCGTCCGCCGGCCAAGCAAGTCGTTCACAACCACCGGCCCCACCGACTGAATTTCATGCCCCGCAACATCATACGATTTATAAATCATCCGCCCATCCGGCAATATAACGCGAGTCGGTCGCCCCCAAATATCCGTCGCATATTGTGTTTGAGCCGTAACACCCTCCCCGAATTCGGTTGCCGTTTTCACGTTGCCCAGCGTGTCATACTCGAGGGTCTTCATGTAACCCGTGCGCGGACCGCTGATCATCGTCGGCTGCTGATACGAATCCCAAGCGACAATATCTGTCGTGGACACCGTCGCGTTGGTCCCCGTCCCCGCATCCACAATCTGCGACACGCGCCCCTGGTTGTGGGAATAATTCAAACTATTGCCCTTGCCGTCCACTTTTCGATCGGTAACAGCAATCTTTTCCAGATAATTATAGGCCTTGTTATCTGCACCATCGATACAATAATTCGGGTTGGTTTTCTTGCTATAATGCTTCTTGAAAATGCGCCCATCCGCATCGACATGGTCCGTCGGCAGCCCCAGCTTGGAATCAAACGCCGTATTCGAAGTTCCCCCATACTTGTTCGTCATTTTCATCGATGTAAAGTCCTTGGCGATGTTCTGGGTCAGTGTCTGCCCATCGCCCGCCGTAATGCTAGTCCAAATCCCCCGGTCATCATAAACCTGGCTCCAACTTCGATGAATAGTATCGTCGGATTTCGAATAGTAAGAATACGACAACTTCGATCCCTTGAAGTTATGCGAAAGCGACATCTGCCGCCCATCCGCCAGCCGGTTGACACTTTTCACCAGTCCATTCTTGTGTGAGATCAAATATCTCCCGGAATTGGCATCGGTAAAATCGCGCAGAATATTTTCCGTATCCAAATGATACGAAAATATTCCAAGGGGACCCGCAACGCCAAATGTCGAAATATGAGCGGAATTGCCCGCGGTATCGGTAACGTTTATGCCTGCATTGATCGAAGAATTTGCAATGGCAAAATTGCCGGCCACATCGGTGACGAGTGTATCATAGCGCTTGAAGTCAAATCGAACCACAAATCCCTGATTGTCGCGGACCTCGCGCAAGAATCCCCGTGTTCCGCCATAGTCGTCGTATTCAAGCGTCGCTACATTATTAAACGCATCGCGAATTTCGCAGAGTTTGCCGGTAGCCGCCTCAAACAAATACTGCCGATTCTCCCCAGGGCGAATAAGAACATAGTACAACCGCTCAAATCCTCGATTCATCTGTTTAACCATCTTAATGGTCGAAAAATCACCCTTGCGGGCGGCAGCAACCCATTCAACAGCCATTTCATCAAAATCGTTAGGCGCGTCCTGCTGCGGCTGGTCGGAAATCCCGTCGGCAGTGGTGGGGGCAGTCTTGACCGTGTACGACACTCGACGGCCATCCTGGTCTATAATAACAATCGTGTGATCGCCGCGAACAAGGCGCATTTCAAGCGAATGACGGAAATGCTTTCCGATATCGGAAGGTCCCACATCATAAAGTTCCTCGTTTATGTCATCAGAGCTGTTGTAATACAGGCTAACGTCCGGGATGATGCGTGAACCGCTGTGCACCAACGGCCAAGAACATTTCATTGCCCCGGAAGCGGCATCAATGTATCCCGGTCCTCCTAAGGCAACATCGCCCTTGCCGCCGCCAAATCCCTCCCCGTTGTCTCCAATGCTATGTATGGTAATTTTACCATGAATTCCCGCATCGCTATAAAATTGTATCCATCGCCCACCCACGTTGTCGGTGGTCGGAAGGCACTCGATGTAAATGCTGCCATCCAAGTTTGTAAATGAATTGTAATCGTCATTAACAGTCAGGTCCCACTGGAAGTACGAGCAATGCTGGCCGTTGCGTAGATTTACACCTACAAGAGGTTGTGATGGCAGCAAATCCTCGGTTTTCATGCTTCGCTTGGAATAAAGGCGAATGTTGCTGCTATGAGTAATACCGACGAAATGTATGTATCCATTGCCATCCGCCAATGAATTGTCAAATGTCATCAGGCGCAAATTGGATGCGCTTTGCGATTTATTAATGGGCATGATAACGCCCAACTGCTGTTGCCGATCAAAATTCTCATCGCTTGTCGATCCATTGTCGTTCTCATCCACAACAAATGCTTGGTCGATTACTTGCACTGTGCCAGTGTAGTCTGGGAGAGCGCCATCGCTTGTATAATATGTAACTTTATAAGGGTAAAAACCTGGCGAATCGTATTTGATAAATCCAGTCTCGCCATGTCCAATATGGACATCTTCTGCGGTGATTCCGACGATCTCACCACTGTTTAACCCTCCAGTTGTGAAGTTCCCGCCGTCTCCGCAATAGATTGAGTAAGCTCGTTTGGCAAACAGAACTTCACCGTCACTGAAGAAGTTTCCACCGTAATTAACATTTGCTATTGGTGCTGTAGTCGACCAACTATTGCCAGCTCCATCAAACACCTGCATGGTCGCAGTAGGCCATGTACTGTCCGAAAAAACGTCGCCGTGTTGAAGCTCGGATTGAGCCTTCCCAATGTATGTGTATGGGAAGCCCGCCGAGTGCCGACTGTCGACAGACATATCGAAAGCTGTTCCTTCAATTCCCAATGGCAATTGGCCCGGCGGCAAATCGCCATACGTCAATCGAATTCGTGTCACAGGAGTTGAATCTGTCGTTTGATTTTCATCAGTGCCAATTCCTCCCAAAATTCCACTCAAATAAAGTCGATCAAAGCTATAGCCAAATACAAACTGAGTGGCCGTGCCGGGCAGGGCGAAATTCGGCGCCGTCCTATCCACTATCAGTGACCTGCTAATTGATTTCCCAAACCTGCCTTGTCCGTCCGAAGCAGTGACGAAAATATTCTTGTACGTTTTCTCATCCAATTCCGAAACGGTTAACCTGAACGTGCCGTTGCTGGTCGTGTTGTCCGCGGTAAGTCCATTTAGATGTATTCCATACGGCCCGCCCGGCCCACGCACTTTCCCGATGATATGCAACTCGTTCTTATTGGTGGCAGCGACCCCAAATGCCCCCGTAATATCCGCCGGGTCGAAGTCCCACGTTACGGCCAGCATCGATCCCGGCGCCATGGGGACCGCGTTAACTGGCTGAACGACTGGCTGCCCAGAGGCAGCAGGCAAAGTGGGGTCGTTTGCAAGAGGGGGAGGAAAAGACAACAGATCGGTTGCGTCTGGCGCACTGAAAGTCGCATTTCCCGTTGCAGGCGCGCTTAAAAACCCATCCGTGTCCACACACGACAGTTCAAAATGAAAATTAACCTGGGCAACGCCGGGAGTTCGTTGGAAACTGACTTGCCAATTGCCGGTCGTTAAATCGATGGATGCTTGAGCAATTATCCCGGCATCGGCGATCACGGCCAAGTCCGCCAAATTGTCTGGAACACTTGGCAAATGACCAAGTACGTTCACGAATTGCGACCCGACTATAGTCTCATCTATTATGGGTGTCGGCGGCAATGCTGCGGGTATATCGACGTGGAATGTGGACGATGCCGTGACGGTTTGCCCAGCATCGTCGGTGACCGAAGCGCTTACATCGTAGGATCCAACGATTGCCGGCAGTTTGACCGCGTACACATATCCGCCATCAACGATTAAATAATCCAAACCATTCAGAACGATAGCAGGGTTGCCGATGGCAATAGAGATATTCGCCGGTTGTATTCCAGCGCCTCCATCGAGAATCGTGACATTGACAAGAGTTTGATTTCCAGCAACCGGATCGATTGACAGAGTGGGGGGAGGAAATTGAAGGGAAATCGTATAGGTAATGTCGGTTGGATTGCCGGCACGGTCCTCCGCATGAATCACGACGGAGCGTGGATTGGTATCGCCGGATGGAAATTCAAAGTCCACTTCGACGGAACCATTTGTCAAAACGGTAACGATGGGGGTGATGGGATGACCATTGATGGAAATGCCAACAGTGTCCGGTGACACGCCACTCGCGGCGTCATCGATAGTTGCGGTGCATTTTCGGGAAGTCCAGATGCCGTTGTTTGCAATATCGGCAAGGGGTGTCGCAATCGTCGGCGGGATCGAATCCACTATGAAAATGGAGTCGAAAATAGTGGGACCGTTCGGAATGGGTAACACGTAGTCGGTCAGTTCAACGCGCCAAGAATGAATTCCCTCGGGAAAGCCTGCCGGAAGTTGGTAAAAGAAGCTGGTATCGGATAGGTAAAAAGCGTCAGCCACGTCGACTGCAACATTGTCTATGAATAATAGGCCGCTTGCTGGATCGACCGCGGAAAGATCGTCCTTGTATTCAAGTGTTAAAGTTGAATTGGCATGTTGCGGATTGGCATTTGGATTCGTAGTCAAATACCCGCCCCTTTCTGGAATCGCCATGACTATCACTGGGGGGGTCGTATCGGTGTCCACAACTTTAAGCAGACATTCGACGGATGCGCTGTTGCCGGCCAAATCGGCTGCTTTAATTGTGATTGTATGAGACCCAGTTGCGAGGTCGATTCGGGGCTGGAAATAGTACGCGGAACCATCCGAGAAAATTGTTCCGGATTGAGAGTTGTCCACACCGTCTAGCCAAAATTCAATAGAGAATGTATCGAGACCTGAAAGCGCATCCGTAATCGTGCACGAAAAAATTGGCCGATGTTCCAAAGTCGTCCATTCAAGAGGTATGCCGGAAATCGCTGGGGCAGTTGTATCAACCCCAAAGGTCCACGTTGCATTGGCAGCACCGGCCTGAATGCTTACTTGATACTGGCCTTCTTGCAGGTCCGAACTCGGCGTGCCTGTTACGTGATCGTTACTAAGAGCGGGTATGATGCCAGCGATCGAAGTGTCAATGCCATTGGAGACTGATGACAACTCGATACTAAGCGTGTTTACGTCAATGGTCGCGTTGGTGTCTGCCGAAATGATGGGTCTCCGCAACGAGGTCCAGCCAAGAGGCGCATAATTCGAAAAATCGGTTCCTTGTACGATCGTCGCAAAGGCCGTATTCGTGTAGTCGGATTCAAGTTCTCCAAATATCGCCTTTACGCGATAACCGTATTGGGTGTCAATAGATAAATTCTCATGATCCACCCAGGTTGAGGTACCCGCAGACAACGGACTGACCGTCACCGGAGCAAAAGGATTGGAAAGAGACTTTCGTTCCACTATATAGCCCGAGACCGCGTCGCTGTCCTGCCAGGTCAATACAATCGCAGGTGGCACCGCAGTAACAACCGTGGCCGTCAGGTTCGCCGGCGCCGGCGGTCCACTTCGAGTATAGGTAAAATGGCTTGTGGCAGTGGCGGATTTCGCATCAAGATTCATCGCCGTCGCAATGAATACATAAGCACCGCTATTCACAAGGGGCAATTTTACGGTGAATACCAAAGTCCCACTTACGGCATCGGTCGAAATATTTGACGGCAGTAGGGTGATTGGAAGCGTTCCCGAAACGGAAGGATCAGTGTCGAGTTGAATCGTTACTTTGTTTGGATCAACTGCGACTCCAGCCATCGCGATCTGAACCTTGCCCAGCAAACTCGTAATGGCCTGCGCTCCATCTTGCGGAGTCAGCGTGATTTGAGGCGGCGCTCCAATCGCTGCTTCATTGGAAAAATCAGACACGGTCGCGTCCAGTGAAGATTGCGCTTGAACCCGATAGGTATATTGTCGCGTCAAAGATGCAACTGTATCCACGTACTGTAGATCAGAATTGCTACCCACTGTGGCAATTCGGATGAAGTTCGAGTCATCCTCTGATTTTCGTTCAATGTAATACGCCGAGCAATTCACCCGGTCGTGATTCCAGGTCAATTCCACCTGTGCACCATTGAAGGAGTTAGCAACTGCGGTCAGATTGGTTGGCGCCGTTATCCAGCCAGTGTTTGCCCTGTTCGAATAATCTGAATCACCGAAATCGTTAGTGGCGAAAACATAGTACCAAAACTCATTGCCGCTTGTTAGATTATTGTCGTTGTAGGACGTCACACCCGCATTCAGCAGCGCGATTTCGTTGAACGGTCCATCAGGCGACTCCCCGCGGAGCACCACAAAATTTGATTCGTTGGTTGAATTTGAAACCCACGTCAAGTGAATCGCGTGTCCGCTCAAAATTGAAGCTGCTAATCCCGACGGCGCGGCGGGCTTGGGCGGTTGAATTTTCATCAGAAATGCTTGTGGTATTCCGTTATAAGTACCATTGCCCGCGATCCACATCCCGTCGTTGATAACCAATGCTTCGTTCAGTATCCAGCCGCTCCCCGCCGGCAAGAGCGTGTTTAAGTCTTTGTTGACGCCATTATCCCAGAGATATGCGCCGAGCCCATCCGCCTTTCCCACGAATTGAGACGGATTATTATTGTTGATTCCATTCGCGTGACTTCCATTCAGCTCCGTTCCGAGATAAATCTGATCGCTGCCATTCTCCCAAACGCTAGCGTCGCGATGCGCGATAAAATCAAGCCCTGAGCCAACAATCGTTCCATAATCGTTAATTGCGGCGGCAATGGCTATACCACCCGACGAATATATTTCATTTAAAGTGGAGTCTAGGTTGAAAAGCCAAAAAGGGACATCAGCCTGCACGGACTGATCGAACTGAATTCCAATAAATTGGCCGAATTTATTAATGTGGACCGGAGCGGCCAGAAAAGGAAGCTCCAGTGGTGATTGCGCTAAGTAATCGGACCAGTAAAAGCTATACTGGGTTAACTGGTTGTTCGAATAGCCATACCCGACAATGTGGCCATCTATGTTAATCCCTGTAGCAAACGAACTAATCCCGTTCGGCGCGGACAATTTCACAGGCGTGTCATAATTTCCTGGCAGCCAAACCACTGCAGTTGATACGGCCATGTCCGGGGTCGATACGTAACCCACAATTACACCTAAATCGTTGATTGCGTTCGCACTACCGAATAGTGTGCCTGCCAAAAGCCCGAGCGGGGTCATGGTGCCATTGCTCCAGGCAAAGGGCTTAAGTGTAACGTAGTCCATTCCCACCACGACGCCACTGTTATTTATTGCCATTACGCCTACATTACCCAAACTTTGAGTGACTGCAGCGACCGGCAAGAGCGTAGTAAAATTAGTGTTTGAATGTACTATATTTCCGGCCTTATCACTTAAGTCGACGCTTAACGTGTGCGAACCGTAGGCTAAGGCAGTCGTGGGAACAAGTGCGATCCCACCGGCTAAAATAGTAGGTGAGGCGTGCATGATCCCTTCAGACGGTGAATAAATCTTATTCGCGCCGATAGATACACGGATACTAGTCCAATCCACGCCGCTACCAGCATCTGTCGCGTAAATGGTAATGGTAGGAGTATTCATGAATACGGTTCGACCGTCGAGAGGTTCCAGGTTAGTGATGACTGGCGGCGTTTGGTCCAATAGAAGGCTTATCTCGTTTGACCACGCCGAACTACCACTCGCATTCACCGCCTTAATTCGATAGAAAGTTGCAACGTCCGGCGTGATCGTGTCATTCGCCGAGGTAGTGTTCACGCCCGGAGTTGCAATCTGAGAGTACGTCCCGCTTAGACCGGGTTTGCGCTCTATGACAAATCCTGTTTCATTGAAAGAATTGTCCGTCCACGTCAGATGGGCAATTCCTTGCGAAATTGTTGCGGCCAAATTGGTGGGTACGTTGGGAGGTGGATTGTTCACAGTCACGCTGAAACTCGCCGTTGTTGTGTTATCCGTTGCATCGACGCCAATGACATTGACAGTTGTGACGCCAATTGGGAAAGTTGAGCCCGAGGATTTACTGTAACTGAAGAGTGTCACGATTGGCACAATGTCTGTCGCCGTGGCCGGCGCGTAACTAACTGTCGCACCTGCGGCTGCTGTGGCGTCAACCACCTGATTAGGCGGGCACGTAATTACCATTGGAGGATTTGAGACTGAGCCGTAAAGTTCTGCGTTATCCAGGGTACCGGAACTGTAGTATCCGCCGGTAAGGAGAACTTTGCCGCTTTGTAGCAGCGTCGCCGTGTGATAGGAACGCGTCCAGTCGAGGCTACCGGCGTCGCTCCAAGTGTTCGATGTCGGATCGAAAAGCTCCACGCTATCTAAAGAATTGTAGTTTCCACCGGCGATGACCACCTTTCCGTTAGGCAAGAGTGTGGCAGTATGACCTGCACGTGCCGAGTGGAGGTTTCCTACCATGCTCCACGTGTTTGAAATCGGATCATAAAGCTCCGCACTATTCAGAATACCGGATTCACCAGAACCGCCGACGACAAGCACTTTGCCGCTTTGCAGCAGGGTAGCCGTAGGTGAAATCCGCCCAATGTTGAGGCTGCCGGCAGCGCTCCAAGTGTTTGATAGCGGATCGAAAAGCTCCACGCTATTCATTTGACTGGTAATGTAGTTAAAACAACCTGCGACGAGCACTTTACCGCTTTGCAGCAAGGTCGCCGTATGATAGTAACGCGGGGCGATCAGGCCACCAATGGCGCTCCATGTGTTCGTAACCGGATCATAAAGTTCTGCGGTATTCTGTAAACCGGCATTGCCCCAGCCTCCTGCAACAAGCACTTTGCCGTTCGGCAAAAGCGTAGCAGTGTGGAAGGCGCGTGGGGCGTTAAGGCTCTGCGCGCCGCTCCATGTATTCGATGCCGGATTGTAAAGCACCGCGCCACTATCTGCATCAATTAAATTGGCGCCATTTCCGCCCGCGAGTAGCACTTTTCCGCTTTGCAGCAATGTCGACGTATGATAGTAACGCTGGGCGATAAGGCCACCAATGACGCTCCATGTGTTCGTAACCGGGTCGTAAAGCTCTGTGCTAGATGACAAACCGATATTGTTAAATCCACCGGCGATGACAACCTTTCCATTGGGCAAAAGCGTGGCCGTGTGACTAGCGCGCGGTGTGACGAGGCTTCCGCCGGAACCTCCAACAATTACGTTAAATGACCAGCTTGTAGTCGAAAAATTCCCTGCTTGGTCTGAAACTGTAATGATGTGGATTCCACCCATTAGACCGCTTGTATTGAAATAGAAACTGGAACCGTTGTCGTTGATTCCAACCTGCGTTCCATCCAAATACACGCGTAATGGACCACTATTATTATCGGAATAGATTGCACTTATATTTGGCGATGCGGTCGTATTCGATCCGTCTAATGGATTAAGGATAGTAATAGTGGGTGGAGTTGCGTCCACGTAAAATGTCCAGCCATTATATGAAAAGTTTCCCGCCTGATCGGAGACCGTAATAGTGTGAGTTCCTTCCGACAAACCGCTTGCACTAAAATTGAAGCTGGAGCCATTGTCGTTGATAGCAATCTGAGTGCCATCTAGGTACACATTGACTGGCAAGCCGGAATTGTCCGAATAAGTTGCGCTTATAAAAGGGAACGCGTTCGTGTAAGAACCATCGGCGGGCGAAATGATGCCGATTGTCGGCGGCGTTCGGTCAAGCAGAACGCTCACTTCATTGGACCATGCCGAACTATCTGTCGCGTTCACGGCTTTAATGCGGTAGAAGTAGGTTTCAGTGTATTGCCCAATCGTATCATCCGCTGAAATCGCGTTCTCTCCGGGCGTGGCCACAATCGGAAAATAGAACCCGGTAGAAGCTGTTTTTCGTTCAATGACAAATCCCGTTTCATTATTCGAATTATCCGTCCATGTCAGATGCACAATCGAGCCTGCCGCCAGGCTGGCTGCCAATGAGGACGGTGCCGCCAAAAGGGGTGCTGAACTGTACAACTGCGATTGCGGCACAATAATCTTAGGTCGCGATAGACTGCTCCATGCCAGCTTCGCCACCGCACCGCCCGCATGCTCGTAGTATTCGAGCTTAATTGGGACTTTCTGTCCTGCCACAAGGTCAATTGTGCCGCTGTATTCCGTCGGCGCTTGATCGGTCCAAGTGTCAACAAGTAACACATTGTTGACCCACAGGCGTGCTCCGTCATCGCACGTAAGATAGAAGGTGTAGGCTTCAGTAAATTGCGGTTCGACCAGGCCGGTCCAACGTGCTGAAAAGTTATCGATATTGATCGAGGCGTCAGGCGATCCCGTGCCCCAGTCGAAATTCACCGTTGCATCGACTCGTGTCAGCGCCGCTACACCCGACAGATCGATCGAGTTGAAATAACTGGCTGATAAACCATTGCCCGAACCGGTGAACGGTGCATTGCCCATCGAATACAATTGGCTCTGCGGAATCACGGTCTTGCCTGTCATCGCACTGGACCAGACCAGTTGGGCGGCCGTGCCGCCTCCGTTCTGATAGTATTCGATCACAATGTCATACTTGGTTCCGGCAACCAAATTCGCGGTGAAGCTGTACTCGGTGGCGCCTTCGTCGATCCACTCATTGACTTGCAATTGCCCATTGAACCACACCCGGACGCCGTCGTCCGCGACCACGCTGAGTACGTAGTTATCGGTATATTGCGCCTGTACCTGGCCCGTCCAGCGCACCGAGAATCCAGTTGCATTGACCGCCTGATCGGGCTGCGCTCCGTTCCAGTTAAAATTGACGGTTGAATCGACTCGCGTCAATGCTGGCTGCGTCGAGAAATCAGTGACATTGTAATATGTCCCCAGCAAGCCATTACCGGTGCCAATCAGCAAATCGCTGCCCGTTGAATAAAGCTGGCTCTGCGGCACGATCCCTTTTGCCGTGCTAGGACTTGACCAGGATAACTGCATCGTGGCTCCGCCGGTGTTTTCGTAAAATTCGAGCTTGATGTCGTATGTTGAGCCAGCCTCCAACTGGACTGTTGCACTATTCTCGGTAGGTCCATGATTGGTCCAGTTATCGATCAGTAGCTGATGGTTGACCCACAGCCGCACGCCGTCATCGGAGTTCGTGTAAAAGGTGTACAGTTCACTATAGTACGGTTGGACGCGGCCAACCCAGCGTGCCGAAAATGTATCGGGTGTAATCAGAAGGCTCGGGCTGCCGGTATCCCATAAAAAGTTGACGGTAGGGTCGATTCGCGACACCACCGGCTGAGTTGAGAGATCGGTGACATTGTAATAAGTCCCGCGCAAACCATCACCGTTGCCAAACTGCATTTCGCTGCCTGTTGAAAAGAGCTGACTCTGGGGAACGATTTCTTTTGGCGTGCTGAGGCTCGACCAGGATAACTGCATCGTGGCTCCGCCGGTGTTTTCGTAGAATTCCAGCTTAATATCATACGTCGTACCGGCCACCAGTTGAATCGTTGCGCTATTTTCAGTGGGTGCATGGTTGGTCCAGTTATCGATGAGAAGCTGATGGTTGACCCATAGACGAACGCCGTCATCCGAATTCGTGTAAAAAGTATACGTCTCACCATAGTAAGGCTGGACGCGGCCCACCCAGCGCGCCGAATACGTGTCGGGGTCAATGAGGAGGCTCGGACTGCCGGTATCCCATAAGAAGTTGACGGTGGGGTCGACGCGCGACACGGTCAAGCTGGTAAAATCAAGGTTATTGAAATAGGTAGCGGAAAGGCCATCACCTGTTGACGCCGGATGCTGCACCGTGAACGTCACGGGAGTGGATATGCGAAAAAAGCCATCTGTTGTTATGGCTTTCGCCGTATACGAATATGATCCGGCGATCAGCGGTGGAAGGCTGATCGCGTACGGCTGCGTTGTGGCTTCGCCCAGCAAGGTGCTTCCCGCAAAGAACTGAACTTTTTCAAGGGTGCCATCCGTGACCGATGCGTTCGCGGTAAGTTGAACATTCGCTATTGCGGTCAGGGTTGCTCCATTGGCGGGTGCTGTAATGCTGACGGCAGGCCACTTGGTAGCTTGACCTACTGTGACGTTATCAAACGTGGCGGTGCATAGGGCATTGTTGTTATGCGCCGTCACCGCCAAACCTACTAGTATGCTCTGCGCCATGGAGACCGTGGCTGGCGCGCCCACTTGCGTCCAGGCGTTTCCATCGGTCGAGCGGTATGCGGTCACGATGTCCGCTGCGCGCACCAACCGAAGCCACGTCGGGGCACCTATCCCGCCCGTCGCACTGTAATCGCAATTGCCGCCGGTGGCGCTTCGCCATTGGAATGTCACGCCGTTGGACGGCGTGACGGCAATCAGCGCGTGGCGCGAATTCGCCGCGAGCGATTCGCGCAACATGACACCGGCCTTGGTCCAGCCATCGGAGTTTTGCTCGCTCGCGACACGCGCAATGATCTCGCCGTCACCATTCAAGGGCTGATAGAGATACTGAAAGCCATCGACTGAATCCCAGATATCCGCGCCAGAACCAATTACGGTGAACGTGCCACCTGAAAAAGACCCAACTCCCAAATTCCCGACGCTGCCGATGTCGGCATTCAGCCACGGAGGAGGCAACGATTTCACCGAGACCGTCACGGGCGCGGAGTCCGCAGTGGCACCGTTGTCAGCAACCGCTGTGGCCTTTAAGGAGTATGTGCCGATTGGGACGTTCGTCCATGTATAAGAATAGGGTGCAGTAGGCGCCTCGCCCAACAAAGTTCCATTGGCAAAGAACTGCACTTTTGTTACGGCACCAGTCGCAATCGTGGCAGTCGCGTTGATCGTGATCGACACCGGATTGGCAGGATCGAAGACAGTGCCGGTTGTGGGCGATGTGATTGACACGACCGGCGCAGTGAGTATCTGCACGCTGTCAAACGTGGTCGTGCACAGCGTCGGATCGTTGTGCGAAGTGACCGCCAAGCCAACATTGACGGAGTTGCCCATCGACAGTGTCGTCGGCGAACCGATTTGCGCCCAGGTTGCGCCATCGGCGGATCGATACGCCGTAAACGTATTTCCTGACCGGACTAATTTCACCCACGCCGGGGCAACGATACCGCCCGTCGCGCTGTAATCGCAGTTGCCACCCGTCTCACTGCGCCATTGGAATGTCACGCCGTTGGATGGCGTGACGGCGACAAGCGCCCACCGGGAGTTCGCGTCAAGCGTTTCGCGGATCATGACACCGGCTTTGGCCCATTCATTGGTGTTTTGAAGGCTGGCGACACGCGCGATGATTATACAATCGCCACTCAGCGTTTGAGACGCGAACTGAAACGCATCCGCAGTATTCCAGATGTCGGCTCCCGCGCCTGTCACCGTGTAAACGTCGTTTAAAACCGTGCTACTGCCAGCGGCTCCGACAGTGCCTATATCGGCACTTTGCCACGGCGCGGAAAGTGCCCCATAGGAACGGAAAGAGAAAAAGGCAGACGCGGCAATAAAAGTGAAAAGAAACTTTCGGTAACTTATCATTCGACCTTTCTTATAGCGAATTATTGCAACAACTATTTAAGCGATCAGCAATGCTATTTTGAGTCGTTAACCGGAGTGTCTTTTTTCACAACCGTCGGCGCGGCCAATGGAGCAGGGGAGGCAACTGCGGGTGGGACTTGCGGAGTAACTATAGACGCAGCTGGCGCTGTTTGTGTCGGTGGCAGAACAACCGATTTGGCTGCTGGCGGAATAACAGCGCGGCCACGGGTAAAATGATCGAGTCTCGCCGCTTCGTCAGTAGCGAGCAACTCGCGCAGGGCCTTAACGCCTTCTTCGTCCTGTTTGATTGCTTTCATGCGCTCCTCGCGCATCCAAGTGGAGGCATCCGCGCCTGGTTGCCCCACCGGAGTGGCATGTGCATTAGGCTGTTGCTGGTTGGTCGCAACCGGCTTCAAGCCGGGAAGCTGGGGGAGTGTGCCGTTTCGCATGCGTCCGAGAAATTCTGCGCGCGATTTTGCGTCACGAGTGGCCGATTCGGACCATTTCGTCCGGCTCATGTCGAGAAATTTCTGCGCCGTCTCGCGTTTGGCTTCAGGAAATTCGGCGAGCATCTTGGTTTCGTATTGCGCCCGCAGGTCCCTGATGTCACTTTCCCATTTCGCCGCCTTTTCAAGGAGCGCCTTCTCGTAGTCGGCTGCAATTGCGGACGATTTGGTCTTGGCTTCGGCACTGTCACTGAAAATATCCGCGAGCGAAGCATTCACGGTGCCGTTGTTGATTTCGCCCGCGCGAGGCTGAATCCGAAGCCGCTCCAGTATCGCAATCCATTCTTGATTTTGAGGACGCGGCATATTCATGGGTGGCAAAGCGGGGCGTGGAATTGTCTGTGTGACAGGCAACTGAAGTGGCGTAGATGGTTGTGGCACGACCGGCGCGGTAACCACCGGAGGCTGAATGGGACTCGAGACAGGAGGCGTGGGTTTTGGCTCTTCGCAAAATGACTTTGTTGCAAGGGCCATGGAAACGACGAAACAAAATAACCTGAACATTAAAGGCAACTCCCTTAAAAAAGCGTTGGCTCTGCGAACATGCGAGATTCAGAGAAATGGAAAGTGCTTTTATGAATTAATTACCTTACAAAGAGTTTATTTAGTTGTCAACATGCTTTAATGTAAAGATTTCATAGCGCATAAATTGCACCTATAGCATAGGTTGCACCTGGTGACGTTGTACGAGCCCGAACAATCAAAATGATGCGGGCTTTAAGTCGATCGCTGTAAAATGCGCTCAATTTTTTTCTTGAGCACGTCGGCTTTCAATGGGCGAGAGAGGATGTCTCGAGCGTAAAATTGAACGGCACGCTCCGCGTCGGCGTCGCAGATCGTGTTGCAGCCACTGAACAGGATCGGAAAGCTGCGCAGGGCTTTATTCGAGCGGATTTTCTGGGCAAAATACACATCAAACTTTGGCTATTCAACGGCGTCGTGCCGTCAGCATCGCGGGAAGTGGTCATGCACGGGTTCTCGGGTGGTTTTACTCCACTGTTCTTTTCGCATTCGCCCTGTCTCATCTTTGCAAGGAACGCGAATTCCGCGGCGGTCAACTTGTCGCCGCGCTCCAGCCGCTCCAGAATTTTCTCCATCGCCAACCGTTCGATCTTG
>JBBRQD010000116.1:0-16816 GCA_038227045.1 Planctomycetota bacterium
GTAAAACGGCGCTTTTTGTCCGGCTCTTCGTTGCGAACTTCAAGCGTTATCTCCTCTGGATAGCGCATGAAGTTCGCGCCTCGATCCGAACAAAAATCGCTCGTTTTCCGCTCGCGCCCGGTTTTGAAACACTCTCTAAGCGGTACGGGCGTGGCGGTTTTCCAGAGGCTAAAATCCTTCAAGGCAGCCGGAAAACCGCCGCTCATTTTTTGGGCGATCAAAAGGGCATTAATATCGTGTCGTGTGGGAGTTCTCGACAGCCGATAAAAACGTATTAGACTCTACGGGTTGTACATTTTGGAGCACTTTTATGTTTCGAGTCGGGATTGGAACGGACAGGCATCGGTTGGTCTTCGGCCGGAAGCTGATTGTCGGCGGAATCCACATCGATTATGCGAAAGGCGCGCACGGACATTCGGACGCCGACGTGCTGGCGCACGCCGTAATCGACGCGCTTCTCGGGGCTGCGGGCATGGGCGATATCGGCCACCATTTTCCGGACAGCGATCCCAAGTGGAAGGACGTCGACTCCATGGAGCTATTGGCCCAAACAGTCGGCCTCCTGCGGCGCGCGGGTTTTGAAACGGTCAACGTCGACGCCTCGGTGCATCTCGAAGAGCCCAAACTCGGCGCCTTGAAAATTCAAATGGCCAAAGCCATTGCCGACACGCTGAGAATCCCCCGCAACGCCGTGAACGTCAAAGCCAAAACGGGCGAAGGGTGCGACTCGGTGGGCAAAAGCGAAGCGATCGAGGCCACGGCCATCGTGATGATCCAATTCAACGAAGCGATTCTGTTTGAGAAAGAGAAGAAACAGCAAACGACAGTGACGCTGGGCAGGCGGGCAGGGACACAAATCCGCCGCGCGGAACCGACTTAATGACAATGGGCGCGGCGGTTCACCCAAGTTCCGCTCAATACTCGCGCCGCTGCCGGCTGCTTGGAATATTCAGCTTCTCGCGATATTTCGCCACCGTTCTGCGCGCGATCTCCACGCCATCGACCAGCAGTTTCGCCACGATCTCTTCGTCGCTCAGCGGTTTTTTCTTGTCTTCGCTTTTGACCATTTCGGCGATCTTCAACATGATCGCGCGGTTCGATTCCGCCTCGCCTTCGCCCGTCGAGAATCCGCCGGTGAAGAAGTACTTCATCGCGTACAAGCCTTGCGGCGTCTGAACGTACTTTCCCGCCAGCGCACGCGAAACGGTCGAGACGTGCATGCCGATGCGTTCGGCCACTTCCTGCATCATCAGCGGCTTGAGATGCGACGGGCCGTGCTCGAAGAAATCCTTCTGAATGTCCACGATCTGCTGCGTAATCCGGTGGAGCGTATTGCGGCGCTGGATGACCGATTCCATCAGCCACATCGCGCTGCCCAGTTTTCCCATGATGTAGTCGCGCACCTTCTCGTCCTTCGATTCCTTCTTGAGCAGTTGCAGCGAATCGTTCGAAATGCGCAGGGTGGGCAGGAAATGTTCGTTGATGCGGATGGTCAACTGTCCCTCTATTTCATCGACGTGCACATCCGGGACGACGTACTGCGGGCGCCGTCCGCCAAAGCCCCGCCCGGGTTTCGGATTCAAATGCGCGATCACGCTGACCGCTTCTTTGATGCGATCGACGCTGACACCCATGTCCTTTGCGATCTTTGGAAGCCGGTTGTGGCTTAAATCGTCGTAATGTTTTTCGATGAGCTTTTCTTCGAATTCGGTCTCGCCGGGCACGCGCCTCAATTGCAGGAGAAGACATTCCTGAACGCTGCGCGCACCCACGCCAGGGGGTTCGAACCCCTGGACCAATTCGAGCGCCAACTCGGCTTCTTCGTCCGTGCAACCGCCCGGGAGAAGCTCCTGGCGAAAGCCGCTTTCCGTTTTGTAAAACAATTCCATCAAGGGAACTTTGAGGAATCCGCTTTCGTCAAGAGAACCGACAATCACCTCGGCAAGCTCTTTCAAGCGCGGTTCTTCCTTGGCGAGCTGCAATTGCTGCGCGAGATGCTCTTCGAGCGAGGTGGACGGCGCGGCGGTGTTGTTCATCGCCTCCATTTTGGCGTCTTCGTCGCCGCCTCCGCGCGAACCGGAACCACTGGAACGCGTATTGGGGTCGTTCCATTCGTTCATCAGGGATTCGAGGCGCTTGATGCGGGCTTCGGTTTCGTTGGTGGGTTCCTTCTCCTGCTTGGCGGTCTCTTTTTCTTCGCGCAGAATTTCCTTCAAGCCGTCCTTGGGTTTGTCGACATCGATTTCCTTGACCGGCTCGGCTTCCTTCAATTCAAGGCACGGATTCTCGACCAGTTCCTGATTGATATTCTCCATCAAGTCCATCAGCGGCAGTTGCAGCATCTCAATGGACTGGATCATCTGCCGGGTCATGACCAGCTTCTGTTCCATCCGCTGCGACAAATGTTGTGATATTTGCATAACTACCTCGCCGTCCACCCGCTAAAAGTGCCATTCGTTTCGTGGCTATAGTATATTGCAAATGAGAGATTGGTTCAGGAAAGTTTTCAAAATGCCGCATTAATGGCGAATCACGTGTGCAAGGTGGCATTGGTTTTGCTAATGCAACTATTGCGTTCACATTCGGAGAATTCGTTGGATTCACAATCCATTAATCCTCCAGCATCCGCTCATGGCCCTTCGGACAGGTGCCGCGGATACAATCGTGAAAGCCCTCCTCGTCGAAAACATCCCGCGTCTGCCAATGCGCCGCACAATAGCACGCGTTGCAGGCCGGACAATAAAATGGCGTGATTTCAAAATCGTGTGCATGCAGCAACCGCGCGTCGCCTCGTATAATAGCGCTCGACAAGTGCTCAATATCATTCGCGCCGACCCGGCATTCCATGCGGCCCGTCACGCCGGTCCGGTCAATTTCAAAACCATTGCCTATGTCGACAAGTTCGACAACACCCGCCGTCTCTCCGCAGATGCAACAGACGAAACGATGCTCGGCAACGGGTGATCCCGGATGTTGATGGTTCAAGGACATGGTGTATTTCCGCCGTTGTGTTGTATGCAAAGACATCATCTGATTCTCTTTGATTCAAAGCGCTTTACCCCCGCCTTTAGGTGTATTCTTAGGGGTCGCGGATCGAAACTTGAGAAAATAGGTTTTCAAATGCATCGAACGATTGTCATTTTAACCGTGTGGCTGCTGTTTTCCACCGCGCTTCAAGCGAGTGAACTGGCACGGAAAATCGAATTCAACCGCGACATTCGGCCGATTCTCTCCGAAAACTGCTTCCTCTGCCACGGCCCCGACAAAAATACCCGCAAGGCAAAAATGCGGCTGGATGTGCGCGAAGATGCCATCGCCAAGGAAGCCTTCGTCCCCGGCAAAGCCGACGCAAGCGAATTGGTTCAACGCATCTTCTCCAAAGATCCGGAACAGGTTATGCCGCCGCCGGAGACAAAAAAGACGCTCACGGACGCACAACGCGCGACACTCAAAGAATGGATCGCGCAGGGCGCGCCGTACGAGGCGCACTGGGCATATACGCAGCTCAAACGCCCTGCCGTTCCGGATGTTCAAAACAAAAGCTGGGTGCGCAATCCGATCGACGCGTTCGTGCTAAAGCCACTGGAAGCCAAAGGCACGAAGCCGTCGGCGGAAGCCGATAAACGCATGTTGCTGCGCCGCCTGAGTCTCGATCTGATTGGCCTGCCGCCGACGCTGGATGAACTCAATACTTTTCTCGACGACGCGAGTGCGAATGCGTACGAAAAACAAGTCGATCGCCTGCTCGCCTCGCCGCACTTCGGCGAACGCATGGCCGTCTGGTGGCTCGACGTGGCGCGCTTCACCGATACCGTCGGCTATCACGGCGACCAGAACCAGCGCATCTTTCCATATCGCGATTACGTGATTGATGCATTCAATAAAAGCAAGCCCTTCGACACCTTCACCATCGAACAGCTCGCCGGCGATCTGCTTCCGAATCTCACCGCCGAACAGCGCGTGGCGACGGGCTTCAACCGCTTGAACATGGTGACGCGCGAAGGCGGCGCGCAACCCAAAGAGTACATGGCCAAGTACGGCGCCGACCGCGTGCGCACCGTGGCGGGCGCGTGGCTCGGTTCGACAATGGGCTGCTGCGAATGCCACGACCACAAATTCGATCCGTTCTCGACCAAAGATTTTTATTCGATGAAAGCCTTCTTCGCCGACATGAAACAATGGGGTGTCTACGCCGATTATGGCTACACACCCAATCCGGATTTGAAAGGCTGGAGCAACGAGCATCCATTCCCGCCGGAGATCGTGGTCGAAAGTCCTTACTTGAAGCACCGCATCGAGCGGCTGCGCACGAAGATTGACGACGCCTGTGCCGGCAAGGCGCTCGACAAAACACAAACGGACGCGCTCGAAAAATGGCGCGCCGCAGCAGTCGCGTTCCTTGGCAAAAACCCGGACGGCTGGATGGCGCCACACGTCAACACCGAAGACACGACGCAGAAGATTGTCCCGCCGAAAAAAGGTAAAACTCCCGTCGAGAAGAAGACTGGCGAAACCGCGGCGACGGCTCCCGAAGCCGACAAAGAGAAACCTGTTGAAAAACCGGCGGAACCCGCCAATGCCGCCGTAACGCAGAGCCCCGACGGAGCGTTGATTTTCAACGGAAAGGCCGTCAAAGGCGCAGAAGAGAAGTTGAAGATTTCACTTCCGACCGGCTGGATCGCTGCAATCCGCGTGGAACTTCTTCCGCTGGAAAAGTTCGACGGAAAATTCACGCGCGACGGTGCCGATGGCACCGCAATCGTGCTCAGCGCAACGATAAAGTCGAAGAAGGATGGCAAAGAAGCCAAGCTCGCGTTCTATCACGCCGAAGCCGACAATAAGGACGAAAAATACTCCAATGGCGAAGCGGTGTTGGGCGTGCTCGGCGGCTGGAAGACGGACAGCAAGAATCCCAAAACAAAACAATCGGCAATTTGGCTGCTGGAAAAACCATTCGAAGCGGTTGAAGGCGACACGCTGACCGTTGCATTGAAAAGCGACAACATCGGTTCAGTGCGAGTCGCCGTGTCGCCGTTCGGTTTCGAACGCCCGCAGGACATTGCGACAGCAGAATTCAAAAAGACACTGAGCGAGCCGCAGGAAAAGCACGATGCCGCCGGACGCGGCGCATTGCTGGCCGCGTTCACGCTCGGCAGCGGCGGTGACGCCGCGCTCGTCGAACGCCTTCGCGCCATCCGCAAAGAAATCTACGAATGCCGCGACGCGAAGGCGCACACGCTGGTCACCGAAGCAAAGGAACCCATCGAAACGCGAGTGCTCACGCGGGGAAACTTTTTGGACGATACCGGCACGGTCGTCGAGCCGTCGGTGCCGCATTTCTTACCGCAACCCGCCGGCACCGAAAAACGCCGTCTGACGCGCCTGGATTTGGCGAAGTGGCTCGTCGCGCCCGAAAACCCGCTCACTGCCCGCGCGGTGATGAACCGCCTCTGGAAACAATTCTTCGGCAACGGACTTTCCATAGCCGTCGACGATCTTGGCGCGCAGGGCGAATGGCCCACGCACCCCGAACTGCTCGACTGGCTGGCGGCCGATTTCCGCGAAGGCGGCTGGGACTTCAAGCGCGCGATCAAGCAGATTGTCGTATCGAACGCCTATCGCCAGGGTTCGAATCTGCGCGGCGAATTGCGCGAATGGGATCCACTCAACCGCTACCTTTCTTCGCAAAACCCGCGCCGCCTCGACGCCGAATTCGTGCGCGATAACGCGCTTTCCATCGCGGGATTGTTGAACCTCGATATCGGCGGCCCCAGCGCGAAGCCGTACCAGCCGCCCAACTATTACGCAAACCTGCAATTCCCCAACCGCGACTACGTTCCCAACACCGACGAACGCGAATACCGCCGCGGCGTGTACATGCACTGGCAGCGCACGTTCCTGCATCCGATGCTCGCCAACTTCGACGCGCCGATGCGCGACGAATGCACCTGCACGCGCAGCGTCTCGAACACACCGCAACAGGCGCTGACACTGCTCAACGATCCCGAATTCTTCGAAGCCGCACGCGTCTTCGCGCAACGCGTTTTGACGAGCGGCACGCCAAACGCGACCGACGCCGAGCGCATAGACCGGGCATTCCAAATCGCGCTGGCGCGACCGGTGAAACCGAAGGAAGCGGAGTCGCTCAAGAAATTCCTCGACGAACAGCGCGTTTATTTCAAAGCCAATCCGGCCGACGCGGAGAAAGTCTTGAAAGCGGGACTCGCGCCGATTGAGAAATCAGTCGCGCCGGATGAACTGGCCGCGTGGTCGGCGGTCGGACGGGTTGTGTTGAATTTGCATGAGACGATCACGAAGTATTAAACGAATCCAATTTGGAGTCCCAAAATGTTTCCTGTCGTTGACCCACAACAATTCCAACGCAACATCGCCCGCCGAACCTTCCTCGCGAATTCCGCTTACGGCCTTGGAAGCGCGGCGCTGGCATGCCTGCTGAATCCCACTCTGATCGGCTCCGCGCGCGCGGAGGAACCCAAGGATCAGCGCTGGCATGGCGTCATCTCGAAGCCGCATTTTCCGATCAAGGCCAAGCGCATCATCCATCTCTGCATGGCCGGCGGACCGTCGCATCTCGAAACGTTCGACTATAAAGAGGAATTGAAAAAGCTCGATGGCAAACCGTTTCCGGAATCGTTCACGAAGGGCCAGCAGCTCGCGCAGCTTCAGAACGCCGTGTTGAAAGCGCGCGGGCCGTTCTGCGGTTTCAAGAAATGCGGCAAGGCTGGAATCGAAATCTCCGATCTCTTTCCCAATATTCAAGCCATCGCCGACGACCTCTGCGTGATCCGATCGATGCAGACTGAGCAGATCAACCACGATCCCGCGCATGCGTTCATGAACACCGGCTCGATCGTCAAAGGCCGACCCAGCATGGGTTCGTGGCTCCTCTATGGATTGGGCGCGGAGAGCGAGAATCTTCCCGGGTTCATCGTGTTTACGTCGGCAGGAAAGACCGGGCAGCAGCCCGTGTCGGCGCGGCAGTGGTCCAGCGGATTTTTGCCGAGCAAATTTCAGGGCATTCAATTTCAATCGAAGGGCGACGCGGTCCATTACGTTGGCAACCCCGAAGGCATCTGCCAGAGCACGCAGCGGCAGGTCGTCGACGAGATTAACCGCCTCAACGGCATGCTCGCCGAAGAGCGGCTCGATCCCGAAATTCAGACGCGCATCGCTCAATACGAGCTGGCCTTCAAGATGCAGAGTTCCGTCCCGGAACTCAGCGATTTCAGCAAGGAATCGAAAGAAACGCTCGCGGCATACGGCATCAAAACACCGGGCGACGGCAGCTTCGCGTCGAACTGCCTGATGGCGCGCCGACTGGCCGAGCGCGGCGTGCGCATGATCCAACTCTATCATCGCGCGTGGGATCATCACGGCGGCATTGAAGCGGGAATGAAGTCCGCTGCAGCGGATGTGGACCAGTCGTCCGCCGCGCTGATCAAAGATCTGAAACAGCGCGGACTGCTCGACGACACGCTGGTTTTGTGGGGCGGCGAATTCGGCCGCACACCCATGGGGCAGGGCAGCGGGCGCGACCACCACATTCTCGCGTTCTCGGTCTTCATGGCCGGCGGCGGCGTCAAGCCCGGCATGGTCCATGGTGCGACCGACGAACTCGGCTACCGCGCGGTGGAAAACGTCGTCAATGTCCACGATCTGCACGCGACGATGCTGCGGCTTTTCGGCATCGACCACAAGCAACTGACGTTCAAATTCCAGGGACTCGACGGGCGTTTGACGGGCATCGCCGGGAATATTATTAAGGAACTCTGCGCGTAAAATAGCGCCGAATGTCCGCGCTACTTTTTCTTTTTGGCCAGTTCCGCTTTCATCTTCTCGGCCAGCTCCGGTTTCGGTTTCGACCAGCCGATCTGAACGTTCGGCAGATCGGTCTTGAGTTTGGCCATGTCGTCGTCGGCGACTTCCGTGTCCTTCAAAATCAATTCCTTGAGTTTCGTCAGTTTCTTCAAACGGCTCAATCCGCCCTCGTATGTCAACACTGTCTCGTCTAATTCGAGCTTTTCCAGGTTCGGAATTTCCGCGATGAATTCCAACGCCGGGTCGCCGATCGCACGGAGAATTGCGTGCTCAACATCAGGCTCTTTATATTTTCCATACCTTTCAGATTCTCAAAACCCTTGTCGGTCGCCATCGTGTGATGAAAATGCAGCGCGGAAACCTGCTTCAATTTCGCGCACGCTTTCAATCCTTCGTCGTTGAACGTCGAACCGTCGCAGGCATAGGATTCGAGCTTCGGCAACTCCGCGAGCCCCGCAGAGCCGGAGCCGTTGAACTGCTTGTTGAAGCAGTGCCATAGCGTCAGCTTTTTCAGGTTCTTCAGTTTCGCGAAATGCTGAAAGCCCGCGTCGCTCAGCTTCAATCCGTTGATCGCGGCAGACTCCAGATTTTCAAGACCGTCAATGAATTCAAACGTTTCGTCCGTCGCGGGACAACTGTTGTACACGGTGAACGATTTGAGATTCTTGAGCTGCCCGGTGAGCTTGAGCTGCGCCGGCGTCGGGTCTCGCGGCTCTTCCTTGCTTTTGTTCGAAAACAAAACGGAGGTGGCGGTGTCCCCTTCGAACTTGACCTGCGCGCCTGCCTTGATCAGTGCGTTTCCGATCTCTTTGTCGCTGGCGCGGATTGACACTGACACAAGTACAATCGCGCACAAAATCAGGTTTCTCAATCGCATCTCTTCCCCGCTTATGTTAAGAAACGAACTCCGTTGAAAGCTTCTCCAACTACACCGGACATGGGGGATATTCGCGTTGCGACTGGAAGGCACGCCCTGGCTGGTGCTGCAATTGGCCGACTCCGGTTTCCCGGTGGGGGGATTCGCGCACTCGTCGGGACTTGAAGAGGCGCTGCAACTCGGCGAAGCCGGAGCCACGCGGGAATCATTGCACTGGTTCTGCTTTGAACTGGTCAATCAAACCGCTTACGCCGCGCTGCCGTTCGTCAACAGCACGCACGCGGTTCCGCTTCGTCTCGCGGAATTGGACGAACGCTGCGACGCGTTTTTAAGCAACCACGTTGCCAACCGCGCCAGCCGCGTGCAGGGCCGCGCGTTTCTGGCGACCTGCTGCCGGGCCTTCGAATTGCCGGAACTCGACGCGCTCAAACTGGCCGCGCGCGAACGAAAACTGGCGTCGCATTTCGCGCCTGTATTCGGCGCGGTCTGCAACGCGCTGCGCATTGGCCTTACTGACACTCGCCAGATTTTTATGTTGCTGGCGATTCGCGGCGCGCTCTCCGCCGCAGTCCGCTTGAACGCCATCGGCTCCTACGACGCCCAGCAAATGCAGATCGCGCTGATCCCGGAGATGGACCGCGCACTCGACGCCACCGCCCGGCTCGACGCAGCCGACGCCGCGCAAACCGCGCCCTTGCTCGAACTCTTCCAAATGAGCCACGACCGGTTATACTCCCGTTTGTTTCAATCGTAAATTTGAACCTGAAGCTCGGAATCGAAAACCATGAACGATCACAGTCATTCGCACGGACACTCACACGGGCATTCGCACGAAGCGATGGAACATCCCGGGCTTTTCAGCGAACGCGAACCGTTGCGCAAACGCGATTACGCGCAGCGCGCATTTACGGTGGGAATCGGCGGCCCCGTCGGCAGTGGCAAGACCGCGCTCGTGCTGCAACTCTGCCGCCGGCTGCGCGACACGCACAACATCGCGGTCGTCACGAACGACATCTTCACCAAAGAGGATGCCGAATTCCTGATTCGCAATCAGGCGCTGGAGAAGTCACGTATCCGCGCCGTCGAAACCGGGGGCTGCCCGCACGCGGCGATACGCGAAGACATCAGCCACAATCTCGCGGCGCTCGAAGAACTGAACGATGCGTTTCATCCACAGTTGATGTTCGTTGAAAGCGGGGGCGACAATCTGGCCGCTCAGTACAGCCGCGATCTGGCGGATTACACAATCTACGTGATCGACGTCTCGGGCGGCGACAAGATTCCGCGCAAGGGCGGCCCGGGAATCACGCAGTCGGATCTGCTGATCATTAATAAAATCGACCTCGCGGAACTGGTCGGCGCGGATCTCTCGGTGATGGAACGCGATTCCAAAAAGATGCGCGGCAATGGCCCGTTCATCTTTGCGCAGATCAACAAGCAATTGGGCGTTTCGGAAATCGCCGGACATATTCTCAACGCTTGGCAGAAGGCAACAGGAGCGTTGACAGGTGCCTAACGAAGAATCAATACCCGACCAAAACAGCGCAGGATGTTCAGTGATCTGTTTCGTTATAGGAACTCTAATTTTATTTACTTTATTTTTCGTCGGGCACCCGTCAAATTCCGGAATGTTCGGCCCCGATTTTATCACTATTACTCTTTGGTTCGTGAGTCTGCCATCACTTGTGGTGTTATTTTTGACAAGTTTGGTGAGTGCGGTCGCTGAATATCAAAAAAATCAAGTTCGCGGGGCCATCTGCATCGTTTTGAGTCTAATTCTCGCTCTAGGGTTCGCACTAGTAGCACGTTTTGGTTGAGCTAATTATTTCGCTACTTCACTGACTTTCTTCACATCCTGATCGCGCGACAAGGGACAGATCAGAATGTCGTTCCCGCTGACCACGACGGCGAGATTTTCGACGCCCACGAGCGCCACGCGCTTGCCGGGCGCGAAGACCAGGTTCTTCGCCGCATCGATCGCGATGATTTTGGTTTCCGGGCCTTGCGCGTTCCCGGCGCTGGTGTCGAGATACGGCGCAACCGCGCTCCACGAACCGATGTCGTCCCAATTGAAATCGGAGGACACGGTCGCGACGCGTTCCGCGTGTTCCATGATGCCGAAGTCGATTGAGATCTTTTTCAGCGGCGGAAAATGCGTGTTCGCGCATTCGAGCCATTGGGCATCGCTCTGCGCAGCGCTCAAGGCGTTCGCCATCGCGTGATGCGCGGGCAGTTGACGCGCCATTTCGTTCATCAGCGTCGCCAGTTTCCAAATAAAAATGCCGCCGTTCCAGAAATACTCGCGCGACGCGAGATAACCCTGAGCGGTCGCGAGGTCGGGTTTTTCTTTAAACGACTTGACGCGGAATACGCGCGGAGCGGTTCGATTCTCGTCGAGCTTTACTTCTTCACCTCGATGAACATAGCCGTACGCCACGGACGGTTCGCGCGCGACGATGCCGAAAGTCACCAGCGCATCCAACGCATCCGCCGCCCGCGCTCCCGCGAGAGCGCATTCGGCGAATCGATCGACCGGCGAGATGACATGATCGCCCGGAAGCACGAACATCTTCGCGTGCCCCGCTTCGCCGCCAAGCCGCCGCAGGATTGCCCCCGCCGCGTACGCGACCGCGCCCGAGGTGTCGCGCGGCATGGGTTCGACGAGCAGATTTTCAGCGGGAAGTTCCGGCAGCGACGTGCGCACCAAAGGAGCCTGCTCACCGCCGCAGACGACGATGCAATTCGCTGCCGACGCGACAGCGCGCGCGCGGTCCCACGCGCCTTCGATCAGGCTCTGCGCTTTCTCCGCGCCGGGCGCTTTAAAAAGCCGCAGATCCCACTTCGGTCGCTCGCGGTTCGACGCCGGCCACAAGCGCGATGATGCGCCGCCAGCGAGTATGACGGGGAAGATGTTTTGCATTGAGGTCACGATTTGCGTTTCCGCTTTTTCCAGGAACCAGGGTTGCGTTGCCCGAAATCTACTGCGTTCCCGATTCTTTTCACATTTTATTTCAAGATTCCATGCGTACATCTTGACATGCATACCCTCAACTCTTATAGAAGCGTGCGCATAGTTTTTGCGTTTGTGTTTTTGGCGTCCAGCGATATCGAAAGCCGCGTTCTGTTTTTAGCGGCGATTCGAAGGAGCGTGCATGAAATTCGAAGGAAAAATACTCGTGATCGGCCTTGGCGCGGTGTCGCGCTGCACGCTTCCGCTGCTCTTTAAACACGTCGAAACCGAGATGAAGAATTTCTTCGTCATGGATTTCAACGAAGTCGAAGAACATGCGCGGTTCGTGCGCGAGAGCGGCGCGAATTTCATCCACGATCGCGTCACCCGCGAAAACATGGGCGACCTGCTGGGAAAATTTGTCGGCAGCGGCGACATCATCATCGATCTAGCGTGGAACATCGGCTGCACCGATATCCTCCAATGGTGCTACGACCACAACGTCCGCTACATGAACACGTCCGTCGAACTCTGGGATCCCTACGAAGGCGCGCCCAGCCAGCCGCCGACGGAACGCACGCTCTACAACCGCCAGATGCAGATTCGCAAAATGGTCGCGCAATGGAAGCCCAAGCGCGGCGCGACCGCCGTCCTCGACCACGGCGCCAATCCGGGCCTCGTCTCGCACTTCACCAAAGCGGCGCTCGAAGACATTTCGCAGAAATTTCTCGCCGAACACAACGAGCATGGCGAGCGCCGCGACATGATCGAAGAAGTCTACAAAAAACGCATGTACAACCGCATGGCGCAATTGAACGGCGTCAAAGTCATCCACATCAGCGAGCGCGACACACAGATCAGCAGCGTGCCGAAAAAGATGAACGAGTTCGTCAACACCTGGTCGATCGAAGGCTTTTATGAAGAAGGCATCGCCCCCGCTGAAATGGGCTGGGGCACGCATGAACGCACGTTGCCGCCGCGCGCGCAGATGCATCTCTCCGGCCCGCTGAATCAGATCTGTCTCGCGAACATGGGCGCGCGGACGTGGGTGCGGTCCTACGTGCCGTGCGGCGAAATCGTGGGCATGGTCATCCGCCACGGCGAAGCGTTTTCGATCTCCGAGAATCTCACGGTTAAAGAAGACGGGCTGCCGATCTACCGCCCGACCGTGCACTACGCGTATTGCCCCTGCGACGCGGCCATTGCCAGCCTTCACGAATTGCAGATGCGCCACTACAAACTGCAGCACGACCAGCGCATCATGAACGATGAAATCACCGACGGCCGCGACGAACTCGGCTGCCTTCTGATGGGCCACGATTTCAAAAGCTGGTGGATCGGCTCGCTGCTGGACATTCACGAAACGCGCAAACTCGTCCCGCACGTCAACGCCACTACGCTGCAAGTCGCCGCGTCGGTCATGTCCGCGACGCTGTGGATGATCAAGAATCCGACGCAAGGCGTCTGCGTGCCGGACGACCTGCCGCACCGCGAAATCCTGATGACAGCCAAGCCGTATCTCGGGCCGTTCGTGTCGCAGCCTGTCGATTGGACTCCATTGAAGAATTGGGATTCGAGTTTTGAGCGGTATGGTACGCCGCGCCCGCCAGAGGAGGATGTGTGGCAGTTTAATACATTCTTGGTTCGGGGACTTAGTTGACGGTGGTTCCAGGTTTCAGGTTGCCCGGGTTATGTAGCAGTACCCTGTCCCGTGCTGAACGACTTCAGAAATTTCTGCGGCTCACAGCAAGGAGCAGAGTACTACTCCTTGGCACCCGATCAAAACGTCATCTCCCGAATCTTATCCAACGCGTCCTGCAAGCGATTGAATTCCTCCTGCTCCAGTTCAACTTTCCAACAAAATCGCCATTGACTTACCTCGTCACAATAGTAGTCTGATCGTATGAAAACTCCAACTCCAGCAGACACGGTCTGCTTTTCAGTCAAAGGCCAAGTCGTCATCCCAAGCAAGCTTCGCAAGGAATTTGAAATTGTCGGGGGCACGCGTGCCTACGTGCAAGCCACGCCGGAAGGCATTCTCATAAAGCCAATTACCCGAAAATACATTCGCAGTCTTCGCGGTATGTTAAAAGGCAGCGGAACAATGGAAGCATTCATGGCCGAACGTACAGAAGAGCGAAAGCGGGAGCGGGCGCGTGACGAAAGTTTTAGATAGTTGGGCCGTGATAGCGTTTCTCAATGATGAGCCCGCGGCCAAGCAAGTGGAACAATTGATTATTGCGGCCCGCGAAGGCAAAATGCGATTGCTGCTGTGCGTGATCAATTGGGGCGAAATTTATTACATCGTTTTAAGAAAAAGCGGCGTCGCTTTGGCTGAACGCGCGGTCGCTGCCGTCGCCACGCTTGGGATTGAACTCGTCGGCATAGAAGATGACCTACACCTCGTCCGCGAAGCGGCAAAACTGAAGGCTTCAAAAATGATGTCTTACGCCGATTGTTTTACCGCAGCCTTGGCAAAGATCAATAAAGGCGAAATTGTGACTGGCGATCCGGAGTTCAAAGAAGTCGAAGGCGAAGTGAAAATTGCATGGCTGCCCGGAAAATGAATTGCATAGATGCACAGCCTGCCCGGCTCGCTCATTTCAAAACGTCATCTCCCGAATCTTATCCAGCGCGTCCTGCAAGCGATTGAATTCCTCCTGCTCCAGTTCGCCGCCGCCATAGCGCACCGCTTCGAAAATATCCGTGACGTCGCGCACTGGCGCGAAGGCTTCGCCGCCGCGGCGCAGTACGGCGTCCGCGAATTCGCGCGGGGTTTGGCCGGGGCGTCGAGAATAGCCTCGGCGCGACAGCGCTTGCAGTAGATCGTTGTAAAACGCCACGGCCGCGCGCGAACGGGCGCCGCCACCGGCAGCGGCATATTTGCGCCGCGCGTTTCGGCGCGTGAAGAAATGAACCAGTCCGCCGATTGCCGCGCCGATGCCGATCCACGCCAGCGCAATGCCGAGCCACCCGCCCCACTCGTTTCCGGCAAGCGAACCGTCAGAGGCGGCGCGCGACGAACCGCTGAGCCTTCCATAGAGTTTGCGCTGCTCGTAACCGTTGTACTTCAACAACGCATTCCATGTGTCCTGCACGAATCCTCGCGACGGTTCGTTCTCAACTTGCCCCTCTGCCGCCGCGCTCGACGCGGGATTCGTTGCTGCCTTCGTTTCAGTGGTGTGCGAGTCGGCCACGGGCAGCGGCGCGGCGGGAGTCGGATCGAAGGGCACCCAGCCGATGCCTTTGTAATAGATCTCCGCCCAGGCATGCGCGTCCGAATTGTTCGCGATGGCCGTTTTTGACTGGCCATCGGCGGGATCGATGCGCGCGGCGTAGCCCATGCACAACCGCGCCGGAAGATTGTTCGCGCGGCACAGAACGACGAAGGCCGACGCGAACAACCCGCAATGCCCTCGCTGCTGTTCCGGATCGTGGGTCAGCAGGAAATGCGCGAGCGGATCGCCGGGCGGATGGAGGCGCTCGAGATTCAGCGTGTAACTGCGGTTCGCTTCCAGCCAGCGTTGAACCGCGCGCGCTTTGGCCGCGTCGTTGACACTGTCCTTCGTGATCAACCGCGCCAGTTGCCCCACCGCTTCGCTCTCGTTTGGCGGCAAACCGTTTTGGCGGACGTAACGCTGCAACTGGCGGTGATCCGCAACGGCTTGAATCGTGAGATTTTCAGCGTCGAATGGCGCGCTGACGGTCATTTTGTAACTTTCCAGCGCGATGCCGCCGACGTTGCGCACCGCGCCTTCGGCGTCCATTTCGATCTTCCGGGCGTTGATGCGAACAATGGGTCCGGCAGCGAACAGATTCACCGAATGCAACGCCGACGCCTCGATGGTTTGCTCCGCTTCCTCGCCGTGAAACACCGGGCCATCCAAGCTCGGATCGCGCGGAACGATCGGCGCGCCGGTTTTGCTTTCCATCGGATCGCGCGACTTGTCGGGGATCCACGCGCCGTTCAGGTATTCGGAAAGGTTCAGCGACTTCAGCAGAATGCGATTTTTCCGTCCAGCCAACTGCAAAACGGGTTTCGAAAAAACGACTCGGAGCGCCGCACTCGAATTCAATTCAATTCGCCCGAGGTCATTCAAACTCACGGTCCTGCCAATTCCGCTGACAGACGTGGTGTTTTCCGGGCGGCCCGGCCCTTCCACAATCGAGCCATTGCCTGAGATATCTCCAGTAGTGCCGCGCTTTTCAAAAAATGCCAGAATGCCTTCCATGCGCGGCGCCGAAAAAAAGACCGTCACGCCCAGCGCGAGGCACGCCGCCGTCATGCCCGCCACCAGCGACAGCGTGCCCCAAAACGAGCCTTCGGGCAGACATTGGAAGTTATCGGCGCCAGAGCGTTCGCCTTCGTCTCCCGGTTCCGCCGGCGGACGCGCGTCCATTAGAATTGTGGGCAAACCCGCGAATTCCTGGCGCGAACGCCAGACCGCGTGGATGTACAGCGTCCAGACCGCCACGGCAATAAAACACGCGACGCGCGCGACCAAACTCGGACCCGATTGCACGACGCCCGACATCACGACAACCGCCAGCGTCGATCCGCAATACGTCAGCAACACGGGCCCGCCATAGACGCTGAAAAATAATAGCCCCTGCCACGCGCACAGAAAATGCGCGACCGCCGCCGGAAAATGCGCCTGCCAGTGTTCATCGTCGTGCAACGGCCGCAGCGCAAGATAGAGCAGCACGAGCGTCAACGCCGCGGTCAGTTCAGCCGAAAGCGGCTTCGCCTTGGCGCGATCGATCGTCAGGAACGACAGCACGCCGAGCACCGCGATCAGTGCCAAATAAAAGAAGCTCTGCTCCGCCACCGAAATAGCGAACGCGCCGGTTCCGGCGAGCAGATAAAGCGAGACGCGAAGGGTTCGGTACAGGTCCATATAAAGTGAGACGCTTCCGGTCTATGAAAATTGCATGAATATACGCCGGGCGTCCGCGACGCTCATTTGATAAGTTTGGAGTTCAGCCTTCAGGCTGCCCGTTTTTCAGCCTATTGACCCGCGCATTTCTAAAGCATCGTTCTCGCTTGCGGCGGGCGGCGTTGAACTTCGTTGGCCTCGCACGGCGTATCCTCTTGATACGCCTTTGCTCGACCGCCTCGTTCAACTTGCCCGGCGCGGCGCGATAACGAC
>JBBRQD010000117.1:0-16730 GCA_038227045.1 Planctomycetota bacterium
CAGCAAGGCGTTTCAGCCTTCCATTTTATTCGAGATGCCGTCCAAGCCTACTTCACCGGTGAAAGTGCACCGCATTTGCTTCCTGCATCAATCTAATCCGTAGCGTTTCTTGCCGCGTTAGCATCGTGAACGGCTACTCGTATTATTTGGGCTAAACGTGACAGCGGCGGGGCCGGTTGCCGACCACATGTAGGTCAACGCCTGCTGCGGCGTATTGGGATCGGTCGCGCTGGCTTGGGCCATCGCGGTCGTTCCAGTGACCGGATTGGGCGTCACCGATACGGATGAAATGTTAGGCGGCATTGTGATCGCAGCCGTAAAATTAGCTGTGACATTCGATCCATTGAGAGTGCCCGTCGCGTTTGCGGGTGAAAAAACGTATCCGTTTTTGCTTGGAGTTACCGTGTAAGCGGTTCCGTCCGCCAGCGGAGTAAATCCGTACAATCCGTTCACGTCGGTCTGGACTGTCTGGAGGGAATTTCCTCCAGACGAGAGCACAACGGAAACGCCTGGCAAGCCGTTGCCGCCGGACATAATCGTTCCGCCGATCGCATAGCTATTGGCTGCTGCAAAGGTGGCGACAAGTTCAACGTCGCTGGAGGGAAAAACAAATTGGGTCAGCGAATTCCCGTTTCCCGGATTGGCGACAAAACCACCCGTCAACGTGCCGCCCTTGGTAACGATCCAGCCGCTGAATTTCATGCCGGGCGGCGGAGCGTAGGCCTGCACGCACACGGTGTCGCCCCCGTGAAAACGATATTGATGCGCGGAGCTGGTTCCGAAACCGTTCTTGACCGTGAACACGTATTCGTTCGTAAAGTATGCAATAGTGGTCGTCAGCGAAACGGTGCCGGAAGCCGTGTTGTCGATGATGAACTTCGCATGCGGCGAGTTGACGAATCCGGGCGCGATCGCCACATGCGCGTTTCCGCTGATCCACTTTGTAAAATAGTACCAGCTGGTCCATGCGCCGGATTCGGTGCCGATGCCGACAGTTGATCCGACCAGGAATGTTGCCGACCCGCTCGAAGCCAGCGTGCCGTTGCTGTTGACTCCATTCAGATTAAACGTGACGGAGTTTCCAGCGAAAGCGCCGATCTGCGCGGTCGAGCTCGTTACCGATCCAAAAATATTCGTGATCTTGACATAGTAACTGCCCGCCGTCGTCGTGTGATACATGGAACTCTGCGCGCCTGCAATGGGTGTGCCGCTACCGGGAACGCCGGAATACCATTGCCATTGAAACGGGTGCGTCCCCGAGGTCGATACGGACAAATCGCCGTTGGTTGTACTGTTATCGATGGGCCCCTGAATAATAGCGGGTGGATTTCCGACTGTCGCGGAGTTGCTGACAACTCTTCCGTATTCATTGCTGACTTCGCAATAATAGATTGCGCCGTCGTCAACCGCACGCCCTGACGCGATCGTCAAAGTATTCGTATTGCTCCCGGAATAGTCGAGCACCTGGCCTTGAAGGGTATAGCTGGCGGTTCCCGGAGCGGTATCGACAATGTCCATTCCGTTGCGCTTCCATCGATAGGTCAGATTGCTTCCGCTGGCCGTGAGCGAAATCGTGACGGGCTGCCCGATTGTTAGAATCTGGTTGACCGGCTGGCCTGCGACCGCGATTGCAGGCGGGGTTCCGGCTCCGGGAGGCAATACTTTTACGGTCAGAGACATCGCGCCGGAGAGCGAACCGTCATTGGCCGTCAGAGTCAGAATGTAGAACCCCGGATTCGAAAAATAGGCCGTGGCGTTCAAGGCCGAAGGATTGTCGAACGTCACCCGGCCTTGCCCGCGGAAAGACCAGGAATAAATCAGGCTTCCGTTTGGAGTGTGATCGTCCGACACATTGAACGAGTTGCCGGGAGTCGTGGAAGCGATGTGCGTGACGGGATCGGCTGTGATCATTAAGGGGAAGTTGCTGGCAATCGGTTTCAACGTCACATCGGGTCGAAGATTCGCTCCGAGGTTGGGAGTCCACTGATAAGTAGCGCCACTGTTGACGATACAATGATCTCCGTCGCCCGCGATTCGTGCATAGGTATAGCTCTGAGTTGCCACGGGTTGGCTTCCTGCGGGCGGAGATATAACGGTCCATAGTTTCGTGTCGCAATCCCACTTCACGAACTCGGCCCTGTTGCGATTCAACGGATTTCCCGCCGGCAGCGTATTCCAGATAACCGAGCCGTAGGTATCGCCGGATTTTGTGGTGATCATGCCCTCGCCAGAGCCTTGTGAAATCGTATATCCGTTGGTTATGTAGGGGCTTGTTACCGGATCCAAATCACCGTTCGTGGCGTGAATGATTTGTCCAGTCGGCAAGATGCGAAAGTACTTCGGAAAGCTGCTATTGACATAGGACGATACGCGGAAAGCATTGATCATCACGTCGGCATCGGTTGTATACGCCGCTCCATTTCCCTTTCCGTACATCGCGAAACTCATGCAAAAATTCGGATACCACGGCAAGCCGGTGGTGGTTTCGCGCATCGGTTGATACCAAAGCGGATCGATCAACTCCCATGTCAATCCGTCGTCATACGAGCGCCAGCTGTAGAACTCTTTTCCAAAATACATTTCGCCCCAGGGCGCAGTGCTGCCTCCGTAGGGTGCCGCAGAGATGCCTTGGATGCTCGGCGCGTTGGTTGCATACCCCACGCCTGTCGTGACGTTTCCAAACGTTTGGTTGTTCGGCAAAGGGGACTGCGCATAGCTGGCAGAATCGGTTACGTACGTAAACGTCTTCCCGTCATCGTACGATTTCCAAACATAGGACAAGATTTGGAGCGTGACGACGCCATGAATATCATTGGTCATCGCGCCGACGTAGCTGCCCTGCTGCGTGTTGTTCAGATTGACGGCGAGATTGCCGGGAGTGGGAATGAAGGACAATTGGAACGACGTTAAATTCGTATCATAATAATATACCTGGTGAGTGATCGAGGGGGTCGTCACGGCATAGACAACCGGTTTGCCGGAGGCTGTACAGACGAGATTTTCGAGTGTGCCCGGCGCGATGGGGACCACTCCGTACGATACCCACGATGCTGGCGTGGGTGGAGTGGGGCTGACCGAAACGGCTCGAGTGGAGCTGAGCAGCGCAATCCACGGCGCGACATGACTGCCCATGCCGTCAGCCCAGGACTCGACCGAGGTGTAGGTCCCTGCTGGAACTAAATTGCTTGTCGACCATGACCCGGTTGCCGCTCGGACTTCCATCCAGGGAATCACTACAATTGAGAGGAATGCGAGTATACGAAGCGTGCTTGAGTTTGCTTCGAGGCGCGCAACGAGGCAGTCGTGACGGTTTACTCTCATAGTTTTGTCTCCTGACAGTCGTTCTTTTCGGATAAACCAACCATTTGATATATACGGCTACGAAGAACGTGAGAAGTCTGCGGATTCGGCTCTAAACACTATTAAGAGCGAGGCATTCGCATATTTTGATGAATCGAGTAGCAATTCGCACTTTGGAAGTAAATAGAATGCACATGTGATTGGGTTGACAAACGAGGTTTACGTTCCAATCTGCGGATGCAGTCCAAATCTAAACCTTTCATCCGCTGGCAGAGGTTTATTTTAAACCTTTTCCGCACAAATCTTAGTTGGTCGAATGCTTAACGGGCGTGGATTAGATTTTTATCAAAAGCCAAACAGTTAGTTTAAAGATCGGTGCGAACGACCTGTCGTTGAGGAAACGCTTGGAGACGAAGGTGGACATTTTTAAGGCGTAATATTGTCACTCGGTGTCGATTTTTACGCAGAATGGCGGGCGGTGCGTTGAGTCGGAGTTGCTGGCAGATTAACTTGCAGGGGAAGAAACTTGAGAGCGGAAATAAAAACAGAGAGTCCGTATGAACAGCGTTGGGATTGGGGAGCCAATAAGAAAATCGAAAAACTACCGCCTTGCCAGTTAACGCACGTCCGTCAAAATTCGCAGCGCAAAAGCGTCTCTTATATCTCGTTGCCGCCAAAGGTTTACGAACAACGTTGGAGTACTACAAACTCTCTCCCACCGCGAGCAGACAACGCGCACATCCCGAAAAATCCAGCTCCAACCACCCAAACCCGCCCAAACTCTCTGACTCTCAGTCTCAAAAACGCCTTCTAGTTAACGCTCGCGTGCACATCGGACCCCACTTTATATTTCGAACTTTCTTACGCCGTTAAGTCCGTCCAGTCCGTCCCCGTATTTGCTAGAGTAACCCAGTGCCCGCGTCAGTGCGAGCTGCGGGCGAGTTCCAGATCGTCGACCTGAATGCAGTAGCGTTCCACGGCCTTGCTGGTCTGGCGCACCCACAATTCAATGCGCACCGTCGGGACCGTCGGCGTGAACTTCAGCTCGGCTAACACCCATTCGCCGATGCGGCATTTCTCGAACAGGCGCAGCGTGCGGCCCTCGACTTCTTTTCGCTCGCCATTTCCTTCGATCACATACACTCCGCCCCGTCCTTCATCGATGGGCCCGCGAACGTGCTTGACCCAGCAGGATATGCGGTACTCCGTCTGCGGCTCGAGCGTGACGACTTGAGCAAGCGAGCCAAAATAATTGCGCTGCACCGTGAATTGGACCGCGTGCTTGCCGCCGTGCGGCTGGTCGCTGCTGATCTCCGTGTTTAGCGAGCCGCCCTTTTTCTCCCAGCCATCCCACGAGCCTTTCTCGAAGTCGCCGTTCGCGAGCAGATTGGGCGACAGAATCCGCTCGATCCGCGCCCGCGCGGCGTCGATCTTCTCCTTGTTCGTCACGGCAAACGGCGTCGCGCCGTAATCACGGCTATAGCGTTCCAGTTTTTCGAAGAGAATTTTCGCGTCGGCGTCGGAGACCTTCGGCGCGCCCGCCTGCGCGGCGAGTTCCTGCCACGCGCCGGGCGCGGCAAGCTCGGCCGAGGATTTGGTTTTCTCGTCGCGAATCCGTTCGGCGACCGAGCGGCAGTGCGGCGTGAGCGCAAACGCTGCCGCGTCATCGAGGAGCGGGAACGCGCTTTTGTAATCGCCCTTCGCCAGCGCCGTGTATGTCTGCGCCAGCCGCTGGGCGTCGTTGCGCGGCGGGACCGGCGGGAAGAGTTTTTTGCGCTGCGCCTCGGTAAGATCCGCCACTTTGACTTTCCGCTCGCCGACATTGCCGCCGCCGAAATCGACCTTCAGCGCGATCGCGCCATCCAGCGCGCGCGCGACGGTGCCTTTCAACACGCCGGCGTTGAGTGTTTCAAGCTCCACCTTCTGGCCGGCCAGCGCCGCCAGGGCGTCCTGCTCGCCGCGCGCGATCTCGTCGAACGCGGCCATGACTTCCGCCATCGCGCCGACCACGTTTGCGGATTTCAACGCGGCGCTGCGCTTGCCTTCGGCCACGAATTCGCCCGCCGCTTTGACGTCGCGAATCTCCAGCAGTGCCTTGTCGAATTTTTTAAGCAGCGCTTCAAGCGCGGCGTTCTGCTCCGCGGGAATCTCCTTAGGCGGCGGCGTTGTGGTGGCGGCAGGCGCGGGAGGTTTAACCTCGACAGCAGCGCGCTCCGGCTGCGGAGCCGCGCGCGGCGTTTCGGGCGCGGGCGCGACAGGGCGTTCTTCGGGCGGTTTGGGAGCAGGCGCCGGCGCCGCTTTGGACGATTCATTCGCCTTCAGTGGAGACGGATCTGCCTTCGGTGGCGGCTTGGGCGCGGCGGCGGGAGTTTCGCGCGCGGGCTTCGTCTCGGCTTCTGCGACGGTGCCAGGCTTCGATTTAGAACCGCCGAACGCGAGAAATCCGATCACCCCTAGCGTGGCTACGCCGAGTCCGGCATACAGCGGCACAGAACTGCGCGGCTGAACTTTGCGCTCTATAACGGGCGCGCGCGGACCGGTCGGACGCGCCGTCCGCTGTGGTGCGGCTTCGGGCCCGGCCAGGACTTTGTCGATCTGTTGAATCACTTGAACCGGAGTCTGCTGCCGCTGCTCAGGCTTCTTCTGCATCATTTTTTCGATGAGCTTGCTGCAGCCGTCGCTGACGGCGGGATTGGCTTTGTTCGCCTTGGGCGCCGGGTCGGTCAGGTGCTTCGACATCACCACCGCGCCGGTCGGGCCGTTGAACGGCGGCTTGCCGGTGACCAAGTGATAGAGTGTCGCGCCGAGCGCGTAGAGATCGGTGCGGATGTCGCACGTTTTATTTTCGCCGCGAACCTGTTCAGGCGCCATGTAAAACGGAGTGCCGACGGCTTCGCCGGATTGCGTAAGACTGACGTCGTCGTTGAGCTGCTTGGCCAGACCCAGATCGGCGAGGCGCGCTTCGCCGTCCGTGCCGATCAGAATATTGTCGGGCTTGATGTCGCGGTGAACCATGTTGTTGGTGTGAACCAGTTCCAGCGCGCGGCAGACGGCGCGCACGTACCCGAGCGCCTCGGCTTCAGGCAGCACCGACTTTTCTTCGAGCAGCTGGCGCAGCGACGGGCCCTCGATGTACTCCATCGCGAAGTACCACAGGCCGGTGGCGGGATCCTTGCCGACGTTAATGCCCTGCACAATATTGGGGTGATTGAGCTTCGCCGACGCGCGCGCTTCGCGCTGAAAGCGTTCGATGAAATGGCCGTCATTGGCGATGCTCTTGGGAAGAATCTTCAGCGCGACAATGCGGTCGAGCGATTTCTGGCGCGCCTTGAAGACTGCGCCCATGCCGCCCTGGCCGAGCTTGCTGATGATTTCGAATCCGGCGATCTCTTTCAACCGAGATTCGCCGGCCGGCCGTTCCGATGCGGGATCATTTCCCATGACACAGTTTCCACTCTGGAGTTCGAATTCTTTTAAGGTGTACAACCACGTACAGTGCGTGTTGTGCAAAAAGCAGAACAATTCCGCGCTTGGCAGAGGATGGCAACAGGAATAACCCGGTGAGCCATGGGTGCGTTTCTCGCGTCGTTGACCTCTAATTCCAACCGTCGACGATCACGCGCCCACAGCGCAACGGTGTACGGTTTTGGCGCCGTTTCACGGCGATTGCGCCGGCAGATTTGCGCTTCTCTCTACGACTCTTTGGCGGCCCCTTGGAGGAAGAGATTGCAGATTAGCGCTTGATTTGGCACTCGATTGCAATTGTGACCGGTTAGCGCGCGAAACCGTATCTCACAACGTTGCTATAGTTTGCGCGGGGATGCACTAGATTTCACAAAACACGGAATAACATATAAGCCTCTTTTGGACCAGGAGGCCGCAGGTTCGAATCCTGTCGCCCCGATAGTTGTAAATCCAACAAACACAAAGAGATGCGCGGAACACAAACCGCGCACTCTCGTCGGCAAACAGCACTCTTTGGCGGCCCCTTGGCGGCGCAGAAGTAGCCCGACCTCGTTCTCATAGGGGAATTGCAAAACGCTCTGAAAACGTCCGTTGCAAAATAGTGCAATGCGCTGCCAGCGCAGAACGGCCGCATTATTTCCCATTCCGCGCCGGTCTGCCGCTTAATCAAAACAAATTAAATACTTTCCAAAAGAGGACCCCACAGGGTACAAACGAACCGATGCGTGTTTCACCAATCTCATCCGCCGTGTTCGCCATGTACTGCTTTCTGGCCGTCACTGTGCCTTCACGTGCCGCTAGCGCACGCGAGTGGCCCTTGTGGGATGGTCACGAATCCACGGCGTCGTATGCCGCGCGTGTTAATCTTTCGCCGACGAAGAGCATTGATCTGGGCGGCGGCGTCACGCTCGATTTGGTGTTGATCCCCGCTGGAAAATTCGTGATGGGCATGTCGAAACCCTTGGAACCGGCCGTCACGGTGTTAGACTCGCAGATCTTATTGGCGATAGGCGTCGCCCTGACGCTCGCGTTCGCGTCGATGCCGGTGGTCAGAAAGCTGCAGCGCAAAAAAGCTGCGTTTTCATTGCGCTGGCTGCTGCTGTTCACGGCGGCACTCGGGTTGTCGGCGGGCGGCGGCGCGCGCTGGCGTCTGGCCGTTCAAGAACTGGCGCGCTACGAGGCCGAGAAGATTGTGTATGAACATAACCGACCAAATGAGACGCGCGCGCACCCGGTGACGCTCACGCAGCCGTTCTACATGGGCAAGTACACGGTGACGCAGGCGCAATACGAAGCAGTCGTCGGCGGGAATCCCAGCCACTTCAAAGGCGCTCAATTGCCGGTTGAATCGGTCACATGGGACGAAGCCACTGCGTACTGCAAGAAGCTCGCCGAGCGGCTGTGGGACAAAACGCTTGAGGCGCACTTGCCGACCGAAGCACAGTGGGAATACGCATGCCGCGCAGGCACGACGACCGCGTATTACTCGGGCAATCAGGAAAGCGACTTGGACGCGGTGGCGTGGTATAACGCAAACAGTATCGCAACGCATCTAGTCGGCGCGAAGAAAGCGAATGCGTTTGGTTTGTACGACATGCACGGCAATGTGTGGCAGTGGTGCCAGGACGCATACACGCGGGATTATGAAAAGCTGGGTGCCATTGACCCACTAAATGTAAATGCGCAAGGTGCCGTGCGTTTGGTGCGTGGCGGTTCGTGGAGCAACCCTGCCGAGCACAACCGGTCGTCTTCCCGCGGCAGGACCGATTTCGAAACCCGCGGCAAATACAATGGTTTTCGGGTTGTGTTGTCGGTGTCGTCATTGTCCAGAACTCCCCCGTAACTCTTTGTTTTTATGCTTCTTGCCCTTTGCGAGCGATGACAAACAAATTGTTTACATGACCGGTGTTAATGCAGACATTTTTCCGCTATTCGCTGGAGCTCGTCGGGAAAATCGTGAATGTGGATTTTCGCTGATGCGATTTGAAGGATCGTGCCTTATGCAATTTGGGGCATGTCTGTCGAGGAGGAAACGGTCGAGGCGCCAATGGTGGGGAGTTGCGCAACCGCCGCTTGCAGTCTTGCCTTGTCGCTGTGAACGTAAATGCCAAACGTCATCCGTGGATCGCTGTGGCGCATGAGCGTTTGAACACTCTTCGGATCAACTCCCGGCATCCGGCCCAATCGCGTCCCAAAAGTATGTCTAAGCGAATGAAGGTCTAGCACGCGACCTGCTGCATCGCGCTTCTCAATTTTCGATTTCTTTTTTCCTCCGATCACGACCACGGCACGCTTGGCCAACCCAGTTGCGACCAAATCATCATTGAAGCAACGCAAGAGTCGATCCGTTATTTTGACGACGGGCGATGTCTCGGAACCCGGATGGGTCATTCTCCATTCCCTGAGTGCCTCGTGTAATCCCGGCGTGATCGGCAAAACTTCTTCTTTGCCATTTTTATTGCCCTCCCATTCTGGTCGGGTGGTCAATGTTCCGTTTTCTAAATCGATATCGGGTTGTCATCGCAGTTCGCGCCGATGAATTGCGGAATTAAATCGCCTTGACGCAACGTAAAAATTTCGATATGACTCCCAACATGCATCGAAAAGGTATTTCATGGCTCGTGAAACCAAACACGCGGATCGTCCGTCATGCTGGATGAGTATTTCAGCATTGAAGATGCGCATTTTCTCGACGAATTGCGCGCGCGTTCGGATGCGCCAAAACTCGCGGGCTTGGCCGAACGCTGGAAGAAAGATCCGCGTCCGTGGGCACGGCAACAGATTCTTGCCTATCTCGAATTGCCGATGAATTGCAATGGGCATCAGCCTTTGGTAAAGCGGCTCTTCAAACATGCGTACGCGAAACGTGATGACGAATTGCTCGCGGCGTTCGCGGTCGCGTTCGACCGGCTGGTCCGGCGCGTCAAGAAATCGCGCTCCAAATGGGATTTTGAAACACGTCAGATTACGTTCACAGAGCACCTCGTTGCTCCACGCAATACATTTGCAACTCCGAATAAAGTGGCGAAGTCGTCCTGGTTGGGCAATCATTCGTCGCGAAGGCCAGGCGTTCTTTTTTCATATCACACGCGAGCGTATCTTCGCCGGCGAATGTGGCGTTTTTTTCGCCGGTTGGGTCACCAGCATCCGAGCGAGTACCCGACCCTTGCGGCCAACGCACTGCGGCTTTACACGGATGTCGATTTGAATACCGGCGAGAACATCCTCGATTCGTGGACACTGCTGCACATCAGCTTTGGCGCGCACGACGCGTTGGAATTCGGCCTTACGCACACCGGTTTGAAAGAGGGCCGAGCGCTCGTCGAATTGACGGCGAAACCCGCATTCCCCGACCTGTGGTCCAAGTCCGAATCACTTCCCGTTCTGCTGAATCTGATGCTCTCCGCGCGGGCAAGATTGGTGCGCGTTTGGATCATCCAATGTTTGCGCGCGTTGCACAAAGAGAGGTTGGTGAATCTCGCGTTCGAATCCATTCTCATACTGCTCGAACACGACGATGACGACGTCCAGCAATTCGGTGCCGAGATATTCAACGCGTTCGAAGGCCTCGACAATTTGCCCGTCGACACCTGGCTGAAGTTGCTTCGAACGCGCAATCTGACCGCGTTGCAAACCATTTGTGACGCGTTTCTGAAACACGTTCACAGTGACCGCTTGACGCTGCCGCAATGCGTCGATCTCGCGTCCGAGCGGCCGGCGGCCATCGCGAAATTAGGCTTTTCCTTCCTTAAAACGCGCGTGGTATCAACCCCAGACGAGCGCCGTGAGATCGTGCGCCTGGCCAGCGCAACCTGCTCGGCTATCGCGTCTGAATTGACCGAATGGGCACTTCCGATCCTCGGCGAAAAAGCCGTGTACGAACGCGACACCATGTGCGCATTTTTGGATAGCCTGCTCAAAGAAGCGCGCTCGGCCGCGTGGTCTTGGCTGCTCAAGAAGGAAGGCCCCGCATACCACGATGCAGGACTCTGGGCGCGTCTGGTCGAAACGCCGTACGACGATCTGCGCTTGTCGATTGTGGATCTGTTGGCGTTGCGCGCGTTGCCCGGCACGAGCGCGGATTCGCTGGAATCGCTGTGGTGCTCGGTGCTCGTCGCGGTTCATCGCGGCGGGCGGCAGAAGAGCAAAGCTGTGCGACAAATAGGCGATGCGATTCGAGCGAATCCGAAACGCGCTGACGCACTCATTCCGGTGCTTTCTGTGGCGATTCGTTCGGTCCGGCCGGCTGAAGCGCGCGCCGGATTATCATCGCTGGTTGCAGCAGCCGATACGAATCCGGAACTTTCGGCGACCATCCAAAAGCTGATTCCCGAGCTCAATTTGGCGTACGTGGAGGCTGCCTCGTGAACGTCAAATTCGCTTATCTCGGCCGCAGCGGGCTGCAAGGCTCCGGCGAAGTTCTGAACTTCGCGCCGAATCTGGCGCGCGATCCCGTCGCTTTCGATGCGCCGCTTCGGCACACCGCTTCGCTTTCGCGAAGCGATCTCGGCAATGCACGACATCGTCATCAGCGATCTGCGTTACAAACCGCGCGACAAGAGCGGATATCAAGAATGGAAAAAGATCGAAAAGCAGCGCGAATCCTTGTTGCGCAAAGACGCTTACGACCGCGCGAAACAAGATATCCTGTCGCGTCGCGAAGAGCCCGTCGAACCGGATTTGGAGAAGAAATTCAATCGCTGTCGGGCCGATTATTGGAACGCGCGGCAGAAGTATTCCAATTACTTGCGCAAAAACGATCCCGAATTGTGGCGCATGCTGATGCCCTGCGATCCCGTGATCACGGTCGCGCCGGACGTGCTGTTCTTCGAATGTTTTTCAGCCGACGAATCAAGTTACGGTTGCCTCAACGTGGATCGCGGCGCGTTTGGGAAATGCGATAGCGCGAAATGCGGCACCACCAATGTCGATTATTCGTCGGATTTATTCAACCAGTTTCAAGCACTGCGCTCATACCGCGACACTCGTTTTCGGATCGATCCGGCGGGCTTTGAAGTCGCCACCCAAGGCGGCGCGGACTACCGCGAAGAGAAGATTGATTTGCCAGCGTCGTGGCTGCGCGGATTCATTCAGCTTCAAAGCGCGATGGGCATGCCGATGCGTAAGGTCTCGCTGACGCGCGAAGCAGTTTATTCGCTGTGCGCGTATTTGAAGCGCCACAAAGCGCAGACCAGTCCGCGCGCGTTGCGGTTCGAATTCATTCCAGGCAAACCACTGCGCCTGGTGCTGGAACCCTGGGAACAGGAGGTCGTTGTTCACGGCAAAAACTACGATGGCCCGCCCGGCGAACCGGTGCGCGTCTGGGGCCGTCAACGCTTGCTTGCGCTCGCTCGATTGCTGCCGCTGATCGACGGCGTGGATGTGTATCTGCTCGGCACGGGTCTGCCGCATTTCTGGGTCGCGCGCATGGGCGAGATGCGGTTGACGCTCGGCCTTTCAGGCTGGACGACCAACGACTGGACACGTTCGGCCGCGCTCGATCTGCTGGCTCCGCAAGCCGAAGTTCCCCGCGGATCGGTTTACGATGCTCAGAAGCTGATGCGGCAAAGCAAATCGATGACATTCGCCGAAGTCAACGCGGCGCTGAACCTCAAGCCCAATGTCACCGCAGCGACGATGAACCAACTCGCCTACAGCGGTCAACTGATTTACGATTTGACCGACGGTGTGTATCGCTGGCGGCAGATCATGTCGATGGCGTTGAGCGAAGAACAGATCGGACCGGATCATCCTGAACTTACCGCTTCACGCGACTACGTTACGAAGAACCTCGCAACGGTGAATTCCACTCAACCCGCTCCGAAGGGTGGTACATTTTACACGGGGCGCGTGGGTGGGGTCGAAGTCGAACTGCTGCTGGATGCCGAAGGCCGCATTTCGCGCGGAAAATGTACGTGCAGTTATTTCCACGCATCGGGATTGCGGCGTGGCGCGTGCCGGCATCTGCTGGCTTTGCGCGCCCAGATCAACCGAAAGAAGGAAGGAGCGCTTGCAGCAGGTCGCGAGCGCTGGTATGACTTTGGTTATCTTTTAAAAGGTGAATGAGTTTTGAGCGGAAGCGTGTTAGCCAACTGAGACTGTTGTTGCCGCGGCGTTCCGCCACGGTTGACGAAAGGCTAGTACATGCATCCCCAAGGCCGTTGTTCGTTTGGGACCCGCGCAGCTAGCGGGGGTACCACGAACAACCCGAGGGTTTACCCCCCGCTAGCTGCGCGGGTCCCTTGAGTGAACGACCTTGGTCAGGAGGAAGAAGTCAGAAGGCTGGCCGCTTCCGCTCAATTGTTTCAGTAGTCATCACGGCAATTCGGAGTGTGCGATATGCGTTTCTTCGAATTGCTGCATCGATTGTTTTTTGGAAACCCATTTCCAAAGCCCACTCCGCGTACCAACACACTCAGTTCCCCGCGTCCGCAAACCGCTTCCTCCATATCACCGCAAAGACCGCTGCCGTCGCGGCCAGTCCAGGCGCGGCAATCGCCTCCATCGCCCAAGCATGTAAATCTGAATCTCGAGGCCGCTCAATTCGCGCCGATTTCAAACAGCGAGGCAAAGAAGCAGGCAGGCAAATTGGGTTCGCTTTGGACCAACGTGTGGTTTGGCCGTCGCGACCTAATCCCGCCAGCGAGCGATCCGCGCACCGTGTTGATTGACCGCGCGATGGTAGGAGTGGGCTTGATTACGCCCGACGCGCTAATTGAAATCCATCGCGTTGGCGACGAAATGGCGCGTGTTAAACCGGATTTGGCCTTGGCGGCAGAGGAGGCCAACAAAGCCGTCCGGCAATCTCAGGAAGAACGCGAAGCGCTCAAGAAACAAAAGAAACTCGAAGGCGCCGAACGCCGACGCTTGCACGCCGACGGCGTGGCCAAACGCAAAGCCACCGACATTATCTTCCTGGGGCGGGGCGTTTCAAAATGCCTCGCCGACCGCCGCGCCAACGTCGAAAAATTGACCGCCGCGGGGTTGCCGATTCTTGCCACTCCGGCCGACGTCGCCACCGCTCTGAATCTGCCGATTAAGCGCCTGCGCTGGTTGGCGTTTCACGCTGACGCGGCAACGGTCTCGCATTACGTGCGCTTCACCGTCCCAAAGAAAAGCGGCGGCACGCGCGAACTCGCCGCGCCGCACAAAAGTCTCGCGCGCTGTCAGGAATGGATTCTACATGAAATCCTCGCGAAACTTCCCGTCGCCGATTGCGCGCACGGTTTCGTTCCGACGCGCAACACACTTTCCAATGCTCGCCCGCATGTGCGCCAAGCCGTTGTGTTGAATCTCGATTTGAAGGATTTCTTCCCAACGATCGCGTTTCGGCGCGTTTGCGGCCTGTTCAAAAACCTCGGGTACTCACCGGCCGCCGCCGCGATCCTCGCACTGCTCTGCACCGAGGCGCCGCGCAAGACAGTCTCGTACGCCGGGAAAGTATTCCACGTCGCCACCGGCCCGCGAGCACTTCCGCAAGGTGCCTGCACAAGTCCGGCGCTCAGCAATCTGGCCGCGCGCGGTTTGGATTCACGGCTTTCAAAATTGAGTGCGAAACTGGGATATGTAAACACGCGTTATGCCGACGACCTTACCTTTTCAACATCGGGCGACCCGTCCAAAACAACCGGATATCTGCTCGCGCGTGTCCGCCACATCACCGAAGACGAAGGCTTCACCGTGAATGAAAAAAAGACGCGCATTCAACGCGCAGGAAATCAGCAGACCGTCACGGGCATCGTGGTCAACAAATATCCCAACGTTGCGCGCAAGGAGATTCGCAACTTGCGTGCGATTTTGCATCGGGCAAGCAAAGAAGGTCTGGCCGCACAGAATAGAAGTAACCATCCGCATTTTTTATCCTGGCTGCAAGGCAAGATTGGCTACGTCAACATGATTAATCCCAAGCAAGGACATCTCTTGAAGGAAGCATTGGCGAAACTGGTAACGGCATGAGCAGTTCTCCTCTGGGTCGGTTGTCTCTGAAAGCGCAATCGGCGTCTGCTTCGCCAACACGCTCCGTCCGGCCGTCGAAAATTCCAGTACACCGTCGGTTGCGGCCGACACCTTAGCTGCCCAAGGCATGAAGCAAGTCCGGATGTTTTTAGAACCCCTGGTGCAATCGCGGAATGCCTATTGACCCGGTTCTGCATTTTTGCTCATGTTTCGCTCCATCTTATACATAAGAGTATTATAGAAACTGTTGATTACGGTGCGCGAACGGTGTCGGCGCGTCTGAACCCTCGCCTCATTTGTCCGGCGGTAATGAGCTTCCTATTTTTTCGCTTTCAACAACACGTCCAGGCTGCCATCGCCGATCCCCACTTTCTCCAAATGCGGATAGCGCAGGCCGCCGACATAGTCGATCGTCACCGTGCGATACGCATGTTCATCCTTGATCAGCAGCTCGACAGGTTTCTTCGTGTTCTTCGCCGAAACGATCGCATCCTTGAACGCCTCGCCCGTGAACTCCGTGCCGTTCACCGCGAACACCTTCATCGATATGGTCAAACCCGCCTTGAACGCGGGACTGTCCCAGACAATGTTGGCGATCTCGCCGTCATTCTTGATTTCAAGCCCGATGCCGGCGGATTGATCGACACTCTTCGCGCGCATCTCGGACGCCTTGCTCGCGCTCGAAGGCTGTTCGGTATAGATCAACTTGTAGCCGCCCAGGGTCAGCCCGTTCTTGGGCGCTTCCAAACTGACGTCGTCGGTGTGTTCGTGGAAGAATTTGTCCCAGTCAAAGGGGGCCAGGCCGTTCAGAATATCGATGACCGTGCGCCGGTTGTACGTGACTTCGCCGAAATCTCCGTCATTGATCCCGAAGAAAATTTTGGCGAAATCGTCGAGACCCTTCGCACTGGCAGTCTGCTTGCGGATCAACCCGTCCGCTTCCAGCCAGAGCAGCAGACCTTCGTTGTAATAATCCGCTGCACGCTGCCTCGAACGCCAGGCCTGCTTGTGGCGCCCGGAAATAATCGGTTCGTGCGTGGTATCCTCCAATGGACGCCACGTGCGCCCGGAGACCAGATCGTATTGCGACGCGAACAGGGCAATTGTGTCGAGCGTCTGCTGCTTGGAGTACAACCCTGAACGCGCGCCCAATACGTAGCCCCAGAACTGCGTTTGGCCTTCGTACACCCACAGCAGATTGTCCTGCATGGGCACGTTGAAGTTGGGTGTCCAGAGCAGTTCGGAACGGCGGAATTTGCCGTTCCAACTATGGGTGAATTCATGCGGTAACAGGTTGCGCGCGCCCGGGCCTTCGTTCCATTTGGTAAAATATCCGGGCTGCACGCCGTTCTCGCTGCAGCGATGGTGTTCCAGCCCGATGCCGCCCAGAGAATCGGAGATCGACAGCAATAAATCGTAGTGATCGAAGTGCCGCGACCCGAACAAACCGATAGCCTCCTCCACCAACTTCGCGTGAGCCGCGATCTGCTCGGGCGATGCCGCCAGTTCGCGGGGCGAATCGGCGAACACGTCAAGCATGACGTTCGCGCCCAAGTCCACCGCCTTGAAGTAACGGCCCGCGAGAACGGGTGAATCCACCAGCACTTCGTAATCCGTCGCATCGTACGCCACACTCGACCCGTTTCGTTTTCCGCGCACCGCACTGCACGCTTCCCAGCCGTCAGGATATTTGACCGTCGCTTGGATGGGAATTTGACGGGCGAAATAGCCGGCCGGATACAACGAAACGGCGGGCCATTGCAGGCTCAGCATCGTATCTGTGATGACCACGCGTCCCTGTTCCGGCGCGGTGGCGGACAAATACTGAAATTCCGCGACCACTGTCTTGGCTCCTTCGGGTACGGAGAGGAATGGCACATAGTTAAGGAAAAACCAAAAGCGTTAAAGCAAAAATCCCCCCTGACCGAGGAAGTGTTTGCAGACAACTTTCCACGGGGGGAGGACCATTGTGAACATGAGCTTTATCGTCCGGTATGCGGCCGAACTGA
>JBBRQD010000118.1:0-16719 GCA_038227045.1 Planctomycetota bacterium
AGTCTTTTCCCAACAGAAAACGACTGAATAGCAGATTGCACGATCAACGACTTCATGCATATTGTTTGTTTCGAGATTTGGCTTGCAATCGCATTACATAGCAGGGCCGACGAGCGGCCGTATCGCTCGCGGGGTGAGGGGAGGCCGCTGATTAATCAACGCGTGCTGATTAATCAACGTCTCTTCCCTCACCCCGGACTACGCCTTCGGCTCCGTCTCGGCCCTCTCCCGGGGGGAGAGGGCAACTACTGCCCTTTTCCGAGACGCAACGCGAGCGCGGGATCGAGTGCGGGACAGTTTAAAATCTTTTCCTGCGTTTTTGCCACATCGTATGGGACGCGAAAGAAGCGAAAGCCGTCGGGTTCCAGCAGCACATAGCAGGCGCGCGGATCGTTGTCGCGCGGCTGGCCGACCGAGCCGACGTTGACCATGACACGTTCGCGGAACGGATATTTTTTGCCGGGTTCGGCTTCCTGGTAATCCCTTTCGGTCCAAATGCCCGGACGGTGCGAGTGGCCGAAAAAGAAGGCGCGCACATCCGGATGAGCGGCGAAACCGGCGTCGGCCTCTTCGCGCTTGGCCACGTAGCGCCACGAGCCGGGCGCGGCAGGCGTGTCGTGTACAAAGAACATGTCGCCGATGCGCCGCGAGGGCTGGAGCTGCTGCATGTACTCCCAAAGCTCTGTGCGATGGCGATGTTCCGCGCGCCGCAGAAACGCCCCTGGCAATTCGTCCGGACAGATTTGTTTGCGGGTCCAGAGCGCCGCGCCGGCAGCCGCCGCGTTGAAATTCTTCGGCGGTCCTTTCAGGCAGGCTTCGTCGTGATTGCCCAGCAGGCAGAAATCGAAATGCTTGATAAAATCGAGCACTTCAGCGGGGTTGGGACCGTAGCCGACGATGTCGCCCAGAAAGTAAACGCTCGTGGCGCCGCGCTGTTTGACGTCTGCCCAGACGGCGGAGAGAGCTTCGAGATTGGCATGGACATCGGAGAGGACTGCGATCATTCTGTTTCCCGCTGCTTGGCGTCCGGAGACGGATGCGCTATTATGCGCGAATAGTAACGGGTTTGCAATTCGCGCACGCCTTCCATGGTTCGCGAGGCTGGAATTCATCGCCGATGAACGCAACGGTTTGTAAGCGTTCAGTCGCACTCCAGAGCCGCGCACGTCAGTAAGCGGCATTATCTTGCTGGGCCGCTTACTGACGTGCGCGGCTCTTGTGGAACTGAATGATCGCGACGGTTTTTAACTCATATTGGACAGCAATCATGACTCACAAAAAAAATGCTTCGCCCGGCATGCCGGACAAACCCAAGGGCGCGCGAAAAATACATTCGACCGCGCTGGACGAGCGGCGGAAGGCATTTGCGATTAACGATCCGATGCGGGTCGTTTTCGTTACGGCACCAAAAGCCGAGGCTGAAGGAATCGCGCGCAAATTGCTGGAAGAGCGGCTGATCGCCTGCGCCAACCTCCTGAAGGGTGCGCACTCCTTATATTGGTGGGAAGGGAAGATCGAGAGCGGCGCGGAGACGATGATCGTGATGAAGACGCTGGCGTCGAAGATCAACGCGCTAATGCGGCGCGTGCGCGAGCTGCACAGTTACGAGACTCCTGAAATTCTGGCGCTGGCGGTGCAGGAAGTGAATCCGGCATACGCGGCCTGGGTTGCGAAAGAGACGGGGAGCCCGATGAAATGAGCGAAATGAGCGGCATTCTGGCGAACAAAACGATCGCGTTGCTGGGCGCGTTCGACACGAAGGGCGTGGAATACGCGTTTGTCAAAAAATGCATCGAACAGCGCGGGTTTGCGACGCTGACAATCGATTTCGGCGTGCTGGACCCTGCGCATTTCGAGCCGGACGTGTCGCGCACCGAAGTCGCCGCGGAGGGCGGCGCGGACTTCGCGGCACTGGTGTCAAAGCGCGACCGTGGCGCGGCGGTCGCGGCGATGGCGAAAGGCGCGGCCGCGCTGTTGCCGAAATTATTCGCCGCGAAAAAATTCGATGGGGTGCTCGCGCTGGGCGGCGGAAGCGGCACGTCGATCGCCTGTTCGGCTATGCGCGTGCTGCCCATCGGCCCGCCGAAGGTGATGGTCTCGACGCTCGCGGGCTCGGACGCGTCGCATTACATCGGCAGCAAAGACATCGTGATGATTCCCAGCATCGTGGACATAGCCGGAATCAACCGGATCAGCCGCGGCGTGCTGGCGCGCGCGGCGGGCGCGGTCTGCGGCATGACCGGAACGGAGATTCCGCCCGGCGACGACAAGCCGGTGATTGTTGCGTCGATGTTCGGAAACACGACTCCGGCGGTCAATCGCGCGCGCAAACTTCTTGAAGATAGCGGCTACGAAGTGATCGTGTTTCATTGCACCGGAACGGGCGGGAAGACGATGGAGAGCCTTGTCGAATCCGGGCAGATCGCCGGGGTGCTCGACATCACCACGACCGAATGGGCCGACGAACTGGTCGGCGGAGTGCTCTCGGCGGGACCGGCGCGCCTGGATGCCGCGGCGAAAAACGGCGTGCCGGCGATTGTCGCGCCAGGCTGCCTCGACATGGTGAATTTCTGGAAGCCCGATTCGATTCCGCACAAGCACAGCGAGCGCAGATTTTACCCGCACAATCCCGACGTGACGCTGATGCGCACGGATATTTTCGAAAACCAGAAGCTTGGCGAAATCATCGCGGCGAAAATCAATCAAAGCACCGGTCCAGTGACGGTGTTACTGCCGCTCAAAGGAATCAGCATGCTGGACGCGCCGGGTGGCAAATTCTGGTGGCCCGAAGCGGACAAGGCGCTCTTCGACGCACTCAAGAAGAATCTGCGTGGCGATATTCCGGTTGTGGAACTGGATTGCAATATCAATGACGCGGCGTTCGCGGATATGTGCGCGAAATGCCTGCTGGAAAATATTTTAAAATCAAAGAAACAGATTTAAAGGAGCCGCCATGGCTGAGTCGCGCACACAAATTCTGGAACGCTTTCGCGCAAAGATCGCCGAAGGGCTGCCGATTATCGGGGGCGGGGCGGGGACGGGCATCAGCGCGAAAATGGAAGAGGCCGGCGGCATCGACCTGATCGTGATCTATAACTCGGGGCGCTTCCGCATGTCGGGGCATGGATCAATGGCGGGGATGATGCCCTATGGCGACGCGAATGCGATCATGATGGAGATGGCGCGCGACGTGTTGCCGGTCGTCAAAAAAACGCCGGTGCTCGCGGGTGTGTGCGGCACCGATCCGATGCGCATCATGCCGCTCTTTTTAAAGAAGGTCCGCGACGAAGGCTTCTCTGGAGTTCAAAATTTTCCGACGGTCGGTTTGATTGACGGTCAGTACCGCGAGAATCTCGAAGAGACCGGCATGGGTTACTACAAGGAAATCGAACTGATCCGTTATGCAAACGAAATGGATTTGTTGACGACGCCGTACGTGTTCAATCCCAAAGACGCGGTCGATATGACGAACGCGGGCGCGGATATTCTCGTGGCGCACATGGGCCTGACGACGAGCGGTTCGATCGGCGCGCACACCGCAAAGACGCTGGATCAGAGCGTTGAGCTAATTCGCGAGATCGCCGCGGCCGCCCGCCGCGTGCGCAAGGATGCGCTGGTGATCTGCCACGGCGGACCGATCGCGGAACCCGACGACGCGAGGTATGTGCTCGACCGTTTGCCGGAAGTGGATGGATTCTACGGTGCGAGTTCAATGGAGCGGCTGCCGACGGAACGCGCAATCACGGAACAGACGCGGGCGTTCACGCGGATTGTGCGGAAGAAATAATGGTTCAAGCTTCTTCGGCGTGAGAGGGCAGGCGTTCGAGAAATTGAATCGTCGCACCACTTTCGCCCGGGAGCAGCGTGACGCTTACCGAGCGGCGCCGGCCCATCGATGAAATGATCGATTCTTTCTTTCGTTGCTTGGAGCCAAAGCGCAGAATGCGCCGCAAAAATCCCGCGAAGGCTGGGGCGAGCGCGGCCGGCAGATAGCCCACCGGCTGAAGTTCATCAATATGGCTCAAGACCAGAATCAACCGCTCGCCTTCCGAGAACGCGCGGAGTTCGGCGGGATACGTTCGCAGTGGAAGGGCGAAGATCATCGGCGCCAGCGATTCGATGATGCGTTCGCGCTCGTCATTCGTGAGTTCGAATTCGACAATGGCGTTGAGGCGTTTGCCGTCGGCGGAATTAAGCGCGGTGGTCAGGCGCGTCCACAATGCATCGAGTGCGTCGTCCCCCAGACCCCATGGGCGTTCCATGTCGCTCATTTGACGCGACTGCATATACACGCCAAGGTAGCGAGTCAACAGGTCCGGTCCCAGATCCGGCGGAGGGCTTTTGCGCTCGTTCATACGCCTATGAATATGCCACGTTTGGCGGTCGGGGAACACTAAAAAATGGAAGCATAATGAGCTTTTAGGGATGCGCGCTTCTTTATTTTATTGATTAGCTTGCAGCGGCGAGGTTTTTTGAAACAATGGCGGTGGAAACCGGCGCTTCTTACTTCATTTGCACGAGCGAAACGAATCATGTCATCATCTACCGAACCGTTCGGCATCAAACCAATTCTTGAAACGCTCTTCGAACGGCGGGATCTCACGCAATCGCAGGCGCGCGGATTTATGGAGGCGCTGATTGAGGGCCGCGTTTCGCACGCGTCCATGGCGGCGTTTGCCGTGGCGCTGCGGATGAAGGGCGAGAGCGTGGAAGAACTGGCGGCTCTGGCTTCGGTCATGCGCGAAAGAGCCGAGCCGATTCGCGCGCCGGCGGACGTGCTCGATACGTGTGGCACGGGCGGAGATGGTTCGGGCACATTCAATATTTCAACGGCGGCGGCCTTGGTTGCGGCGGGAGCGGGCATTCCGGTCGCCAAACACGGCGGGCGCGCGGCCAGCGGGTTGACCGGATCGGCGGATGTGTTGAAGGAACTGGGCGTGAATGTCGACGCGACGCCGGCGCAAGTCGAGCGGTGTGTGTGCGAAGCGGGCATCGGATTTTTGTTCGCTCAAACGTTTCATCCTGGAATGAAACACGCCGCGCCCGTGCGCCGCGAAATGGGCGTGCGAACCGTGTTCAATTTACTGGGACCACTGTCAAATCCGGCTGGTGCGAAGAAACAGTTGCTGGGCGTCTCGCGCCCGGAATTGTGCGAGACGTTTGCGCAGGCGCTGAAACTGCTGGGATCGGAGAGCGCGATGGTGGTTTGCGGCGCGGCGCCGGAAGGCGGCGGCCATCTGGATGAAATCTCGACCTTCGGCCCGACGACGGTGGCGCGGTTGCTGAACGGCGCGATCAAAGTCGTCTCAATCGATCCCGCCAAACTGGGTGTGCCGCCGGGGAAGCCTGAAGAATTGCGGGCCGAAAACGTCGCGGAAAGCGCGGCGATTGTGCGCGCAATTTTAACTGGAACACGCAGCTCCGCGCGCGATATTGTCGTGCTGAACGCCGCTGCGGCGATTCAGATTTCAGGGTTGGCGAAAACGTGGGTGGACGGTTTGCAGTTGGCTGAAAAAAGCATCGATTCGGGCTCTGCCCGCGCGGCGTTGGACCGCCTGGTGCGCGTGAGCCACGAGGCGATAACTTAATGACCCGCGCATGGCAAATGCGACCCAATGCAGGCTGGAAGCCCGCACCACAATGTTGAACGCGGATGGATGTGAGGGAGACGAATGCGCGAACTTTCGATTTTGGTTTTGGCTGCGATTCTTGAAGTGGGCGGAGACGCGCTGGTGCGCTGGGGGCTCAAGGGGGGCAAGGTTGCCGGGTTAATTCTCGGCGCAGCCGTTTTGTTCGCATACGGACTGACCGTCAATCTTCCGAAATGGGACTTTGGAAAACTAATGGGGATTTATATTGCGCTGTTTTTTGTCGTGTCGCAGTTGGTCGCGGTATTCGTGTTTCAAGAAAAAGTCAAGATACCCATGCTTGTCGGTGGCGCGCTGATCGTCGCGGGCGGAATTGTGCTGGCGTGCTGGCACGCCGACGCGGCGTGAGCGTTCGATCATTTCCCGAAACCTCCTTTACCTTGTTTCGCGACATACGAGAACAACGCGTTGCTGCCGTAACGGAGCGCGCCGAATTCGATTCGAAGCGGGATGACGATGTTGCGGGAGATATCGCAATTTATTGCGCCATAGGGAGACAATGCCGCGGCCAAATCGGCGTTGCTGCGCACCTGATATCGCACATTGCCGTTGCGAAACGAAAACGTCAACATGCCCAGCCCAATGCCTCGGCTTCCGCTTAAAGTCAACGAATCGATTTGTTTGGTGCCGATGAAGATATTCACGGTGGCGCCATCGTATGCAGTCAAATAGGCGCTTTTGCTCGAGAAAACGAATGCCGAATTGAACAGGGTAAAATCCAGCGCGCTGCGTGCCGGCACGGCAAAATTCAACGCGAAACGTTTCTTAACAACCAGCGATGGGATCACGGTTATCGATCCCTGACCGGATCCCACGGTTACGCTGATATCCGTTTCGGCCGAGCCGCCATTGCCATCGGTGACGAGCAACTGAACGAGATACGTTCCATCCGCCGCAAAGACATGCGATTCGGTGGCCGAGCCGCCGACATCCTCCGTTCCGTCGCCGAAGATCCAATGAAAATGCAGCGTATCACCATTGGGATCGCTGGCCGCGACATTGAAGACCACCGGCTGGGCCATCATCGCTGGATTTGGCGAAAAAGAACCCGAAAGAATGGTGGGCGGATTGTTGCCGGGCACAGCCGGTCCCCCGGTAATGGAGTCGATCCAACCCGTGGCAATGTCGACGCGCGTGTTGTAAGAGAGGTCGCCAAAAGCCGCCTTGGCATTGTTTCCGCCTGACGTGACCGAGGCGATGGTTAACACGCCGTCCACGGTGATGAACTGAGGCCCGCCGCTGTCGCCCGGCGCGGTGTTGCTCTCCTGGTTCGGAGCCGGCACGTTGTCGAAATGCCATTTGATAAACGTACCCGTGACGATATCGATGGGCGTGTGTCCAAAGTTCACTGTGCCACTTTTGGGCAACGTGCCGTCGGAGCCACGCAGACCCGTGCCCTGTTCGCCGTAGCCCACCAGAGTCAGCAAGGTGCCGATGGCGGGAGTCTGGCGAAATAACGGAGACGGGGTGACGCCGGGCACATCTTGAGTCAGTTCGAAAATGCACAGATCGATCGCGCCTTCGGCTTCCTGGGATAGATCGCCGTGATAGCTGGGATGCGCGTAGATGTGAGCCGTTCTGTAGGTGACTCCGCCAAGCATAAAGCGGCCACCGGTTTGTCCGATGTTGATTGCGCCCGTGTTGCCGTCCACGGCGCAATGAGCGGCTGTGAGGACAAAGCGAGGGCCGATCAGCGTTCCGCTGCAGATATACGTGCCAGGCGCATCGCTCACGATTCCCACCGTGGGAAATTGCGATGCGGGGACGTTTGTGCCGTCGATAATTCGCGGTTTGACGCCGATGAAATCGGTTGCGGCGAATAACGAGCCTGCGGCGAGACAAAGAATAACGAGCGTCACAAAACGACTCAGCATGAAAAGCTCCATAATTGACGGCAGACGGCGCGAATATGTTCCACACAATTCATCGATATTGACACACGCTCGCACCCGACCCCACGCGATAATTTAAACATTAGTGACGCCGCGAATCGAAATTATTACTCCGAACGTGGGATTTTGCATTTTCGCATGGGGAAATCGGTGCACTTGTGCAAGCGCTTTGTCAGCAGGGTTGTCTCCGGCTAGAATGCATGGCTGAAACGACACGAAGGAGAATTTGGGTGCAACCTACTTTTGAATGTGACATTGATGACGTTCCCAGCGTGGCCCCCGGATTGGAAGAAATCCGCGACAAGGTCGTCACTGGCGAGCGCCTTTCCCAGCAGGACGGCTTGACGCTCTACCGGCATCCGGACGTCCTGAGCCTCGGCGCGCTTGCGCAATGGGCGGCGCTCAAGCGCCACGGCAAGCGCGTGTATTACGTCGTCAACGGGCACATCAATTATTCGAACTTTTGCACGCTCTCGTGCGCCTTCTGTTCGTTTTACCGCCGCAAAGGCAAGGACCGCCGAGCCAACGGGTACGAAATGCCGCTCGACGAAGTTCTGCATCATGCCGATGCGATCGCCGGCGGCGGCGCGACGGAGATTCACATTGTGGGCGGGTTGCACCCGGATTTTCCGTTCTCGTACTACACGGAAATGTTGCGCGGCATTCGCGCCCGACATCCCAAAGTCGGCTTGAAATGCTTCACCGCCATCGAAATTTACCATCTCGCGACGCTCGCCGGTCTTTCGACATCCGAGACGCTCAGCGCGCTCAAGGAAGCGGGCCTCGACACGCTGCCCGGCGGTGGTGCGGAAGTGCTCGATGACGATCTGCGCAAAAAGATCTGTGCGGGCAAAGAAACCAGCGCCGAGTGGCTCGACCTGCACCGCCAGGCGCACACGCTCGGCATCAAATCCAACGCGACGCTGCTGTACGGGCACCTCGAAACGCACGCGCAGCGCATCGAACATTTGATTCAACTGCGCGAACTGCAGGACGAAACGCACGGATTTCTCGCGTTCATTCCGCTCAGCTATCACCCGGAAAACAACGTGCTGAAAGTCGAGCGCGGACCGAGCGGGTTCGATGAAGTCCGCACGTACGCGATCTCACGCTTGATGCTCGACAATTTTCCGCACGTCAAAGCCTATTGGATCATGCTGACAGTTCCCATCGCCCAAATCACGCTGGCTTACGGCGCGACGGATTTCGATGGCACGGTCTTGCAGGAAAAGATCTACCACATGGCCGGATCGGACACGCCGCAAGCGCTGACGGCCGGCGACCTGCGCCGCTATATAAAGGAGGCCGGCCGGGAACCTGTCGAGCGCGATCATTTGTATCGCGAAATCAAGCGAGGTGAGGGCGGAGTGCTGGATTGGCAGGCGAATTGAAAAAACGCTAATTCCCACATCTACCGTCTTCAATGGGCAAATTGAATAGTTCGTGCGGTCATCTTCGAAATGCCCGTAATTGAAATCGCCGTCAATTGCCGCCTGGCTGTCCAAACAAAACGCCCGGTCTGCGCGTCGCGGTCGTTGATTTCGAAAAATGCCCGCAAATATTCCGACGCGCAGCCTCTTCTTTTCACGCGCCGGTGTACCGCTTTCAATATAGCTTCAATGCTATTTTACGACAATGAACAGGCTTCGCTTCCGGATGGATCAACCCTCATGAAATCGATGCCAACTTCGTCCGTTTCGCGTCGCCGCTTCCTCAAGACGACGGGCAGCGTTGCCGCCTGCGCGTTGGCCGGTTGGGCGCGCTGTGCGCACGCCGATCCTGCAGCGAAAATTCTCGCTACAAAGATAATCAGCCAGGAACCGCAATACTATCACGGTTGGCCGACTGTCATGCGGCGCTCCAATGGAGATTTGTGGGTGGCGTGGTCGGGCGGGCGCGAGGCGCACATTTGTCCTTTTGGGCAGGTCCACGCCATGACCTCGCGCGACAACGGCGATACGTGGACGTGGCCGCGCGTCTTGCTCGACAGCGCAATCGACGATCGAGATTCCGGCATGCTCGAAACCGCCAAGGGAACGCTGCTCGTCACCACATTCACGTCGCTGGCTTATGAGTCGGTGCTTGAAAAACAAATTGCAGCGGCTACCTGGCCACCGGAGAAACTGGCTCGATGGAAAGCCGCTCATGCGCGGTTGAGCGATGCTGAACGCAAAGCGGAACTGGGCGAGTGGCTCATCCGGTCCACCGACGGCGGGAAGACATGGTCCACGCGTTTGCCAACCGTTGTGAACAGCCCGCATGGCCCCATCCAACTCCGCGACGGCCGGTTGCTCTATGCCGGCAAGGAATTGTGGACCGACGCGCAGCGAATCGGCGTTTGCGAATCGCTCGATGACGGACAAACGTGGCGCTGGCTTTCCGAAATTCCAACTCGCAACGGCGATCAAGCGGGCGAGAGCTACCACGAACTTCATGCCGTGGAAGCGGCCGACGGCACCCTTGTCGCTCAAATCCGCAATCACAACAAGGCCAACTCAGGGGAAACGTTGCAGAGCGAATCCAAGGATGGCGGCAAAAGTTGGAGCGAACCCCACGCGATCGGCGTCTGGGGCAAACCATCGCATTTAATCAAACTGCGCGACGGCAGACTGCTTATGTCTTATGGGTATCGGCGCGCGCCCTTTGGCAACCAGGCGCGTATCAGCAGCGATCATGGCCGCACGTGGTCCGAGCCGATGGTCATTTCAGCAGATGGAAGCGGCGGCGATCTCGGCTATCCCAGTACCGTCGAGTTGGCTGACGGCACGTTGCTTACTATTTGGTATGAATCCATGAAGGGCAATGCCCACGCCGTGCTTCGTCAGGCGCATTGGTCGCTTTCGGTTTGAGGACCGGGCAGGTTGGAAACCCGCCCTACGCTCCGAACGATCGAAGATTTGATTGCAAATCGGCACCCGGCGAGTGTATGTCTTGACACACGAAATTCGACCGGCGACGCGCGCCGGATTGGGGCGAATTCGACTGGGTTTCTTTTGCGCATGATTCATGTCCGCCACATTGAAAACTGCTGTTTTATTCGCGCGGCGCTTTTTGCCGCCGCGGCGTTTTTTTGCGCTGCCCGGGCCGAGGACAAATCCGGGCCGGCCGCGCGAACTGCGGAATTCGACACCGCGATCAAACCATTCTTTGCTCAGCACTGCTACGGCTGCCACGGTGAGAAAAAACAGAAAGGCAAGTTTCGCATCGATACCGCGCCCAAAGACGCGGATAGCGCCGGTTTTGAAATTCCCTGGGGCATGGCGCTTGAGCGGCTCACGGCGGGGGAAATGCCGCCAGAGGACGAACCTCAGCCGACCGCGAAAGAGCGCGAGAAAGTCATTGAGTGGATCTCCGCCCAATTGCAGGCGAATGAGGCCAGGCGCTACGCGACGACGGAGCGCGTGAGTTTCCGCAAGCTCACCCGCGAAGAATATGTGAACTCGATTCGCGACCTGCTCGGCGTCACCTACGACGCGTATGATCCCACCGGCCTGCCCGAAGACCCGGAGTGGCAGGGCTTCGAGCGCATCGGCTCGGTGCTCACGCTGTCTCCCACACACGTCGAAAAATATCTGGCCGCCGCCGAGAAAGTGTTGAGCGAAGCCCTGGCGCTCAAGCCGCAGCCCAAACGCGACACCGGAAAATGGACGGCCGCGCAGAGCGCCGGCGGCGACCTCGGCAAGGAACTGGCGCGGAAGGGAATCCTCGACAAGGTCCGCAAGGATATCGTGCCGAACAACGGCCAGCTCGACGGAGTCTCGGTCAACGTCGCCGTCGCCGGCGAGTACATCTTTCACGCGAAAATGAGCGGCCTGCGTCCGCCGGGCGGCCGCGCGCCGCGCTTCAAACTGTACGCAACGGATTTCAGCCGCACGCTTTTCGAGCAGGATGTCGAGACGGCCGAAGACGCGCCCGTCACGCTTGAATTTAGAACGCACCTTCCTGTCGGCGGGCATCATGTGCTGATCTGCAATGCCGTTCCCGGGCCGGACTCGCAGAACCGCCCCTCGCGCCCACTGGGCACCCGGCCATTTTTTACAATGAAGGACCGCGTGGCGTGGCAGATCAAGCTGACTGACGATGACGGCAAACCGATCTGGCCCACGATCCTGCTGGACACAATCGAATGGGAAGGGCCTGTCTATGAATCGTGGCCGCCGCCGGCGCATCAGCGCATCTTTTTTGGCGGCGAGAGCGCGACGAAGGATATCGCCTACGCCCGCGAAATCCTGACGCGCTTCGCGGCGCGCGCGTATCGCCGGCCGCTGGAGTCGCCCGAAATCGACCGCCTCGTGGCGCTCGTGGAAAAGGCGCAGAAACTCGGCGACAACTTCGAATCGTCGATCAAGACCGCGCTGCTCGCCGTGCTGTGTTCGAACAATTTCCTGTATCTTATCGAAGGCAATATCGCCAAGCCTTCTCCGCGGCTCACCGATTTCGAACTCGCGTCGCGGCTCTCGTATTTTATCTGGAGCACCCTGCCCGACGAGCGGCTTATCGACTTGGCGGCGCAAGGCAAGCTTCACGAATCCGGCACGCTTGGCGGGGAAATTCGGCGCATGCTGAAGGATCCGAAGGCGCTGGCGTTCAGCGAATCGTTTCCGCGCCAATGGCTGCAACTGCGCAACGTCGGCATGTTCGCGCCCGACAAGAAGCTCTTTCCCGACTACGACGACTATCTCGAAAAAAGCATGATCGCGGAGACGACCTCCTTTTTTCGCGAGGTCGTACTGCGCAATCAGAGCATTCGCGAGTTTCTCGATTCGGATTGGACGATGCTGAACGAACGCCTCGCCGGCCACTATGGCGTGACGGGCGTGAGCGGAGAAGCGCTGCAGCGCACGGTTCTCAAGCCCGGTGATCATCGCGGCGGATTGCTCACACAGGCGTCGATCTTGAGCCTAACGTCCGATGGCACGCGGCATCGTCCCGTGCATCGCGGAAAATGGGTGCTGGAAGCGATCGTCGGCAAGCCGCCCCCGCCTCCGCCACCGAATGTGCCGGCGATCAAGACCAGCACGCCGACCGAACCGAAATTGTCGCTGCGCGCCAAAATTGAAGCGCACCGCAGCGACGCAAACTGCGCGGCGTGCCATCGCAAGATCGATCCGCTCGGCCTGGCGTTCGACAATTACGATGCCATCGGCCATTGGCGGGAAGAGGAAGCGGTGGGCGACGGAGCTGGAAAGAATCCGAAGCTCGATCCTAGCGGCGAACTTCCGGACGGGAGGAAATTCGCCGATGCCGCCGGCTTGAAGAAGCTGATGGTTGCCGACCTCGACAAGTTTGCAAATGCGTTCACGGAGAAGCTCGCGACATACGCGCTGCGGCGCGGCATGACCTTCGCCGACCGGTTGGCGCTCAATGAAATTGCGGCAAAGGGCAAGGCGCAGGACTACAAATTGACGGCCTTGATCGAAGCGCTGGTGTTGAGCGATCTTTTTCAGAGGCGGTAGTTTGAATTTGTCGATGAAAGCGGAAACTCCGGAGTATTCTGTTCTGACTGACGCTGAATAGGCATGGCACGACAAAATGGAGATTGAATTTTCATGAGCAATGTCCTCACGAGCCGCTGGCTTCTTTCGCGCCGGCACTTTCTCCGCGGTCTCGGCACGACGCTGGCGCTGCCGTTGCTGAATGCGATGGCGCCGATCAGTTCCGCGGCGGAAGCCGCGAAGCCGCGCCGCAGCGTTTTCGTGTACATTCCGAACGGCGTCAACGGCATGGCGTGGCAAATCAAGAAGCCGGGCCGCGGCTACGAGTTCTCGCCGTCGCTGAAGCCGCTTGAAAAACTGCGCGACGAACTGACCGTCTTCAGCGGCCTGCATCACCCCAACGCGCTCGGCCAGAATCACGTCTGCGCCGATACGTGGCTGACGGGCGCGCGCATTGAAGCCGCCAGCGGCGTGTACCGCAACAATGTCTCGTGCGATCAGCTCATGGCCGAGACGACCTCGCAGGACACGCGCTTCTCGTCGTTGGAACTGTCGATCAGCGGCGGAACCGGCTCGCCGAAAAATTCCTGCACGCTGGCCTTTTCCCGAGATGGCGTGCCGTTGCCGGCGGAAGAGAATCCACGCAACATTTTCGAACGGCTCTTTGGCGAAGTCAAAGGCGGCGTGGCCGCTCAGCGCACCGCGCTCAACAAAACGCGCAGCGTGCTGGACACGATCCTCGACGAAGCGAGGTCGCTGCGCCTCTCGCTGGGCACCGAAGACCGCACGAAGCTCGACGAATACATGCATTCCGTGCGCGACGTCGAACAACGCAGCGCGCGGCTCGATTCGTGGCTGGACGTACCGAAGCCCAAAGTCGATGGCGCGCCGTTCCAGCGCAGCGTTTCAAAGACCCAGGCCGGCGACTATTTTCGCACGATGTACGATCTGATCGTGCTGGCGCTGCGCACCGACATGACACGCGTGGTCACCTACATGTCCGGCACCGAAGGCAACGGGCTGGCGATCCCGGAAATCGGCGTCACGCAGACGCGCCACCAACTCTCACACCACAACGGCGACCCCGAAGTGCTCGCGCGCCTCGCCAAGAGCGACGCGTTCATCATGCAGCAGTTCGCGTACTTTGTGGACAAACTCAAGACGGAGATGGACGGCGGCGAACCGCTGCTGGACCGCACCATGGTGCTCTTCGGCAGCGGCATGAGCTATGGGCACAGCCATTCGAACAGCAATCTCCCGATTGTGCTCGCGGGCGGAAAGGCGCTGGGGCTGAAGCACGGCGCGCACATCGATTACAACAAGCCGCACGTCACCGGCGAGTACAAGCTCGACTATGAGGAATGGCGCAACCTCTGCGGCAAACCCAAAGATGAAAGAGCACGCTTGAGCAATTTGATGCTGACGATGCTGCAGAAGATGGACGTCAAGACGGAGAAGTTCGTCGACAGCGTGGGGGCGGTCTCGGAAGTGGTGTAACGCAATTTCGCGCGACGCGCGTCACGGACCTCCCACGAAAGGCTCCAATCGACCGATGACTCGTTTATTCTTCCGCAAGGCACTCGTCTCGATTGTCCTGTTCTGCGTCGCGAATCTGTCGTCATCTAGTTCCGCAGCAGACGATCCGCAATATCCCTTCCGCACCGATTTCTGCAACGAAAAACTTCCGTGGTATCAACTCAAGCCCGGTGAGTTTCCGCCGCTGCATTCCGAGCATCGCATCGGCGGTAATTTGGTTGAGGCCGACTTCATTCATCGCACCGGACAATTCCGTTCGATTGACACCGGCGAACTCGTGAATTTTAAAATGCCGCCGTTCGGTCTCGTCAGCTATCTCAACACGGAGGCTGATCTGCGCGATGTGCCAATGGCGATTTCCTGTCAGTTTTTCATGTATCAGGATGAGAAGGGCGCATTTAATAAACTTGTGGAACTGAATTGTCCCGGCGATACCCGGATTAGCATCGAGGCGCAAAAACTTGCCGCCGATCAACAGCGCAAAAACCACAGCGCATTTTTGAAAGCGCGCGGACTGGCGGGGTGGATCGATCGCGTCGAGGGGAAAAAATTCGCTGTCACGTTCTTCGGCGAACGCGCGAGCACACTCGCGTTCTTTAAGGAGCACGCGTTCGATCCTGCTCTATGGGCGAAGGAACATCGCACCGTCCGCACGGCTGCGGCCAATGAAGAACTGCGGACGTACAATCCGGAAGTGGACAAAGAGACCACGACATTTCTGGAGATCGAGAAGGCGCCGGAGGGTGTTTACGGCTGCAGCGGCGAACGCTGGGTCATTCAACCGAATCTGATGCTCGAGGGTTTTCGCAAAGGCCACATCGTCCGCGTCTTTTTGCAAGGTTCGTGGAAAGTGGAGGATATGCCGGTTGGCGAGAATCTTTATAACGATTCGATTTCGCCGGAGACGCACGAAATTTGGTGGAATCAATTTCCATTCCGGCTCGACTCCGGGAACGAAAAGCTGCCGTGGTTTCAACTCAAGCCCGGCGAATTTCCGCCGCTTCGTTCCGAGCATCGCGTGTATGGCGAATTAATCAAAATCGACGACGCACAGCGCTCCGGCCAATTTCGACCGGACAACAGCGCCGAGCCGGTGAACTTCAAACTGACGCCGCTCGGCGCGGTGATGCACCGGAAGGCCGACGCCGAGCTCGGCGATATTCCGCTCGGGACGCGCTGCCTGTTTTATTTGTATCAAGACGAGAAGGGCGCTTTTACGCAGGCCGCGCAGATCACCGATGAATTCACCTATCTGGCGCACAACAGCATCACGCACCGAATCGAAGAATTGAAACTCGCCGAAAACAAACTGATCGCCGCGCGGCAGCTTCCACCCGCGAAAAACTATCATGACGAAATGATCAAGACGCCGGCGATTGGGCGCAGCGAAATCGCGTTCGACGACCAGACGCGCGTCTGGAAAGACAGCAAGCCGGCGAAGTTGAGCGACCTCACGATCGGCGACGAACTGCTCGTGAATTTTACCGGCCGCACCGCGAAAAATCGCGGCCGCTGTACCGACATCTGGGCCGGCGCGGAGACGCACGCGTTCGCCGCGGAACAACAGCGCAAAAAACGGCTCGCATTCATTCTGGAGCACGGCGCGCCGGCGCTCATCGACACGGTGGAAGGCAAAAAAATCACCGTGTTGTTCCTGTCCGGCTTGCGAAAGGATCTGGTGACGCTCGTCGAGGGCGACCCCAAAAAGGCGATTGTGTATACCGCACTCACCGACAAAGACTTGCGCGCGCAAGGGCCGGCCGCCGAGAAGATGAACGTCAACACGCGCACGCAGGATACGAACACGTTTGGCTGTTACGGCAGCAGCGGCGTGCGCTGGATTTTGGAAGCGGCAAAACTTCCGGACGGCTATCAGGTCGGGCAGATCGTTCGAATCTTCAAAGACCCGTGGCCGAAAAAAGATGGGGTGGAAAAAGAGAAGCCAGCGAAATGAAAAGTATGCAGGGAACCCGATTTTACTCCGCAACGTCACGTTGACTGGGATTTTGGCAACAGTGGCATTGCTCAATCCGGACGTGGCCAAGTGCCGGGAATGCGTTATCGATATTATTGACCCGCGCATTTCTAAAGCATCATTCTCGCTTGCGGCGGGCGGCGTTGAACTTCGTTGGTCTCGCACGGCGTATCTTCCCAATACGCCTTTGCTCGACCGCCTCGTTCAACTTGCCCGGCGCAGCGCGATAATGA
>JBBRQD010000119.1:0-16215 GCA_038227045.1 Planctomycetota bacterium
AAGCGCTTCATGCAGCGTGCCGGGAGTTTCTGGCCCGCGTCAATCAAGCCCCGCTGGCCATGGTCGAGCGCCTTTGGCCGCGCTGGGAACTCGATCCCGAAGAGGAAAAACTACGGGTTTCTGCTTAGATTGAGTTTAAACGAACCGTTTTTCTGCTTCGACTAGAAATTTGGCTTTGGCCTGGTCCAGTGGAAGAGCGAAGGAACAGCCTGAGGCCTGCTTGTGTCCTCCGCCGCCGAAATACCGAGCGAGCGCTCCGGCATCGAAATTTTGCGTGGAACGCAAGCTGACTTTGGTGGCCGCGCCGCCGTCGTATTCGTAGAAAAAGAGCGCCAGTTCGACGCCGGCCAGCATCCGCGGAATACCTGAAAACTCGTCCGCGTTCTGCGTTGTCGTGCCCGTCGCATCGAAATCGAATTGCCTCAAACCGATCAAGGCGATGCGCCCATTCGCGTGGCATTCCAGAGAGGCGCGCGCGCGCGTTTCGAGATCGAGTTCGGCGCGCGTTTTGTTCAAGAAAATTCGCCGCCACACCGCCTCGCCATCGACCCCCTTCTCGCGCAGTTCCGCGGCCATTCGCAGCACTCTGGGCGACGTGTTGGAATAAGCGAAGTGGCCCGTGTCCGTGACCAGTCCAGTATACAGCGCCTCGCGGGCCAAGGCTGGAACGGGCCAGCGGCGCTCCGACGCCAGCCGCCAGATCAATTCGGCCGCCGCGGCGGCGCTCGTGTCGACAAAATTGACATCGCCAAACAGGGGATTTCCGGGATGATGGTCGATGTTCACAATCTTTGCGGCGCCGAAATCCTCGCGCGCGATCTTGCCGATGCGCATGAGGTCGGTCGAATCGACGACGAAGATCAAATCCGCAGCGCGTACGGGCGACTGTTCTGGCGGCTGTTTATTGGAGGAGGGCGCTTGAACGGTCGCCACTCCCAACGGAGTTCCGGACCGATGCTGGCAAATCATCCCATCGGGGTCTAGATATCTGTACTTAGCGGGAGTAGGATCAGCATTCACGACACCCGCGCGTTTTCCCAATGTGCGCAGAATTGCACAGAGCGCGATTTCACTTCCGATGCAATCGCCGTCGGGACGCTCATGACCGATGATGGCAATCGATTCAGCGGCATCGACGAGCGCCTGAATTTGTGCCGCGACGCCGGCGTCCTCGGGTGCGCCGCACACACTCAAGACCGTGGAGTTGTTTTGTAAGGATGCGGCCGATTGTAGAGTCATAACTTGCAGACACCTTTCTGGCGTTGATAATGTCGGGCTGACCGCGATGCTTCCTTTTAACGGAGGCGTGGAAAAATGCGAGAAAAGGACCGATTTTAGGCAATATTCACGGTCTGGAAAGCCGATAAGGCACACCGACTCTGTTGTATCGGATGGCCTTTTCGGATATGAGGCGAACGGGCATTATTCGGATGAGACTTGAACGCCGAGGCGAGAATCGTTTTCATTGCGCGAGGTAACGGACCGACATGAGTCTAAAAGGCAATCTGGCCGTCGTCAATCTGGCGGACGTTTTTCAAATGCTGTCGCGAGGCAAGTCCAGCGGCCTGCTACGCGTTCAGGCGCCGGAAGGGACGCGCTATATCGAATTGCAGAACGGCCTGATCTCGCTTGCCGGCCGCGCCACGCAATACGTTCAGCTCAGCGATCTGTTGCTCGCCCGAAAAGCCATCAACGACGAAAACCTCAGCACGGCAATGAAGATCCACAAAGAAAATGGCATGGTGCTGGGCCAAGTATTGATCGAGATGAACTACGTCCCCCGAACCAGCTTGGACGATTCGCTCCGTTTTTTGATCGAAGAGGAAGTGTGCGACTTGTTCACCCTGCGCGAGGGCGAATTCGATTTCCTGGCCAATGCCGCGCTCGACACGAAGATCGCTCCGGGCGGCGGCGCCGTGCGGCTCGAGATTTCTCCGGACACCCTGCTTCTCGAAGCCGCTCGCCGGGCTGACGAATGGCACGAACTCGAACAGCGCATATACTCGCAATCGCTGCTCTTCCGCCTCACTGACGAGGGCCGGCGCGTTTACCAGGACGCCGACGGCATCTCCGATGAAGGGCGCACCATCATGCGCTTGCTGCAAGCCAACCATACGGTTGAAGGCGTCGTCCAGAAATCCTGCCTTGGCCGCCTGAATGCCAACCGCATGTTGTTGGAACTCTGGGACGCGCAGCTTGTCGAAGCGGTTCCCAAATCAGAGTATATGAATTACGCCAATTTACAGATGGAGGCCGGCCAGATTGCCGATGCGCACCGCATAGTCGTGCAGTTGTCGAAAATCGGTTCGCCCGAAACGATTAAGCTTGCGATTCCTGTGATCGATAATCTGCGCAAGCAACTGGCCCTGGAAAACAAACAGGTGACAGCTCAGACCGTGGAGAGAACGGCCGCGACGGGGGCGAACAAAAAGGGGCCGGGCGCAAATCTGATCATCACCAAAGGCGGCCTGTCCTGGGCTAAGATCGCCATTGCCGGGGTGGCGTTGCTTCTCATTCTGGGCGGTGGCGCGTATTACTACATGACGAAGGGCGTCGATCCGCACATAGCAGCCGGTGAAAAACTTATTAAGTTGCAGGAGGAGGTTTTCAAACTCCTTAGCAATCGAAAATTCATGGAGGCCACCCAGCGCGCAGGCGCATACAGCCCCCCCGATCCGGATCTCAAATCCAAACACGAAAAACTCAAACGCGACGTACAAATTGAAATCGACACCCAATACACGAAGGACTTCGGCCCTGTGGTCCGCGGAAATGCGATTGGGTTTAGCGCGGCGGAACTGGATAAATTTGAAAAGTGCCTAAAGGAATACGACGGCGTGACTCTCGAAAATGCGTTTACCCCCAAAGGCCGCAAGTTGCTGCCCAAGAAAATCCAGGAATTGAAAGATAATCTGCGCAGCACACAATTCAAGCAACGCCTGGAGGATCTGCGCAAAAACGCACAGGAACTCAACGTGGAAAAGCTGATGAAGGGGTATGAGGAATTGCTCGCGGACGCGCCCCCGGAGAACATTGCCAAGGAGGCGCGCGCCGATTTTTTTAAGCTGCGTGGACCCGGCATCGAAGCGCAGCGGCAATTATCGCTGGCGCGCGATGTGTTGGAAAAGGGCGGTTTCGACGCGGCGCGAAAATATTGCGAGACGGTCAAGGCTGCGTATCCCGGGACAAAACTCGCCGCCGAAGCCGACAAGATTCTAACCGAACTCACGGACCGTGAAAACAAGGCCGCCGACGAACTGGCCAAAATTGGAAAGCTCATCCTTCAGCGCAAATCGGACGACGCCCTGAACTTGGCCACCCAACTGTTGGCCACCAAGCCGCCTGCCGCAATCCAAACCGCCGTCATCGCCGAGATGCGCAAATTGCAGGCGGATGTTCCGGAGGCAGAACTGCAGAAGACGATCACCATCGCGGCGAGACTATGGGATATCGATGCCAAACAGGCTCGCGCGAAAATATTGGAAGTGGTGAACGCATTCCCGTTCTCGGAGGCCGCCTCCAACGCCCAATTGCGCGTTCAACTTTCCAGTTTCCCCGAAGGGGCCACGGTCACCTATAAAGATAGAGTCATTGGCAAGACGCCGATGGTGGCCGACCTGCCCGTCATGGGGGCGCTGTTGTTGAATTTCAGTCTTGCGGGCTTCGAACCGTTCGACCTCGTCGAAAACAATTTCCGCGGGGAGAAGATTCAAGCCTTGTTCACGCGCAAGCCCCAGGCGGTCGTGATCACTCCCGTTTCCGCCGCGGCCGGTATGCTGGCGTTTAACGAGTTCCTGCTTATCGCCGGAGGAAGCGAATTGGTCGTCTGCAGTTCCACCACGCTGGAGGTGTTGCGGCGGGTCAATCTGGAATCGACGCCGTTCCCGATCAAGAATGCCGGGAAAACGGAACAGCCACCAGCGCTTAACAAGAACGAGTTAAAGCTCCGCGCGATAAGCGCCAATGCAGAGGACGCGGAGGCCTACGTGTTTGTCTCCTGCTCAGGTTCGTATTTCTTTCAAATCCCATCCAACGGCGTCGAGTTTCACCGTATCGCGTGCGAACCCGGCGCACTTGGCGCACCGCAAATGTACCGCCCCCAAAAATCCGGCGCCATCAAATTGATCTCCGTCATCACCAAATCGGGCATCAGTGTGTATTCATCCGAACGCCAGTTCGTCGCACATAAAGATATCCCGTCGGGAGGCGGCGCGGATCAGCCTCTCGGTTACGCGTTCGACGGCAACACCTATTTTGTTCCGCGCGACAACAATATTCTGTATGCGGTTGACGGGTATAGAGGCGAAATCAAGTGGACAAAGCAGTGCGATGCGCACATTAGCACGCCGCCGGCCACCCATCTATTGAACAAGCTCCTGGCGATCGCCGACATAAAAGGCCGTGTTGTCATAGTGGATACGGATACGGGAAAAGAAAAGGGGCATTCGGAACTGGGCGTTTCAAGCTCGCTCGGATTGGCTTCGTCGTCCGTCGGCTTCGTCGCCGCACTTGATGACAATTCGCTCGCGCTTGTGCCGTCGGCGGGAGGAGTTCCGGCCTGGTCAGTACAGCTACCAGGGAAGACACTGTTCACTCCGCTGATTCGAAACCCGGAGAAAAAGGACAAAAACGCCGTCCCAATGGCCATTGTGTGCTGTGAAACGCAAAACAGCTCTTACATCGTGGTGGCCATAAACTTGGCGAACGGTTCGCTGGTCTGGCGCGCGCGCCTCGTTTCCAAACCGATCAACGGCACTGTGGGCGTCGACGCTGTGTACATCGGTACGGCAGACAATGAACTCGTAAAATTCGATTTCACGATGTCCACGAATTGACAGTCGACACTACACCGCGATATTAAACGCTTTCAACTCTCTGCAATACTGGAGTGCTACGCGTTGAGCGAAATCCTGTCCTCTCGCGATTCCATGGTTCTTGATCCACCCCATTGATATTGATGAATTTGGGCGCATCAGATATGGCGTTTGGCTGACGACTCGCCGCTCTTGCCGATCCATAAAAAAACCGCGAGCAAAAGCTCGCGGTTTAAATGGAAAACGGTCGAACAATCCGGACGTTAGAACTGGATCTGATAGTTCATGATGAACATATCGTTGTTCACGGCGCGCAAACCAGGATGTTGATTGGCGTTGACGCGTTCCTTGGCGTTGATGTAATTGACCTGTATGCGATGCTTGTAGGCGTTCACATAGTAGTTGACTCCGCCAGTGAATGCGCGCGTCCTGTACAGATCGGAATTCTGATCGGGATTGGCCGCGTTTTCGATGACGATGTTCTCGAAGCTTTCGTAGCGGGCGGCGAATTCGACCGGCTCAAGCAATTTGTTGAAGAACCCGCCTTTGCTCAATTGCGGTGCAAAAACACTGTCCGTCAATTTGTATCCACCCGCCAGATACCAACCCTGGCGCTTGAACGGATTCGGCGAAGCCTGCTCGCCATTGGGGCCGCTGCCGAGTGCAAATCCATTGACCGTGAACGGAGCCGTGCGATCGCGCTGTTCCCCAAACTCGCCGCGCGCCCACAAACCTTTGAGGCAACCCATGGGCTTGTACATCGCCCATGCACCGTAACGATACGCATGAGTCTTCAAGCGGTTCAAGCCGTTGACCGGCGCGCTGCCATCCGTTGTGTTATCGCCCGCTTCGCCATGGTCGCCGGCCTCTCCCCAGATTCCGAGTTCCAAGCGGCCCAGCAGGCAGTCGCTCCAGATTGGGCGGACCATTAACTTTCCAGCGACATCTTTTTTGTTGTTGTCATCGGAGCGGTTCTGGAAATCACCCGCTGTGTTGAAGTAATTTCCGGCACCGTTGAATACGCCGGCCCAGTATTGAATGCGGCCGATCTTCGTTTCGCAGTCTTCCCACCACGATCCGTGAATCTGGATGCCCAGATCGCGATAGTCGTTCAAATAGTCCACCATGGCGCGTTCGCAGAAATCCAGATTCGCGCTGCTGCGCACGCCTTCTTCGCCCGCCGGCGGCTTGAACTGTCCGATCGTCACGTCGTGATGGGGAATCAGGTCGTGGAAATTGATGTAGGCGTCTTGCAACATGCGATTTGCGGAACCCCCGCCGTTCTGAACCAAATTGACGATCGTCGGACCCGTCGTGAAGGTGCCGTTATAATCCGCCATGCTGGCCGGGGCGGACTTGAACAACCCCAAGTTGCTCGGCGCGCTCGGATAACTAAGGGCTTCGCGGGCCGGATCGACCATAACGACAGCCGAAATATTCTCGTGAATGTCCATTGTAAACTTGAGTTCCGCGCGGCGAATACGCGTGCCCGTGTTGTCCAGAACACCGCCGCCGTCATCGCCGAAAATATCGCGCCGGTCCCGCCAAATGCGCTGCTCCCAAATCTGCAACAAACCGCCGATTTGAAGGTTGCCACATTTGGTTGTAACTTTGTTGGGTCCGTCGTTGCACGCACAGTGCGTAGTGGACAAGGCGTCCACGGACTGAATAGTCGATTCCGGAGAGCCGTTGCTGTTTAACTGTCGGCGCAGGTCGTCAATTTCTTTGCGAAGGTCTTCCGCACCGCTGGCCGCCCATAGGCGCGCGCAACTCAATGTCACGGCACAGATGACTGCTATTCGACCCATATTGCGCATGCAAACCCCCTCAACCGACGATTTCACGAGACACTGCGGATTGTTGAAGGCGTAAAACTAACACAAATATGGCATTCGACAAGCCTCAGATCGAGAAAAAGCGAGTTTTTTTGAAGCTTGCCTTAATATTCTTATCTAACCTTGTTCAATTAAGGAGTTAGGCGTGGATCAGTCAGCGCTTAAAAACGCCTTCAGGGCGTTGTTTTCAGATGAATTCAGATCACATAACGATTCTTAAAAAACGAAACGGGAATTAGCTTCACTCCTCGGCATCGGCCGCTACGATAGTATAAACACTTAAAAAGGCTGAAAAGTCATGATTGTAGCTCTGGTTTTAGCAGGCGCGTCCGACACTGCGCAGTATTTTGATATGGTGGACGGAGAAACCACAATCGAGCGGGTTACGGGAACCGTGCTGCGGGGGCCGTTCGGTGGAACGTTGGTGGCGACGCCACCGGCGTTATTGGCCAAAGTCAAGAACGCGCTGCAGGGCTTCGCCGTGCAGCACGTGGACTTGCCTGCCGGATTTGCGGCGCAAACAGGGCCGCACGCACTCTTTGTGGAAGCGCTGAAAGCAGCGGAGGCGTTTCGCGCGCGCTGGGAACGGGCCATGTCCTTGGCAGCGGGGCGTTTTGAAAAATCGAGTGGCAAGGGCGATTCCATCAAAAAGGGCTCATCCGGCGAATGGTCGAAACACAAACAGAGTCCAGATGTCAAGATCCGCGGTCTGGCGCGTTCCTTCGAACGCGACGGCGTGCTGGTCGTTCTGGGCGATGGTGTCGAGATCAAAAAGGAACACTTGGCGCATATAGTCGAGGCATTTGCTCGAGAAGGACAAACTGTCACGGCAAAACCCTTCGCTCAAGCAATCTTAGCTGGAGTGCGCGGCTGGCCGGTTATGTTGAGTCCGGAAGGCGCACGTGAAGTGGCGGCACTGCCGGCTGGAACTGTATTTTCGGAATGGCTACTGAAGAATGTCGAGCGGGTTTGCGATATTAAAGTGAGCGGGTGAGGGGATGTCGCACCAGAGCCGCGCATGTCAGTAAGCGGCCAAATAATTCGCGTTCGGCAAAATGGCCGCTTACTAACGTGTGCGGCTCTGGATCACTCTTTCCGTTCTTTATTTTTCCGGAGCAGGCTTCGCAGCCGCCTTCGCTGCGGCCTCCACATTATTATCCAGTTCCGCTGGGTCAATTTCAGCCTTTGCGCCATCCGCGGGAATTTCGAGTTTCGCGGCCCAGAGAATTCCATTGATCGTCAATTTGCGAACGCTCAATTCCGTGAAATAGCGATGCGAATGCAGGCCCGTATTAACGAACGAACGGCCGCCGTCGGGGCGCTCGAACGCCCAGGCCGTGATGTCTTTCGGAGCGGTGCTGGATTCCGCGGCGAGCGGCGTTTTTCCGTTTCCTTTGGGCGCGTAAAGCAGCGGCGTGATGCCTTTCATATCCGGCGCGAATTTCAGCCCGATGCAATAGCCGTCATTCAACGAATACGGCTTCATGCCGCGCGTGATCGGATGGTCCGGGAACGTGTGGAAGTCGACCGGCCAATGGCCTTTGCTGGACGTTTTAGTATCGTAGTACGCGCCCTGCAAATCGAGCATCTTCTGGCCGAGTTCGCCCGGAATCGCGCCTCCTTTATGAAGAGTCACGAGCCCCACGCCCTTCGCGAGTTCTTTTTGCAGAAGTTCCAGTCGTCCAGGCGTGCTGAGCGGATGAATCGCGCCGCCTTCGCCGCCTTCCATGTAAAGCACGATGGCTTTGGCGTTGTTGAAAATCTCCGGGTTCTTCGGCCAGCCGTAGCGCACGACGGTGACATGCACGCCCGGCGTGTCCTTGAGCATTTTATAAATCGCGACCGTTCCCGCCCAATATTGATGCGCCACATTCGGCGTGATCTCGCCGGCTACGAGGACGATTTTGGCGAGTTTGGGATCGGGCGAATCCACTTCGAGCGGAATGGTGTCATCCGCCGCGTGCAGTCTTACAGTGAACGCCAAAAGGGCAACGATGGGAAGGACGAATGCAACGGGTTTCATGCGGGCCTTTCAGGGTGGCAAAGCGTATTGGAAACGGTAGCTTGAATACACCGGATGACAAATCCTCGTCGTTGGTGTTGGGGCTATTTAAAGTAGAGACGAAATGGGTTAAGAGTTGACGAGCCTTTGCTGGCCCGTTAGAATTATTGACGAGGAATATGTATGAACACCAAATCGAAAATCCTTCTCGCTCTCCTCGCGTCATTCTCAACGCCGCTTTTCGCGGACACCGTCTTTTTAACGAACGGAAATAAGCTCGAAGGCACCGTCGTTTCGCGGAACGACAAGGGCGTCAATCTGCGTGTCAAATATGGCATGCTCATTTTGGCCGCATCGAAAATTGAACGGGTCGAATTCGCGACGAAAGATGCCAACGAATCGCGTGAAAAGGCCGATGCCGCGGACATTAGCGCCCGCGACGAATCGATCCGAAAAAATATCGAAAATGGCAAAGTGTTTTATCAAGGCGCATGGGTGACCGTCGCGGAAAAATTGGCCGCCGAACGGATTGTCGCCGCCGCGCAACATGAGAAAGCAATTCGCGACCAGAATGAGACTCCGCCACCTGCCAATTGTCCTGGCAACAATTATGACTCCGGTTTCGGGGGCTACGTCGGAGGGTATGGCCTATTCAGCCGCTTCGGCGGAAACAATGGGTTCGGTCGAGGTTTCTCGCACCGTATGGGATCACGCTTCCAAAGTCAAAATCGAAGTTTCTTAAGGCTTGACGCAAAGAGCCGCGCACGTCAGTAAGCGGCCAGAATCTTGCCGCACGCAAAATCAGCCGCTTACTGACGTGCGCGGCTCTTGATCACCGCGCGCCAATCGTTTTCATCACCGTCGCCAAGGTCTCCGGCGCGCTGTCCGAGGACTGCACCGCAAAATCGTCTGGCGCACTGAGCAGGCGATACATCTCCGCCGTGAATTCGTACTCGTGGCGCATCGCCTCCAGCGGGCGGCGTTCTTTGCGCTGGTCGACGAAGTTGATCAGTTTCAGCGGGCGCGGCGCAACGCACGCGGCGACGTGCGGCAGGTCGAAGGACTTCAGGCAGCCGGGCAGATACACGCTGAAATGATGGTTGTGGCGGCAGCGTTCGGCGAGGCATTTATACGAGCTCAAACCGCGCAGCAGCGCCACGCGCGCAATGTCCTTTTCCAGCGCCGCCGCATACAGGCCCCATAGCGCGCCGCGGCCGGTGCCCGACACCACAATGCGGATCTTGTCCACATCCCAGCGAGTCTTTAAATAGTGAACCGTGCGCAGGACGCTGAAGACGTCCAGCCCGAAAAGATTGAGCCCCGCGTTCAAGGCACGACGTGCCCAGATCGATTCGTGGCCACATAGCATCGATTCATAGCCCTCGCTCTCTTCGCGATCCGCCTGGAGGCGCGTTTCGCCTACGCCCGGCACGTCGATGGCCATCACGTGGAAGCCGGCTTGCGGGATGAGTTTCATCCATTCGCGCGCCCCCGTCACGCCCGCGATGCCGCGTTCGTGCAGTGCGAGCAGCACCGGCGAAGCCGTGTGCGTGCCGCTCTCGCTGGCCGACGGCCGCGTGTAAAAGCTATAGGGCACGTACAGCCCATCGGCGATGACGATGCGGCCTTTTTCGACATGCAGACCCCAGTCGTTCGCGTGGCTCTCGACTTCGCAATGAACGGGCTGAGCCGCCTCGGGCAGGCACAGCAGCGGCGCGAAACGCGCACGTAATTCGGCGCGCAGCGCCACGGCACCCGCCGCGTCGGCGGGCTGCTCGATCGGCGGCGGCAGTTCGTGCGCCAGCTTTGAATGGATCCAGAACAGGCTCGGCGCATTAAGGGAGTTGGCGGCTTGTCCGGTCTCGGTGCAGCGCAGCGTATCGAGCGTTTCGGCCGGCGTTTCCAGTTCGCGCAAGCGTTCGACGCCCATGCCGAATCCGCGCGAAAAATGGTCCATGATGCGCGTGCGAATGAACTTCGCAAATCCCTTCACGCCGCGCTCTTCAGCGGTCTCGAAGAGGTTCGGCTTGCCGAGCAATTTGTATACGCGCGTCAAATCTTGAACCATCGCGTCGTGCGGCAACGTCCCTTTCTGTTCGGCGCAACGAATCAGCAGCAGCGGTTTCGGCGCGAACGGCAGCAGAAAATCGGCCGGTAGAATGCCTTGTGCCAAAACGCCGGGCAATGTGCTTTCGATGCTCTCGCCCCCAAGCAGCGCATCGTCGTTCGTATCCGCGATTATCGCGGCGGCGGCGAGCCGCGGTTCCAGGCAGCAGAGCAGGCGCACGAGCGCCTCACTGGAACCGTCGCCGACGACGCCGAGCCGTTTGCCGTCGATATCCGGGCGCGACGCCAGCAGGTCGAGCGCGCGTGAGGCTTCGAACGACATCCAGTGAGCGAGCCGGTTTCCGGTCAACAGCATCGGGTGGCCGAGGTGCGCTCGTTCGACGCAGGTCGAGCGGCCCACCCAGGAACGGCGCAGCGTCGAATCGTAAAATTCAAGACGCTCGCCTTGGCCGGGGCTGTCGAAGAGCAGCGCGGCAATGCCGCGCCGCGCGAGCAACTGGCCCATGCGCTGGCGTTCGGCCTGTTGCTTGCCCTCGTGCGCATCGCCGGAAAAAATGACCACCGCCGGATATGGTTCGGGCCGGCCGAGCGGAAGATACAGATTCGCGGTCACGACCGTGCCGGGAAGCCCTTCGAAGGTCAGCGTTTCGAGAGTGTAATCGTCGCGGTTGTGCGTGGCGATGGTGCGGGTGTTCAGCAACCCGCGCACGGGACAGGCGCCCAGCAGCGCGCGAACGCACGGTGCGATTTCGGCCTGTCGTTCGGCCAGTGCGGCGACGCTGTTGATCGCCTCAAACCGGACGGCACGGCGCCCGGCGTGCGCCTGTGCGGTCGATGAGATGTAGTTCTCCACCATCCCCGAATTCAACATCGCTGCGGGCCTCCTGTCGTCTTCACTATTATGACGTGCGGAGGGCGGGAAAGATTCAAAAATAGTAAAATCGGCGCGAATTCAGCGCGAAAAGCTACTCAGGCAGCAAGCACGAAGCGGCACGTACTACAACACCACCTTCGCTCCCGGCTTGATTTCGCGCGGCGCTTTTCCTGCTAGATTCTCTCCTTCCAGGCTCGTCAACGGGCTGATCTCAATCTCGCAGTCGAGCGATCCGTCCGGCTTTCGCGGCACTGGCGTGCCCGCCGAATTCAGCCAGCGCGCGTACAGTTCCTGCATATCGCGTTTTGCCGTCGCGGGCGAGTCTTCACCGTCGGCGTTTTTGACGGGACTGAAATCTTCGTCGCGGCGCGCTTCCACGTTGACCGTGCGGTCGGCTTGCGCGAGCGCGTCGAAGACGAAGGTTTCGAACTTGATGCCGTTTTTTTCGCCGGTTTTGAACTGGGCCGGACTACCGTCGGCATTGATGCACGGAACTACCTTTTCGGCTTTGTGATACGGCAACTGAAAACCGCCCTTGTTGAACTGCTCGATAAAACCCATGTCAATGACGTGAATCGCGACACTGCCCGCCCACCATTTCAGCGATCCGTCGGGAAGCGTTTCGCGCGCGGAGGATTCGGGAAGATCGGAGTATTCGACGACACCGAGTTTTCCGCCACTCACGCCAAAGACCCCGACTTTCTCTTTCCAATCGCGCTTGCGGCAGGCTTTGTTTGACATCTTGGAACCGCCCAGCAGATGCCAGCCGATGAATGCTGGATCGCCGATTTGCGTGAGGCAATTATCGACTTGGAAATAGAAGAGCGTATCCACGCCCTTGGACCGCAGCCAGGCGACCGAGCCGGAATCGTGAAGCGCCTTGATCGAACCACCGTGGCCATTGGGGCTCAGCGCAAGCTCGCTCTTCGACTGCATCAAAATTTTGCCGTCGCGCGACACGGCCGGCATGTTGGCTTGCTTGAAGATGCGCACGCTGTCCGCGCCGAGCCCAAAGTAATTGTGCGCGGCGAAAAAGTCTTTTGTCTCGCGATCGTTTGCATCGGAAGTCATGATCAGCCACGGCACCGCGGCATTGTAGCGGCGGCGCAGCGCCAGGATTTTTTCGGCGTGAATCTGGAACAGTGTGCGATCCGAAATAGGGCCGATTACAAATGCTCCCTTGGGGCCGTTGAGCCCCAGCCTCGTGCCCTGTCCGCCGGCGACGAGAAAACAGGCGATGCGTCCGCGCCGGAATGCCTCTTCGCCCGCCTCGCGCGCGCCGCGAAGTGCCTGGCGCTGGTCGTCATTCGTCGCGAGCGGCACGACGGCCGCCGGCTTGAGATCGGCGGTGCTCGGCGCCGCGGCGGAACCTTTAATAAAATCCGCGACGAGTTTGTCGACCACGTCGAACTCGACGGCCGAAACATGAGCGAGCAGTTTCGATTTTTCGGCGTCGTTCAATTCATCGAAGTAGCGAAAAAGATGGCCTTGTCCGTGTGAATTCACAATGGATTTGAGTTCTTCAAACGTTGGCATAGACGATTCCTAAACGAACCATTAGCTGCTAAATGCACACGTCGATTTCGGTCAACAATTAGTATGCCGCATTTTTTTATTCTCTCGCATGGACGCAATCGAGAGGCAAAAGCAGTTATTGCAAAACCACCGCCGGCATACCCATGCTGTGATAGCCGTGGTCGGCGTGGATCAGCGCGCCCGTTATCGCGTTGGCCAGCGGCGAACAGAGGAACGCGGCGAGTTGGCCGACTTCATCTGCTTTCATCACTTCGGCGCGAGCCGAATTGAGCTTATAGTATGCAACCATCGCTTCAATGGTGCCGATGGCTTTCGCCGCGCGGCTAGGGAGCGGGCCGGCCGAAATGCAGTTGATGCGCAGGTTGTATTTGCGGCCGGCTTCGTATGCCAATGTGTGCGTATCGCTTTCGAGCGCCGCCTTCGCGGAACTCATTCCGCCGCCATAGCCGGGGACGGTGCGTTCGGAGGCCAGATACGTGAGCGACACCGCCGCGCTGTTCGGGCGCATCAGCGGACCGAAGCGCTGGACCAGCGCGACCATCGAGTACGCGCTGGCGCTGACCGCGGCGAGATAGCCTTTGCGCGACGTGTCCAGCAGCGGTTTCTTGACTTCCGGACCGTTGGCCAGGCTGTGCACGAGGATGTCGAGCGGCTTTTCGCCGAAATCCGCGACGAGCTTCGCCGCGCATTCCTGAATGGTATAATCCGGCACGTCCTTGTAGCGCTTGTCCTCGCGGACTTCAGGCGGCACGTCCTCCAGTTGATCGTAAACCGCGTCGAGCGGGTAAATTTTCTCAAAACTCAATTTGCCGCCGGGATACTCGATGTTGTCGTCGAACTTGCCGCGTTCGAGGCTCTTGGTGAACAGCCCCAAAACGGGCGGCCACGTACCCACGCAGATGGACGCGCCGGCCTGGTGCAGCGCCTTGGCAATGGCCCAGCCATAGCCATTGTCGTCCGCGACGCCCGCGACAAAAGCGCGTTTTCCAGTGAGGTCAATGGGCAGCATGTCGAGATTCTCCGAGAAATGTGCGGTGCGATTACCAGAGGTAGTTTACAGGGTAGCGATGATTTTGCTGGTCCGTCGTGACCAAAGTGGCAATAAATTGACAATTTAGACTACAAATTTGTCCCCGTCGCTCCCTCAAGTTCCACAGAAACCCGTCCTGGTTACACCACGATCAACGACGCTCCCGTCATCTGAGGCGTTGGCGCGATGCCCAGCAAAAACACCAGGGTCGGCGCCACGTCCGCCAGTCGGCCAAACCGCAGCTTCGCATCCTTGAACCGCTCGCTGACGAGAAAGCACGGCACGTTGTTGGTCGTGTGTGCCGTGTGCGGACTGTCCGTCGCGTAGTCCCACATCTGCTCGCAGTTGCCGTGATCGGCGGTGACCAGCAGATCGCCGTGAACTTCGCGGATCGCTTCCACGATTTTGCCCACGTCTTTGTCAACTTCTTCGACGGCGGCAATTGCGGCCTTCTCCACGCCGGTATGGCCGACCATGTCGCCATTGGCAAAATTCAGAATAATTAAATCGAATTTTTTCAAACGGATCGCCGCGAGCGCCTTTTCGGTCAATTCGGGCGCGCTCATTTCGGGCTGCAAATCGTAGGTCGCTACCTTCGGCGACGCCGCCATGCCGCGCTCTTCACCGTCGTAGGGCTTCTCGCGCCCACCGGAGAAAAAGAACGTGACGTGCGGGTATTTCTCGGTCTCGGCCATGCGCAGTTGCGTCAAGCCGGCCTTCGAAACCGCTTCGCCGAGCGTGCCCTCCAGATCCTTGCTGGCGAACGCGATCGGCGTGGGAAATCCCGCGCGGTAATCGGTCATGGTGCTGAGCAACACCGCCGGCACGTGTGTGCGCGCGAAGCCTTTGAAATCCGCGTTCAAAAAGCACTCGCACAATTCGCGCGGGCGGTCGCTGCGGTGGTTGAAACTGAAGACCGAATCGCCGTCGGCGATGGTCGCCAGCGGCTTGCCGTCTTCTCCGACGATCACTGTTGCGCCGATGAACTCGTCGGTCTCGCCGCGCGCGTACGCTTTTTCAATCGCTTCGGCGGCTGTGGCGGCAGTGTGCTCGCCGACACCATCGACCATCGCTTTCCATGCCTTTTCGACGCGCTCCCAGCGCTTGTCGCGATCCATGCCGTAATAGCGCCCCGTGACGCTCGCAATGATGCCCGTGTCGTACAGATCGAGTTTGCGCTGCAGTTCGTCGACCCATCCCAAGCCGCTCTTCGGGCCGGTGTCGCGGCCGTCGGTGAAGACGTGAAATACCAGGCGGTCTTTGCGCAGACTATGTTTGGCGCAGAGCCGCACAAAGGCGAAGTACGCCTCGTCCAGAGAGTGCACGCGCGCGCCCGAAATCAGGCCAAACATATGCAGCCGCGATCCATTCTTTTTGGCGTGTTCAAGCGCCGCGACAATGGCTGGATTGGTATCGAACGAACCGTCCGCAACGGCCTGTGCCACCTCCATCAAGTCCTGCCAGACCACGCGCCCCGCGCCGAGATTCAGATGGCCGACTTCGCTGTTGCCCATCGTTCCTTTAGGCAGTCCTACATCGGTGCCGCAAGTGATCAGAGTGGTGTAAGGGCATTGTTTGACCAGCGCGTCGTACACCGGTGTTTTGGCCAGTTTCACGGCATTGTGATCGGCGCTCGCGCGCAGCCCCCAGCCGTCCATGACGACGAGCATGACGGGACCGCGGCGGGGAGGAATCGATGGCATGGTTTCAGTTTCCGGGTTTCAGTTTTCCGATTCAAGCGTTCTTGAACCATCTGCGATTCTAAACAAAGAAAAGGGCGCGTCAAAGGACGCGCTGCGGAAGGTTCGAAAAATCTCGCGGCCCAGATGCTCTGCCGCCGTCGTTCAACAGTCCGTCCCGAAATACAACGCAAGCTATTTGGGTTTATCGGTGGTCTGCTGAAACGCGAATGGCCGAACAGGGCCTTTCAAAAGTCCTCATTTTTCGTAGAGAAATAGCCGATCTTCTATTCAAAGGAGATCAGAAAAATGAGTGTTGCCGCTGAAATTTCGCTTTTCGATGCCTTCAAGCAGGTTCCCGATCCGCGCAAACCGCGC
>JBBRQD010000120.1:0-15989 GCA_038227045.1 Planctomycetota bacterium
CATCCATCATTCTCTTCACCTGTCGATCTGTGACCATTCCGCCCCCCTGATTTGCAGGGAAACAGATTGGCCGATCCCGCCTTAAAAAGCCGGGAATTCTACTTGCCGTCAGGGGGAATTATAATTGTCGTTCATCAAATGTGCCCACAAAACCCCGAATATTTCAAGGACCGGTGCAAAAATATTCAAACATTATTGGCAAATTGTATAAATTTACATTCTCAGCTTATCGATATGGAGAGATTGTACTTTAGCCATGGGTTGACCGAAGTTGTTTTAGGTGTACGCATTGCGACCTTTGACCTTAAAGCTGGTCCCTCTGGAGTGGCAATTCCTCAATATTTTTTAGGAGAAGAAGCAAGCGATCAGGACCATGTTATGTTGGTTGAAGCAGATCATACAGAAGTGATTGATACTGTCGATCTTGAAAATTTGGTTTCGAGAATAAATTCTCTGTCATAATATGGAATTCATCCGTTTGGGGATAAGGGGACAGACACGAATGGCGTATAGTTAAGCCGCTTTTGGCGACTCCGCTCCCACGCATTGCACGTGTGCATCGTCCTTAACTATGTGCCATTCGGGACAGACACACATCTAAAACGCGGTAAATCCGGGACAGAGCACTCACTTATTCGGACGCGTTCCATCAACCGCATCTTCCCAAATATGAAAAATCAAGGACAGTCTACTTTCTGTCCTGCCAAGTTTTCCTCATCCCCCAACATCAAATCACAAAACCAAAACCCCTTGGTAGGCAACCGCGCAGGCGCAACACCCGGTGTCGCCGAACAGACCGAAGCCCCCGGATGCGTTTGCTCAATAGGTCGATACACCTTTTCCCCAGCGCGAATCGAAAGCGGCGCGCGAAAAATCGGCCCCGCATAAACAAACGAATGATACTCCCCATTTTCACCGCACGGGTCCACGTCCGCTGGAAGATCCGTGACGAATTTCGCGTCAAGTTCCCGGCCCACATCCGCTTCGCCGAGATAAGCATCGTTGGCGCAACAAAGCACGGCGCGAAACCCCGATGCCACAAATTCCGCCATGAGTTGCGTGGTATCGTTCTTCCAAAGTGGAAACACGCCCGTCATGCCGACCTGCGCCAGATTGTCCTCCCGCCAGCGGCGCAAATCTTCCAGAAAAATATCCCCGTAAACGGCGTGTTCGACGCCCAGCGCTTTATAGCGCAGCAAAATGGCACGCATCTTGTCCGCATATTCTTCGTTCGTGCTGCGCAGGCTGACAAACATCTTTTCGAGAGGCAATCCAATGGCCCGCGCCTGCGCGTTCAACAAATCTTCGCGGACGCCGTGCATGGACACGCGCCGGTAATGTTCATTGAGCGTGGTCAAAAGCGCCACGACTTCATAGCGCCCCGAAGTCAGAACGCGATGCAGGGCAAGCGCTGAATCCTTCCCGCCGCTCCAGCAAAATAAAACGCGTTGTTTTGTGCTCATCGCCAGCCACTCCAATCGTTGCCACACTATTTCTCGTATACGTTATTAAACAATAGCCGCGTTGGAAGGTCTGTCGATCATCTTCCGTTCAAGCGCTGCAAAAATCAGTGCTGGCACCGGGCAAAGCGCCGCGATACTATGCCTCAATAACACCGAGAAGGCGGCACGAAAGGGTCTCGCATTGGCTGCACAAAATACGCCTCAACCCGCAAAGCGCCCGCTTCTCAAAAAGATTCTCTTCTCCCTTCTTCCGCTCGTATTTTTGCTCGCGTTCACTGAGGCGGCCCTCCGGCTGTATCACGGAAAATTCTTCTCTCTTGAGAATATGCGGACGCAGCAAATTGAACTGTGGCACACCGCGTATCCCGCACAATATGACGAACATCTGGGCTGGAGTTTGCAGCCTGGCGCAACGCGCACCGCGGCCGATTTAGGGGTTCCCGTCTCGATCACGCAAGATGGCGTGCGCTCGAACGGACAGCCTGCACCGGCTGCGGGTCCGGCAATTCTAGCGCTGGGCGATTCATTTACATTTGGCGATGAAGCCGGCGACAACTGCACGTGGCCCGCGCAGCTTGAACGCGATCTTGGCAAGCCCGTCATTAATGGAGGCGTTTTCGGCTACGGGTTCGATCAGATCGTTTTGCGCGCCGAACAACTCGCCGCGCGCGAAAAATACACGCTGCTGATTGTCAGCATCATCGACGACGACATCGAACGCTGTGAAATGTCCTGTCGCACCGCCTGGAAACCGTATTTCGAAATCGACGGCGATGGATTGATTCTGCGAAACGACCCCGTGCCGAAGACCGCTGTCGCGAAAGCATCGCGCGTGAAAACGGCGCTGGGCTATAGTTATTTAATGAACTTCATCTGCAAACGCGCCGCCCGCGAATGGTGGGCGGCGGAAGGCGACGGCATGATCCGCGTGCATGCGCGGGGCATGGATGTCGCACTGCGGCTGACGGCTCGAATTGCCGAATTGCAACGCGCGCGCGGAAGCCGCGTGCTGCTGGTTGCGCAGGGACGGCTGAATGGCGATCCGCAGCGCCTGGTGCCGGTGCTGACGCGCGCGCGGGAAGCGGGCCTGGAGACGCTCGATCTCGTCGCGCCGCTCAATGAAGTGCTGCGCGCGGACCCCGGCAAGCGCGCCGAATTTTTTACCACGCACATGACCTGCGCGGGGAATGCCTGGGTCGCGGCGCGAATCGCGGAGAAGCTTCGGACGATGCAGCCATGACGGCAATTCTGGGCCTCTCCGCGTTTTACCACGATTCGGCGGCCGCGCTCGTGATCGATGGCAAGATCGTTGCCGCCGCGCAGGAAGAACGCTTCACGCGCAAAAAGCACGACGCCGCTTTTCCGGAACAGGCGGTCAAATACTGTCTGCGCGAGGCCGGCATCACGGCGCGCGATTTGGACCTCGTCGGATTCTATGAAAAGCCGCTGCTGAAGTTCGAACGCCTGCTGGAAACGTATCTCGCCGTGGCTCCCGCGGGACTGTTTTCCTTTCTCACTGCGTTGCCGGAATGGCTGAATAAGAAGCTGTATTTGCGGCGTGAAATCAACCGCCACCTTGACGGCGCGTACCGCAATCGAATCGTCTTCGCGTCGCACCACGAAAGCCACGCGGCGAGCGCGTTCTTTCCGTCGCCGTTTGACGAAGCCGCGATTCTGACGCTAGATGGCGTGGGCGAGTGGGCGACGGCCACGACCGGAATCGGGCGCGGCAACACCATCGCGCTCAGCCAGCAATTGAAATTTCCGCATTCGCTTGGCTTGCTCTATTCCGCGTTCACTTATTTCTGCGGGTTCAGAGTCAATTCGGGCGAATACAAGCTGATGGGCTTGGCGCCATACGGCGAGCCTATTTATGCAGAAAAAATCCGCACGCATTTGATCGATCTAAAAGCCGACGGCTCGTTCAAACTCGACATGTCGTACTTCAATTATTGCGCCGGCTTGACGATGACCTCGGCGAAATTCGAACGCCTCTTCGGCGGGCCGCCACGGAAACCTGAATCGCCGCTCGCCCAGCGCGAAATGGATTTGGCCGCGTCAATTCAGGCGGTGACGGAAGATGTGATGCTGCGCTGCGCGCGCCATCTGCGTAAGGAGACGGGACTAAAGAATCTGTGTCTCGCCGGCGGCGTGGCATTGAATTGCGTCGGGAACGGGCACATTTTACGCGAAGGTATTTTCGAAAATGTCTGGGTGCAGCCCGCCGCCGGAGACGCAGGCGGTGCATTGGGCGTCGCGCTGCTGATCTGGCACCAACTCATGGGCAAGCCGCGCGAAGCGCAGCAACCCGACGGACAGGCGGCATCGCTGCTCGGGCCGAGTTTCGACGATGCATCCATCCGAGCATTTCTCGACGGCATTGGCGCCCGCTACCATTACGTCGCGGATGAAACGGCGTTGTGCGACGAAGTCGCCGGCGCGCTGGCGTCGCAAAAAGTGGTCGGCTGGATGCAGGGGCGCATGGAGTTCGGCCCGCGCGCGCTGGGCAGCCGCAGCATTCTCGGCGACGCGCGCAGCCGGGAGATGCAGTCGGTGATGAATCTGAAAACAAAATTTCGCGAGAGCTTCCGCCCGTTCGCTCCGGCCGTTCTCGAAGAGCGCGTGCAGGATTATTTCGACGTCCGCGAACACGAACCCAGTCCCTACATGCTGCTGGTCGCGCCGGTGCGCACGGACAAACGGCTTCCGAACGCCGCGCACGACGAGAAGGGTTTGGACAAACTGAAAGTCGCACGAAGCGAAGTGCCCGCCGTCACGCACGTCGATTATTCCGCGCGTATCCAGACCGTGGACGCTCAGCGCCATGGCCGCTTTCACACACTGCTGAAAAGTTTTGAATCCAAAACAGGCTGCCCGCTGATCATCAATACCAGTTTCAATGTGCGCGGCGAGCCGATTGTCTGCACGCCAGAACACGCGCACCGATGCTTCCTGAACACTAACATGGACGTGCTGGTATTGGAGAAGTTTATTCTGTATAAATTGGAACAGCCCGATGTTAAAGTTCACGCGGTAGACGCCTATCTCGCGCAGTTCGATCCGGATTAACTAATTCATATTCTCTCGCAAAGGCGCAAAGGAAAGCAATAGCGAAGTGATTACTCTCGACCGAAATCCATCGCGCGGAATCCTGCGGCTGTTTGCGGGCGTGTGGTTGCCGCTCACTTTGGGGTTGGCTGGCTACATGGCGTGGCGGCACAATTTGCCCGGCGTCGCATGGGACGTTTGGATTGCAGCGGCCGTTTTATCCGTCGCCGGATTAATCATGCCGCCGTTAATTCGCCCAGTGTATATTGGGCTGATGGTTGCGTTCATGCCGCTGGGTTGGGTCATGTCGTATACCTTGGCTAGCGTGTTTTATTTTGTGGTCATCACGCCCATCGGACTGCTGCTGCGGCTATTGGGTTACGATCCGTTGGAGCGCAAAATGCGGCCGGACGCGGAGACATATTGGTCTCCGGCGGTCGCCAAACGTCCGCGCGAGAAGGACGAGTATTTCAAGCAATTCTGAGTAAGAAGAGGATCCGCGCATGCCGCCCGTTCAAGAGCCAGATGATTTCACCTCGCAGGCCAAACAACCCGCGCCCGGTTTTATCGCCGAATTTATCGACTTCCTGAGGACCAACAAAAAGTGGTGGCTGACGCCCATTATTATCGCGCTGGTATTGTTGAGCGGATTGTTGATTCTCGCCGCGACGGGCGCCGCGCCGTTGATTTATCCGCTGTTTTGAACTTTTACTCCGGAATGTTTTCTTTCTTCTGTTTCTTCAACCTCTCCACGTCGCCGGCGTGATACATTCTTTTCCCGGCGATCATCTTCGTGCGCAACGATCCGCCTTCCACTCGGCCATCGACGTAGTCCCGATCGAAGCTGGCAAGTTCCTTTAGAGCGATGCTTTCGTCGATCCAGAGGCTTTTGTCTTCGGAGGCAGTTTCGGCAGGCGAGTCGCCAGGCTTCGCGGCCGGCATCCAATCCAGGCGCACCGACACGATCCAGAACACCACGACGAGCAGCACCGTTTCCGCAAGCGACACCAGAACCGCGCCGCGAAACGCGGCGCGAGTGGCATTCGTGCCGGGCGCTTCCTTTTTATAGACAGTGAAGGACGACCACGCCGCCATTGCATTGGAAAAGCAGAACAAAACCAGTCCAGCGGCGATACAGATGACGCGCTGGCTCTTGGCTGTAAACAGCATCGTTTGCGGAAGAAACATGCCCGCAAGGATCAGCGCGATGCCGAGCCATTCGGAATAGCGCCAAATCCACGCCCGCCGATTTTCGCGTTTAAAAACACGGTCGCGAACGTCAACAGTGAGTTCTTCCGACGCCGAGCGCAACATGCCGGACGCCATGCTGGACACTGCGATCGTGACGATCAAACCGATCAGCAACGGTAAAAGCATGGTTCAGTTCTTGGCCTGTTTGTCGAGGATCGCTTGCGCCTGCTCTTTGGTCTTGGGATTTTTGACCTTCTCCAACACCGTTTTCATCGCAGCCGCAACGCCATCCTTGTGCCCACTTTCGAAATTCTTTGCGGCTTTCACAGTAGCTAAGCATGCCTCTTCGGAGACAGCCGGGTCGGAGATGAATTGCGCGCACGCATCGACCGCGCCAAAATCCTTGATCTCCGAAAGCGCGCTGAGAAACAGCTTGCGGTCGTCGGCCGATTTGATCGCCGTGTGCGCACCGGCAAACAGCGCCAGAGTCTCCTTGGGCGACCGCGCGCCGGGCAGACCGGCCATGCGCACGAATCCGCGCAGCGCCAGGACGCGGTGCGTTTCATTCGTGGAGGATTGCGCAAGGCTAAGCAGCTCGTTCATTGGCACGGCGTCGGGCCAATTGGTCAGCGCGCGGAATGCGGCGTCCTTCGTTTTATCGCCGGCGTCGGACATTGCCGCGCGAACGGAGTCGAGCGCTTTTGCGCCGCCGATTTGGCCCAACGCGGTCAGCAACGCGATACGCGCCGGTTCGCTCCCGTCCTTCAGTGCCGCGACGAGCGCTTCGACATGGCCGTCCGTCTCCGGCAAGCGCCGCGAAATGGCAACGATGGTTTTCGCCGCTTGATCGCGTTCCACCTCAATTTCCGTTTTACCCAGCACGCCAAGCACGGCAGTCAACGCATCTTTTCCCCCGACAGATCCGAGTGCCTTCAACGCTTCGATCCGCACTGTTTTATCGCTGTGAGTCAGCAGCGCCGTCAGTTCGGGTGCCGTGCCGGACGAGTTGCGACCGGCCAGACGTTGCGCGGCCTCTTTGACCGTGTCGAGATTGTCGTTTTTCAAAAACGCGGCAAGCGTCTTGTCCACGTCCGCGCCGTGGAGACGGTCGAGACTTTCGCGCGCAGAACGCTGTTCCTCGCCTTTTCCGGAGACTGCCAATTCCATCAGGGGCTTGACTGTGGATTCGTCGCCGAGGTAACCGATTACTTGTATCGCTCCTAGGCGAACAGTTTCGCTGTCGCTGGCTGTTTGTTCGAGGAGTGCCGGAAGTGCTGCCTTATCGCCGCGGTGCGCGAGTGCAGCAATCAGTGCCGGCTTAACGAAAGGTTGAGCGACCTTCAATTTATCGACAACCGCTTTCGTCATTTCCGCTGAATGATCCGAATTCACAACTTCTATGCCTGCCTGCCAGAGAAACTTTTGCGGCGAATCCAGCGCAGCCATGACCTCAGTCAAATCATGTTTGGCTACCAATTCTCGTGCTTGTCCCATGGTCTTGCTCATGGTCATCACCCCTTGAGCTGCCAACGCGCCTTTGGCTGCGGCTTTTACGTCAACATCGGAGTTTTTCCCTTCTTCTAAAAAGAGTTGAACGTCGAATCTATTGCGCTTGAATCCGATCGCCTCAATAAGTGCAGCACGCGCCCTTGGATCGGTTGCTGCTTGCAGGGTTTTGTGCAATTCGGCGGACGATTCATCCGAGGCGTTCAACGCCAATGCGCGGCGCGCGGTTTCGCGAACGGTTTCGTCCGCGTCGCTCAACAGCTTGACTTCCACGCCGACGGACTCCGCTTTGCCAATTCGTTCGAGGCTTTTCAGCAGCCAGATTTTTGCGGGCGCATGAAGTTCGCCTGCCAGACGTTCCGCCAGCGATTTACAAAACGCTTCGCGCTCGGCATCGGCGCCAGGGCGGCTGACGAGGAATTCGATTTTATCGAGGCAGGTCTGCGGCTCTTTGCGCGCCACCTCATTGGCCTCGCACTCTTTGGCGGCGAGCGCATCGATGACTTTGGCGAGAAGAGCTTTCACCGCGGCCGGGTCCGCGTTTGGTTTGATTGTTTCCGCCGTCGCTTTGGCAAGATCGCCGTCGGCCGCATGGAAATTCAGTGTTGCAAGAAAAAATAAAACGACGGCGGGCACGTAGATGCGTTTCATGAATCGATGAGTCCTCGTAAAAAAGTGGAAGGGGCGTCTCGCCCAAATTATTAGGTTCCATAACCGGACGTATTGCAATGTTTTTGACCCCGGCAGGGGTCTCGGAAATTAGCCGGGGGTTGAGCGTACCCGCGACACCCCCGGATAAATCGCCAAAATCGCCACTTCACCCCGGCAGGGGTGAAGGATGAATCAATGCAAACCTAGCGAATTTATCCGCGACCCCTGCCGGGGTCGAATTCATTCTAATGTACGCGTTCCGGGGGTGTCGGGCGAGTACGCCCTCGACCCCCGGCTAATATCCGTGACCCCTACCCGGGGTCAATTCAATGCAATTCCAGTGATAGAACCGACGCTTACGGCCGCGTCGTTTCGTTTGTTGACGGGCTGGCAGCCCGTCCTACTTTACAGAATCCACGGCGCGCGCTTGGGCCGATCGAGCCACCGATTTGCGGCTTCGTCATTGAGGAACTGCTCTTTGACGGGATCCCATTTCAGCGAGCGGCCGAGCCAATAGGCAATGTTGCCCAAGTGGCAAACGCTTACCGATCGGCAGCCGATTTCGACATCCGTACAGGGACGCTGGCGCGTGTGAATGCAGTTGAGGAAATCGCGCTGATGTCCGGGGCTTTTGTACAGACGCGTTTCGTTCGGGCCGATGGGGCGTGTCGCGAGGCTCGCCGGACTCGTGACGAGCTTCCCGCGGTTGACGAAGACCCAGCCCGCATCGCCGTAAAACAACACGCCGTCGCCGTCGGGGAACGGCGCGGGCGTCTCGAACTTGAGGCTCTTATCCGCAGCATTGATGTGGTACATTTTGACACCGTTTGCGTAGACAAATTTCAGCAGCGTGTTGTCCTGCGTGCCCGGCGGATGAATCTCGACGGGACCGCTATCGTCCATGCCCAGCCCCCATTGCGCGATGTCGAAATGATGCGCGCCCCAGTCGGTCATGTAGCCGCCGGAGTAATCGCGGAAATCGCGCCAACTGAACGGGTGAATTTTATTGTTGTAGCCGCGCGCGGGAGCCGGTCCAAGCCACATATTCCAATCCATGCCTTGCGGAATCGGCTCGGTGGGGAGATGGCACTCGGCCGGAGGCCCGCCGACTTTGACGTAGACTTCCTTCACCTGGCCGATGAATCCATTGCGCACGATTTCGCAGGCGGTGCGGAATCCGGCGGACGCGCGCTGCATGGAGCCCGTTTGTAAAACGCGTCCGTATTGCCGCGTGGCGTTGACCATTTTGCGCGCTTCGCCGATGGTCAGCGAGAGCGGCTTTTCGCAGTAGATATCCTTGCCGGCCTTCGCGGCGGCACAGGCGATCAGCGCGTGCCAGTGGTCGGGCGTGGCGATGACCACGGCGTCGATGTCATCGCGCGCGAGCACTTCGCGGAAGTCGTTGTACACATCGCAGCCCTTATAAGCGCCGCTCTTTTTATCATCGGCGTATTTGGCTTCGACTTTGTCTTTCGCGCGGGTGCGATGCGGTTCGAAAACGTCGCAGACGGCGACGAACTGCGTCTCGGCGTCACCGAGGAATCCGCCCAGCAATCCGGTGCCCTGTCCGCCCACGCCAATCGACGCCATATTGATGCGGCTGTTGGGCGCGGCGCGCGTGGACTTCGAATAGATCATGGGAAGAGCCGCAACGGCGGCAGCACTCCCGGCGGTTTTCAAGAAGCGGCGGCGTGATGAGTTGAGGACTGGCATAATTCCTCCGGCGACAGAAAAAAGTTGAATTCCCACGCATTGAATACAATTGATTGTGGGAATGAACAGGGGAAATCAATAGAAATAATAAAGAGGGGTTAGGGGTTAGGGGTGAACGGCCCTTCAATTCACATTCGTCGCACTCACGCAGAACGGATAGCCCGGAAATTCCATCATGCCGCCGCATTCGAAATCGGCTTTGCCGTCTTCGCCGACGGGAAATTTCATGCCGCCTTGTGTGGCGAAGTTGATTGGTGAACAGCGGTAATTAATGATCTTTTTTCCTTTGAAATCGGCGACGGTGATAAAGTTTGTTTCGATGCCGTGCGTGTCGGCGACTTCGACATCGACCGGATCGATCATGCGTTTATCGCGCAACCGACGCGTCACGACCGCGGTGTCGCCGGTCAATTTAAACCACTCGATTTCACGGTCACCGCGCGACACCGCCAGGAATGAGTCGGAGCTGCCTTTTTGATGCGTGAGGCGCACCGGATTATTGCCGAGCTTGAATTCGCCGACTTTGCCGATTTGGTTCGGCAGCGCGGGCGCGTCGGTTGCGAGACCGCCGACCGCGTAGATGCCGACGGTGCCATCCATCGAGGCGATAAACGCGCGCGCCTTATCTTCGCCAGTAAAGGTGGCCGTCGCCGCCGTGGGTTCCTTCACGTCGATTGTAGCCACCAGCTTGGGCATCCAGGACGGATCTTTTTCAAACGTGACGGGCCACTGTTCCGGTGCCGGGCCTTGATCGCGCGTCTTTTTGTAATTCTCGTCACTGGTGAAATACATCTCGCGCACGTGCTGGAAGAGCGGCTGAAGATCGACGAAGCAGGCTTTGTTTTCGTAGCGCGCGGTCACAATCGCAAAGCCCGCGCTGTTCGTGTAGTGCTCGTTGCCACTCTTGTAAAAGCTGTTGCGATCGTTGGGCCGGCTCAGGTCGAAGCTCCGCAACATGCCGGCATTGCCGTCGGGACCATTGAGCCGGCCGGGAATGTGGTTGCCCACCGCGCAGATGCCGGTCGGCGCGACGATGCCCGGAAGATCAATGTAGCCCAGCAGTTTCATGCCGGTCAGCAAGCCGACGTTGGCGAGGCACGGATGCGAATCCGGCCAGTCGTGCACGAAGCCTTTCACGCCACCGCCGGTCAAAGCAATCACGGCGATTTGAGCCATCATCTTTTTCGTATCGCAAACCGTGATGAGCGCGAATTCGTTGCGCGGCGTGACGGTGATGGCGACGGGCAATTTCTCGGGCGGAAGAGTCAAACTCGGGTGCCCGCCGGCGGCCGTGACGGTTCCGGCGGTGCCGACGAATCCGCTCGAAAATACGATCACGCCGCAGTTGGACCAGGTGCTCAGGCCGCGCGCCATGCCGAGAGGCACGCCCAGCGCTTTGCCTCCGGATTTCTGCCATTGCGCGACGGAAGGCTCGGGGCGGAAGCCGCTGTTCCACGGCGCTTCGGGTTTCTGGCAGAAATATCCGTGATCCGATTGATGGATGCTGACGCGATCGACGCCGGGACCTTGGTCGGGGAAATAGACAATCTGGCCCTGTGTGCTGCTGTAGTCGCCGGCCTCTTTTTTCCATTCGCCGCCGACCTGGTAGGAGCGCTTGCCTTTGACTTCCTTGTCGGGGCGCAGCCAGATTAGCGGCGGTTCGGGCAATTTGATGGTCTTGTGAAAGAAGTCGTATTCCGGCCCCAACCGGCGATACATGCCCTCCAGGCTGAAGTCGGAGATGTTCTTGAGAAGCTGCTGCTTGTCCGCTGCCGGGCAGCCGATGGTAAATGAGAGCGCGATTGCGATGAGAGCTGCGATGGAACGCATTGCGTGGTTCTTCCTTTATTTATCTGCTTCGTGTGTCTTTAAAAAGTGCTCGAAGAACGCATAAATCTGGTCGTTCGATTCCGTCGTTGGCGTGTGGTCCTTGCGGTTGGTCATCGCCACGCGATCTTTCTGGCCGAGAAATGCGTTGACCGCAACGGCGTGATTTAAGGCGATCCAGCGCGCCGAAAAATCTTCCGATCCTCCGGATACCAGAAACGGGCGCGGCGCCATCAGCGTGTGAAGTTCGTGCAGATCGCGGCCTGATTCGCGCATGATCGTGTACGGGCCGGTGCTGGGATTGGCGGGCGTGATCAGGCCGGGCTTGCGCGTTTTTTGCGGATCGTTTCCCAGATACCACGGTTCCCAATAGTTGACATTCCCGCGCGAGTCGTCAAAGACAATGCCGGGATCGGACCACACTCCGCATGCGTATTTATCGTGGAGACACGACGCGAACATCGCCCATTTCCCGCCAAACGAATGCCCGACGACGCCGATGCGCGCGGGTTCCACGCTGGGGTGCTGGGCGAGGGCCGTGTGGCAATTGGCAGCGATGTAACCCAGATACGACAGAGGCTGGCAGGCCGCTTTCCCCAGTTCAGGTTTGCGCGCGTCGCCGCCGGGCGAGCCAATGGACAGCGTCACGAAATCGCGGCGCGCAAGTTGGTAGGCGAAATCGCGGAGCTCGCCCTTCTTGCCGGCCAATCCAATGCTGGTTTCCGGATCGTAGTACGGCACGAACACCGCCGGAAACGGTCCCTTGCCGTCGGGCACGAGCAGATAACCGTCGGCCAGAACGTTCTCAGCGATCTCGACTTTCACCCAATATTGCGTGAAGTTATCGCGGTGCTCGTTCTTGACGGCTTCCAGTTTAGGCTTGGCGAGCAACGCTGGCCACGGCCCCATGAGGCCATGCCATTTCGCGAGGATTTCGGCGCGGCGCGCCTGCCAGTCGCCGGCATACTTGACCGGATGACCATCGTAGAATTTCAACGGTGAAGTGAACGCGCCAAATTGATTCGCGAATTCAGCCGGCGGCGAAAAGAACGGCGCAATGCGCGCCCACGCGGCGTCAGGCTCAGCGCTGTGCGCGGGCACAAGAGACAAGACTAAACTTGCCGCGCACAAAATGGCGATGTGTCGTTTCATGTAATTCGGGTTCTCCACGCTCACTATAATGACGTATACTTTAATTTTTGATACACGGAATATGCCGATTTTTAAGGGTATTGTCAAATTGCGACGTTTGTAGTCCCGCCTTCAGGCGGTCCGGCAACGAAGACCGCCTGAAGGCGGGACTACGAACGATCCAATTCTGTTATTGCCATAACGGCAAATCGTTGTAAAAAAGTTCAGCCGAGGCCGCAATTGCAAGCACACTAGAGAGGGCGGGATATGGCGTTAGAGTTCAACCCGCTTGACTATCCTCAATCTTTGGAGTTGCCGAAACGGGTCAGCGCGGACGCCCGCCTTGAGCATATTCCGTTTGCCAAAGTCCTGGTTAAATTGCTGCGCCCGAAAGTCGTCGTCGATTTGGGCGTCTGCCAGGGCGATTCGTATCTGGCGCTCTGCGATGCCGTCGCGGCGCTGGGCTTGAAGATTGCCTGCCACGGAGTGGACACCTGGAAGGGTGACATGCACGGTGGCCTGAACGACGAAAAGTGTTTGAACGAGCTGCGCGTTTTCCACGATCCGCTGTACGGCCATTTTTCCCAACTGCTTCAAAGTCCCATCGCCGAAGCCGCGACACATTTCTCGGAAGGCAGCATTGAACTGCTGCACATCGACAGCCACATCACCTTCGAGGCCGTTTGCCACGACTGGGAAGCGTGGCGTCCGAAACTCAGCCGCAACAGCGTGGTGCTGTTCCAGAACACGAACACGCGCGAGCAAGGATACGGCGTCTGGCGGTTGTGGGAGCAACTGCGGGTCACGTACCGGAATTTCGAATTCACGCACGGTTACGGCATGGGCGTTCTCGCGCTCAGCCCCGGCATTCCGGAATCGGTGAATGCGTTTCTGTCGTTCGCCGAAAAGAACCCCGTGCTGGTCCGCAATTATTTCTTCGCGCTCGGCAGCCGCGCGACCATGCAAGCCAGAATCGGCGCGGACCTCGCGGCGCTTCAGACCCGCGATGCGCGGATTATGGACTATGACGCAAAGGCCCGTGCCTTGGATTGCGAAGTCGAAAAGCTGGACCTCCTAAGCCGCTCGCGCGGGGACGAAGTTGAGAAACTCACACACGAAAGCCGCTCCCAAGCCGAAGCAATTGTGAAGCTCGACGCGCTGAACCAGTCCCGCGCAGGCGAAATCGAAAAGCTGGATCGCGACCGAGCACACAATGCGGCGGAACTCGAAAAGCTTCGCCCGTTGTGCCAATCCAATGCCGCCGAAATCGAGAAGCTCAACACCCTGTGCCAGGCGCGTGCCACGGAAATCAAGAAGCTCGAACGCGAGCGCGCGAGCAGCGCCGCGGAACTTGAAAAGCTTCGCCCGTTGTGCCAATCCAATGCCGCCGAAATCGCGACGCTGAACGCTCTGTGCCAGACACGCGCGACGGAAATTGAGAAGCTCGAACGCCAGGGCGCGACGCGCACCACTAAAATTGAAAAACTCGAGACCGCTTCCCAGGTGCATGCGAGCGATATCAAAAAGCTCGAGAACCTGTGCCAATCCCGTGCGGGCGAAATCGAAAAGATGGAACGCCTGCACAAATCCCGTGACGGTGAGATCGAGAAACTGGAACGCTTGTCCAAGTCCCGCACCGACGAGATCGAAAAGCTGGAGCGCCTGCACAAATCCCGCGATGTCGAAACGGCCAAACTCGAACAACTCAGCCAGTCCCGAGCGGACGAGCTCAAAAAGCTCCAGGCTCAAGTCAAATCAAACGAAGAATTCGTACGCACGCATCAAGCCGATGCGCTTGCGCAGACCGAACAAATCAAGAAATTGCAGGCCGAACTTTCGGGACTGCGCGACGAACACGCCGCGTTGCGCAAAGAAGCCGACGGACTGAAGGACGAAGGCGCAAAGCTGCGAGAGGACGCAAAACGCATCTCGAACGGCTGGGGTTTCAAACTCAGTCAGATTCTTGCGGCACCCTTTAGACTTATGAAGGGGAAGGTGGACGGGAAAGCGCTTAACAGTCCGGCGGAGAGGATACATAAATCGTAACCGACCGATCAGGTAGGCCGATCCTTTTTCCCGAAAGGAAAAAGCGTATGTCTAAAATCATATCACGAGTGATGATTGGCAGTTTTAGCCTATTTGAGACACTCTGCATTATGACCGTTGCAGTGGTGGGTATTGTGGCAGTGATCTCCATACCGAACTTTCGACGGTCACGCGATTGTTGTAATTGCGAAACCGCCGCCGTTTGGTCATGCAAGACTTATTGTACTGCTCAGGACATTTATCGACGCAAAGATTACAACAACGACGGTGTGCTTGAATACGCTCAAGCACTGAGTGGAAACAATAGCCTTTACGAAACGAAAGTCGGATTGGGCGATGTTGCGATGATCGATAGGTCGTTCGCGAATGCGGAAGGAATTGCAGGAACGGCCCTTCCGAAGGAGGGATATTGTTTTAAGGTACTGACCAAGCAAGGTACAAAGGCTCCCGGCGGTGCCAAGGACTTTATTAAGAATGGTCACATGACCGAGGGGTATGCGCTCGTGGCCTATCCGGCAAAATACGATATACCGACACGAAATACCTATATCGTGAGCAACGATGGAATAGTTTATCAGAAGAACATGGGCACCGCAACACATTCGATTGTCGATAAAATGACTGAATACAATCCGGACGAGACGTGGGTCGTCGCGGAATAATCGGCGGATAGGTAGAAAGGAATTAGTGTGCGAACGCTGACAGTAATTTTTTGTTCTCTGCTTCTGGTATTGTCTGGGTGTGGATCGGGGACTCCTACCCAGTCCAAAGGGTACGTCAATACCGACGGATACCCGCTCGATGTGTGCGTGGTCAGCGGTCAAAAATTGGGGTCGATGGGCGATGTTTTTGTCACGAAATTCAATGGCAAGACGCTCAAATTATGCTGCTCGGCTTGTCTCAAGGATTTCAATAAAGACACTGCGAAATACATGTCCCTTCTCGACGAGGCGGGAGCCAAGAAGGATGCGCCGGTTAAGTGAGTTCGTCATTTCGCGGCGGGCTCAATCGGAGGGAGTTCACCCAGTATCACCCCGCACAGTCTCATTGCGAAAGCCACCGGTTTTGCTGGGCCGCAACAATTGAACACGATGCCATCTGCCGCCTGTTCCTGCAAATGAGGGAACAACTGACGCCCCGGTATTCTTACACGCGATTCCTCGCCGGGTATGCCCTCGGGCAGCCTGTAGTAATACGCTTCGAAGGCGTCGTCCGCGGTGAAGACTGCGATGAGTTTGCGCTGTTTGTCGTACGGCGCGTAACATATCGAGGTGTCTTTGTTTACCGTGTGCCTTCATAGGAGAATCGCCACGAAAAACGCATGTAAATTGAGTTTTTGGGGCCAAAATCCGCAGCAAAGTGTTATGCACTCCTATGAAGTTTTCGCGTTAACCCTTCAAAAAGGCGGTAAAC
>JBBRQD010000121.1:0-15980 GCA_038227045.1 Planctomycetota bacterium
CGGTTCATGGACAAACGATAAGGAATATGGCTGGAGTTGGTCTCCTGAGATCGCGGTAAGCGACTCCAATTGGCGCCCGTATGTTGATAACGGATCGTGGGTCTACACCGACAATGGCTGGTACTGGAACTCAGGCTACAAGTGGGGTTGGGCTGCATTCCACTACGGACGCTGGTCACACCGCGAGAATAGATGGTATTGGCATCCAGATAATGTATGGGGTACATCCTGGGTTAGCTGGCGCAACAATGACACATATTACGGTTGGGCACCCCTGACGCCTCAGGCACGATGGGGATCATCCGGTGGATTGGATGTAAATTTGACGGAAGGGAATTTCGATCACAATATCGGCTTAAGCGAACGCGATTATTGCTTCGTTCATTCAAACAACTTCCTCGATGTCAATATACATACTCATCAGATTCCACGGACTGAAGTCGTAACGATCTACAACAATACCACTGTGATCAACAACTATACTACGACTAACAGCCGTGTAGTGAACCACGGCATTCCAGTGAAGACGGTCGCTGTCGCTACGAAACAAGACATCAAGCCGGTAACCATTGTCGATAACCCCGCAAAAGCCGGCGAAACGGTGCACGCCGGTTCGCTGCGGAACAATCGGATCGAAGTATTTCGTCCCACGTTAGCTGCAAAAGCGACCGTTGACCCGATCGCAGCAGCAGCGCACCACCCCAATACCGCCAAGAAACACACCGAAACGAAAGACAAGCCGAAGGACGCCGCCGAGCGCCAGGCAGAACAAAAGTCAGAAGCCGACAAGCGTGCTACCGAACGCGCTGCGAAAGAACAGGACTTAAAATCAAAACCAGCAGAAACTACTCGCAATGAAGCGACCGAGCCAAAATCGCCAATTGTGCCGAAACCTGCCCCCGAAGTTATCGCGCCCAAATCGCCCGCAGAACGCACTCCGCCACACGCGCCGGAGGCGCAGAAGTCGCCGGAAACCAAACCCAAGGCAGCCGTACCCGCCAAGGCCGAACCTAAAGCGAACGTTGAAGCACCGGCCTCAACCCAGAAACCAGATAAAACCGAAAAGTCAGACAACACAGAAAATCCAGACAAGACTCATAAATTAGATAAGATTGAGAAAGCAGACAAAACGGAGAAAATTAATAAGGCCGGTATTTCAGACAAGACCGAAAGCTCAGACAAACCCAATAAAAATAAGACTGAAACCTTAGACAAGTAAAGACAGACCGACAAATCCCGTCGAACAGGTCAATTGGTTCGACGCGGTCGCGTTTTGTGAAAAACTGGAAAAGCAACCCTGCGCGCAGAAATTGCTTTTGTCTTTGCCGACTGAGGCCCAGTGGGACTGCGAGCGGAGCGAAACGATATTGAAGTTCAGTGCCGAATGCCACCGATGTTAAAAATGCGGTTTTCCTCCTTAAATTAACCGCCCCAATATCGAGTACGCAGAAACATAATTTCGATTTGACGCAATGTCGATTTAAATGGATATTGCCAACGATTGTTCACCTTAAATGTCCCATAGAGGAACCGATATGCACTCAAAGAAGGCTCCCGCAGAAACTCTTTCCAAAGCAAGCACTGGCATCACCGGATTTGATGAAATGACCGGTGGCGGACTGCCGCATGGCCGTACCACTCTGCTTGTGGGCGGGCCGGGTTCAGGCAAAACCATTTTCGCGGTGCAATTTCTGGTGCACGGTGCCGAACATTGCGGAGAACCGGGCATTTTTGTGGCGTTCGAGGAGACGCCGAAACGTATCGTCAAGAATTTCGAAACCTTCGGGTGGAAACTCGCGGACTTGCAGCCAAAGAAAATCTTCTTCCTGGATGCGCAACCCTCACCCGATCTGATTCAGGCGGGCACGTTCGATCTCAGCGGGCTGTTGGCAGCGCTCACTGCACAGGTTGAAATAATGGGGGCGAAGCGCATCGTCTTCGACGCACTGGATATTTTGCTGGCCCTGCTGCCAGACCCGGCGGCAAAGCGCCAGGAAATTTACAGGCTGCACGCATGGCTGCTGAAACACGAGATAACGGGGCTGATCACGGCCAAAGCGGGGGGAGATGAGGCCAGCTCGTTGGGACAACAACAATTCGGTTTCATGCAATTCATGGTGGACTGCGCCGTGGTGCTCAATCACCGCGTGGTCTTCGGCGTGTCTCAACGCAATCTCCGCGTGCAAAAATTCCGCGGATCGGGATTCGACGAAAACGAATCACCGTTCGTGATTGGAAAAACAGGATTCGATGTGGCCGTGGCGCGCATACTTGGCCGGATGGATGCCAAGGTAACAAACGAACGTGTGACCAGCGGCGTGAAGCGTCTCGATACCATGCTGGGAGGCGGATATTACCGCGGGGCAAGCGTGCTCATTACGGGTTTTCCCGGCACTGCCAAGACCACGCTAAGCGGCGCCTTCTCGGAAGCGGCATGCGGGCGCGGCGAACGAACGATGTTAGTCAGTTTCGATTCAGACGGGACGGAGGTCATCCGCAACTTGGAATCGGTGGGGATCAAACTGGATCGCTTCGTCAAAAGCGGTATTTTACGCATGGTATCTGCCCGCACCATCACAGGCAGCGCCGAGACTCTCCTGGTGCGCGTCAAAACCCTTGCGCGGGAACATGGGGCACGTTGTCTGGTGATCGATCCGGTATCGACGTTTTCAAAAGCAGGCAACGAATTGACGGCGCACGGCGTCGGGGAACGATTGATCGATTGGACAAAATCCGAGGGCATTACCATGGTTTGTACCAGTCTGCTGGACGAAATGTCCGGCCAAACGACAGAAGGTGGCACGCCGTTACAGATTTCAACTTTGGCGGACACATGGATACATCTCAATTACCTGGTGCAGGCCGGCGAACGCAATCGCGGCATGTCGATCATCAAGTCGCGAGGCACGGCGCACTCCAATCAGGTGCGCGAGCTAATCCTCAGCAATGAAGGCGTGACGCTCGCGGACATTTACACCGCGGGCGGCGAAGTGCTGATGGGCGCGCTACGCTGGGAGAAGGAAAGCGCTGAGCGCGTCGCGAACGAGGTTGCCGAAGTCGCCGGGAAGTTGAAGCGCGTCAGCCTGGATGCGGAGGAGGCTGTTTTGGAAGTGCGGGCGAAATCGCTGCAAACGGAGCTTGTAGCGAAGCAGGTTGAGAAAACCTTGCTGGACCGCACCACCGAAAGCCGTGAACGCGAATTGTCTCGCGGACGCACCCGAATGCGCGAACTGCGCGGGGCTGACGCTGGCAGCCGTGATGACGATGCAGGTAAAGCGCGCGTCAAAGCGCGGAAGACGAAACGAGGCCCAGACAAACAAGTGTCAGTAACCTCAGCCATTCAACCCCCGAGCAACGCTGCGGCGGTTGTGCAAGGGAAAGCGGGTTCGAAATGAGTCAAGCCATGACGTTCAAGTTTCAACTTTTCGTGGCGGACGGAACGGAGAATTCCGCTCAGGCGATAGTCCACCTGAACGAGATATGCCGGACTCATTTGCCGGATCAGCATGAGATCGAAGTTGTGAATGTGTTGAAGGAACCCAAGCGTGCTTTGGCAAACGGAATTCTGATGACTCCGACGCTGGTCAAGCTTGCGCCGCTTCCCGTCCGAAGGATCGTCGGCTCGCTCAGCCAGAAGCGGGTCGTCTTGCTGGCTCTGGGACTGGAAACCGTGGAATTATGAGCGTGCCAGCGTCGCCAAAGGCTTCTGCGCCGCCCGTCGAGGCAAATGACGAAATTTTCGCCCTGATCGAGACGCTGCTCCAAACCGAGCGGCGCCTGGATGAATTGACGGGTGGCGAAGTGGCGCAGCAAGCCCGAAACGCAACCATGTTCTTCGACGAACATCCACTTTACCTCGTCCGCGTCCTCCAAGACTCGTCTTTGATGATGCCGGCTGGTCCTCGGTCGAACCCGGCTTTTTAATGCGCTTCCCTGCTGCGGGCCCCACTAACTGCGCTTAGCACCAGTGTCGAGAAGTGATAGTATTCCAGCGCCATGGCTTTCGTAAACTGCTGAACAGGCAGTTCGTCGAAATAATCCAACTCTCGGCCCAAGGCGTAGCTCAACATTTGTTCGGTCATGTTTTGAACGAAATCATCCTTGTGGTTAAGCAGGATTCTCTTCAATTCGCGCACGCCGCTGAATTTCTCGCCGGAAACCAGTCGTGCGCTGATGTCGAGCGGACGGCCCAGTTCTTCGTCGCGCCATGGCCAATTCCATCGTAGTTCTCCAAGTGCAACAAATTTTTAGTTTCACACCATTCTAGTTTAAGATAAAGTGTCGCGCAATTCGACCCGCTAAGAATGTTGTGACATCCCGAAGAGGAACCTTTATGAATTCCAGTGCGCAATCCTTCGCAGAATTGTCTCGTAAATCGACGCCACGCTGCGCACAATTTGTTATAATGCTGTGTGCTCTTTTTGTCGGGCCGGGTGCACTCGCGAGTCTCGCTGTCAGTCCGTCGACATTGCCGCCGTGGACGGTTAGCGCGCCTGGCTATACCCAAACCGTCACGGCGTCGGGTGGAAGTGCGCCCTACACATTTGCCGTGACCACGGGAACAGTGCCGGCGGGCATGACGCTTAGCAGCGGTGGCGTTTTGAGCGGCACGCCGACCACTGCAACTTCGTACACATTTGTTGTGACGGCCACCGATTCTGCCTCTGCCACAGGCACGCAAAGTTATACCGTCGTTATCAATCCGGCCGTCACGGTGGCCCCGGCGACTTTGCTAAATTGGACGATCAACAGAAATGGCTACAGTCAAACCATTAGTGCCAGCAATGGAACCGGCGCGCTGACGTTGTCGGTGTCCTCAGGCGCTATTCCAGCCGGGATGGGGTTCAACACCGGTAACGGAAAGCTGAGCGGCACGCCAACTGCGATAGGCACATTTAATTTCACGATTACGGCAACGGACACAGTAGGGGCCAGCGGTTCACAGGCTTACTCGGTCATCATCAATCCCGTCGTTTCGATCATGACGTTGTCCTTGCCAGATTGGACCACAGGCCAGCCCTACAATCAAACCGTTGTCACTTCGGGGGGCACATCCCCATACACGTTCACAACGTCTAACGGTACTTTGCCGGCGGGCATAGTGTTGAATTCCGTCACCGGCGTCTTAAGCGGCACGCCAACCACACCGGGTCCGAATACTTTCAGAATCAACTTTACAGATGCGGCTGGCTCGACCACGTTTACAAATTATTCCATAACTATCAATTCTGTCGTTTCGATAGCCACCAATTCTTTGCCCAATTGGACGGCCAATGCCGCCGGCTATTCGCAAACCGTCTCGGCGACGAACGGCACGGCGCCATACAGTTATGCAGTGACCATCGGAACCATACCGGTGGGTATGACGTTCAGTTCTGCGGGAGTCTTGAGCGGCACGCCGACCACTGCGAGTTCGTCCACGTTCACAGTCAAGGCCACCGATACGGCCGGCTCAATGGCTTCGAAGAGCTACACCGTCGTAATTAATCCCGCCATTTCATTGACGCCTGCATCGCCGTTGCCGAATGGCGTCGTTTCAACCCCCTATTCGCAATCGATCACGTCGACAGGGGGAACCGGCACGGTGACGCTCGCGATTTCGGCCATTGTCAATAACACAGGGTTGAGCATCGGTGGCGGAGGACCGGCAACGCCGGTGACCGTGGGCGGCACAGCGACGACCGCTGGAGCGGTCTCCTTCACGGTAACGGCAAGCGACACGGTGGGAGCAACCAAAGTAACGAATTATACATTTAATGTCGCTGTCAGTAACAATGCGAATCTGAGCAATCTGGTACCGAGCGTGGGAACGCTGTCTCCTGCCTTTGTCAATAGTACGTTCAGCTACACCACAAACGTTTTGAATTCCACGCCAAGCATTTTCGTTACGCCGACCGCCGCGCAAGCCAATGCGACAGTGAAGGTCAATGGTCTGGCCGTTGTCAGCGGTTCGCCCAGCAATGCAATTTCACTAGTTCCGGGAGTGAACACCGTCACAATTGATGTCACGGCTCAGGATACAGTCACCAAAAATACATATCTCCTGACGGTCAATATCGCCCCGGCGATCACAAGCGCAGCCACCGATTCGTTCACGGTGGGAATTACCAGAATGTTTACAGTGACGACAACAGGATCGCCAAATTCGGCCATTACTCAAACGGGCGCGTTGCCTTCCGGATTGATTTTCACCAACAATGGCAATGGCACTGCCACGATCACAGGAACACCCGCCGCTGGCACTGGTGGCAGCTATCCGATTACTCTCAAAGCGGACAATACGGTTGCCCCCGCAGCCACGCAAAATTTCACCTTGATAGTTAACGACGCCCCGGCTTTCACCAGTGCCACCAGCACTACGTTTACGTCGGGAGTGGCCGGAAATTTTTCCGTAGCAACGACGGGATTTCCGACGCCCACAATCTCATTCACCGGCGCGTTGCCAACCGGCGTAACCTTGACAGGTAATGGTACCGCGACGCTGAGTGGCACTCCAGGTGTTGGAACGGGTGGCGTGTATTCGATTACTATTTCGGCCAGCAATGGCATTGGAACAGCTGCCACGCAGAATTTCGTTTTAACTGTCAACGAGGCCCCGACAATTACCAGCGTTAACTCCGTCACATTTACCGCCGGAATTCTCGGTAACTTTATCGTTACAACGAACGGATATCCCAAGTTGACCATGACTATTGTCGAAACAGGGACCTTGGCAACGAATGTGTCGTTCACGAACAATTTTGATGGCACGGCAAGGTTGGGAGGGGCTCCGGCGACGAATACCGGCGGCATTTATACATTTACGATTACAGTTGACAACGGGGTCGGCACACCCGCGACACAGAATTTCACGATGACGGTGAACGAAGGCGCAAAAATCACGAGTGTCGCCGGAACGACATTCCTGGCCGGATCCCCCGGGACTTTTTCAATCACCACGTCGGGAAATCCCACTCCGGCGATATCGTTTACGGGCACGTTGCCGACCGGGGTGACGTTGACTGGCAATGGCACCGCTACCCTGAGCGGAACGCCGGCAGCCGGAACCGGTGGAATTTATCCCATCGCGATTACAGCCAGCAATGGCGGCAGTGGAAATGCCACGCAAAATTTCGTCCTGACGGTCAATCAAGCGCCGGCAATCACCAGTGTGAATAACGCCCCGTTTACGGCGGGAAGTTTTGGTACATTTACAGTGACGACCACGGGATTTCCGTTTTCGGCGATCACACAAACAGGCGCGCTACCCTCCGGTATATCGCTGGCGGACAACGGCAACGGCACCGCGACGCTCAGCGGCACGGCTCTGGCGGGAACCGTGGGTAGTTTTCCGATTACGTTGAATGCAAACAACGTCAGTGCAACCGCCACTCAGAATTTCACGCTTATCGTTAATAAAGCGGGGACGATGACGCTCGCGACAGTGAGTAATGCGCCCATTGACAATGCCGATCAATTCGTGACGTTGCGCGCCACCGTCGCCACCCTGCCCGCGCTCATGATCCTGGGCACGGTTAATCAGGGCACGGTGGCGTTCACGGTGATGAATGGAGCGGCGATTCTCGGCTCGCCCGTCACCTCGTCAACAGTGACCGGTGGAATCGCGACCGCCACGTTTACATTGCCCGGCGGAACCCCGCTCGGAAGCTACACTCTGGTTGCAACCTATGGCGGGGGCTCGGACCTTTTGAGCAGCAGCGATGCGTCACAGACGCTCAACGTTAATTTGCCGAAGCCGGCCATCACCAGTCCGTTTTCTGCATCAGGCGTCGTCGGCGTACCGTTCGTCTATAAAGTGACGGCGACAAACCTGGCGAACCAGTTTACCGCCACCGGTCTACCGTCGGGCCTGACATTTGATGCGGCCACCGCGACACTCTACGGTACGCCGACCGCGGTGGGCGTCACCAACGCCCAAATTACAGCGTCCAATATCAGCGGCATCGATTCCGAAACTCTTGTGATCACCGTAACCCCCAATCAAGCTCCGGTTATCACCGATTTTTCAACCGAAGACAATCCGGCTCTTTTGAATGTCACAATCCAGTACTCGTTTACGGCGACGGACGTCGATACGCCGTTCTTGAGTTACGTGTTTAATTTCGGCGATGGCTCGGCGGACTTAACCGGAACCTTCGCTCAAGGCACTTCGGTTACCTTGTCGCACGTCTATACTGCCTACGGGCAAGGCTTGCCTGTGACACTGACGGTAAATGATGGATTTACACCAGTCTCCACCGGAACACTGCAATCGGTGCCCATGCCGGCTTCGGGCGCTGAAAACGTCCCCAATATCGGACAAGGCGACGCGCCAGTCGTGTCGCCGCTCGACGGCCTGAACGTCAAAATCATGGACAGCGACGCCGGCATAATACAACTCGGAATCGACGTCAATTCATTGACGCGCGATGCCTATGATGTAAACACCAACTGGGGCGACGTGGCCGGACGTTCGTCAACGGTTCGGGGAACTCATCCGGTTCATCAATTTTCAAACCGGGGCATTTTTGTGGCCACGACGACAGCGACCGATCATGTCACGACACAAAAAAAAGGCAAAGCGCGCCTCACAATCGCGGTGAGTTCAAATGAAACGGGCGATATGGTTGGCACTGGCACCATCACTCCGTCGGCGGTGAAAACAAGAGCCAATGTGAGTTCAGACATAAAGACCCATGCTCTCCGGGGGAAGTTCGCCTTCAATGGCAATAAAAAAGACATTGTCTCATACAGCGGAACGATTTCACTACCACCGGGCCTCGACCTGTCGAAGCCGCACGAATTCTGGATTGCGATTGGCAATATCGTGGTGGAGACGACCATCGATGCGCACGGAAAAGGCCAGACGCCTGGAACGCCGGCTGTACTTAGAAGTTTACGAGTCACGCCCAAGTACAGGAGAAATGCTATCACGGTGGGCGGCGAGCAAGCACAGGTTGATGCGACGTACTACAGCAGCGGATTGGTAACAGCAGGCTTTGACACGGAAGGCATTAGCAATCAATCGAATGATGTCAGCAGCGGCAAATCGGTGGGGCGGAACATTCAGGTAGCGTTCTTGCTGGATGGAATTCCGTTTCAATCGCTGGTGCCTGTAAATTTCAACGTCTCAAACAACACCGATTTCGGAAATATTTCAGGACGAACCGCAAAATAAGCAACAGATCGGATTGCACTGGAAGTTGGTCACCTTCACGCCGGACGATGCCGGTTTCAAACAAGGAACGGATTTTCTAAAATCGGAACTCGACGCCAGCGCAGGCCCTCAAAAAAGCGCTCTACTTTTTTAAAAAAAAGTTGGTGTGAGAGAATGTTGGAGCGCCCCTCGTAATAGCCCCCAGATGGGGGGATCGGGTCCGCGGCAGCCCGCTCGTTCACCGCCAGTACGCCCACGTTCGTGCCCGGGTTGCGCTGTGGCTGCCTCGTTTCCACCGTTCCGATAAGCCCTCGTCAAAAAGGGGTTTTGGCAAAAGCATTAATCACTTCCGTGATACTTGTTGGCATTTTTTAACTTTCGCTTGCCGCGCATACGGCTGCGCGCCGTGATCGCTTCTTTGCTAAGTCTTTTGCACTCACACGCTCTTGCCGTGGAGTACTGCATGTCCCTTCCTTTTCCCCATCCCTTAATTAATTGCGCCTTTTCATTTTCGCTCTAGCGTTTTAACCCAATGGTGTACATTCTGGCATCCTCATATCAAAAAATGACTCACGAACGGGTTCCTCTCGCCCAGCACACTGGACTTTACGCGCATGGCCGAACAGTTTTTTGAAACTCCGATTATCAATTCCCCCTACGCGTACCCATCGCGGCATTGGGAATTGGACGCGTCCGGCCAGCCCACGAACGTACTCAAAGAGTCCCGCCGCATTGCCGAATTCATTACGCCCATCCCGAAGCCCAAAACGCAGAAAAAAGGTGATGTTCAGAAAATGCTCGTGCTCGACGAGGGCAAGGGGCTTTCGACCGAGCGACAGCAGTACGATCCGACGCCGATCATCAATGCCCTTCGCCGGCACGTCGATGAATGGCGCACCCGGCCGGACCCGAACACATGGAACGTCACGCCCGAAACTGCTCGCCTGCTTCAACACTGGCGGCATCATCCGTTTCACGGCATTCGGCCGTTCTTCTGTCAGGTCGAAGCCATTGAAACAGTCATCTGGCTTACCGAAGTCGCTCCGAAAATCGGCAAGGACGGCAGGACATTTCTCGATCATCTGGCCGGCGCAAACAATGACGCCAATCCCGAATTAATGCGACTGGCGCTCAAGCTCGCCACGGGCGCTGGGAAAACGACCGTCATGGCCATGCTGATTGCGTGGCAGGCAATCAACGCCACTCGCCGCGCGAACAGCCGGAAATTCACCCGCGGCTTCCTGGTCGTCGCGCCCGGACTGACGATCAAAGATCGCCTGCGCGTGCTTCATCCGAACGATCCGGACAGTTATTACAAAAGCCGCGAACTCGTGCCCGACGACATGCTCGCCGACATCCAGCGCGCCAAAATCGTCATCACCAATTATCACGCATTCAAACTCCGGGAGCACATCGAACTCTCCGCCGGTGGGCGCGCGCTGTTGCAAGGCCGTGGCGAAGAGCGACTTTTCACTCATGGACGCAATTGAATGCGGCATCGTCAAACTGCCGCGCGTGCCAGTCGCCGACGATATCTGCCCGATTTTATCGTGCTCGTCGATGACGGCCGCGGCCCGGCCGATCCGCTTCAACTCATCGTGGAAATCAAAGGCTATCGCGGCGAAGATGCCAAAGACAAAAAGAACACGATGGACACCTATTGGATTCCCGGCGTGAACAACACGAAAAAGTACGGGCGGTGGCCGGCCCATTCACCGACAGCCTCACGCGCCTAGACAAGCAATGATTTCATGTGTGACACCGGTGGAGAAATGACATGCGTTCGACGCTCATCCTGCTCGTTTTACCCGCAATCTGTTTCGGCGCGGACAACCGTTCGCGCGCGCAGCAGATGGATTACGGCCCGCTTTTCTCACACACCTTCAATACCGGCCCTGACAACATCACACTCAAAGGGCTGATCGTTTCGCTCAACAAGGAAAAGTCCGCCAATATCTGCTACGACTCCGAAACGCTGCGCGTCTCCGCGGCATGGACGGTAATTCCCGACAAGAATTTCATTGATTTCAAAGGCATCGCATTCGCCAGCGGCATCGGCATTCCCAGTATTCAAGGCAACATTCTGTTCGGAAACAAACCCGGCCCCGGCTGGGCGAAGAATGGCAGCTTCGACGATCCGCGCAAATTCCCCGAAGGTCCGCTGCCGCGCGACTGGGCGCATTTTCTCGGGCTGTACCGCCACGGCGACACCGTCGTACTCTCCTATACCGTGGGCGCGTGCCAGGTGCTCGAAATGCCGTCGCTGGAAACGCTCAACCAAGCGCCGCTGTTTTGCCGCACGCTGCTACTGTCTCCGCACGCAGAGGAACTGCAAGTCCGCACAGGCTTGCCCGCGGCGGCAAAACCGGCTGCTTCGGGATTGACCGCGGAAATGCTGCAGAACGACGCGAAACTCGTGGCTGCTGTCGGCGGTGCGGCGGCGGGATGCCGTTTCACGACCAGCGCGGGTGGCCTCGTCCTGAGCATCCCCGCATCCACCACGCCGCAGCGCATTAAACTGTATGCGGGAAAAGTGCCGGCGGCTTGGAACTGGCCTGCAATTGAAACGGCTGTCCCGGCGCTCGACGCCTTCACACACGGCGGTCCGGCGCAGTACGCGCAGGAACTCAAGACGCAGGGTGTTACGACACTCGATGATCAGGCGTATTCCCTGGATACCATCACGCTGCCCGAAGAAAACCCGTGGAAATCGTGGATGCGCGCGACTGGCTTCGACTTTTTCGCTGATGGCACACGCGCGGCGTTGTGTACGTGGAACGGTGACGTGTGGATCGTTTCGAATCTCGACCGCGATTTGAAAAGCGTCACATGGCGTCGTTTCGCCACCGGTCTGTTTCAGCCGCTGGGCTTAAAGATCGTCGCGGACAAAGTTTACGTGCTCGGACGCGATCAGATCACGCGCCTGCACGACCTCAACAACGATGGCGAAGCCGACTTCTACGAAAATTTCAACAACGATTGCGCGATTTCGGTGAACTTCCACGAATTCAGCATGGACCTGCAGACCGATTCGAAAGGGAATTTTTATTACACAAAAGCCATGCAATACGTTGACCGGCCGACTTTGCAGATGCGCCCCACCGCGCACAACGGTTGCGTGCTGAAGCTCGATCCGCTCGGCCAGAAACTCGAAGTGGTCGCGTCGGGATTCCGGGCGCTCAACGGCATCGCGATTTCGCCGCAGGACGAAATTCTCGCCGCGGACAATCAAGGGCATTGGGTTCCGGAATGTCCGATCTACCAGATCAAGCCTGGCGGATACTACGGCTACCCATTCACTGCGCAGCGCACGCCGATTCCGGAGCAGGGCGAACGGCCGATCTGCTGGCTGCCGATGGATGTGGACAATTCATCTGGCGGCGGCGCGTTTGTCACATCTGAAAAATGGGGTCCGCTGAACGGCCGCTTCGTGACTACGTCCTATGGAAAATGCGGCCTCTTCCTTCTGCTGCGCGAAGAAATTCCCGGCGGCCAGCAGGGCGGGGTGGTGCGCTTTCCGATCGCCTTCGGCACCGGAATCATGCGTGCGCGCTTCAATGCCGCCGACGGCCAACTGTACCTCTGCGGCATGCGCGGCTGGGACACCACGGCCAGCCGCGACGGCGGTTTCTACCGCGTGCGCTACACCGGCAAGCCCGCCAATCTCCCGCTTGAAATGCACACCTCGCCGGCGTGCGTGGCGATTTCCTATTCCGATCCGCTCGACCGCGTTTCCGCCGTCGATCCAGAGAATTACGCTGTCGAAGCGTTCAATGTAGTGCGCAACGAAAATTACGGTTCGCCGGAATACTCCCCGACGGTGCTCAAGCGCAAAGGCCGCGATCCGTTGACCGTCGCGTCGGTTCGTCTTTCCAGCGATCTGAAGACGATCTATCTTGACGTGCCCGAATTACAGACCGTTTCGAATCTAAACGTCACCGTTCGCGTGACCGCGGAGAACGGCGTCAAGTTCAAGCACCAGATCTGCGCCACTCTTCACCATATTAATCCGCTGAAACGTGGTCCGGGCGAGGTTGCCATCGAAAGCTTCAGTGCCGAACAATCCGCCATCGTCGAAGGCGGACAATGCCAGCTGAAATGGACGACTCAAAACGCCAGCGCGGTCCGAATCGAATCGCCGCAGCACGGCGCGGTCACCGACAAGCTGCAAACCACTGGCGCAGTGACGTTGTCGCCGAAGAGCGACGCGCTGTACAAACTCACCGCCGAAGGCCCGGGCGGTTCGGTGGTGTCGTGGGTCAAGGTCGGCGTCGTGAAAGCAAATGAAGCCGCGAAACCGGAGAAAACCGCTCCGGGACTGGAGACGAAATTCTACGACCTGACCAACCCCCAGGCGCTCCCCGATTTTAAAACACTCAAGCCCTACGCCGAAGCCATCACGCCCCAAATCAACTTCCCGGTCACGGCGGGCGAAATCGCGAATTCAAAACGCGAGGATCACGTGGGCATTGTCTACACGGGATTCATCGAAGTTCCCACGGACGGCATGTACAAGCTGCACATCGCCTCGGACGACGGCTCAGCTTTGTACCTGCACGGCGTCCGCCTGATCGACAACGACCGCCAGCACAACATGGAAGAAGCGTCCGGTGTGGTGGGCTTAAAAGCCGGCAAGCACCCTCTGCGCATCGAATACTTCGAAGACACCGGCGGTGCCGGTCTGATCTTCAGCTACGAAGGCCCCGGCATCCCCAAGCAACCCGTCCCCGCTGCGGCGTTGTCGCATTGAACGCGGTGGAGTGGGCATCGCATGGAGTCCACGAGACGAACGGCGCAATTTTTAGAAAGAATACGCGTCGATCCCGTCCTGACCGCTAAAGAAAAGCGACGCCGTCCGTCCTGTTCAAAAATTATGATTTGGCTTAAACCGAAGCGAAATGGTTTCGGTGTTGTCCTTCCTGGGGAGGGAACTTAAAATTGCTCCGGGAGCCGCAATTAGAATTCGGGGGCGTTCAGTTCGACAGACATCGGATCCTTTCTGCCATCCGCATTCTGAAAAAAGAAGGCAAAGCCGCCACATTCACTTCGCGGTCCCGGACTTATTATTCGTAGCCGTGTAAACCATGCCCTGTTGCTTTTTCAGCGCGGTTCCATTGAAAAGCAAAACGAATGTTACCATGCGCGCCGAACTTGACACATTCCCGTTGCTCAATTGAGATGTATTGGCAAGCACGCTTGCAAAAGACCCCTTCTTGAACGTTGCAGTGAAGTGCGCAGCCGCGTTGGGTTGCACGACACCCTTTTTTGTTTTTATCGACACTTTGAACACATCACCACCCACGTGGGCCGAGCCGTTATGGGCTAGCGCCATTTTTTTCAGGACGCCACCGACATCTACCAGTACGTCGTTTGCCAGTGGGTTAAAACCCAGTGGAATGCCGAGCAATCCGCTGAACAGGATGCTGTCATTGCCCGCTTTCGCAAAATTCAATTTGATCTGGGCCTTTGAAATCGTCAGATTTCCAACCGACACCATCGTCGCCGGCTGCCCGGTGGGGGTGCTCGCCGCACTGGTGGGATCTGTTCCGGCAAACATTTCAAACGAATCGGAATAGCCGTCGCCATCGCTATCCGCTCCTTCCCCGATCAGCGCGACGGAGGCATTCACAGTCACATCCACCGCATTCGTGACGGGCATCAAACCGTTGTCGATCGAGACGACCACGTGATAGATTCCGGGATGAGCAAACGAATGCATGACCGACGAGCCGGTGCCTTGCAATCCGTCGCCGAAGTCCCAGGTAAAACTTAACGGGTCGTTGTTTGAATTTGCTGCGGCGACAGAAAAGGCCACGGCTTTCAGAACGCCGGCGGGATTGGGCGTTGCGTTGGTGGCACTCGTGACGGTGGTTTGATCGATGATCAGGATACCATTCGCACTTCCCAAATAGTTTGGATCCGTAATGGTAGCAGTTACAGGGTAACTGCCAGCATTCGACGGGGCTGTGGCGCTCCCGTTGTACAGTAGAGTGGTGCTGATATTGGGCGGAGTTGTTGAAACAGTGGAAGTCTTGGGGGTGCCATCGTACGCCTGATGCAGGTTGCTCAAGGTAATGATTGCCATTGCTGGCGATACAGTGATTAAGACGCTCGCCGATGCGCTGGTATAATTGACGGTATCCTGAGGCGTGAAGATTACCGATAGAGTTTGATTGCCTCCGGCATTCAGGATGGTACCGAACGAAGGCGTGTACGCAAACGACCCGGGCACGTTGGTCGAGGCATTCAACTGCGTGGAACTTAACGCAGTGCCGTAGGTGATGTTCGCTGGCGCGGACCACGTCAAGGGCGGAGTGATGGGATTGGTCATGACTGTGACCACAGCCGACCCGCTCGCCCCGCCATTCGCCGCGTTTATGGTCGCCTGTCCCGCCGTTGGTGCCGCGGTGAAAAGCCCAGTCGAATTAATACTCCCCAGTCCAGCGCTAACCGACCACGTGAACGCGGGCGGCGAAAGCATCACTGCGTTGAATTGATCCTTCCCGGAAGCAGTAAATTGTTGAGTTCCATTGATAAGTATCATTGGAGTCGGCGGGGCAACCGCAATTGTGGCCAGGGTTTGATTGACGGTTACGGGTGTCGAAGCCGAACTGTTGGTGGAAGAATTAGATACATTTACAATTATCGAGTAACTGCCGGCCATCGCAAATGTCGCAGTCGACGTGCTGGCGCCTGTCGTATTAGTAGCCATTCACGCGGCAAGATTATACTATTTTTCTAAAATTGAACGGACGATAATCCATGTATGACCGACTCGACATTATCTTCGGAACGCGAGCATGAATTGGAGCATATGATCCGCAGTCTCGCACGTGAAATTGAC
>JBBRQD010000122.1:0-15953 GCA_038227045.1 Planctomycetota bacterium
CATCCATCATTCTCTTCACCTGTCGATCTGTGACCATTCCGCCCCCCTGATTTGCAGGGAAACAGATTGGCCGATCCCGCCTTAAAAAGCCGGGAATTCTACTTGCCGTCAGGGGGAATTATAATTGTCGTTCATCACGCGCCGCCGGACGCTGCATGGCGAGACAACTTCTGAAGCCGTCTATGGCATCACCTCGTTGCGGCGCGACCAGGCGAACGCACGCGACCTGATGAAAATGGTCCGCGGGCATTGGGGCATCGAAAACAAAGTTTTCCACGTCCGCGACGTCACGCTCGGAGAGGATCAATGCCGCGTTCGAAGCGGCAACGCACCGCACAATTTATCCACAATTCGAAATATCGTTTTAAATGTGCTCGCGCGATTCGATGGTGTGAGCAAGGCCGCAATGCTCCGCCGCCACGCCGCCCATCCGCTGGAGGCGCTCAACCTTCTGAAAGGTTAGAATTGAAAGACCCTGGATTTTCCAGCCCGTTTTTTGACAACCCAGTCTCAATGTGGTAATCTACTGCCGAGTTCATCAAGACGAGCCGAGGGATCAGACCCGACGACGCTCGACCAACCGGCCCAACGGGCAGCGGTGGTAATGTCTGAAACGATGAGGATTATATGCTGAACAGTAAATATTGTTTGATTCTCGCTGGTCATGTTAATGACATGACAACGAGCGGACACGCGATCTTTGCGCGCAAATCCATGCTCGGGTCGCTGCTGGCTATTCGCGAAATCATCACACGAAATATGCGCTTGCCCTGGACGCCAGCGGGAACGGCAGCAGCAGTCTGTCACACTTTGATACCGACGGAATGCGCTCATTTCGAAACCGGCTAATTCTCCACAATCTCACACCGGCGACACCACTTGTTACTCACATTCTAAAAATAACTTTCATAGGAGAATGCACACATGTTAATGCTAAGCCATGCTGCCGAAGCTACGCGCGACGATCTGCATCGTGTCGAGACGCCCGAGCCTACGCAGAGTTGGAAGCCCGTGCCACACATCGAAGTCGTCAACACACTGACCGAGCGCGCTGCGTCGCGGGGATTGATCGTGAAGGCGGAGCGTTTCGCCCTGCACGATGGAACTCTGTACAGCGCGAACGGCATTCAGACCCGCATCCCTGGCGCTCGGATGTTTGGCTCGCTCGATTTCGATCCGATTTACGGAATGCCCTTTCCGGCCGGTTGCGCGCCGAGCGCTGGGATTCGCAACAGCCACGATAAAAGTTACACATTGTCCCTGCTTTCCGGCGCTCGGGTGTTCATCTGTGCCAATGGTGTGCTGTCCGCCGAACATATCATCAATCGAAAGCACACAAGCCGCTTGGACCTGACCGAATCAATCGATACTGCGTTGAACGCGTTCATGGAGAGCCTGCGCGGGTTTTACGAAAGCTACGAACGACTTCGCTCACGTCGCTTGAATCGGACGGAGGCGAATTCGCTAGTCGTCCAATTGGCGCAGGCCGGAGCGTTCGCGTCGTCGGACATCATACCGGTCGTGCGCGAGTTCGAGAACCCACGCCATCTGGAGTTCGCTGAAAAGAATGGGTGGAATCTCTACCAGAGTTGTACGGAGATCATGAAAACGCAGTCGCCAGGGCGGCAGTGTGACGGATTCGCGGCATTGAACAAAGTGCTGACGGCGGCGATGAACTGATCGACCAAACGAATCCAGCCGTCAGTCATGGCGGCTGGATTCAATTTCAAACGATTCAACAATCATCAAGACGAGCCGAGGGACCAGACCCGAGGACGCTCGACCAACCGGCCCGACAGGTACGGTGGTAATGTCTGACGATGAGGATTCCATGCTAAACGGCAAATATTGGTTAATTCCCGGCGGTCGTGTTGTCGACGTGACCGCCAGTGAACACGCTATTTTCGCGCGCAAATTCATGCTCCGGCTGCCGGACGCCGACCTCAGCATCACCATCAAAAACATGCTCTCACCGCTGACCCCGCGCCAAATTTCCTGTCACCGTCGTCGCGGAATCTCCGAGGACATTCTGAATTTTCTGAGCGCGGATCGTAGTTCCAACGACCCACGAGTCTTCGCGATCAATACATGGTTTTGGATTCGGGCGCGATTCGTCCGCAGGACGGCGGGTCTCTGGCTCAGACGCTTTGATGACGAAGCGCTGCAGACGATTCGCGACGCGGCCGATTTCTGGAAAGCTCAGACTCGGATATCAGAATTCGACATGATCGATGTAACAGAACTCGCAAGCGACGCTTGTTATGAAGTAACGGTGTCGCGCTTGCGGGACTACTCGTCGAACGCCACACAAATCTTGACGAATGCTTCCAGAAAACTCGCTTGGACCGACGCACGGTAAAAATCACCGCAGCATGATTGGACATGTGAGCGAGGGCGGAGTTTCTAACTGTGAACTGAAGAATGGGGTTGAAAATGGGATACAAAGCGCCACACGAAATTGAGGAAGATATTAAAGCGTACATACGGACATTTCCGGCCGTACCCGTACGGGATTTGAATGTCGGAGATTTGTTTGTAATCCCGGCACCACAATACGCATATCAGAATCGAGACTTCGGATTCTGCAATAACAATACCTGCCGGGTATTGAAAAAGCTACCCACACAAATCAAGTACGCTTGCGCAATATCGGAGACCGAGAACTGTGAGGAAGTGATCATCATGACGTTCAAGCAAGCGGAGAAGAAATTCGCTCCGATCCTCCGTCGCGCGACACTTCAGTGCAGGGATCGAATTGGTGAATTTTTGAGAAAGTTGGAGGACGCGAGGTACGCAGCAGAGCGCCGCGTCAAGAACGCCAGAGATGTTTACGTAATCTGGAACTACGACTCCGAGCAGATTGATTCAGCGCACGAGTTTCACCCCAGAACATCTGAGGGATTCGTGTTGGAGGTCTTCAATGGCAACGGAAAACTCACTGACCGCGTGCGCATGATGTCTGACAACGGTCTTGACTGTGCGGACAACACCGCCATCGAACGCATGGTGAGGGCGTATGCGGCGCAGTATTTCAATCATAATCACGTGCGCAATGAAAGTGTTTTCAGGGTTCAGCAGTGTGAGCAGATGGATTAGCGGAACAAAGTAAATTTTCGAGGAAAACTATAATGGATGATTTAGACGTTGAAATGAGTAATTGCGGAAGCGTCGCCCTGTTCGACCTTCTGACCGTGAGAGCACGCGATTGGGTTGCGGAAAACGTAAATACGGACCCGTGGCAATGGCGAGGGACTTGTACGTTCGCCGTAGAGTACAGATACGCAAGGTACTTGGCGACCAAGATGGTAGAAGAAGGTCTCAATCTCGGTTTAGGTGTCTAGCAAACAGTTCGCAATGTGAAACGGTGTTTAACCTTTATCGTCATTTGAAAGAAAGGGCTTTTCCATGAATGAGAAAATCAGAGAGGTACTTTCCATCGAGCGTCAACTTGCCGGGCTAGATGAGACAAAGGAGAAGTTCAAAACGCACCCGGCGAATTTGGCATTTTTCAATGCGGAATATAAAGTACTTAAGTTGAAGCGCGCAGCGTTAATGAAGGACTTGTCCACACAAGAGAAAGTTGAAGTGAGGAAGGCGATTAAAAAAATCCGTGAACGCCCGAACACATTAACAATTGCGGGTTGCGAAGCGAATGTCGGCCCGACGGCTGGAGTAACGCTCAGTGGAATTAGGTTTGCATTCATCCCGTCCGGCCCGATTTTCGAAACCAGGGTAGGTCCGGACGGTAAATTGATAGAAAAGAAATTGCGCGATTAACCGACCGAATGCAACAGGCGAGAATCTTCCATGAAAAAGCCACAAAAACATCCACCCCTGCGCGCGAACATTTCAGTGTCTGAGAACGGTCTAGATAAGCGCTGGGTGCCGTGTGGTCATATCATCAAACCGGATCGTGGTGGCTTGAAGGCGGAGGATGTCGAATTTAGAGAAACTGTGCACGAATGGCGGGAGGCGCGTCCGCAGCCCATTTTTTCCGTACGCGGCAACCACGATTGGCATGATAAGGCGGAATCTTTCCAGTCATCTATTGATCTCACGGACGGAATTGTTCGCACGCTCGGCAACGATCTTTCCATCGCTGGCTTCCCGGCACTCAAGAAAGCGATAGCGCTAATTCGAAAGGGCTGCGATTATGACTGGCTCACTGCCGGGCAGTTTGACGATGAGGCTGTTCATCCGCTCGCATTCTGAGTGTTCGGTCATAGGATAAATTGGAAATTTCGTTCAAACCCAAAAATGCATATGATGAACGGAATGCTTGAACCGTTCGCGCTCGCATTTTTAGTGGGATATGCGGTACAAAGGTGTTCAAATTACTATGCTCGCGGAAATACCTGAACCCACGTTATGCCTGGCACCAATTCTCTACCACCGTGAATTGATTGACTATCTTCGGTCTAACGAAAAGGCAATTTGGGCGTGGTTTGCAGAGTCCAAACAACAAAGTGCGTATCGAGATTCGGTGCGCCTGGAACTGTTGAAATCGACGTATCGGCTAAGTCAGGAATCGCATGGCGGCCTGTATCGCGCCGGGGAGCAGGCCGCCAACAAACTCGGTCTAAACGTCGCACTGACATTTTATCAATCTCAACAAGAACACGGCGGTGTCAACGCGTTTGTATGCTGCCTTCCGGATGAAGCGCATATCGTGCTCGTCGGGCCTGTTTTGGAAAATCTTAACGAGCTCGAAATTCTCGCCCTGATCGGTCATGAACTGGGGCACTACAAATTGCGATTGGAGGAGAGTGGCCGTGTCGAGATTGCGGACCGGGTGCTCGATGCCGCTGCAACCGATGTACGCGCGGAACCGAGCCACGTGTTCAGCGCCATGCGTTTCCGGCAATACTCAGAAATCTATGCGGACCGCTGTTCACTAGCGGTGTGCGGCAATTTGAACGCGGTCGTGGGCTGTCTGGTCAAAGTGAGCACGGGATTGAAAGTGGTGGACCCAACGTCATACATCGCGCAGGCGCACGAGATATTTTCAAAGAACGAGGTGAGCACCGAGGGCGTGACGCATCCAGAGTCCTTTATCCGCGTCCGCGCGCTTTCGAAATGGGCCGCAGTAGATGCAGATGTCGAGCGCGAATTGCAGCGCATGATCGAAGGTCCAGTGCATATCGAGAAACTCGACTTAACACGGCAGCGAGAGTTGAAAAATATCACGCGCGAGTTGATCGACGTGGTGCTCGACCGCAAGTGGATGCGCACCGAAACCGTGCTGGCTCACGCGCGCATCCTGTTTCACGATTATGCTCCGCCGGCAGGCAAGCCGACCGACAATTCGCTGCGTTCGCTCCTGAATCATTGCGACGACAGTATCAAGCACTACTGCTGTTCTATTATGCTGGACTTTGCCGCTGTTGATTCATCGCTCGACGAAGTATCCCTGGCGCACGTTTTGAGCATCGCCGAGCAACTGGGAATGCGGGATCGGCTGGAGGAGCTGGCGAACAAGGAACTCCGCATAACCAAGAAGGCGCTTACGCGAATTCGCAAGGAGGGCGATGAAATGCTGGCAAAGGCGGAGAATTCATGAGCACGAACGATGCGGCAATCGCGCAACCGGAGCAGCGGTTGCACGACTATTTGTGCAAGCGGTTCAGCAAAGGCGCTTCCGGCACCGACGAAATTCTGAGCGTCCTGCTTCCATTATTCCGGCAGGTCCTTGCGGTGCATTTACGCGGTCAGGTGGCGCCGTTTGTCGGGCTGAATGAAATCCGGGTGACGAGCGACGCGGGCTGGTTCCCCGAAGCTTCCGCATTGAAGCCGCGCAGCAACCCGGCCGCGTTGCGAGAGATCGATGTCGTCGACAGCCGCGCGCTCGAAATCACCGGCCGCAGCGATATCCGCGAAAATGATGCAGGCGCAATCAAGGTGACCAATCTGCAGATCGGCAAGCGCGGAGAGAAAATTTCGCGCCCGATATTTTTGCCCGGATTCATTTCATGGGAGCACGAGGTCGAACACCACGACCAGCTCACGGATATATTTTCACTCGGCATGATCTTGGCGAGCGCGGCTACGGGGTTGGATCTCGCGGATGAAGAAGAGCTAGAACAGTTCGTCGAGCAGCGCGCAAACCTGTTCGCGCTCAATGCCAGACTGCATCCGGTGGTCGGAAAGGCGATCGTCCGCATGACCGATCCGCAGCGCCGGCAGCGGGCGCAGGATCTCGCCGCGTTGATCGACACGCTGACAAACTACCGCATGCAAACGCTTGTGCCCGACCTGGAGTTTTCGCGCATCCGCGGGTTCAAGGAGGCAGGCTACACCGAGCGCAGCAAGCTGATCCAGCAGCGCCTACGCGACCGGCTTTTCGACACGTCGCGCCGCAATCGGCTGATCTACTTTCGGCCGACCATGCAAATGCTGAATCTGACCCTCGGCTCGGTGCCTCTGATGTTGGATTACAAAAACATATCGGCGGATTCGCTGTGTACCTGGCAGGGCACTTTTGCGAAAATAGTGTCGAATGGCGAGACGGTGCAGTTGGGCAAATACCTGCGCTTTGAGGACGCGCCATATTTGCCGGGCTTGCTGGATCAGATCAAAAATCAGGAAGCGCGCGACCGTACCGAATACGGCTTCAGCCAACTGCGGCTCGTCGTGGCGTTCCTGCGTTGGCACAATTTGAAGGATGTCAAAGAGGAACGCATCACATCGCCACTTGTGCTGCTGCCCGTGAGCGTCAATAAAAAGAAAGGTGTCCGCGATAGTTTCACATTGACGCCGCTGAGCACCGAGGCGGAGATCAACCCGATTCTGCGCTATCAGTTTCGACAGGTTTATGGCTTGCAGTTGCCTGAGATCATCGATCTTGCGCAGACGGATTTGAACACGTTCTTCGATGTCCTTCAGAAACAAATCCATGCCAGCGAGCCGGGCATCACCCTGCGTATGATTGACAAGCCGCAGATCAAGCTGGTTCACGAACGGGCAAGATTGCGCGCGGAAATGTTCCGCCGCCGTACACGGCTGACTGGACTCGGGGCGCGGACGCATTGCAACATCGATTACTCGTACGCGCGCGAGAATTTTCAGCCTCTCGGCATGCAGCTTTTTTTGAAGCGCGTGATGCCATCGCCGATGCCGCTGCAGTCGATCGCTGGCGAAGGGCCGAAGCCGCGCTTTCCGAACATGGTCGGGCCGGCCGACGCAGGCGGCGGCGTCATTCGCGAACGCGACGCGTATGTATTGCAGGAAGATACGACGGCCAATCCATACGTCTGGGACTTCGATCTGTGCAGCCTGACACTGGGGAATTTTAATTACCGCAAGATGTCGCTTGTACAGGATTACACGTCGTTGCTTGAGGGAGATTTCAATAATCGGGCGTTTGACTCCGTTTTTTCCCTTCATCCCCGAAAGCCGGCGTTCGAAGAATTGTTGCCGCTGAACCCCGCGGAGTCGTTTCAAATTGTGGCGAGCGATCCGACACAAATGACGGCGGTCACACGCGCGCGCAGCGGCTCCAGCTACATCATCCAAGGGCCGCCCGGAACCGGAAAATCGCAGACGATCACTAACCTGATCGCGGATTACTCAGCGCGCGGAAAACGTGTGTTGTTTGTGTGTGAAAAGCGCGCCGCGATCGATGTCGTGTTCCACCGCCTGAAACAGCGCGGACTCGAAAAACTATGCTGTCTGATTCACGATTCGCAGGCCGACAAGAAGTCGTTCATCCAGGACCTGAAAGCAACGTACGAAGGTTATTTGAGCGCCCCCGATGGGCTGAAGTCGCTGGCCGATTCACGCGAGCAACTTGCCAAACAACTGCATTTCGATCTCGATGTGCTACAGCGATTCGCGGCGGCGATGGAACATGTCGAAACTCGCGATGGCCTTTCGCTGCGCGCGATTTATCTGCGCCTGATCGAGCTGGCGGACAGTATCCCGCAAGTTTCAGACGCGGACGCGGAACAATTGCCCGATTATTCGGTCTGGCCTAAATTCGGACAGAGCGTCCATACGCTTTCGCGGATTCTCGGCGAATCCGGTGGTGATGCCGTGTTCGCGAAAAATGCGCTGCGGCATCTGGCACATGCCGCGATTCTTGCCGAACGTCCGATCGAAACCATCACTTCGGCAATGGATTCGGTTGCTGAGCCGTTGAATGAATTGAAGCGTGTCTTGATAGAATCGACCGCTCCGGCAGATGCACTCAAAAATTTGGAAGAAGTCGCGGCGCTGGTCCGATATGCCGCGCGCGTGAAGCCGCTGATCGACTGCGGCCAGATTCAACTGCTGAACGCTCAGGACCCCGGCGTCGGCAAATTAAAGGATGCATTTAACCAACGGCGCACATTGATCGAACGCAAATCAGCGGCGCTGAAAAAGACGGAGCATTGGCGCGACAAAATTCCCGCGAGCGATCTGCGAGCCGTGACGGACGCGGCCCGCAAATACGAAGGATCCTTCCTTCGTTTCCTGTCCCCAGGATTCTGGAAATTGCGCGGCATCCTGCACGCGCGTTATGATTTCGCCGCTCATGTCGCCGCTCCGACTTGGGTGAGTGTGCTGAAGGATCTCGCGGCCGAGTACGCCGCGAGCGAGGCGCTCGACAGTGAACATTTGCGCGAGCGCGACGTTTACAAAACGGACGACGTCGAGACGCTGCTCGCCAACATCGAGGCGCTTCACGCCGGCGGGTCCGCGATGCGGGCGGGGCAACGCGCACTCCGGCAGCGGCTACTTTCCGGAGAAGCGGGCGCAGATGTAATAATTAAGCTAATCGGCGCCGGACCGCTGGTGAAAGAGATTGAACTACTACTCGCGCCGGTTCTTGCGAATTATTCGAAATGCGATCTGGCGCAAATCAACGCAGACTTGAGCGGCATCCGGGATGCTCTGCCCATCTTGCCGGAAATTCTGTCGGTACTGACGGATCTCCTTTCCGCTCCGCCACCTTTATATGCGGCGCTGGTCGGACGAGAATGGTCCCCGAAGCAATTGGAGGCTGGAATTTTATCAGCGGCACTGCTGCGCGCGTATCGGCGCGATCGATCGTTGCTGCGCCTGAACGGGCGCATGCTGGCCCAAAGCGCCGAGCGCACCAAGCAAAATTATGCGGAATGGATGGTGTTGAATTCGAAAGTGATCCTGGCAAAAGCACATGCGGGATTTATTGAGCGTGCGAATTTGTCTAATATTCCCGCGGCGCAATTGAACGCCGATCAGAAGGAGTTCAAGAAGATCTATACAAAGGGGCGCCGCGAACTGGAGCACGAGTTCGGCAAGGTCATGCGTTTCCGCTCGATTCGCGATTTGTCGGATGATGAAACCGGTGCGGTTGTCGCAGACCTGAAGCCGATCTGGCTCATGAGTCCGTTGAGCGTTTCGGATACGCTGCCCCTCGCCGGCGCGCGCTTTGACGTGGTGATCTTTGACGAAGCCAGCCAGATTCCGCTCGAAGAAGCGATTCCTGCACTGTACCGCGCCGCGCAAATCATCGTTGTTGGCGACGAGATGCAGCTCCCGCCGACAGACTTTTTTGGATCCGGCTCGAGGGAGGACGAAGAAGATTCCGTTGTGCCGGACGTCGATTTAGATGGCATTGGATTCGAATTGAATGCCGACAGTTTCCTGACGCAATCGGCCGCCAATCTGCCTTCAACAATGTTGTGCTGGCACTATCGAAGCCGCTCCGAATCGCTGATCAGTTTTTCCAATGCGGCGTTTTACAGCCGCAAATTGCTTACAGTACCGGACGTCGATGGGGACGTAGCGAAGCAGCCGATCGAGGCCGTGAATCCCGAAGCGGGCGACAATCATTTCGCTCACGTACTCGATCGCCCGGTCAGCTTCCACTACATGCCCAACGGCATTTACGCCGATCGCCAGAACCCAACCGAGGCCGCGTACATTGCGCGGCTCGTTCGCGGAATTCTCAATTCGAAAACCGGTGAGAGCATTGGCATCGTCGCGTTCTCGGAGGCGCAGCAGAGCGAGATTGAATCTGCGTTGAATGCGCTGGCAGCCGACGACAGTGCGTTCGACGAAGTGCTACAGGCGGAGTTTGCCCGAGAGGAGGACGAACAATTTTGCGGGCTGTTTGTCAAGAATCTTGAAAACGTGCAGGGCGATGAACGCGACATCATCATCATGAGCGTGTGCTACGGATATGACGCGAACAAAAAGATGCTGATGAACTTCGGCCCCATAAACAAGAACGGCGGCGAGAAGCGCCTGAACGTGGTTTTCTCCCGTGCCCGTAAGCACATGGCGCTGGTCGCGTCGATCCACAGCACCGCCATCACCAACGATTACAACGAAGGTGCGAATTGTCTCAAGCGCTATCTTGCGTATGCGGAAGCGCTGTCGGCCGGGCAGTACGATGTGGCGCGCCGCGTGCTCGGAACGTTCTCGTCGGAAAGGAGTGTAACTGGAAAAGTATCTGAGTGCGATGGTCTGTCAAACACCATCGCCGCGGCTTTGCGCTCCCGTGGGTATGAAGCCGACCTTGCCGTTGGTCAATCCGATTTCCGCTGCGACGTGGCGGTGCGGAGAAAAGGCGAACCGTGTTACGCGCTCGGAATTCTGATCGACAAAAGCGGGCCGAGGCACTTATCCTCGATCCTTGAACAGTACATCTTGCGTCCCGCGGTATTAAACGGATTTGGTTGGCAAATAGTGCGAATTACTACAAAGGACTGGCATCATGAACGCGAAGTGGTTCTAACCGCTCTAACCCGCATTTTGTCCAAAGAACCAGCATGATTTGCGATGAGGTGCGCGCGACACCTATAGTGCACATATAGGCGATGATATTGTTGTCGATCGTGCAGGGGCCGTCCCCAAGCTCAAGGAAAACGCTCGCCATTGCGTTGCCAATAAAAACATTTCGGGTAATTCGCGCATCCTTCCAACCGTTGTCGAGCCAGATGCCGAAACTGGTGCAACGCATTACTCGTCCATCTGCGTTCGTGAATCGTTTCAAACGGCGGTTGAAAACTGGACCGCCGCTCGGCCCTCCGCCCACCGCTCCAGTTTTCAACCGCCGGTTACAGGGCCGGGTACTGAAAACTCAAAATCCCCAATACAGTACCAGCTGACATTGCATGCCACAGCAAACTCGATTTTATTATTTTTTCCACGATAGTTTTAGTTGCTGCCAAATGAGCCCAAAGCGCGCCAGATATTTACGCAGCCGATCGGCGTCATTGCTCGTGGCTTTGTTTAAACGCGTGCGATCGAACAGCATGCGGCCGGCTTCGGATAGGGATTGAGTTTCACGGCAAACATTCATAACCTGCTGCAATTGGAGTCGGTCGAACAAGTCGAAGTTCTGAACTTGCTTCGATCCCAGCAGAACATCAAGGTTTGTTGCCACGTGCGTTTCGGTACAGTGCCAAGCGTTTTTGAGCCGTTCGATTTCCTCATCGACCAGTTCAAGTGTGATGCGGCCGCCGACGGCCAGAGTGGCCATGCGAGATACGGCGGCATTCAGATCGCGGAAGTTGCCGCGCCACTCGGCCGTTTTGGAAACCGCGAACTTGAGAAATTCGGTGCGGGCTTCCTTATTCAAGGTGATTTGCGTGCCTGAAATTCGCGCGAATTGCTTCAGTTCGTAGTCCAGGTTTGGCTCGATATCTTCGGGGCGCTCGCTCAAGCCAGGGAGGCAGAATGTCCAGAGATTGATGCGCGCCAAAAGGTCCTCACGGAAGTGACCCTGCTGAACTGCGGCCGAGAGATCCTGATTGGTGCCGGCGATGAGCTGGAAATCGCTGCGTACTTCGCGGTCGGAACCGTATGGCATGAAGACCTTTTCCTCGATCGCGCTCAGCAGCATCGCTTGCTCGTCGGCCCCCAATTCGCCGATTTCATCAAGGAACAACATACCCTGATCCGCTTTGCGCAGCAGGCCGGGACGGTCTGAACTGGCGCCCGTGAACGCGCCTTTAACATGTCCGAAAAGCGCCGACATAGCGCCGTCGCCGCGCAGTGTGGCGCAGTTGACCTCGATAAAATTGCCTTTCACGAGGTTGCGTGACTTTTTGAGCTCATGAATGCGCCGGGCCAACCGTGATTTTCCAGCGCCGGTCGGGCCGTTGAGCAGCAGCGGCGCGCGGCTGGCGACGACCACCTGTTCGATGCGGTCAATAAGCGCGTTGAAGGCGGCGTTGCGCGTCTCGATGCCTGATTTCAGAAATGACGTGCCTTCGCGCTGCTCGGTCTGAAAGCGCGAGGCCAGCCGGTCGTATTTGGACAGGTCCAAATCAATGATGCGGAAACCGCCTGGCGCTCCACTGTGTTGTCGCGGTGGCGGCTCGCACTGAATCAGCCGCGCAGGGAGATAGTGCGTCTCCGCGAGAAGAAAGAGACAAATCTGGGCGACATGTGTGCCGGTGGTGATGTTAACCAGATACTCTTCGTTTTCAGTGTCGAAGGGATAGGAACGCGCGAAATCGTGGAGCGCGCCGTAGACCTGTTCGAAGTCCCAGGGGTCGTCGAACTCAATATGCCGGCTGTGCACCGCGCTTTCCGGCGAGACCGAACGAATGTCCGACAGGATCGTTTTCGCGAGGCTTTCATACTTTCTTTGATGCAGCAGCTCAAAGCGGTGGACGAGTAGTTCTTCGTTCTGGCACAGAGCCACCGTGGGCCGCCAGTGTTCCCAGCGCTTCGGGCCGTGGCCGTTGTCGAGAGTCGGACCCAGAAGGCCGATGACCACCGTACGTTTTGATTTCATAGATTATATTCTTATGTTTATCTTTATGGATAAGCATGCCGCTCGCCCAGTGCTGTGCAAGTCGAAAACCTCGGTTTCATTTTACCTATGAAAATCACAGGCGATGTGAATAAATCCAATTTATTCGCCCTTGGCACGCCCCGTGCACTTCTTGATCCATGTCCTGTTAGTTCAACTTGTCCGAAAGGAATGCTGCGATGGCGAACAAGACTTTGTTTCAATCGGTAGTGGGTGCGCTTCTTCCGCGGACGAACGCGGTGAACAAGGAACATGCGCGCGCATATGCGTATGCCCCCAAACATGCGCTGGCGCAGTACGCGGCGACCGGCAGCATGAATGCGACGTTCTACGCCGGCGCCGACGAGCAGTTGAAGGCCGTGCTCGAATTGTGCGAAACGATCGAACCCGAGTTCATCGCGCGCACGGCGCTATTCTGCCGCGAACGGGCATATATGAAGGATCTGCCGGCGCTGCTGTGCGCGGTGCTGGCGAAGCGCAACGCAGGGTTGCTGTGCGAAGTTTTCGGGCGCGTGATCGACAACGGCAAGATGCTGCGCAACTTTATTCAGATCGTGCGCTCGGGCGTGACCGGCCGCAAGTCGCTGGGTACTCTGCCCAAGCGTCTCGTTCAGAAGTGGTTCGACGCGCGTTCGGACGAGGCGATCTTCAAGGCATCGGTGGGCAACGATCCGTCGCTGGCGGACGTGATCAAGATGGTCCACCCGAAGCCCGGCACGCCCGCACGCGCGGCGTTGTTCGGCTATCTGATCGGCAAGTCGTATGACGCGGCAATGCTGCCGGAGCTGGTGCAGCGTTTTGAAGCCTTCAAGCGCGGCGAGACCGCGGATGTTCCGGCAGTGCCTTTCGAAATGTTGACGGCGCTGGAGCTGAGTGAGAACGCGTGGGCGCAGATTGCCCTGAACGCGCCGTGGCAGATGACGCGCATGAACCTGAACACGTTCCAGCGGCATGGCGTGTTCAACTCGGCGAAGATGACGGCCCTCGTCGTGCGCCGGCTGGCTGATGGCGATGCGATCGTGAAAGCGCGCGCACTGCCGTATCAGTTGTTGGTCGCGTATACGATGGCGGATACGAATGTGCCGGCGAATGTTCGCGACGCATTGCAGGACGCAATGGAGCACGCGCTGAAGAACGTTCCCGCGCTGGACGGCCATGTGTACGTGTGCCCCGACGTTTCGGGTTCGATGTCCTCGTCCGTGACGGGTGTGCGCAAGGGCGCAACGTCGAAGGTGCGCTGCATCGACGTGGCGGCACTGATGGCTGCAGCCGTGCTGCGCAAGAACCCGAAGGCGGAAGTGATTCCATTCGAGGGCAAGGTCGTCAGCGTATCGCTGAATGCCCGCGACAGCGTGATGACCAATGCGAAGGTTCTTGCGTCGATCGGTGGTGGCGCGACGAACTGCAGTGCGCCACTGGAATTGCTCAACGCCCGCAAGGCGAAGGGCGATCTGGTGATCTACGTCTCGGACAACCAGTCGTGGGTGGACGCGGCAGGCCCCGGCCAGGCGACGCGAATGATGGCGCAGTGGGCCGCGTTCAAGTCGCGCAACCCGAACGCGAAGCTGGTCTGCATCGACATCCAGCCGTACGGAACGACTCAGGCGGCGGAGCGCGCGGACGTGCTAAACATCGGCGGCTTCTCGGACCAGGTGTTCGAAATCCTGGCGGAGTTCGCATCGGGCCGCTTGAACAAGGATCACTGGATCGGCGTGATTGAAAAGGTTGTTCTTTAACGCCGGTTTCAGGTTTGTTGTGAACCTCTCCCTTCGGGGAGAGGGACATTTAAAGAAGAAACGTGCCGCGAATGCCACTTGGGACTACATTCTACCAAATGAAACGTCTCAAATATTTACCTTGTCGCGGTACAATGGAGAGCAGCGTACAAGCGGGCGAATGCCTGTGGGAGTACATGGTGACGCCTGGGGTTCGACCCCCCGCTTGGGAAACCAAGGGCACCTCTCGCAAACACTCGTCGCCCGGTTGTACATGAGTAAATGCAGCGAATGCCGGTGGAACTACATGGTCGCGGGTTCGAATCCCGCCACGGACGTCGAACCGCAAGGTTACCATCTGTGTAGCTCAGTGGGTAGAGCATGATAACAATGTTTCATTAAACTTTGTCGCTGTTACATTAATTGAGAGAAAAGGATTTCATGGCGAATGCCCGGTGGAACTACATTTTTAATGTCGAGGACGCGGGTTCGAATCCCGCCATAGACCCTGAATTTTTAGTCTGTGTAGCTCAGTGGTAGAGCACGGAACGTTTCGCCAAATACTTGTCGCCGTGAGATTTTTAAACCATGTCAAGGATTTCGTACCGTTGGACTTGTCGCATTGATCGTGCTCGAAATAAAAATACAATCGTCAAAGAGCGTTTGAGCAGGAATAAAGAAAAACTGGAACTCACATCATGATCCCCCCCAACCCCACCCAAATCCCCCCTATGGTCGAAACCGGCGAAGCCACCGCGTATCTTCCCGCGCCCGGTAACAAAGGCAAGCCCATCACCGTGATTGGGACGAAGACGATTCGCGATGGTTTTGATGCCGGGTGTTTGCAGCAGGCGCTGAACTCCCGCAGCGGGCCGGGCGTGACGGATTTAATTCTCAATCCTGATGCTCATGTCGGCTATGGGGCGCCCGTAGGCTGCGTGTTGGTTTCGCCGACTCATATTTATCCCGGTCCCGTGGGCGTGGATATCAAGTGCAGCATGAGCTTGCTGCAGCTCGATATTCCTGCTAACGCCGTGAAAGAGAAGACTGTGCGGCGCGCGTTGATCGATGCGATTCTGGAACGCACGCCGACCGGTCCCGGCCAGGGGCAGCGCTCGGCCAGGAAAAGCCGCCGGGTTGACGAGCACCTCGGCAAACGCGCAATGATTACCGGCGCGTCGGCTGAAGTGTGTGCTGAATTGGTGTCCCCCTTCCCGAAATTAGCCACCTAAATGCTGCATAAATACACAGAGTAAATCCCCCTCTATTTTTGGCGGCATGGTCCGCCAGTAAGGGGTTGCAATGCAGCATCATGATCTTAATCCTGAGGCTTTCGAGCCTGAACAGGATCGGAAACCTGTTGGGAACACACCGCCGTTGCCGGGAAGTTATGGCGATGAGCCGCGGGGTATTTTTAATGAAGCTTCGGCGGCGGCGATGCCACCGGACGGGCCGATCCAGGATGAACAGGCGCTCCATACTTTGCTCGACGAGGCGCTGACTCAAGG